>CAJMNM010000008.1 GCA_905214795.1 uncultured bacterium
CAGGCGGCTGTGACACCGTCCTTTGACATGTTTCTGATTACTCCCCTCTGAGAATAATTCCGGTGTGTCTTGTTTTATATGTTTCTGGCTGCGTGAGGCCATGTCTGCTGCCGTACTGTCATCCATTCCCTATCTTATGATACCTTATCTGAGAATGCCGCAATACGGGCTCATCCTCTTGCCTTAAGTCTTCCTTACCGCCACTTCATAGCGGTTTCCCTCGCGTGTATGTCTGCGGGTGAATCCGGCCGCCAGCAGCGCGCGTGCAAAGGCCTGCGTGCTGACCCCGCGCAGGGCATAGCGGTTTCCTTTCCTGATAAGCTCCATCACCTCTTCAAGCGCCATCAGCACGGGCGTCTCTCCGGGCCTGGGTATACGGAAACGCCGTCTGATTATGTCCTCCGTGGGATTGATGCGGTAAAAGTCCATATTGTGCGCCTGCAGTTCAGCTTCTTCTTCGGCACTGAACCAGTAACGCTCACCCCGTGCCAGTTCCTCCTTCAGCTGCGCGAAAATCATGTCATGTTCTATTCCTGTGCAGTCAATGGAGCGCTGCACCTCCACACAGATAAACCGTCTGCTTCCCGACGGGTCGGTCAGCAACTCACGGCTGTTGCTCGTTCCGATAAACGAGGCGATGCGCCTGCGTGCGCCGGCATGGCGGCTGTACGCCTTGCGCAGGTTCATGGACGAAAGCTGCATGAGATTTTTCAGCTGCGGCTGACGTCTGGGACCTATGCGGTCGAACTCGTCCAGATTGAGCAGTCCCAGTTCGGTCAGCTTGCGCCCGACGCTCTCGGGCGCGTTCAGGTCCACACAGTCGCTGTAATAGGCACGCAGCTCCGGCGGCAGCAGCGCACGGCAGAAGGCCGACTTGCCCATGCCCTGTGCCGCGCTGACCAGCAGCGGTGCTACGCTGTTGGCATGCAGACGGTCGCGCCCCGTCCACTGTGCGACGACGGCCAGCAGCCAGCGGTGGAAATGCCTTTTCCAGAAACCGCTGTCCGACACACGGGCTGCCAGCGCATCGATACGGTCCTTTCCGTCCCATGCCGGCAAGCGGTCGAAGTAAGCGGTAAAGGGATGATGGTCCGGCACGGAAGCCGAATTGACCAGACGCGCCATGTCACGGTCCCAGCAGGGAATGCCCTCACGGTGCGCCTCAATGCAGAAGGTGTTCAGCGCCCGCACGTTGACAGGACGGAAATCTGCCGTATTAGGCCCGCTTCCGTCTGCCATTTGTGCCGGTGCATATTCTGTGACCTCCGTCAGCACATTATATCTGAAACGGTAACGTGTGGCGAGAAAATCCTGCAAAAGTTCCTCCGTGGTGTATTCCGTCTGTGAGTGACGGCACTCCTTCGCAGTGGCGGCATGCTCTCCGGAAGCTTTCGTTTTGCGGAGACCCTGATTGTTCCTACAGGCCTCTTTTACGGCTTTGCGGTCGCCGGCCGGCAGAGCGGCTGTCTCCGTCTGTTCCGGCGCTGCTTTATCCGCAGTTGCCGCTTCAACCGGTATTGTTGCTTTATCTGCCGTTGTCTCGGTTACTGCCGTTTCAGTGCGCTCCGGTTCAGATGACTTCTTTTCTTTCCGTTTCTCCGCCCATCTTTTGGCGGCGCGTCGTACAAGTATGCTGATAGAGTCCATGGCGTTTTTGTTTTTGAAACAAATATACGACGGGCTGGAAGCCACCGTGGCAGCTTTTGGTAACCTTCGGTCATTCTTGAACGCATTCCGTCACATTCTGTAGCTTTCTCTGCCGTTTGTCCGCATGTAGGGAATCGTTTCCGTCCGTGACAGAAGAAGTATCGTGTCCGTGGGTCCCTGCATTTTTCCTATAAAGGTATTTTTTCA
This sequence comes from uncultured bacterium, assembly GCA_905214795.1. GTDB lineage: Bacteria > Bacteroidota > Bacteroidia > Bacteroidales > Bacteroidaceae > Paraprevotella. Next base: position 1,855 of record CAJMNM010000008.1, read on the forward strand.
CTTTCCGGCCTTACTCCTTCACAATGCCATTTAAATATCAGGCGGACAGAAAATTAAGTGTGAAGGACTCTCCTTCACATCTCCTTCACCGATCCTTCACAGTCACCTCCGGTTTTACAAAACGCGTACGGTTACGGATTTTTTTCCGTACGGTTACGGATTCAATCCTGCACCTTACGAATATTTTTCCGCACTGTTACGGTGATACCCGTTACCGTACCGGAACATTTTTCTGCACGGTTGCGGGGATGATGGGAAAAAACGGACGGAAAATCATGGATTCCGGGATAAGAAAATCTGATTTTTGTCTTGAAATATTGCGTTAAGGCCTCAAAAAAGTCGGTTAATATGTCACAAGTGACAAAGTGAAGGATGTGAAGGATAGCCCTTCACACATATCATACAGAAAATAAGATGGTTATCGTATAATGTGAAGGGGTGAAGGAGTTTTTGGGGAAATGTTTAATTGTTGTATAAAGATTATTTCTGTTATGATAGGAGATTTCATAAATATAAGTCCATATTGTATTATATTTTGAGTTTGTCATTGATGTAGAAATAAAAAAAGAGTTAATTTGTTCTAAGATTTGAATTTTTGTTAACTTTGCGAATGTGAAACCAATAACCATAACAATGGAATCATCTATATATAGTTTTTCACTTTGTATCGCGCTGCCGTTGATGTTATTCTTCGGCTTTTATTTTTTGTTTGCCAAGACACCAGAGAAGAAAATTTTTAGAAATTATCTTCGTTCTCGGCGAATAATGGGTATAGCACTGCTGTTGCTTGCTGCTAATTATTCGGTTCATTTCTTTTGCGGAATAAGGTTCAGAAATGTAAATGCAGCCATATTGATGAATTTGTCCACTTATTTTTTGTGTTATTATCTGTTCAGTTCAGCAATGATAACATTGCTGGACCGTTTCTACATAACGCGCAAAAGGTCATGGACACACATTATTCTCTGGCTTATCTTCTCATCCCTGTCTTGGATCGTATTATTACTGTTGCCAGAGGGTGTCGTGCAGAAGATCGCATTGCTGGTTTTAGCTACATGGTTGGTGATTTACGGGCTTGTGCTGGCTCGGAGAGTCATTGTTGCATATCGTAGATCCGTTCGGATTTTCGATGACACGCATGCAGATGATATAGGGGCATATGTAGAATGGCTGTCCACTTTTACATATTGGGCACTTATCTTCGGTGTCGGATGTGGATTGCTGACATTTCTGCCTGACGAATATGTATATGTATGGATTCTGTCGTCAATTCCGTTCTACTGTTATCTTTTCTATAGTTATCAGAACTACCTGCTGTTCTATGAACAGGTAGAAAATGCTTTTGAGCAGGACATACGATCTGAAGAAGAACTTCTGACAGATACGGAAACCTGTTCTGAAATGGTTTCAGAACAGGAAATCCCTGTCTCCTATACAGAAATTATAGAAAAGGTGGACAATTGGATAAAGACAGACGGATATGTTCAACAGGGACTTACCATAAAAGAACTTTCCGAAATACTTCATACAAACCGTACTTATCTTTCCGCTCATATCAAAACTATGTATAAAATGACATTCCGCGAATGGATAACCGGCCTTAGATTGGAGTATGCTAAAAACATGCTGAAAGAACATCCGGAAATCAATGTGCAGAAGTTAGCTGAGTCTTCAGGTTTTCTTTCCCGTAGTAATTTTATCAAATCATTTACCGAGAAGGAAGGATGTACACCAGCCAAGTGGAGAAAAGCTAATCAGGGATAAATTCTGTGGCGAAAAGTCACGGAATCCCCTTTTTAAAAAGTGCTTAAACGACAAAATAAAAGTGCTCAAACGACAAAAAAGTGCTCAAACGACAATTAGAAAAGTGCTCAAACGACAATTTTTATAAAACATAAGAATTTAATAGAAAAAGTTTTTATAAAATTTTGGCTACTAAATGTCATTTATTACCTTTGGGAAGTACAAATCTATTAGTTTTTATTTTTTCCCTTTATATATAATAACTGGAATTATTACTTTGGTTGTTGTTGTAATATACAGATTATAAGAGAATTACAAATATATAGTGAGGTAATTAACTGAGTACAAACTTTAAATTGTGAATTGGATGAGACTTTTAGCTCCTGATTCTCATTATTAACTAAAAATCTAAATTATGAGTAAAATTAATTTATTGATGAAAGGGGGATTCCCTGCGTTTAAGCGTATGCTTTTTGGCAGAAATTTGTTGCCGCATTTGGCGGTGGCTATGTTAATAATAATGTTAGCAACTTCTTGTCAAGAAGATGAGGTTAATGAACCAGGTGGGACATCAAATTTGAAAGTTGAAGTAGAATTGACTTATTCGCTTGGCGAGAGTTTGGGCGACATTGCTTACGTAGAGATAATGTATCCCACTACCTCCAACTTTGAAGAAGGTGTGGCCACAGACACGCTGCGCTGTGGCGAGACATGGACAAAGACGTTGACCTACGATGCTCCTGCGACAGTTGGTATGATCGTTTCTGCCCTGCACAAGGAGGGTGCTGTTCCTGAAGGCGTAATCACGACGCAATATGAATACAGTTGTAATGTTCGCCTGATGGACGGTGATAAGGTCGTTGACACCAAAGTTTATTCAGACACGCAAGAATCCACATTAAATTATGAGACTGACTCACATTTTCACGAGCAGCTTGCAGCCGCACTTGATTTTCATACCCTGTTTTCGGTTGATAACAAGAGTATAAAAGTGACTGATCGCGAAATTAAAGACAGTGATTTGATAGGAGCAGAAAAGTTGCCGGAGGAAGACAACAATGATGTCACAATGACAAATACGCTTTACTACATTTCGTCCGCTGATGTGACGACCAACCTTCAATGTCTACACGACAATATCTTAGCTCGTTTCAGCAATAAGCAGCAATATACAGCGGGCCAAAAGCTCTCCAAAGGAGACTTTCTTTTCTTAAAGGGCAGCGAGATCAACTCTGCTGACAAAGAAGCACTGAGGGAGAGTGCGGTAAACGGAGCGATATTTATACTTGACAAGATTGACTCTTACCAGACCCTTGAGGATTTCTGTAACACCATCGGCGCCCACAATTTTATGTCTGAAAGTACGGACATAAGTGAGGAGTTGTTCATCATTGCAGATGCCGCTGTGAGTCTGGCAGACAACGAAGCCTCTCCCTACTCGGGGTTCTTCTACATCTTGTCGCCAAAAGATGATAATGGCAATTATGTTGATGACTACACGCAAGGCCAAGTTATAGACAATGCCTTGTTCAGTATTCAAAGAGTGCTTAACAACTTTGCTACGAACCGACTAGCAGCCGTGACACGGGCCGATGACGACTTGCAAAATGTTAAAGACTTAGTAGGTGCAATAAAATTCTATACGAATAAGACGGTGACAATTGATAAATCTCAATACAGGAATATGGAGAAAGCTAATGTAACGGAAAAGGGAACAAGTAATACTTACGGTTTCGAACACGACATCTGGCATGTATATTCCATTGATGAGGACAGAAACTATTATCTCATACACCAAGAGATAATATGCTCTTTCGCTGATGCCTATCGAGGTGTGTATAATGCAAATGTGACAACAAACGGATGTCATACTATTGCCAAAGTAAGCGAATGGTATGGCAAAAACATCAAGGTCACCCTCACTCCTGTTAATGCACTTTCGATGCAGATTCATCGAAGTTCGCCTGAAACAATGCAATCCTCTACTTCATACACCTCCGGCTTTGCATGGAACCTTGCAAGGAGTGTAGCAATTAGTTTAGATGGAGGAGCTTCGTCAACTGTAAGCGGAGGCGTAACGTTCAGTACATCATCTACTTATAAAATTGATGATGTAGTAATATCTAACCTATGCTCTCAAAATTCGAAATTAAGTTGGAACTACGATATAAGGGGAGCAAGTGCACATTTCAATTTGTTTAGTACAGCATGTACCGTTATGGACGAAAGTGCGCTTTGTGGCAGGACAACGTTCACAGCTGGAACAGATTGCATTATTTCACTTCCGGCAACAACAGAAGCTCCGGAACTGAAGTTTGAAGCCGCCGTAACTCTTCGTTCTTCATGCGGAAAAGCTGGATGTATTTGCGGAGAACGTGACAATGTTGATGTTTATAACAGCATATTAAAGTTACCATTCCTGCAAAAGTCTGACCTTAAGGACGGTAATAACTGAGAAAGTTTGAATGTAATTTAATGAGCAGCCTGTCGCGAAGGTTACGTCAACCTCTCGCGCAGGCTGTTTCTGTTGTCATGTATAGAGTACGGTTGGCTCTTGTTACACCTTGCTGCTGAGTCTTTACTTTATACTACGTTATTATAGGTTACTATTTCTGCTAAATAATTAGCGATAAAACTGTTTGAATCAACAGAATCATTTTTTTACCGATAATGTAGAAACCATTTTCTGATATCTTCTTTAGTTTTTTTTGAATAGCTTTACTTATTAATGTTTAGTAGATTTCAGATATTAGTTTCATTGTATTTTAATTTAACTTGCTGATTATTTATTTTTATCTTTAATTCAGTGAAAAGAATCAATATATTTTTCTATTAAGCTGAAATATTTTGTTTACGTAAGCATATACAAATGTACGAGAAAGTATGTGGAAATGAAATAATAAATTGCTTGTTCTGTTTAGATTAAGATGGATTTATTGTCTTAATAAATAAAATTCTATATTGTAAAATTAATAATAAAGCCTGCAGTCATCAGCTTTAAAAGTTTACTATTGGCCACCCGTCTGGTGTCCAATTCATTTCGCGGATTATCAGTTTTGGGGCTCCCTCTTCGTCTATTGCATAAGCATGGGAAATGAAATAATCTTTTCCATTCCAATGATAGGCTGCATTATGACCGATGCCGGCATAATCCTTGTTGCCCTGAATCACTAATGAACCACCACCTTTATCCATGGCTTTACCTTCTTTGTCTAAATAGGGGCCTGTTACAGTCTTTGAGCGTCCGACCATTACTTTATAATTGCTGTTTACACCCTTGCAACAATAATCAAATGACACAAACAGGTAATAGTAACCGCCGTGCTTCATGATAAACGGTGCTTCTACAGCTCCGTTGCCGGCATTTTCTCCGGACATACCGGAAGTACGCTGACGGCGACAAAGTGAGTACCATTCTTCCGGTTGGGCTACTTTATTCAAATCGGGAGTCAGTTTTACAATTTTTATGCCATCCCAAAACGAACCGAAATTCATCCAGGGAGTACCGTTCTCGTCAATGATGATATTGGGGTCGATGGCATTCCACATGTCACGGTTGGGGACGGACTGAATCACCATGCCGTGGTCGGTCCATTTAAAATCGGGGCTGGACGGGTCGAGTGTAGGATTGGTGGCATGTCCGATAGCAGACGTATTTTTTCCAAAAGCTGAACATGAGTAAAACAAATGATAAAGTCCGTTGTGGAAAATAATGTCTGGTGCCCATGTGTGTCCGGTATAGCCTTTCACAGTTTCTACTGCCCATTGAGGCGCTTTGTCAAAAACGGGTTTTTCGAACTTCCAGTTTTTTAAATTTTTTGAGGACATGACGGTAATGCCTTGTCCGGTAGCAAAAAGGTAATAGGTATTATTATGTACGGCCATTACAGGGTCGTGCGTCATGACTTCGCTGAGAGGAATAACGGATGATTTTTTATAGGGAGGAAACGCATAAGCCGTACCAGTCGCAACCAGTAAGAAAAATGAGATAATGATGTGTTTCATGGTTTAAGTAGATGAATAAAGTGACACGGTTATGGAATAGCAAAGATAAAAGTTATGCGCGAATATTTTGTATGTTTCTGATAGCTAGTTGATTAAAAATTGTTGTCTGTTGGTTTAAATCATCGTATATACAATATTCAGAAAAAATTATAAGATATGCAAGATTTTGCCCGGAATATTGGTTTATAAATGAGGTTATGTATCAAATAGAGGAATCGTTGGTGGGTGTAAGTGTGATAATGTTAGTTTCAGGCGCGAAAAGAATACAATTTGAAATTGTTGTATCATAATTTTTTTTATCTTTGCGGGAGTCTAATACAAATAAACATGAAAATAACGCTTTTGCAGCAAGATATAGTGTGGGGAAATCCCAGTCAGAATGTGTATGAGGCCGAAAAGGCACTTGCCGGAGTTCCCGGTTCGGACATTTATGTTTTTCCGGAAATGTTTTCTACCGGATTCTGTACCTCACCTGAGGGGATTGCCGAAACGACAGAGAGTGACACACTGAAGTGGATGAAAGAATATGCGGCCGCACACCGTTGTGCAATGGCCGGCAGTGTGGCGGTTCACGACGGAACACATTATTATAATCGTTTTTATTTTGTGAAGCCGGATGGCGAAGTGGCTGCTTACGACAAGAAGCATCTGTTTACTTATGGCGGTGAACATAAGCGGTTTACAGCCGGAAAAGACAGGGTGGTGGTGGAGTATGCTGGTTTTCGTATCCTGCTTCAGGTCTGTTATGACCTGCGTTTCCCCGTATGGGCCAGAAACAGGAAGGATTATGACATGATATTTTATGTGGCCAGCTGGCCTACACCGCGGGTAGAGGCTTGGAACACGCTGTTGCATGCCAGAGCCATTGAAAATCAGTGTTATGTGGCTGGCGTGAATCGTGTAGGTACGGATCCGGCCTGTGAGTATTGTGGCGGTACGATGATGATAGATCCTTATGGCCGAACGATGGCGGAATGTCCGCGCGGAGAGGTCGGTACCGTTACGGTGGAACTTGACAAAGCGGAGTTGGACGCCTTCAGAGCCAAATTTCCAGTGTTGGAAGACGCGGACGACTTTAAACTGACAAACATAGAATAAACCATACAATAACACAATAAACATGGAAAAGAAACTTTTATTGGGCGACGAGGCGATTGCCTTGGGTGCTATCCATGCGGGCATACGGGGGGTATATGCCTATCCCGGTACGCCAAGTACGGAAATTACAGAATATATCCAGCGTCATCCGGTGGCTCGTGAGCGTGGTCTGCACAGCACGTGGTGTACGAACGAAAAAACGGCTGTGGAAGCAGCTTTGGGAGCTTCATATGCAGGTGCCAGAGCCATAGCGTGTATGAAACATGTGGGGCTGAACGTGGCGGCTGACGCTTTTGTCAATTCAGCGATTACGGGTATAAACGGCGGATTGATAGTGGTTGTGGCAGACGATCCGTCCATGCATTCGTCACAGAATGAACAGGACTCTCGTTTTTATGGTAAATTCTCTTTGATGCCGATTCTTGAGCCCTCTTCACAACAGGAGGCTTATGACATGATGGCTTATGGCTTTGAACTGTCGGAACGTGAAAAGCTTCCTGTACTGATGCGTATAACGATGCGTCTGGCTCATTCGCGTGCCGATGTGACAGTGAAGGAGGAGGCCGGACCTGTACAGGCGCTTCCGTTTGCCAAAGATCCGTCGAGCTGGGTGCTGTTGCCGGCCAATTCGCGTCGCAGATATGCCGCATTGATAGAAAAACAACCTGAACTTGAGCGTTTGAGCGCAACATCGCCCTACGTGTCTTATAACCGTGCGAAAGAAGATAAACCGCTTGGCGTGCTGACTTGTGGCATTGGTTATAATTATGTGATGGAAGTGGCCGGGGCCGCAGAGAAGTTTAATATATTAAAGGTGACTCAATATCCGTTGCCCGAAGATCTTATCTGTAAGCTGGCAGCCGACAGCAAGGAAATTCTGGTGGTGGAAGATGGCCAGCCGTTTGTGGAAGAACAAATCAAGGCTCTTTTGTCTGCGGATTATACCGTTAAGGGTCGTTTGACAGGCGATTTGCCACGAACAGGTGAGTTAACGCCTGATTGTGTAGCCAAGGCGTTGGGTTGTGAGCCGGAACGTTATTTCGCCGCTCCGAAAAATGTGGTAATGCGTCCGCCAGCCTTGTGTCAGGGATGTGGACACCGCGATGTTTACACCGCATTGAATGAAGTGGTAAAGGAGTATCCAAATGCCCGTGTATTTGCAGATATAGGCTGTTACACACTGGGAGCATTGCCGCCGTTCCGTGCCATTGACACCTGTGTGGACATGGGAGCTTCTATCACGATGGCTAAAGGCGCGGCCGACAGCGGATTGTTTCCGGCCATAGCTGTAATAGGAGACTCAACATTCACCCATTCCGGAATGACCGGACTGTTGGATGCAGTGAACGATAAGGCACAAATTACGGTAATTATCTCCGATAATCTGACTACAGCGATGACTGGCGGACAGGATTCGGCCGGAACGAACAAATTCGAGGCTATTTGTCTGGGACTTGGTGTGGAACCGGAACATGTGCGTGTTGTGGTGCCATTACCAAAGAATATGGAAGAGATTACCCGTATTCTTCGTGAGGAAATAGAGTATAAAGGGGTGTCTGTCATTATACCACGCCGGGAATGTATCCAGACACTGAACCGTAAGTTGAAACAGAAAAAAGCAGAACAAAAGGCATGAAACAAGATATTATTCTTTCAGGAGTAGGAGGCCAGGGTATCCTCTCCATAGCCACCATTATAGGTGAGGCCGCCACACAGGCCGGTTTGAATCTGAAACAGGCTGAGGTGCACGGCATGAGTCAGCGTGGCGGTGACGTGCAGTCAAATCTCCGTCTTTCTGACGGTCAGATTTCTTCAGACCTGATAGCAACCGGTACGGCAGACATGATTCTTTCGCTTGAACCGATGGAGGCTTTGCGTTATCTGCCTTATCTGAATAAGGATGGATGGATTATCACATCGTCTTCTCCATTCAAGAATATTCCGAATTATCCGGACGACGAGGCGCTGATGGGTGAGCTTAAAGCACTTCCGCATGTGGTGATGATTGATGTGGAAGGACTGGCACGCGAACATCAGATGCCTAAATGTGCAAACGTGATTTTATTGGGTGCGGCCGCGCGTTTTCTGGGAATTCTGTCGGTGGATGAACTTCGTGACAGTATAGCGCGGGTGTTTGCCGCAAAAGGTGATGCTGTTGTGGAAATGAATAAGCGTGCCTTTGATATCGGTCATGAGGCGGCAGAACTGAAGTAAAATTCATAAAGGTATGAAACATCAGGTTTTTAGTGAGGAACTGGTGGCTTCGGTAGTCAAGGAACTGCACGTAGCAGATCTGGCTAATGCCACCATCGGTGATGTGCTTCTTGTGGCATCGCGTCTGGAAGAACTGACCGGTATACCTTTTATCCGTATGGACCAAGGGTCGCCGGGACTACCGGCCAATCGTATCGGTGTGGAAGCCGAGAAGGCGGCGCTCGACCGTGGCGTAGGGTCACAGTATCCTGCGGCAGCAGGTGTGCCTGAACTGAAACGTGAGGCTTCGCGTTTTGTGAAAGCATTTATCGACATTGATATTTCACCGCGTGCCTGCATTCCGACTACGGGTTCGGTGGCAGCTTCATTCGGTTCTTTTATTGCTACAACGCAGTGTCAGCCGGGAAAAGACAAAGTCTTGTTTATTGATCCCGGTTTCCCGATTCAGAAGTCTCAGCTGCGCATTATCGGTGCCCGCTGGGAGCAGTTTGACATATATGATTATCGTGGAGAAGCGCTACGTGCCAAGCTGGAAAGCTATCTGAGTCAGGGTGACATTGCCGCAATTGTTTATTCGAACCCAAACAATCCGGCATGGATTTGTCTGGAAGACAGCGAACTTGCTATTATTGGTGAGTTGGCAACACGTTATGATGTGATTGTATTGGAAGATATGGCTTATTTCTGCATGGATTTCCGGAGTGACTTCGGTAAGCCTTTCCAGCCGCCTTATCCGCCTACTGTAGCAAAATATACGGACAACTATATTCTGATGTTGTCGTCTTCGAAGATATTCAGTTATGCCGGACAACGTATGGCTGTGGCTTGTGTATCGGATAAACTGTTCGACCGTGAATTTCCGGCATTGGCCCAACGTTATTGCGATGCCGGTGTGTTTGGACAGACTTTCATTGCTTCAATACTTTATATGATTACGTCGGGATGTACGGCATCTACACAATATGCTTATGCCGAGATGTTGCGTGCCTCAACCGACGGTGAGCTAGATTTCTCAGCAGACATGAAAGAGTATGCACGACGTGCCGAACGGATGAAGAAGATTTTTACGGACAACGGTTTCCATGTGGTGTATGATTATGATGTAACGCAACCGGTAGGTGACGGATTCTTTTTCACTATCGGTTACGGCAAAATGAGCAGTGGAGAACTGTTGAAAGAATTGTTGTATTATGGGGTGAGCAGTATCTCGCTGGGTACTACAGGCAGTGACCAGGAAGGTATCCGAGCCTGTACGTCGCGTATGCGCGAAGAACTGTATCCGGTTATGGCTGAGCGTATGAAAGCTTTCCATGAGGATCATCCTATTGATTGATAAAAATGAAATTAACCTTATAGACAGATAGAGAGAAACTATGATCTGGAACACGAACAAAGAATGTATGAGTCGCGACGAACTTCGCGAACTTCAGGGAAAACGTCTACATAAACTTGTGGATCTTGTTTATCACAATACACCGTTTTACCGGAAGAAAATGCAGGAACGTGATTTGCTGCCTGACGATATTCAGACTATTGACGATATAGTGAAGTTGCCTTTTACCACCAAACAGGATTTGCGTGACAATTATCCGTTGGGATTTATGGCGGCACCGATGACGGAAGTGGTACGTGTGCATGCTTCGTCCGGAACGACAGGTAATCCGACTATTGTAGGGTATACACGCCGCGACCTGGAAATATGGAAAGAAGTTATTGCCCGTAGCCTGACTGCCTATGGTGTAACGAGAGGAGATATTGTTTCTGTAGGATATGGTTATGGCTTGTTTACGGGAGGACTGGGTGCGCATTATGGTGTAGAACATTTGGGTGCTACCGTTATTCCGACCTCAACTGGTAATACGGACAAGCATTTGCGTCTGTTGCGAGATTTGAAAGTAACGGGTATTGCCTGTACGCCTTCTTATGCGCTTTATTTGGCTGAGGCCCTTCATAAGCATGGATTAAGCAAGGATGATCTTCACCTGCGAGTGGGGGCATTCGGTGCAGAACCTTGGACGGAGAATATGCGTCATGAAATAGAGGAGAATCTGGGTATTCAGGCTTACAATATTTATGGTCTGAGCGAAATCATGGGACCGGGTGTGGCTTATGAATGCGAGTGCAAGAACGGTTCGCATATTGCTGAAGATCATTTCTATCCTGAAATCATTAATCCGGAAACAGGTGAGGTATTACCATTGGGCAAGGAAGGTGAACTGGTGTTTACTACTCTGACCAAAACCGGAATGCCGTTGCTGCGTTACCGTACAAAGGATCTGACGGCATTGATGCCCGGCACCTGTCCGTGCGGCCGAACTAGTGTGCGCTTTACGCGTATTCTGGGCCGAAGTGATGATATGCTTATTATCCGTGGTATTAACGTCTTTCCTTCACAGGTGGAAAGTGTTATTCTGGAGATGCCTGAATTTGCGCCTCAGTATATGCTTGTGGTTGACCGCAAGAACAATCTTGATACACTAGAGGTACAGGTTGAGTTGCGTCCGGATTGTCTTTCAGATGAGTTGGGACAGATGATTGAATTGCGGAACCGTCTGGCCGGACGTTTGAAGAGTGTGCTGTCTATTTCGGCAGACGTAAAACTGATGGAGCCCAACAGTATTCCACGCAGTGAAGGCAAGAGTAAGAGAGTGATAGACAAACGTGTTTTGGCATAATCCTTAAAATTAAATCTTATGACAGTAAAACAATTATCCGTATTTTTGGAGAACAAGAGTGGGCGAATCAATGTCGTGACAAAGGCTTTGGGCGATAATGGCATTAACATGCATGCTTTCAGTATGGCTGAAACAACGGATTTCGGTATTTTGCGTCTGATTGTGTCTGATGTGGACAAGGCTGTTGAGGTATTAAGGAAAGAACATTTTGCCGTAGTGCTGACAGACGTGGTTTGCATAAGCTGTCCGAATGTGGCCGGGGCGTTGTCTAAAATATTGGAGCATCTGGCTGAGCATGGTGTGTTTATAGAATATATGTATGCTTTTGCACAGGGTGAGACGGCCAAGATAGTGATTCGTCCGAGTGAGTTGGAAACCTGTCTGAAACTTCTTGAGACAGATAATTGTAACATTCTTGGTGACGGCGAGTTGTAACTTACTCTGTATAGAGTCTTATTGTTTATAATTTAATGTCGCATTCCGGATTTGTGTGTTTGTCATTTCCGGAATGCGACTTTTATATCTATAACACTTAGAAGCAGAAATAGAAACCCTGTTTAATAAAGATTGTATTCAATCGAACAGTTCAAATGTGAGTTTAAAGCCAAAACCGATTTTATTAAAATGTTCTAAAGACATAAATACTCCGGCATCGAAAATAAATGTACCGATGCCATAACCGAGTTCAAAATATGGTCCTAGGTGGCTCATTGTAAGCATATTGAGATAAACCCGTTCGTTTTGGACATGGCTAGTATACTTTATGAGATGCCGTAATAACAGAAAAGGTGCTTCATAAGTGATATGTCCGCGGACGTAATAGGGGGAAACGTTATACCATTTTCCGTCTAGCGCTTGGAATACACCTCCGATTTCGTCGTTCCATCCGTTGGGAAGGTTGTTTTTACGGAAATTGACGAAATCGACAAAATAGGTTTCTTTCATGTTGGTAAAGAAACCGGTACCAAAGCGATAGTAAAGGTTGGAAAGCAGTCCGAGTTTGATGTGGTGTTGCATGTCGAACTCGATACGTTCGTAAACACCTGTGCTTTTGAAAACGTTGCCGATACCTCTTTCGTAGTCCAAAATGAAGGTAGGAAAACGTGAACCCAAATTGACTTTTTGACGTCCGTTCATATAATAATACTGTCCAGGAGTCCATTCGACTTTGATGCGAGGAGCAAAACTCCTGTATTGAGGACGGACACTTGATTTCAGACCTTCCTGAACATGTTCGGGGAGATTAAGATTATAGAATGGAATGTCGGGCTTTTCAATAGGGGTACGCTGATGGAAAATCAATCCGACATGCAGGTTCAATCCGTTGATGATTTCAAGTTGGTTACTGATTTCAATGTTGAAATCGGAAAACTGTTCCAGATTAAGATCGTTGACATTGAGCACACTGTCGGTAGGTAGTTTTTTTAATTCATCGATAATCTGGCTACTACTGATACGGTTGCCGTTACCGAGATTGATATGTAAGATTCCGCGATGTTCGGGCCAGTATGTGTAGTCTGTACCCAATGTCCAGTAGAACTCTTTATTATTGAAGTTATATCCAAGGCGTGCACCTGTGTAAATGGAACGTTCATTTTTCAGTCGAGTGGAGAATTTAAGGTCTTGCCGGTAAGAGATGCCATAGCTTTTGCTGAAACTGATAAGTAACGGGTTGATAAACGGTGAACTGTGGAGTGTAACATTATCTGCCAGATTCCATCTGTTGTCATCGAACAGAAAGTCACCGATGGAATTCCATTTGTCTTTGGTTGTAACGGGACGTGGTTTTTCGTTCTCACGATTCTTCGCAGCCTGACGTTTTTGGTATTTTCTATAAATTAATCGTTCGGCATTGGTTAACGGAATGAGTCTGAGAGAATCGAAGCTAGACTCGTTTCTTTGGTAGCTTGTTGAATCGCAGCGAAGAGAGAACGAACCGGACAGATTGTAGTTCTTTTTAGCAGCGGATACGGGCGCTGATGTCTTGAATTTAATATCATGGTATTTCAATATGGCCTCGTAATATCCTTCGACAACGTTGAATGCAAAAGCGTACAACACATTTATACTATAGTTTGCAGGCAGATATTCATCGGGTTGTCCGATTTCTCCCATATCTATGCTGCATGTGAAATCCAACAATTCGGAACGGGCCTTGAAGTTGAATTTGCGTACGCTCCATACTCCTTCTGTAACTGTCATTTCTCCTTCGATGAGTTGGAAACTTTTATTGCGAGGGGTATACCGGATATGGTATTCTATGCGTTGCTGACTGTCACATGAAATAGAATCTATGGTATAGATGTAGTATCGGTTACTGTTTGGTGCAAGGGGTGAGAGCAGTTGCTTTCCGAGCAGATATGGAGAATAGATGTTGATATTAAAAAAATCCATCATGCCGGGAATATTCCTTGAATCGTTTACGGTACCGGCCATGGCTTTAATTTTCTGATCATAAATATGCGGTGCTGTAAAATGCAGGTCGCTATATGTTTCCATAATATAGCGGTTGACATCTTTTTCGCTTTTGAACAGTCCCGGTATATGGCGGAACCCCCAGTTTTTTTTAATAATATCCAGTTGTGACTTTACGTAAAGATTAGCTTGATATTCTGTGATATAATCGGCATATATCCCAGCCGTACGGTGCATACGGCTGATAATGGAATCTGCTGCTTCACAGCGAGCCTGTGCTGTAAGGCCCCAGCTAATTATACATAAAAAAAATACAAGTCTTTTTAAAGTCACGGCATTGGGATTCAAACTTTTTTCATTTGGACAAAGTTAACAAAAAAAATGAATATTGTGAGAATCCGTCTTTTTTTATAATTTTGTGGTGATTTTACAATACAGTACTTATGGGAGGTTTTTTTGGTACGATTTCAAAAACCGCTTGCGTGACAGATTTGTTCTACGGAACAGACTACAACTCGCATTTGGGAACCCGTCGCGGAGGTTTGGCGACGTATAGTGAGGAACAGGGCTTTCTGCGTTCAATTCACAATCTGGAAAATTCATATTTCCGTACGAAGTTTGAATCAGAATTGGATAAGTTCAAAGGAAATGCGGGTATAGGTGTAATCAGTGACACCGATGCACAGCCTTTGTTGATGAATTCTCACCTAGGGCGTTTTGCCTTGGTAACGGTAGCGAAAATCAATAATCAGGAGGAGCTGGCGCAAAAGTTACTGGCGCAGAATATGCATTTTTCAGAATTCAGTTCAGGCAAGATTAATCCGACAGAGCTTGTAGCGCTTTTAATTAATCAAGGGCATAACTTTGTTGAAGGGATTGAGAATGTATATCATGAGATTAAGGGGTCTTGTTCTATGCTTCTTCTTACAGAAGACGGGATTATTGCAGCACGTGACAGCTGGGGACGTACACCTATTGTAATAGGTAAAAAGGAGGGGGCTTATGCCGCTACCGGTGAATCGACGGCTTTTCCTAATTTAGGTTATGAGACAACTTATTTCCTTGGTCCCGGCGAGATTGTCCGTTTGCGGGCTGATGGTATGGAACAGCTAAGAAAACCCAATAAAAGAATGCAAATCTGTTCGTTCTTATGGGTATATTATGGTTTCCCCACTTCATGCTATGAGAACCGGAATGTTGAACAGGTGCGTTATGAATGTGGTTACAAAATGGGAAAGGAAGATGATGTAACCGTAGATTATGCATGTGGTATTCCTGACTCCGGTATAGGTATGGCATTAGGTTATGCAGCGGGAAAGGGCGTGCCTTATCAGCGTTCCATTTCTAAATATACACCAACTTGGCCACGTAGTTTTACACCGAGCAATCAGGAAATGCGTAATCTGGTAGCCAAAATGAAGCTTATACCTAATAAGGACATGCTTAAGGATAAGCGCGTACTTTATTGTGACGATTCTATTGTGCGTGGTACCCAGTTGCGTGATAATACGAAAGTATTGTTTGAAGACGGAGCAAAGGAAGTGCATATGCGTATTGCTTGTCCGCCATTGATTTACGGGTGTCCGTTTATTAATTTCACTTCTTCAAAGAGTGATATGGAATTGATAACACGTCGTCTTATTCAAGAGTTTGAGGGCGATGCCAATGCTAAATTGGACAAGTATGCTACTACGGGTTCGCCCGAATATAACGCTCTTGTAAAAGAGATTGCCAAAAGACTGAATTTGTCTTCTTTGAAATTCAATACATTGGAAACATTGATAGAAGCCATCGGATTGCCTAAATGTCAGGTTTGTACACATTGTTTTGATGGTAGCAGTGATTTCACATTACGTGAGGATAATACAATAGAATAAATATAGATTACACCATTTTTCTGACAATCATAAGATTGTTTTATTTTCAAGTGGTGTCGTCTGTAGTGATAAAAGTTTTCCTTTCTTTGCTTAATTATTGAGCCTAGAGAGGAAAACTTTTTTGTATGAAAGATTTTGTGGTATCCGTTAACATCAAAATATGACTTTTTGTATATAAATTGCGTTTTGAAAACTTAGAAAGTTGCTGATTTTTGACTAACTTGCAAACGATTTCAAAAATATAAATTCTATGAATAAACTGATTAAAATATTCAATAAATGGGGTGGTGTAGATGTTGAGTTTCTGCAAAAGCGTTTAGATGACTCACTTCACGAAGTGGAAACGTTAAAGAATAATTTGCAGGAACTTCGTTCGATTAATGAACAATTGAACAGGCAACTCTCAGATGAAGAGAGAATCAGACAAAACCGTCAACAACAGTTAGACGAAAAAGATGAGCTGTTGGAGAACTGGCAAATTAAATACGAAACGGAAATTAAAAGCAAAGATGCTTCTGTGGCTGAATGTGAGGCTCTGAAGAAACAGCTTGACGATGCTTTATTTAAAATATCAGAGACAGAAAATAAATTGGTTGTTTCACAAAAAAACATTGAACTTCTTAAGAATGAAAAGGAAGAAGTAAAAGTTCAGTTAGAGAAAGAAGCCAGGCAGTTAAAAGATGAAATTGATGCAGTACAAAAAAAATATGATATTGCTTGTAGTCAGTGGAAAGATAAGGAGGCTCGTTTAAACAAAGAAGCTGAAGCAGTGCAAATGAAAATGGCTGCACTCGACAGCAAGGTCAATACTGCTGAACGTGAAAATGCCGAGCTTAAGGCTGAGATTGAGAAAAACCAGGTTTATGCCAAGCAGGAAGAAGAGAAATTACGTCAACAATTGGAGGCAGAAAAGAGATCTGCCGAAGAGCAGATGGCTGAACTTAAAAAGCAAATAGAAATTTTAGAGCAGGAAAAAATACAGACCAATGAAATCAGAGAACAGCATGAGAAGGCTGTACTGACGGAACGTGAAAGGTTGATGGCCGCTAAAGATGAAGAGATAAACCGATGGAAAAAGGCTTGCGAGGACCAACTACAGACCCATAAACGTAATGAAGAAGAGTGGACTAAGAAGCTGGAACTTGCTCAATCAGAACTGGCCGTACAAAAAGAACGCCTGACCAAGACTGAGCAAGATTATGTGCAGAGTAAATCTGAACAGAAAGAGCAGCAGAAAGATTTGCAGGCACAGATGGAGACTTTGGAGAAAGCACTTGACCAAACTCGTCAGAAAATGGAAGAAGAGCGTGTCGTAGCGTTACGCCAAATAGAAACTCTGAAACAGGAAAAGATAAGTGCAGAAACGGGTTTGCGTGTGGCAGAACAAAATTTTGAGAAAATTAAAATTGCAGAAGAAGAGCGCTATCGGTCGGAAGTGAAAAATTTGCAGGAGGTTTGTGATGAACTGCGTCAGGCATTAAAAGATAAAGATGAAGCTTGTATTAATAAGGTGGAGGCGTCTTCGCGTGAGTTGAATGTCATGCGAGAAAAGGTGATTGCCATGGATGTGGAAAGTAAAGATGTGCAACGCAAATTAGATCAAGCTTTATCAGATAATGACGCATTGAGAGATAAACTGGTGTCTTTGGAAACGGAACGGGTAAACAAACAACGTGATGAGGCCTTGTTGCGTAAAGAACTAGCTGCGGCAGAAAATGAGATTGCGAGATTAAAAGAGACTGTTGTGGCTTCTGAAATTCCATCTGATGAATCTTTATTATTGAAAGAAAAAGAGCAGGTAGATAATAGCGGAAATATTGAAGTTACTTCTCTCAATGACGTTTCAGAACAGAATCCTTTTGAGACTTTTCCTGAGCAGATTCGACTTGCATTACAGCAAGCTGGAGATAAGGCTTATGTACAGGTGACATGTGAACCTTTCATGAGTCAAAGCCTGATGAGAACCGACAGTCTGATCTTCAAAAACGGACGTTTACATGGTTTTGATTGTGTGTTGAATGAGCAATATGCAGTGGCAGAATCAGATATTGCCAAAATAGAACCGATAAAGTCTCCTTATTATGATGAGGCCGAAAAATTCACTCCGGAAATACCGGAAGAATTAGAGGCTCTGCAGACTAAACTGGCTGATGCCATTATGAATTATCGTCCAGTTGAGATTGAGTATGTGGATAATAATGGAGTGATACGTCATTTCAATTTATATTGGATTTGTTATCTACCGTTGAATGATGAATCAAAGACTTTGCCTAATGAGAATCTGTTTCAGTCATTACTAAATGATGAAATCAATCCGGAATATATTGTTGCTGTATGTGCCAAAGGTATGTCTCCACAGACTTTTGAATTAAGTCGTATCCGTTCAGTTCGTCAGTTTAATGCTTTTGTAACCAACGAAGCTGGAATTAAGGCTTTGGCCAGCGGACTTTATTTTGCAGTGATAGATGAACAGGTAGCTTTGGCTGAAATGATATATGCCAATATGCCTTTAAAATTTCGTGATGATCCTTATGTTGTAAGTAACTATGCCCATTGCTGTGTTTTGAAAGGCGATATTCAGAAAGCTACTAAACTTTATTTGAGCATTGAACCAGACGAGGAGGTTGATGGCAGAAGAACCTGGAAAGAGGTCCTAGAGGATGATTTTGAAGATTTTGTCAATCGAGGGATAGAAGTTGATAACTTTGTAAAAGTTGTACAGAATTTGTCTGCCAACGGATGGAACTTTTAATATTGGAAAATAAATCAATTAAAATAGTCGGATATGGAGAATCAAATCATTCATGACAGCGAAGCGGGGCGTTTTAATATGACTGTTGACGGAATAACTGCCCATGTAGCCTATCAAATTAAAGGACGTGATTTTGACATCAGACATACAATTGTACCAGAAGCTATCGGAGGACGAGGTATAGCGTCTAAGCTGGTTAAAGCTGCTTATGATTATGCGTTGGAACAGGGACTGACTCCTGTAGCGACATGTGCATATGCTGTAGTATGGTTAGAGCGTCATCCGGAATATGGCGGGCGAGTCAGTGAGGAGTGTGCTGACGGGGCGTGTGCCTTATAAATATAATAATAACACGATAGATTATATATATTCTTAGACGATGAATGCGTCATATATTTTATTGACAACTATCGTCTATTTCCTGCTTTTGTGCATTATTTCGCGTGTAATGGGCGGGAAAGGCGACAATGATACTTTTTTTAGAGGAAACAGGAAGTCACCGTGGTGGGCGGTGGCTTTTGGTATGATAGGGGCATCTATTTCAGGTGTAAGTTTTGTGTCTGTGCCAGGAATGGTAGAAACGGTAGATATGACTTATATGCAAATGTGCATAGGATTCTTTTTCGGTTATCTGGTTGTAGCGTTTGTATTATTGCCATTGTATTACCGGCTTAATCTGACGTCGATTTACACTTATTTAGATTTGAGATTCGGTAAAACGGCTTATCGTACGGGCGCATCTTTTTTTCTGTTGTCTAAGATGTTAGGTGCAGCGGCCCGACTTTATATTGTTTGTCTCATTTTACAGCAGTATGTATTTTCTGATATAGGTGTTCCTTTTTGGGTGACGTCCAGTGTAACTGTGCTTTTAATATGGCTTTATACGTTTCGTAACGGAATCCGTACTTTGGTATGGACTGATTCTTTGCAAACGTTATGCCTTATTGTGGCTTTATTGTGGATATGTTATGAAGTATGTATGTTGAATGGGTTTTCATTTTCAGAAGCCATGTACTGTATTAGAGAAAGCTCACACAGCAGATGGATGGAATGGGATGATTGGGCATCTCCACAGCACTTTGTGAAACAGTTCCTGAGCGGTATATTTATTGTGATTGTAATGACCGGTCTGGATCAGGATATGATGCAGAAAAATCTGACTTGTAAAAGTCTGAAAGATGCTCAAAAGGATATGTGTACGTATGGTTTTGTTTTTATTCCTTTGAATTATGTTTTATTAGCATTAGGTATTTTATTGCTGACGCTTGCGGCTAATAAGGGAATAGACATTCCGTTGCGTGGAGATGATCTTTTGCCCTTATTTTGTGCGGAAGGGTATCTTGGACATGGGGTGCTGATACTTTTCACTATTGGTATTATAGCCGCGGCCTTCAGTAGTGCAGATTCTGCTCTGACAGCCTTGACAACAACTTTTTGCGTGGATATACTGGAAGTTGATAAACGATTCAAACGTCCTGAATATGTACGTAAATGGATACATGCCTTAATAGCGTCGTTGTTTATTCTTTTTATTATTGTTTTTGAGGCTGTAAATAATTCCAGTGTGATTGTTGCTATTTTTGTTATAGCATCTTATACTTATGGACCTTTACTCGGCTTGTTCGCGTTCGGTATGTTCACTCATCGCATGCCAAGGCCTTGTACTGTTCCTGTTATTTGTATTGCTGCGCCTGTTTGTTGTTATGTTTTGGATTGTGTTACACAGACCGTATTTGATTATAAATTTGGTTATGAACTATTGCTGATAAATGGTCTGCTGACGTTTGTGGGGCTTTATGCGGTATCGCACCGCATGAAGGACAATAATATAATATATAACTGAGAAATTAAGAGTTATTAGTTAAAGAAATTCCAAGATATTCCAAAATGGAAAGTACGCGGATTCATCGGATAATGAGGTGCCCAGAACGAGTTTCCGCTGTATTGGTTGACATGGTTGTAAGCTACGTAAATGCGACAATGTTTAAGATGTAGATTGGCATATACATTGCAGAGCGGATAGTTACCGATTTTAATGCGTGTTTGAGGATCCTGAGTTGTAAACTGTTGGATAATAGGAGCATAATCGGGAGCATAATATTCTGTAAAGTAACGTACATCGCCGCCGAGCTGTACTCTTAAAACTTTAGCTATACGGAAAACCAAATAAATATTGCTGTATGCAGATATTGTAGGTAATGGAAGAATATTGTCATCACTTGATTTTTGATAGGCAACTTCATTGTCCCAATGGAATATGCCAAACTTGAAGTCTTGATTTAATTTTGCGCTAAAGACTTGTACACTTCCTCCATTCTGTTTTACTGCAACATCATTACTGTAGCTTCCTGTTGCTTTGCCATCGTCACCAAGTACAGGAGTCTTGACAGTAGCAAAGTATGTGTAGTTGGTAAGATTCTCTGCTCCAATAGTCAATCTGGTACGTGTTCGTTTTAAGGATAATGTACCTTCAACTCTTGTGCGGAATTCTTTATTCAAATCGTAGTTGTCCCACCATGTAAACTGTGTGTGATAATGGCGCATGTAGAAACTGGGATTCAGATTTTTGACGTATGCTTTTGCTGCAAGTTGAACGGTATCCTTGAATAGTTTAAAGTTAAGATCTGCATTACCGGTTACCTCAAACTGACCAATATCGCTTCCAGCCAGCACAACTTCTCCCAAAACGCCATAATGGAGCGTTTTACCTTGTGTCTTACTTAATTCACCTCCGACAGAAACATTATGTTCTGTGTATTTTTTCTCAACAGGCATTCCTCCTAGTAAATCAGGAAGCTTGAATTGACGTAATTCATGTGAAGCAAAGGCTGTAAGTCCGGCCTTGGCCCATTTGTTGAATCCTTCGCGCAAAGCGATGCCAAGAGTGTTTTTTACCGAGAATCCTTTTGTACGGTCATGAGCATTATCTGGGTCGCCATAATATAAATTTGTATAGTAATTATCAGGTGTACTATAAGAATAATATGTATGTCTGGCGTTACGGATATTGAGTGTGTGAATGAAACTGGTTACAGGAATATACTCTTGAGGTATATTCTGTGAAATCAGGAATGCATTGCGTAATGAATCAAGAACCCAATTAGTACGTTCTGGATTACTGAGAACGATTTGGCGCACACTGTCATTAAGATTGCGTAAAAGTACGGAGTCTGCCGGAATGACAGGTTTTAACGAATCCGGCAGTTCTACATCACGATAAAATCCGAGATTATATCGATGGGTAAGGAAATAGGTCTGATCTTCGTTTCTGTTCCAGTTACTGGCTAAAACGGTAGGAATGTCTCTTGAGCTGTACGAACGGGTAAAGTCTTCAGGACGGGTAATGTAATTGTCATCTTCTATACCACCATTTTCACCTAAACGCATGCGGTTAATGCTGATCCATGCGTGCATGTTATATTGATCGCCACGGTAGTAACCATAAAGTGAACCGTTAAATAGGGATGTTGCCTGATAGTTGTAATATCCGCGTCCGTAAAGGTAGTCGAATTTAAAACCTATACCGGCAATTTTATTGATGTTAGTTGCAAAATATCCTCTTAATCTATCTTCACCATTCTGTTTGTTTCCACTGGAGTGGTAGGACAGGTTTGTGATAGGACTTTTGGTGTTTGTAAACAGAAATTCGTTGACGGGGGTATAGAAATAGTCAAAAGGGTCGGCAAAGATAAAATTTGAGTAGGGCTTACGGTCCAAAAAGAGTCTGGAGAGGCGTGGCGAACCTAAATTGCCTAAGAAATTATATTGTCCAGTTGGGCCGCAAGTATGGTTGAAGTTTTGAAAATTTTGTGGTAATGTGTCCATTTCAGCTGGACGTACATTTCCAAAACGTTCGTCGATTTTCCAGACAAACATTCCTATTGGTATTTCTTTTTCTTCACTACTGGTGGTATCTCGTCCCCAAATGAAACGGTTGTTATCACCAGATTGTACCATTCCGTTTTCTTCGTCGTAATTTTGTTGGTCATACGTGTTTTGAGCTTGTGCCGTCAGAGTAAGGCACAAGCACCAAAATAGTATAATGGACAGTTTCTGCTTCATAACGCTTGCAAAGATACGAAGAAAAACGAAAAAAGGAGGAATATTTCTGGTTAAGAAACTTCCTCCTTATGTTTTTTCTATAAATAGTAGGGGATTGTCAATCCATTTTATGGATAATTTCCATACCCTTACGTATTGCATTTTCATTCATTGGTAATAAGTGATGGTGCCGTTCAGGTAAAGTTTTTTTCAAAGCGTTAATAACATGTGATATGTCTGCCAAACCGCGTATTTTTAAAAGTCCACCAAGTACAATCATATTAAAAGCCGGTCCGGCTTTCATCTCTGCTGCTGCATCCATGGCGTCAATACGATATATGCTGATGTCTTGACGTGTGGGGGGAGTAATGATGCCGTAACCGTCATAGATTAGTGTTCCTCCAGGCTTGATTTTTGATTCAAATTTATCTAATGATGGTTGATTGAGAATGACGGCAGTATCGAACATACTCAATACCGGTGATGATATTTTTTCATCACTGATAATAACTGTGACATTTGCAGTTCCTCCCCGTTGTTCGGGACCATAAGATGGCATCCAGCTTACTTCTTTTCCATCGAGCATGGCAGCATAGGCTAAGATTTTGCCCATAGAAAGAACACCTTGACCACCGAATCCTGCGATTATGATTTCTTCTTTCATTGTTTGTTCATTTAATTTTATTCAGTAACAGTGGTATCTTTCAAGTCGCCTAAGGGATAGAACTTGAACATGTTTTCTTCCATCCATTTGTTGGCTTTCTCTGGTGACATCTTCCATCCTGAATTGCAGGTAGATACAATTTCAACCAAACTGGAACCTTTTCCTAGCATGCTGTTTTCGAATGCTTTACGTATGGCTTGTTTGGCTTTGCGTATTGCAGCAACAGTGTGTACAGCCTGACGGGTTACATAGCAAGTTCCTTCTAATCCGGATGCTATTTCTGTGATTTTTAAGGGATATCCATGTAAATCGGCTTCACGGCCATATGGACATGTTGCTGTTTTCATGCCCATGAGGGTTGTCGGTGCCATTTGTCCGCCGGTCATACCATAGATGGCATTGTTAATGAAGATAATGGCAATATGTTCACCACGATTTAATGCATGGATTGTTTCAGCTGTACCAA
This sequence comes from uncultured bacterium, assembly GCA_905214795.1. Classification (GTDB taxonomy): domain Bacteria; phylum Bacteroidota; class Bacteroidia; order Bacteroidales; family Bacteroidaceae; genus Paraprevotella. Next base: position 25,805 of record CAJMNM010000008.1, read on the forward strand.
TACAAGCCAAATCACCGTCACCCTGATAGGTAAATACTAAACGATCAGGCCATAAGCGTTTGATGGCACTGGCCACGGCCGGAGCACGGCCGTGGGATGCTTCCACCCAATCGACATCAATATAATTGTAGGCAAATACTGCGCAACCAACAGGGGATATGGCTACTGTTTTTTCTTCCATTCCCATTTCTTCGATGACTTCGGCCACTAATTTATGGACTACGCCGTGGCTACATCCCGGGCAGTAGTGCATAGGACGGTCGTTCATCAGTGTCGGCTTCTTATAGACTAAGTTTTCCGGCTGTATGATTTCTTTTTCAGTCATAATTCAACACCTTGTTAAAACAGAAATCGCAAAAAGAATTCTATTATCTTTAGAAACATGCCGATTCCCAGGACTCCTAAACCTATAATACGATTTTCAGGATAAGCAAAATAAAGTATAAGTCCGATAGCTGCACATACCAGAAAGATAAAGTTGAGGAATTTGCGTATTTGGTCTATAGAGGGGCCTTTATGGCTGTGGTGTGCCTGACGTGCAGATTCTTCCACTATTTTTTCAATCTCTTCGCGATTCATAGTTTTTACTTTATTTGATAAGTTTTTCTTTAATAGCAGTTACCACTTCATCTGGGTCCGGTACGACACCACCCATTCTTCCGAAGTGTTCGACTGGCGTTTTTCCCGCAACTGCAAGTCGGATATCTTCAATCATTTGTCCAGCATTGATTTCAAAACTTAAAATACCTTTCACATGATTACTTAATTCTTCAATTGCTTTATATGGAAATGGCCATAATGTAATAGGACGCAACAAGCCTACTTTTATACCTTGATTGCGGCATAACTCAATAGCTTTTTGGCTGATTCGTGCTGCTGAACCAAAGGCAACAATCAGATAGTCTGCATCTTCACATAAATAACTTTCAAAGCGTGTTTCTTTTTCTTTAATTTCGGTATATTTGGCCTGCAGATGGATATTTTTGTTTTCCATGCTGACCGGATCAAGATCAAGTGAAGTCATGATATTGGGGACTCTGTGTTTTAAGCGTCCACACGCTGCCCAAGGGCATTCTTTGCGAATTTCCTCTTCCGTACGACGTGGCTTGAAAGGAGGTAATACAACCTTTTCCATCATTTGTCCAATTACGCCGTCACTGAGAATCATGGCCGGATTACGATATTTAAATGCCAAATTAAACGCCAGGTCTACGAAATCAGCCATTTCCTGTACAGATGACGGTGCTAATACAATTACATTATAGTCGCCGTTACCTCCTCCGCGTGTAGCCTGAAAATAGTCAGACTGACTTGGTTGTATTGTACCGAGTCCGGGGCCACCACGTTGTACGTTGACGATAAGTCCCGGTATTTCGGCACCGGCCATGTATGTGATACCTTCTTGCATAAGGGCTACGCCCGGACTTGATGATGAGGTCATAGCTTTTTTCCCGGCTGCACCGGCACCATAGACCATGTTGATAGAAGCTAATTCGCTTTCAGCCTGAAGAACAACCATTCCTGTGCTTTCCCATGGCTTTTCTAAAGCCAATGTTTCGAGAACTTCTGATTGCGGCGTAATAGGGTAACCGAAATAACCGTCACAACCACATCTGATTGCGGCATGCGCTATGGCTTCATTACCCTTCATCAATACAATTTCTTCTCCCATAGTCATTACTCCTCTTTCTTTTTATACACTGTAATACATCCGTCCGGACATACGATAGCGCACGAAGCGCATCCGATACAGATGTTCTCTTTAACTTGTTCTGCGTAGTGATAACCTTTTTGATTTACTCGCTTCTCTGCTAAGGCGAGTATTTGAAGTGGGCATGCTACTACACATAGGTTGCAACCTTTGCAGCGCTCTTGGTCTACGACAATTGCTCCTTTGATTTTACCCATATTTGTTGTTTTTTATATTATTCTCTAAGGATTATAGAGATCTTTATGATAAAATTCAAGTATATTTATTAACATTTGATGTGCTTCAACTGCCGGACTGTCTGGATTGATGGCGATTGCTTCAAGGTAATTTTCCATTGCATTCTTGAAGTCTCCTTTTTTACGATAAGCGTTGCCCAAAAGATAGTAGGCTTGATCGTCCGGTTTTTCGGAAATGAAAGAATGTAGAACTTCAATGGCATTATCAATCAGACCACTTTGTATCATTTTGTCAATTTGTTCCAATTGCTTCATTCTGTTCTATTTTTGAACAATACAAAGATAAAATTTATTTGTTAAAGGAGCAAAGAAAGTTGCATTTTAAAGGTTTTTTAAGCTGTTAAATAATGTGTTTTATTATTTGGAGAATATTTATATGATTGATTTTCAAATTGATTTAAAAATATATTGGATAGTTTTATTTGAAACTATTCAATACGTGATAATGTGTAGGATTATGCACATTATAATATGAATTTGTGCGAAAAATAGAATATTGCACATTTTTAGCATGTGTTGTGCAATTGTGACATATTGTGTTTTAGATTATGTATTGTTCTGTCAATTTGCTATTTTTGCTTATCCGGACTTCTATTAAAAATAAAACGGTAAGAGAGCGACTTTTCTCTTACCGTTTTTCGTTTTATAAGTTTATAATATGCAATTAGTTTGGCAATAACTCTGTAGCTTGTGGCTGTTTAACAGGAGCCTCAAAGGCATTGCGTGCGTTATTGAAAATCTCGGAAACACGATCGACTGTTTTTCTTCTGAATTTAGCAGATCCCCATAATAATTTTGTTTTTGATTTGTTAAGGGCTGAGTCATCGCTGATCCATTCTTCTGCTTTATATGTTTTTCCATTGTTTCCTTCCATGTCTTCTTCATAATAATAACTGATCTGACTGATTTCCATATGGCATTTTTCGTCAGAACATTCTATTTTGAGAATATAATTAAAGCGGGTCCGATCCCAGTATAATGGTTTCTTTTTGAATTCCATCCATTCTTCAAACCTGACAAGCATAGTACCGGAAGCAGCGTCATCATATGTAAAACGTGTCTGTTTCATTTGAATCTCTTCTTTCGTCATTGCTGTAGCAAAAGCTTTCATTGTATCATATATCTGTTGCTGGTTTTTGCCCTTAACAGCAAAAGTTTGTTGGAAAACAACCTTTCCGTTAATTTCAGGTACAGCACCAGCAAGATATTTACTGTCATCTTTGTCTTTTGCTGTCATACACAATGGAATGCACAATAGTAGTAAAAGGAAAATTTTCTTCATAGTTTTCATTCGATTAAATAACTAACATGCAAATTTAATAAAAGAATTAGGTATTGCTGCTATATTTATTCTTTTTTGGTTCTTTTATAAAATATATTTGTTTAAATACTCATAGAAATCATTTTTATAACTGTCAGAAATAGGAATTCTGTTTTTACCAAATATGATTTGTCCTTTATCAATAACCTGTACTTTGTTTACTTGTACGATGAATGAACGATGAACCCGCATAAAACGGGGAGAAGGGAGACGTTCTTCCATACTTTTCATGCTGATAAGTGATAAAATAGGTTTGGAATCACTTTCTATGTAGATTTTCAGATAGTCTTTAAGTCCTTCAATATATATGATATCATCCAACCTGATCTGTCGAAGTTTATAGTCGGATTTAACATAGATGAAATCACTTTCTGGAGTTTCTTTGTTTGTATTCTGACGTGCCATGTTAAACCATTCTACTGCCTTGTTTGCGGCTGCAAGAAACTCATTATAACTGACTGGCTTTAGCAAGTAGTCTATGGCATTGGCTTTAAAACCCTCTATAGCATATTGGTTAAAAGCAGTGGTGAATATGACACGGATGTTTTTAGGAAGCATTTTTGCAAATTCCAATCCGTTGAGATCTGGCATCTGTATATCCAAAAAAAGCAGGTCTATTTCTTTGTTTCTTATATCATTCAGTGCAGTGATTGCACTGTTGTAATTGCCACATAATTCCAGAAATGGAGTCTTTTTAACGTAGCTTTCCATCAGATTCAAAGCTAAAGGCTCATCATCTACTATAGCACATTTAAGATTCATAGTTCAGAAGTTTGAATAATTAATAAGGATGTATATACAGTCTGACTTTCGTTTGTTCCTTTTTTCCATTCATATTTTTCCGGATAGATAAGCTCCAAACGTCGTTTAACTTGTTCAAGCCCAATACCGCTTCCGCTAATGTCATTTCTCGTCTTTGGATAATTAGAATTATCTATTCTCAGGCATAAACGATCAGGTTCTTCATAATATATATGGATATGTATGAAACAGTTTTGTGTCGGACTGATTCCATGTTTAAATGCATTTTCTACCAAGGATATATATATCAGTGGAGCTATACGGATATTGTTTTTTTCTGGAATATCTATCCTAAATTGTATATCAACATCGTCGGATAAGCGGATTTTCATCAAAGCAACATAGTTCTTCAAAAATTCCAATTCCCGATTTATCGGTGTGAAATCCATGTTGTTGTCGTACAGTATGTGTCGTAGAAGGCGGCTGAGATCTTGTACGGCCTGTTGTGCTTTGTCTGTATCGAAGGCTATCAATGCATAAATATTATTCAAAGTGTTGAGTAGAAAATGTGGATTGATTTGATTTCGCAAATTTTTCAATTCCGCTTCAGTCCTTTTTAACTCGGCTTTCTGGCGTGCAACTTCTGCTATACGCCATTTTTTACTCATTCTTATGCTTGCACCGAGTGCTGCAGTAAATCCAAATATGATAAAATCGCGTATTCTAAACAAAATGAAGACCCATTCGCTTGGTGGAGTATGTGCAGGTCGTTTAACTCGAGGGAAGGGGAAGTAAAGATTGCATATTTCAAACCAAATATGTGAGATAATCAACATGAATAAGCACAGAATGGCATTGATAATGACATATGTTTTATATTTCTTTTGGAAAAGATAATGCGGAACAAGATGTAGATAATTGGTATAAAATATGATACCAAGCACAATGGGAGTGCCCATCATTCTGATGAACTCTCCCTTATACATTTGTTCGTTGGTTCTTCCTATCAGCATTGGAGTAACCCCAAATAAGAATATCCAAGCGGAAATATGAATTAAAAATTCTTGTGAATATCGTTGTCTTAAATCTTTTTTCATAAGCTTATTTTTATAAACTTACTGCAAATATCTTCACAAAGTTTCAATTAATCAAATTTCTGTCTTTTATTCATATCTGATAGCTTCTATCGGATCCATATTGGCTGCTTTTTTTGCAGGATACCAGCCAAAGAATATTCCGATAAAAGTGCAGACACCGAAACTCATGAGAATACTCCACATTTGAATATAGATAGGCATGTGTGCTGCATATTTAATGATGTAGGCAGCTCCAATACCCATAACAACACCTATTAATCCACCGGCGACACTGAGTAAGCCGGCCTCAATAAGAAACTGGCTTAAAATATCCACACCTCTCGCACCGACAGACATTCTTAATCCGATTTCTTTGGTTCGTTCGGTTACAGATACATACATGATATTCATGATACCAATACCGCCTACAAGTAATGAGATGCCGGCTACGCTTCCTAGTAAAATTGTCAGTAAATCCATGGTGGAATTCATCATGGTAGCCATTTCTTCCTGGCTACGTATTGTAAAATCGTCTTCGTCGGCAGGAGTCGTATCCGTTGCTTCTTTCAGTTTGTGATTTTTACGTAGTATATCTGTAATTTCACTGATGGCCTTATCTGTTGCATTTTCGGTGATTGCAGAACAGTTAATGCCTTGCAGATATGTAATAGCAAGAATTCGTTTCATTACGGTGGTGTAGGGAACCAAAGCCAAATCGTCCTGGTCCATTCCCATAGAATTGTAACCTTTTGACTTCAGGACTCCGACAACACGGAACGGAATGGAGTTGAAGCGCACAACGCGACCTACAGGATCACTGCCGTCAGGAAAAAGATTGTCTACGACTGTTTTTCCCAGTACACAGACTTTGGCAGCTGTTTTAATATCCTGATCAGTGAAAAATTCACCGTCTTCAACCTGGAGTTGTCGGATAGTCAGATAGTCTTCATTAACACCGTATATTGTAGAAGGTGTATTATTGTTGCCATATATAAATTGTCCGCTACTGTTTACAGATGGACTGATGGCTGCAATATATTTACTCTCGTTGCGGATACTTTCGTAATCTTCCAGTTTCAGAGTTTGCATTTCGCTGGCATCCTGACGAACACCGCCACGCATATCTGCTCCGGGATGAATCATAATCATGTTTGAGCCCATTTCAGAAATCTGTTTTCTGATACTTCTTTTTGAGCCTTGGCCAATAGCCAGCATGGCAATAACAGATGCCACACCAATAATGATGCCTAACGCAGTAAGGAATGAGCGTAGTTTGTTTGCGGCTATGGCTTTAAGGGCTATTTTAAATAAATTAATGGTATTCATCTTATTTCATTTAATCTTTTGGATACTATCTGCTGACAGAAAGTCATCAGTCGTCATTAGGAATAGGTATCTTTGCCAAGGCTTCTGCAGCAGAGAGAATATTGTGGTTGATGGTATCCTCTCTGATTTGTCCATCGCGCAGCATGATGTTCCGGCTACTGTATTGAGCTATTTCCGGATTATGTGTAACAAAAATAATTGTACGTCCTTCGGCATGAAGTTTCTGGAATAAAACCAGAATCTCGAATGAAGTTCGTGTATCCAGATTACCGGTCGCCTCATCGGCCAGGATAACAGCAGGGTTATTTACCAGAGCACGTGCTATTGCAACACGTTGCATTTGTCCACCTGACATTTGATTTGACTTGTGATACAGACGATTTCCAAGTCCAACCATCTCAAGTGCGTTAATAGCTCGTTCACGGCGCTCTTTTGCAGATACGCTAGAGTTATACATGAGAGGTAATTCTACATTTTCTACTGCTGTAGTTTTTGCAAGAAGATTGTAGTTTTGAAATACAAATCCGATTTTTCTGTTTCTTAATATAGCACGTTGCCAACGCTTCATTTTTCTGACAGAAGTACCATCCAGTATATATTCACCGCTTGTTGGTGTGTCCAGACACCCCAGCTGGTTAAGCAAAGTCGATTTTCCAGAGCCGGAAGTACCCATTATGGTAACAAATTCTCCTTCGTATATTTTGAAAGAGATGCCACGAAGTGCATGTACGACTTCATCACCTACGATAAAGTTACGTTTAACGTTTTGCAGTTCAATGACAACTTTTCTTTGATTCTGTTCTTCCATAATTTCTCTTTGTTTAAATTATTTGGAAGTACTATTTTTATCTTTCTTTTGTCCGGGGTGTGGCATGAAAGGATTTGTCTCTTCTTGTGGAGCGGTGTCAGTGTCATCTTTTAATTCAGACATGGACAAAATGACTTTAGTACCTTTGGAAATTCCCGAAATAATTTCAGTCCGGGCACCATCAGTTGCTCCAATGTTGATACTATGCGCTTTCAATGTCTGTCCTTCTAAAGTCCAAAGTTTATTTTTTCCATTACAATCCTCGATTTTGTAGGCCTTTCCAATAATGTCCTCGGCTGGAGTAAAACGGAGAGCTTTGGATTTTACGCTCAGTACATTGGTGCGTTCAAGTGTGTTGACTGTTACATTGGCAGTGAGTCCGGGTTTCAGTTTGAGGTCTTTGTTCGGTGCGGAAATGACTACTTCATAAGTTACCACATTATTTTCTGTGGTTGCTTCCTGACGTACTTGAGTAACTTCACCGTGGAATATATCATTAGGAAATGCATCAACGGTAAAAGTAACATGCTGTCCTTCTTTGACATCTCCTATATCGGCCTCGTCAATGTCTGCGATAACACGCATGTCGGTCAGATCTTTTGCAATCGTGAAAAGGGTAGGTGTTTCAAAGCTTGATGCTACAGTCTGTCCTTCTTCTACGGCTCTACTTAATACGATGCCGTCAATTGGCGAGGTAATGGTGGCATAACTGATATTTGTTTCTGCCTTCTTTACATTTTCCTGACTTGTATGATAGCTTTCTAATGCTTTTTTGTAGGCAAGGTAGGCGCTTTCATATTCGTCTTTGCTTACAAGTCCTTTGTCATTAAGATTCTTGTAGCGTTTGTAGTTGGTTTCTTGATAATTCAATTCACTTTTTGCACTAGATAAATTAGCGCGTGCACTGTTGAGTTCACTTGTGAGGTTGGTCTTGTCAAGTTCAGCGATTACTTGACCTTTTTTTACAATACTATTGTAATCTACATATATTTTGCTGATGATACCAGATACCTGTGTACCGACTTCCACTTCGGTTACAGGCTCTATAGTACCGGTTGCAGTGACGCTGTTACGAATTGTGTCTGGCTCTACCGTTGTGGTTTCAAATGTAACTTGTGCATCTTTCTTTCCAATGGTAGTCAATGCAATAGCAGCTAATATTACTATGGCTACAATGCTGATGATAAATTTCTTCTTTTTCATATTGCGTTAATATTTTTACAGATTAATTGATTCACCCTGATAGAATTTCAATAGTTGGGCGTTTAAGATTGTGGTATATTTGCTTTGTAACTTATCTTGTTGTGCAGTGAGCAGCTGGTCGCGTCCGGTCATTAACTCTACGATATTTTTCAAACCGTTTTTAAACTGTTCATTTAGCAATTCATAGCTGATTGCGGCACTTTTTACTTTGGCTTGTGCCGCAATAAAATTTTGCTGGCTACTGTTGGCGTTTACCCAATATGAATCAATTGTACTGTAAAGTTGTTGCTGTAAATCGATTAAACTTAATTCACTGTCTAGTTTATTTAGTTTCGCTTTTTTTACGTTTGTTTGATTCTTTTTATTGTCAAATATGGGTATGGATAATGTAAATCCTAAAGAGGCGTTCAGATTTTGTTTTAGTTGTTCTCCTACTGTTTCACGGCTACCAGAATAATGACTGTCACCAATACCTGCATTGAGGGATATGGTGGGATGATAGCCGGCTTTGGCAATATCAATATTAAGATCAGCGGCTTCAATGCTCAATTTCCCTGCTTTGATTTCGGGACGCAGTTCAAGTGCTTTTTCATAAACTTCCATTTCGTCAGGGATGGGGTGAAGCGCTGTCTCGTCGTCCAGTGACAGTTGGTTGATTTGAAAATTGTCCGTTCCACCAAGTTCGAGTAAGTCTTTAAGTTGACGGGTATAATTGGCAATTTGTGATTGTGTTGCAACAATGTCATATCTGCTGCTGCAGACTTGAGCCTCAAGTTGAGCCAGATCTGCTTTTGAGATCTGCCCTTCATTATACATTTCTTTTCCTCTTTCAAATTGACTTTCTGCTGTTTTGAGTAATTCTTCATTTACTTTTTTAGCTTCAATAGAATAGAGGATCTGTATGTAAAGCTGAGTTATTTGTTCTTGTATGCTGTTAGCTGTTTGTTGGGTGTTGAGGCTGGAAATTTCGTTCTGAATTTTTTGTTCTTTCACATTTTTCCGGTTTGCACCGCCATTCCAAATGGTCCAAGATGCGTTTAGGCCATAGCTGCCGTTTTCTGTCAGTTTATTAGTGGAGCTGTTGGCGATACCATCTGTAACGATATTGCTGGCAGATTCTTGTAATGGTCTGTAACTTAAATTTTGCGAAGTGCTGAAAGATAAACTAGGAAACAGTTCTGCTTTTTTTTGACTCAAGTCGAGCGAGCCTTGTTGTTCTGTTACTTTGCTTTTTTGCAACTGGATATTATGCTCGGTGGCATAATCAATGCAATCCTGCAATGACCATGTTGAGCGCTCTTGTGCTGATAACATGTAAATGTCAAACAGGAGGGCTGTTGTAATCAGATAGTGTTTGTAATTCATAATAGTTCTGCTTTTTAACATTACAAAATTAACATTCTGACATGATGAGTGGAAATTTAATATACAAGATTGAATGATTTTTCGACTGAACCGCCAAATATATCTATAAAAAAGCTTATATTTGAACATTCAAAACTGTAACTAAAAAAATCATTATGTTCTCAGGAATAGTTGAAGAAATGGCTCGGATTATTGCCATTGAAAAGGAAAAGGATAATGTACATTTTACGTTAACCTGTTCATTTGTAGATGAGTTGAAAATAGATCAGAGTGTAGCTCATAACGGGGTTTGTTTGACGGTTGTTCGTATAAAGGACCATACTTATACGGTTACTGCCATGCGCGAAACTCTTGACCGCTCCAATTTGGGGTTACTGAAGGTTGGCGATGAAGTCAATGTAGAGAGATCTATGATGATGAATGGTCGGTTGGATGGACATATTGTTCAAGGGCATGTAGATCAGACCGCCGAATGTAAGTCCATAGAGGATGCAAACGGAAGTTACATCTATACTTTCGCTTATCCTTTTGATAAAGAAATGGCACAACGGGGGTATTTCACAGTAGACAAGGGATCTGTTACAGTAAATGGAGTAAGTCTTACTGTTTGCAATCCGACAAAAGACACATTCCAGGTTAACATTATACCTTATACTTATGAGCATACAAATTTTCATGCCATAAAAATAGGAAGTAAAGTTAATCTCGAATTTGATATTATAGGAAAATACCTAAGTCGAATGATGTCATTAACTTCAGAGAGCTGATATTTTAGAAAAAACAGCTTTATAGTTCTTTCAAAAGTATATCTTGATCGGTATGTATACATTGGGAGCGTATTTTTAAAAGGCGCTCCCATTCTTCTGAATTAGCATGGAAGACAGTAGGAGTATAAATGTTTCCGTAACTGTCTATTCGTTTCATAAATAAACTTACAGTCAGATGATTGATGTCTTCGGCCGGTGAATAGCGTTCTGGCATGTCATCCTTGTGTTCTACTATAAGAAGATGCATTTTTTGAAGTTCATGGGTTAGCTTGCTGACGATGCCTACAGGTAGTGATGTTTCTACAGCCAGGCCATAGATGGTATAAGGTTTCATGCCTTTTTCAAACCGTTTACAGATTTTAGACATGATTAACAAGGCTAACATGTCGTGATAGCTTCTGCTTATTTTATGTATATCTTTTATATAATAATAACTTCTGAGATTTTGGTTGGCAAATGAAAGCTGTGCTCCAAACAGACAGATTATCCATGAAAAATTGACCCATAACATGAATAGCGGGAGCGCAGCGAATGAACCGTATATTGCGTTGTAACTCGACATCCAAATTTGGGAATGAATATAGAAGTATTGTAACACCTGAAATGCAATGCCGGCAAGTATGCCTGGAAAAATGGCACATCGGAATCTTACACTGGTATTGGGCATATACATATAAAGGCTCGTAAAGAGTAAACTGCTGATGATGTAGGGAGATATTCTGATTATAAGCTTTACGGTTTTACTTAATACCAGAAAATTTGGAAAGTGTTCTGCGATTGTAACCATGAATATGGATAAACCACTGCTGATAATCATTAATATAGGTAAAAGCAGAAAAACGCTGATATAATCTGTTATCTGGCGATATATGGAACGTTGGTTTTTAACTTGCCAGATATTGTTTAAAGCCAATTCAATGTTGCTGGTCAGCTGAATGACAGTATAAAGTAACAAGATGAGCCCGAATCCTATAAAAATTCCGCTTTTTGTATGGTCGAGATACGAACCTATGAAATTAAATATCAGGTCAGCGAATTTCTCGTTAACACTCAGATTCTGTTTGATTTCATTTTCAATGACAGTGCCATATCCGAATCCGCGTCCAATAGCAAAGATGATGGCCAGGATAGGGACAGTTGCTAATAGGGTAGAGTATGTCAGTGCGGAAGCATGGCTGTTTATGTTTTTATTGATATAACATTCTATTGTAATGACTAGTTTTTTCAGCGCAATAAAAAAATAACGTTTTACCGGTGATAACTGTTCTTCATTCACGTACCATATCTTGTGCGTGAAAAAGAATTCCATTTGACGGAGGCTAAGCATAGGCTTAAGGTTATTAAAAGTTGAAAAAAGAAAAGCAGTCGGCCTGTAAGCCGGGTTCTGTTTCCCGTAGAAACGGGACGCTTGCCATTTATCCAGACCTCATGTCACCATAAGGCTCAATCGTTCTACCCTCCGGCTTGAGCGGGCAGCTCTTCTTGTGGCGCCGGTATACGCGAACTTTCAACTTCCGGAATGCACAGCCCGGATGTCACCATCCGGCTGGTGGGCTCTTACCCCGCCTTCTCACCCTTACCCGTTAAGAAAACGGGCGGTTATTTTCTTCTGCATGGTCTAACTTTCACAAATTACTTCCCATTAAGAAGCGGAATGCCCTGTGTTGCCCGGACTTTCCTCTCCCAATATTGGCAGCGGCAAGCCGGTCGGCTGCTTTTCGATACAAAAGTACATGTTTTTTTTAAACTGACAAAATGAGGTCAATGAATGTAAAATTGTCAGTCTGTGATTTTAAGTGCTGTTAATCTGTTTCCTGCAGTGTTAAAAGATAGCAAAAAACACACCAAAAGTGTACAATAGCAAACTATTTGTCTTTATTTTTGTGTCAGTTAAACGATAATTAAAATCAAATAAAATATCAATTATCAATAGTTAGAATTATGAAACAGTTGACAAAAACAATTTTTGGCGCGGCTCTTTTATTTCTGGCCGGAGCTGGAGTAATGGGGTTTGTTGAGGCGCCGTCAGCAACACACGACACTTCATCTACATCGCAGGTTTCAGGTCCGACAGGACTTGTTGATTTGACAAAGGCGGCCGAGACCTCAGTTAATGCCGTCGTGTATATTCGTGTAACAACTAACAGTAAGACCAAGACAGTTTCAGTTCAAGATCCTTTTTCTGATTTCTTCGGTGATTTCTTCGGATTTGGTCCTCAGCAACGTCAGATACAGACTCCTAAGAGAGAAGGTTCAGGTTCTGGTGTAATTATTTCATCAGATGGTTATATCGTAACAAACAATCATGTGGTTAAAGATGCAGATGAATTGTTGGTTAAACTGAATGACAACAGAGAGTTTAAGGCTAGAATTATCGGTACGGATGAACAGACCGATTTGGCGCTTATTAAAATAGAAGGTAAGGATTTCCCGACTTTGCCAATAGGTAATTCAGATGATTTGAAAATTGGTGAATGGGTGTTGGCTGTTGGTAATCCGTTTAATTTGACTTCAACGGTAACTGCAGGTATCGTGAGTGCAAAAGCGCGTTCATTGGGAGCCAATACTGTTGAAAGCTTCATACAGACTGATGCTGCCATTAATCGTGGTAATTCAGGTGGTGCCCTTGTCAATCAGCGAGGAGAGTTGGTTGGTATCAATGCCATGTTGTATTCTCAGACAGGCTCTTATTCAGGTTATGGTTTTGCCATTCCTACAACACTGATGAATAAAGTAGTAAAAGATTTGAAAGAGTTTGGAGTAGTTCAGCGTGCATTGCTCGGTGTGCGTGGTACAGACGTGTTGAATTATATTGATAGTGAAAAAGCTAAAGGAAACGAAGTTGATTTAGGTACAGTTTCCGGCGTGTATGTTGACTCTGTAGATCCTAATACAGCTGCAGAAGAAGCCGGACTGAAGAAAGGTGATGTCATAACAGCCATTGATGGAAAAGATATTTCAAAGATGGCCGAACTGCAGGAACTTGTTTTCAAGAAACGTCCGGGTGACAAAGTGAAGATTACTTATCTGCGTAACGGAAAAAAGAATTCTGCAAACGCTACTTTGCGTAACCAGCAAGGTACTACTAAGGTAATGGAAGAGATGGATATGGATATGTTTGGTGCTGTATTGAAACCACTCGATAAAACCACGCTCGAGCAGCTTGATTTGTCATACGGTTTGGAAGTGGCAGCTATCAAACGTGGCAAGATGTCTGAAGCCGGAGTGACAAAGGGCTTGATTATACTTATGGTAAACGATCGTCCTATGCGTACAGTTGAAGACTTTGAAGAAGCGGTGCGTGCTGCGAACCAGTCATCCGATAGAACATTGTGGCTTAGAGCAATGACTCAAAGTGGAGTTAAGAAGAGCCTTGTCATTGAACTTGACGATGAGAAAAAGTAATAATAAGATGAAGGGGTAGATAAGATTATTGCCCCCAAGTTCAGATGACCTTCATATAAATACGGTTCTATAATAAGAAAAGGTTATCCTCCTGGATGAGGATAACCTTTTTTAGAAGCTAAAAATTTATGTGAAAATATACAAAAGAATTGGGCCATATCTAAAAAATGTATTAACTTTGTACGTTAAATATACAAAAATAGAATGAGACAATTAAAGATTACCAAAAGTATCACTAATCGTGAAAGTGCGTCTCTTGACAAATATCTTCAGGAAATCGGTCGTGAAGACTTGATTACCGTTGAAGAAGAAGTTGAGTTGGCTCAACGTATCAGGAAAGGTGATCGTGTTGCACTTGAAAAACTGACGCGGGCAAATCTGCGTTTTGTGGTTTCAGTCGCAAAACAGTATCAGAACCAAGGCTTGAGTTTACCAGACTTGATTAATGAGGGTAACTTGGGATTGATAAAGGCGGCAGAGAAATTTGATGAAACAAGAGGATTCAAATTTATCAGTTACGCTGTATGGTGGATCCGTCAGTCTATTTTACAGGCTTTGGCTGAGCAAAGTCGTATAGTGCGCTTGCCGTTGAATCAGGTTGGTTCTTTGAATAAGATCAGTAAGGCTTTCAGCAAGTTTGAGCAGGAAAACGAGCGTCGCCCAAGTCCGGAAGAATTGGCCGATAAGCTGGATGTTCCGGTAGACAAAATTTCAGATACGCTAAGAATCAGTCCGCACAATCATATTTCTGTAGATGCGCCGTTTGTAGAAGGCGAGGATAACAGTTTGTTGGATGTGTTGGTTAATGATGATTCTCCAATGGCAGACCGTTCATTAGTGAATGAGTCTCTTTCACGCGAGATAGACCGTGCCTTGTCAACCTTGTCAGATCGTGAAAAAGACATTATTCAGATGTTTTTCGGTATCAATCATCAGGAAATGACTCTTGAGGAAATCGGCGACAAATTCAATCTTACGCGTGAACGTGTCAGACAGATTAAAGAGAAAGCCATTCGCCGGTTGCGACAGAATACCAAAAGCAAGTTGTTGAAATCATATTTAGGATAAATAAGAAAAGTGAAAAGCGGACGTTTGTTCCGCTTTTTTTATTTTAAAAGTTTTATGCTCACAGAGAATTGTCTATCTTTGTGGAAATTTTGATTGAAAAGTTATGAAAGTAAGCAAGATGCTGTTGCCGTGTCTGATAGCTTTGGTTTGTGGTGTTGGTTGCCTTACAGCCTCAGCAAAAGTAGAGCGGACAAAAGTTTATATGTTTGGATTCTCGGCTTCATTTACCGATTCGCTGGTTTATATGACAGATATTCAGGAACTGGATAGCGCCTGGATTAATTCAAAATCAGATTTTTTGATTGACCGTCCCATATACAGTGACCAGTTTCAGACTTATTTGAAAGATAAGATTGGTGTAGAGGAATGTACAAGTGTAATATTTTTCAATACCAAGCGGAAAAAGCTGGAAGAAGAATTTAAGAAGGTAAAGAAACGCTATGAGGCAGATCCTTTACTGGTTATGAAATGGGTGACAAAAGATAATTTCAAATTTAAGGCTCCGGTATATTACGGAAGTGACAATCTGGATCATAAACAAGACAAGTGATGGATATTTTACGTTACCAGATTGCAGGACACTTTTGCGAGGTGGCATTTGATGATGTCGCTTATGGAGAAAGTCTGATGCCTTCTTATGCACCTTTCCGAACCACAGCCGAAGGCTCTACCTTGTTTCGAATGACGGTAGATAATGCTTTTCGTTTTACATCAAAAGGAAAAGAAGTAGGTCAGTTTGATTGTGGTGGTCACAATTTCGGTGTATATCTGCTTGATAATGGTGATTATCAGTTTGAAATCAGTAATGAAAAAGGAGTGTTGTGTGCTTTCCTTCAAGCCAATGCTGCTTTTACAGATAATAAAGTCGCTCTTGTGGGTAACACTTCTTCTGAGTGTCAGTTCGGGCTGAACAATGCTTTGATGGTGGTCTATGCTTTTGCCGCGGCACCATATAAAACTCTGTTGATTCATTCCTCTGTTGTTAGCCAGAATGGAAAGGGGTATCTTTTTTTAGGTGTGAGCGGAACCGGCAAGAGTACACATTCCCGTTTATGGCTGAAATATATAGAGGGGAGTGAACTGATGAATGATGATAATCCTGTAGTGCGCATTGTTGATAATGAACCTCGTGTTTATGGTTCTCCATGGAGTGGAAAGACACCGTGCTACCGGAATGTGATGGCGCCAATAGGTGGTTTTGTGCAGCTTCAGCAAAAACCGGAAAATAAGATTCGTCGTGCCGGGGTGCTTGATGCTTTTGCTTCGTTGCTTCCGTCTGTTTCGACTATGAAATGGGATAAGGTTATTTACGGGCAGATTTGCGATACCATTTCAGATTTAATCCGGCTTATACCAGTTTATTATTTGGGATGTTTGCCCGATGAGGCTGCTGCGCGCTTATGTCACGCAACAGTTGCACTAAATGAAAAACAACAATGAGTTGCGCGATGTCAACAGATTCCATTATACGGCAAAGCAGCATGGTAATACCCAATGAAATTCTGCTCGAACAAGTTCGTCAGGCCATCCTGGCCGGACATACAGCAACCATCAATGTAAAAGGGTATAGCATGAGACCTTTTTTAGAAAACAATGCTGATAAGGTTGTGCTTAAAGCTTGTGAAAATCCACAGGTAGGCGATGCTGTTTTGGCTGAGGTCTCTCCTAAGAAATATGTGCTGCATCGCGTTATTATGCGAGATGGTGACCATTTGACATTAATGGGAGACGGTAATTTACAAGGAACTGAAGATTGCAAGGTAAGTGATGTAATTGGTGTGGTCAGTTTCTATATTCATCGTGGTAAAAAGATACCGGCAGATTTGCCGTCGTTGAAACGTCGCATTGCTTTATGGGGCAGATTGCGTCCCGTGAGACGATATTTATTGTTTATTTATAAAGTTCAGTTGAAGTTAAGAGAAAAATTATCATTATGAAAATAAAAGATGGATTTGAATTGCGTGAAGTCTGTGGAGAATATGTGATTCTTTCAAGTGGTATGGAAAATATAGATTTCAGCAAAATTATCAGTCTGAATGAAAGTGCGGCTTTTTTATGGAAGGCGGTTCAAGGCAAGGATTTCGACGAAGATTTGATGATTGAAGCGTTACTTGGCGAGTATGATGTTGATCGCGATACTGCAGCCAATGATGTCCGTCAGGTGATTGCTTCGTGGAAAGAGATAGGCTTGATAGGGTGAGTTTTTATGGATATAGAATCAATTCGGGGTTATTGTTTGTCTAAACCTATGGCGACGGAAGATTTTCCGTTTGACGATGATGTGCTGGCGTTTAGGGTGATGAACAAAATATTCGCATGTATCAGTTTGAAAAATCCGGATTGGTTTTGTTTAAAGTGTAATCCCGATTATGCTATAGAATTGCGTGAACGTTATCCAAGTATTTCCGGTGCATGGCATTGGAATAAAAAATATTGGAATCAGTTGGCGCAAGGTAAGGATTTGTCTGATGATATGGTTCGTCAGTTGATAGATCATTCATACGATGAGGTTGTAAAGAAACTTCCTTTAGCCTCTCGGGTGATGCTTGGAAAGTATGAAAAGAAGTAAAATTAATAGCCGTTTTAACACACCTTATTTTATCGTAATAATTGATTTTATATTTAAACATTCAATATTAGATGTGCTCGCACAATATTTTTCAATTCATATATAAAAAGATTTGTGAACACCGGCTAAACAAAAATAAGCTTTATATTATATATTAAACATTTTCCTAAAAAACTCCTTCACCTCTTCACAATAGGGCGTAATTTGTTTATTATCTGTATAATATGTGTGAAGGACAATCCTTCACATCATACATATAACGTTTAAGTTCCGTCTTTTATCCATCACAGAATTCTAACCGGTCGCAAAATGCTAAGAAACAGACCAAATATTCAGTTTTTATTAAGAAATTCTTACAAAAATCTGTAACCTGAACCGTAACCGTACAGAAAAATATTCCGATACGGTAACGGGCATCACCGTAACAGTGCGGAAAAATATTTGTAAAGTGCAGGATTGAATTCGTAACCGTACAGAAAAAAACTCGTAACCGTATGCGTTTTATAAAACCGGAGGTGAATGTGAAGGACCGGTGAAGGAGATGTGAAGGATAACCCTTCACATTTAACTTCTTGTCTGTCTGAAACTTGCATGGCTTTGTGAAGGAGTAAGGCTGAAAAGTAAGAAAAAACCTCTATGGGGAAAATACAGGGGACAAAAAATAATCTTTTTATACTGTATCAGCTGTATGTTTGTTGTATTATAGTGCGGTTCTGTTTGTATAATATGTTATATGTACCCGTTGGCAGAGCTGAAAATGTGGTATTTAAATTTGTAAACGGGTACATACTTTAATGTGACTTGATGTTTTAGCTTAATGATCTTCTTCGTCTCCTTTCAGTATCGGGAGTTGCCAATGATATTTTACTGCAAGGAGACGGATGGCTATCACCGCAAAGGCAGAAAGCAAGGCACTGATTTCTGCCGGAAAGTCGGCTTTGTAGCAGATAATATAAACAATCCCGCCGAAGATGCATGCCACCGCATAAATGTCTTTGCGGAAAATGAGCGGCACTTCATTAATAAGAATATCGCGGATAACGCCACCGGCTGCACCAGTGATACTTCCCATAATAATAGCCATCCAAAGCGGGTAGTCCATATTGATGGTTTTTTCTATACCGATAATATTGAAAAGGGCCAGACCGATGGTGTCGAAAATGAACCACGTGCTTTGTTGTCTGATAATTTTTTTACCGAATAAAATAACCCATACCAATGCCAACGCACAACAGATGACATATATGGGGTTGGTCATCCAGAATGGAGGAATGCCTAACATGACGTCTCTCATTGTACCACCGCCAATGGCTGTGGCCATACCGACGATGTAGGCACCGAACCAATCGAAATTTTTTGCGGAAGCCAATCGGATGCCCGAAATAGCGAATGCCATTGTGCCGATAAACTCTATAATGACGAAAGAGGTGGGGATACGTAATGTAGCCCCCATCACTCTTAATATTTCATAGATTTGTTCTAACATAGATTGACAACATTTTGAGGTTCGCCTTTTATAAAAGCTGCGATGTTTGCCTCACAAAGTGTCATGAGGCGTTGTCTTGCTTCAACTGTGGCCCATGCTATATGAGGGGTGAGAAATACATTAGGAGCGGTCAGTAATGGATTGTCGGGTGTAGGTGGTTCTACGTCCAGAACGTCTGCGCCGTAAGCTGTCAGCTTACCTTGTCGTAAAGCGTCGGCAACTGCATGTTCGTCTACAAGAGGACCGCGTCCGGTATTGATAAGTATGGCCGATGATTTCATCAAATTCAGCCGTTCTTTATTGACTAAGTGGTGGGTGGAAGGGGTGAGTGGGCAATGCAATGTGATGATATCACATCCGGCAAACAGACTGTTCATATCATCTTTATGAATATCAGGTCCGCATTCTGTTTCTGTTTTAGAGGTAAATGCATGTATTTCCATTCCAAAGGCTTTTGCGATACGAGCTACTGCGTGTCCTATGTGTCCGAGACCGATAATACCGATTTTTTTTCCTGTAAGTTCAATAAGAGGATAGTCGGAATAACTGAAGTCAGCCTGTTGGCACCATTTCCCGTTTTTATTTTCCTGTGCGTAATGTTCCACATGGTTGGTTATGGCCAGCAAGTGGGCAAAAACCATTTGCGCTACAGATTCTGTACTATATGATGGAATGTTAGTTACGATGATGCCCTTTTGGCGCGCCGCTTCAATATCTACCACATTGTATCCTGTGGCTAATACTCCTATGTATTTCAACTGTGGCAATTGGTTGATGACCTCTGCTTTCAGAGGGGTCTTGTTGGTGAGTAATATTTCAGCCTCGGCAGCACGTGTCACAATATCAGCTTCGGAAGTGCGCGGATATACAGTCAGATCGCCCAGGTGTTTTATGCCATTCCATGACAGGTCGCCAGGATTGAGGGTGTATCCGTCTAAAACAACTATTTTCATCTTTTTTGTATAAGTTTAGTTCTTGAAATTCATTTTTCTGTAACCTACTAGTTTGTCATACCGTCCTCCTGACGGGCGATGATAGACTAAAATAATATATTCGTTTTCTGTTTCATAGAAATTACCGTCAGTGCCGTTAGTTGTGCCGGTGTGGCTGCCTTGAGGTACAAACAGATAATTATAATTGTAATATCCTTGTTTGAGTAAAACAGTACCTTCGTATGTCCCATTTGTTTCGTTGTATTTCATCTCATATGGGGTTGTAAACTGATTGTGAGTGAATTCCCCATTCAGAAAAACCTGTCCTCCTGAGAGTTTCGGCCCTTTTAATGCAAAATGTACGAATAGATATTCGCTTGTTGTTGATACGTCGTAGTCGTCTGCATTCCGGATGATGAATGAACCGTTTTGGTCTTCATCGTAGATGTAATTTCTTGCAGTGCGGTCGCCATAAAGGACAGCGTGATAGTGTGGGTCGTGCCATTCGGTACGGTCGACATTCAAAGAGGGTTGGTGTACATCGAGAATTTCGAACTTATGATATTCATTGCCTGCTGGAAATATCAGATTCCTATTATGAGTGAATTGAATTTTATTGGTGGTTTGAATATCTGGTTTAGGATTGACAACCATATTGTCTGTCCGTCGGTTTTGCATAATGACGGTTTTCAGCTCACGGATAGGGTCGATGACACGTATGCCCGAGTAGTTGACATCGAAACTGACTTGTTGATGGGATTTATTAAAATCGATGTCGGTGTTGGAGCTGATTGTGGCTCCAATGCTGACACCCGGTTCGACAATTGAAAAGCATGCTTCTATTACCGGACGTGGCTCGTTGCCTTCGTCGTTTAAAATTGTTACTTTATAGTTGCCGGAAAGTTTGAGCGCAACGTTTTCATTGGGTATTCTCAGCGCATAGTGAGTATAAAGTACCGTAGTGTTAAAACTTTTTTCATAATCTTCAATGGGTTGGTCGTTAAATCCTTCTAGATAGTCGGATTCAAAGATTTCCTTAGAGGGGTTCCATTGTGCGTCACAATGTTCTATCCGATAGATATAGCGGTGATATTCATGCGAGAACTCGTCGAAACTGATTTCTACATGATGGCCATTTCCGATGTTTATAATGGGAGGTAGGAGCGGATCGTCATCAACCGTTACTTTCAAGGTATGCAGCTCGGGGGCCATAATCACTGATTGTTGGGCCATGACAGGTAAAACAATGCTGCAGAAAAGAAGAATGAATGTAATATGTTTCATATTGCAAATTTAAGCTTTTTCATTATAAAAAAGCGTAGGATACTTATGATTTTTTGAACCTTGATGTGAAGTCTGATCAGGATGTTTCTTATGCTTTTATAGAATGTGATTTGTAGGTGTTGGCTTTATATTGTATTTTCGTGTGGATAAACGGATACAGATGAGTTGTTCTGTTGTAATCTGAATAAATTTTATTGAGCAATGAAGAAAAGGATAGTTTGGTTTTGTTGTTGTTTTGTTGTTTGTTCTTATATGTGGGCAGGAAGGATGAGTGTATCTGCTTCTGATTCTACAGAGGTTGTTAATCTTTTAAAGCAGGCACAAGGTGTATCGTCCCCTCAGGATTTACCTTTGTTTTTTGCTAAAAAACTGATAAACCGTCCGTATGTGTCAGCTACGCTTGAGGTAAATAAAGAGGAATGTCTTGTAGTAAATCTGCGTGAATTGGATTGCACAACATTGGTAGAGAATGTTGTGGCGTTGACACTGTCTGCATTGGATGGGAAGTGTGATTTATCCACCTTTTGTCGTTATTTAGAGCAGATACGTTATCAAGACGGTTATTGTCACGGCTATGCTTCTCGTAATCATTATTTCAGTGAATGGATTGATAGTAATGAAAGACTGGGATTGGTTACAGAAATTACGGATGCTCCAGGAGTTAAACAACCGGTTTTTACTGGGCGTCAGAAAATTGATTTGCATTATATGAGCAGTCATCCCGAAAAATATCCTATGTTGAAAGGGAAGCCTGAGACTATTCGTCAGATTCGAGCCAATGAGAACAGAGTAAATGGAAAAGTTGTAGCTTATTTACCATCCGACAAACTGAATTGGGATGAAAAAAGATTATTACAGATTAAGAATGGAGATATTCTGGCACTTGTTACAAAAAAGGATGGGCTGGATATTTCTCACGTAGGTTTTGCCGTATGGATAAAAGGACGTCTTCACCTTCTTAATGCATCAAGTTTGCATAAAAAAGTGGTATTGGAACCAATGACATTGTGGCAATATTTTAAAAAACATCCTTCAAATATTGGGATTAGGGTAATTAGAATAAATATGTAGGGAACTAATCCTTACATATTTATTATTGAAGTTTATGGCATTCGAGCAAATCGATGTGCCGCATTTGTTTCATGATGACAGTTTGTCGTCTGAGCATGTATTTGGACGGGTTCTTTGAACTGAATTTAAGCGGATTAGGTAGAGTGGCTGCAATCAGTGCGCAGTTGGCACGGGTAAGTTCTTTGGCCGGACGTCCGAAATGAAGTTGTGCTACAGCCTCTGCTCCATAAATGCCGTCACCCATTTCTATGGAGTTAAGATAGACTTCCATAATGCGTTCTTTACTCCAGCATAGTTCGATTAAAGCAGTAAAATATACTTCGAATCCTTTACGTATCCACGATGATGCCGGCCATAAGAAAACATTTTTGGCAGTCTGTTGGCTAATGGTACTACCACCGCGTTGTCTGCCGCCAGACAGTCTTTCTTCTACCGCATTGCGTATTTCTATCACATCGAACCCGTGATGTTGCATAAACCGTTGGTCTTCTGAAGCCATGACGGCAACTGGCAGATATTTAGAGATATCTTTCATCGGTACCCAATGATGACGTAATTTTATTTTTTCACCTTTTGATACTTGTTGTACGCAACGGATAATCATTAATGGTGTGACGGGTACAGGTACAAACCGATAGAGCAATACAAAAAAGATTGTGCTCCCGAAAAAGAGGAGCACAATCCATTGTAGAATTTTCTGAATTTTCTTCATTATTCTTTTTTACTACTTGTATGCTTTATTTACCTGCTTCTGCCTGTGCAGCTTCAATCATAGCCTTGCTGGCATACAAATAAACTTCAACTCGACGGTTCTGTTCCTGGCCGGCTGCCGTAGAATTGTCTGCTACAGGGTTTGCTTCGCCAAGACCTTCAACAGAAGTAATCTGAGAAGCTGAAACGCCACATTGTTTCAAGTAGTTTGATACGGCTTCAGCACGCTGCTGTGACAGATTAAGATTCTTCTGTACACTTTCGGCTGCTGTGCTGTTCTTCCAAGGCTGGTTGTCTGTATAACCTTTAATGGCTACATCCATGTCTTTGTTGACATTCAAAACTGTGCTTGCAAACTTAGCAAGTGATGCTGACGCGCTGCTGCTCAAAGATGAGCTGCTTGTTGCAAACAGGATACCAGAGTCGAATGTAACTTTTACAGCTTGTAATCCGTTGTTGTCTGTTACTGTTTCTACTTGTGCGTTTTCTACAGCCTCTGCTGCAGCTTTTGCTTTATCCATCTTACGGCCAATCAATGCACCAACACCTGCACCCACAGCTGTACCAACCGCTGCACCGATTCCTGCACCTTTGCCTTTGTTGCTTGCTACAAGTGTACCAACGAGTGAACCCACTGCAGCGCCACCACCAGCACCGATTAATGATCCTTTACCGGTGTTGTTCATTGAACAACTGCTTAACAACATGCTGACGCTCAAAAAGAGTGCTGTGATTTTTAAATTTTTCATCGTGATAAATTTTTATGTTATGCATTGCAAAAATAGACATTTTATTTTAAAAAGGCTAACCATAAAGAACTTTTTTGTACTTTTGCAACTAGAATCAGAGAATTTGGATTATGGCAAAAGAACTTAAGAATTTGACCAAACGCAGTGAGAATTATTCTCAGTGGTATAATGAACTGGTAGTGAAGGCTGATTTGGCAGAACAGGCAGATGTGAGAGGTTGTATGGTAATTAAGCCTTACGGTTATGCTATCTGGGAGAAGATGCAGCGCATTTTGGATGACAAGTTTAAAGAAACTGGTGTACAGAATGCATATTTCCCTTTGTTGATACCGAAATCATTCCTCAGTAAAGAAGCTGAACATGTTGAGGGCTTTGCTAAAGAGTGTGCTGTAGTTACACATTACAGACTGAAGACAAATGAGGATAAGACAGGAGTAGTTGTTGACCCGGATGCAAAGCTGGAAGAAGAGTTGATTATTCGTCCGACGTCAGAAACCATTATATGGAATACTTATCGTAACTGGATACAAAGTTATCGTGATCTTCCAATCCTATGCAATCAGTGGTGTAATGTGATGCGATGGGAGATGCGTACCCGTCTGTTCTTGCGTACGGCGGAATTCCTTTGGCAGGAAGGACATACAGCTCACGCTACCCGTGAAGAGGCTGAGACTCGTGCCAAGCAAATGCTGAAAGTATATGCTGATTTTGCAGAGAAGTATATGGCTGTGCCGGTTATTCAAGGTGTGAAGAGTGAGACAGAGCGTTTTGCAGGTGCTTTGGATACTTATACCATAGAAGCGATGATGCAGGACGGAAAAGCTTTGCAAAGCGGAACTTCTCATTTCTTGGGTCAGAACTTTGGTAAGGCTTTCAATGTACAATTTATTAATAAGGATAATCAGTTGGAATATGCGTGGGCTACTTCATGGGGTGTATCAACTCGTTTGATGGGTGCGCTTATTATGACACATTCAGATGATAATGGTTTGGTTCTTCCTCCTCACCTTGCACCAATCCAAGTGGTTATAGTTCCTATTTATAAGAGCGAGGAACAACTCCATGCCATTGACGAAAAAGTGAAGGGTATTGTAGAGAACCTTAAGGCAATGGGTATTTCGGTTAAATATGATAATGCAGATAACAAACGTCCGGGATTCAAGTTTGCGGATTATGAATTAAAGGGTATTCCTGTACGTTTGGTTATAGGTGGACGTGATTTGGAAAACAATACTGTTGAAGTGATGCGTCGTGATACATTGGAGAAAGAGACGCGTACTTGTGACGGTATAGAGGCTTATGTTAAAGATTTGCTTGAAGAAATTCAGGCCAATATCTATGCTAAGGCTAAGGCTTATCGTGATGCGCATATTTATGAATGTGATGATTACGAAACATTCAAGGAGCGAATTAAAGATGGCGGCTTCTTCCTTTGTCATTGGGATGGAACTTCAGAAACAGAGGCTAAGATTAAGGAAGATACTCAGGCTACTATTCGTTGTGTGCCGTTTGAGTTTGAGCAGACCGAAGGTGTGGATATGGTTTCCGGAAAACCGGCTAAATATCGTGTATTAATAGCTAAGGCATATTAATAAAGACAGATTAAACAGTTATTTTCATAATATTATTATAAAAATAGAGGCCGTCTACAAGACGGCCTCTATTTTTATGGGTTTTAAAGTTGTTATGATATTCTTTATCAAGAATTTGTACTTATCAGTCTAAGTTTAGTTGTTGAAATAATAAATGAAAATAGCGATACCTTCAAGAGCTTTCTTTCCAGTTTCTTTGATGTCAATAGTAAACTTTATTTCGGCTTTTACTGCACCACGCAGATTGGTAAGTGACTGCAATGTGGTTTTCAAACGGACACTTTGTCCACTTAAGACGGCTTGTCCGAATTTCATTTTATCAATTCCATAATTGATCATCATCTTCAAATTATTGACTTCAATAATCTGATTCCACAAGTAGGGTAGAAGTGACAATGTAAGATAACCATGTACAATTGTGCTTTTAAATGGACTTTCCACTTTAGCGCGTTCTGTATCTACATGAATCCATTGGTGGTCAAGAGTTGCATCGGCGAACAGGTTGATACGTTCCTGGTCTACTGTAATGTAGTCAGATTCCCCTAAAACTTGTCCGACATGCTGTTCAAACTCTTCGTAAGAGTTAATAATAAGTTTGCTCATAATTGTTATTGATTGTTGTTTGTTTTTCTTTTATTACGCTTTTCAAACAAAGATAGTGATTTATAATAAACGCATCAAACGTTTTGATGTTTTTTTGACTTGTGTCATCTGACAAAAATAATGGCTAATAAGATATTTTTTCTTTTTCTACCATATTAGTGGTTTTTACGGGAAGTAAGTGTGGTGTATAGATGTTTTTTTGTTATATTTGCATGTAAAGTTAAACGTAGATTTGTTATGACTCCAATATTTATTGCCGGTCCATGCGTGATAGAGTCTGCCGCATTGTTGGACGAAGTGGCTGCAGAATTGGTTCGTCTGAAGCAGAAGTTCGGTGTGGAAATATATTTTAAGGCTTCTTTTGATAAAGCAAACCGTACTTCAATTCATTCTTTCAGAGGACCGGGCCTGGAAAAGGGACTGACTATGCTAAATGATGTGCGTGAGAAATATGGTTTAAAGCTTTTGACTGATATTCATGAAAGTGCGCAGGCTGCTCCTGTCGGTGAAGTGGTTGACGTAATTCAGATTCCTGCTTTTCTTTGCAGACAGACTGATTTGTTAGTATCAGCAGCTAAGACAGGTAAAGTAGTTAATATCAAGAAAGCTCAGTTCCTTTCTGGTTTAGATATGCAATACCCGGTGGAAAAGGCTAGAGAAAGTGGTGCAAAAGAAATCTGGTTAACGGAACGTGGCAATATTTATGGCTATAATAATCTGGTTGTGGATTTCAGAAATATTCCCGATATGAAAACCTTTGTGCCGCGGGTTATTATGGACTGTACACATTCTGTGCAGCGTCCGGGAGCAGCAGGTGGAAAGACTGGAGGCAACAGAGAATTTGTGCCGGCAATGGCTTTGGCAGCAAAGGCTTTTGGAGCTAATGGTTATTTCTTTGAAACACATCCCAATCCGGATAAAGCATTGAGTGATGGGCCTAATATGATATCTTTGAACGATTTAGAAAAAGTCATTGAATCTTTGCTATGAGCGAGGTAAAGGATATTGCTGTCAGATGTTTCCGGGATGAGGCACAGGCTATCCTGGATCTTATACCGCAGTTGGATGATAATTTTGATGCGGCGGTAGGATTAATACTTAAATGCAGTGGTAAGGTAATTATTACAGGAGTTGGAAAAAGTGGACATATAGGTGCAAAGATGGCAGCTACATTGTCCAGTACAGGCACACCTGCTTTTTTTATAAATCCATTGGATGTATTTCACGGAGATTTAGGTGTAATGACTCCTAAAGACGTGGTAATTGGTATTTCAAATTCAGGACAAACGGACGAGTTGTTGCGTTTTGTACCTTATTTGCAGGAACACAAGATTCCATTAATCGGTATATCCGGGAATCCGGAATCTTTGTTAGCCAAATATTCTACTTGCCATCTCAACGTAAAGGTTGCTAAGGAAGCCTGTCCGCTTAATTTAGCCCCGACTTCATCCACAACGGCAACGTTGGCAATGGGAGATGCGTTGGCTTGTGCGTTAATGGAAATGCGTCATTTTGAGGCTAAGGATTTTGCACAGTTCCATCCGGGAGGCACATTGGGTAAGCGTTTGCTTACGACGGCCCGTGATGTAATGAGGAGTAATGATTTGCCGCTTATTCCACCAGAGATGCCTTTAGGAGAAGCGATTATTCACGTGAGTAAAGGTAAGCTTGGCTTGGCCGTAGCGGAAGTAGACAACAAGATTGTCGGGCTGATTACCGATGGTGATGTGCGTCGTGCAATGGAAAGTTTAAAGGATAAGTTTTTTAATGTTCCTGTAAGTAATGTCATGACGCGTAAGCCGAAATGTGTATCGCCTGATACAAAAATTGCCACTATACAAAAGATTATGCATAAAAATATGATTCATACTGTTTTGGTGGTGGATGATGAGCAACATCTGTTAGGAGTAGTAGATCATTTCAGCTGTATGTTCTGACATATATAGAATAAAAAGAACCTGTAAACAAGGGATGGTCTGTGTGAGCAGACTGATAGAAGATCATGAGAAAGTGTATAGTTTTGTTCCTTATAGGGATGTATCTCATACATCCCTTGTCTTTTGCACAATCAGTTGGTACTGATAGTCTGAACAATCATTTACTGACGACTAAGATTATTCCGGCTTCCTCTGACTGTGCGAATGTTTTACCAAAGGATTCTTTGATAAAGCATGCTGTAAAGGGAGCTGATTCGCTGGTTGATGTTCAGACTGTTTGCAGTGACTCTTTGACTATAGAAGACTTGAAAGCATTGGGGGTAATGTTTGCAGCCCGAAATGAGGTTGTACTATTGCCGGATGGTGCAGAAAAATTTAAAGATATGTTTGCGGCAATCGAACAGGCCCGTCGCTATGTGTATCTTGAATATTTTAATTTTCGTAATGATTCAATAGGCAATGCTTTATTTCAGCTTTTACGTCGGAAAGTAAAACAAGGCGTGAAGGTACGTGTCATTTATGATGATTTCGGTAATGTCAGTAATGATCGTCCTTTAAGAAAACGTAAATTACGAAATATTGAGGGTCGTGGGGTTGCCATACAAGTTTTCGATCCGGTTGTTTTCCCATGGATTAATCATGCTTTTCATAGAGATCATCGTAAGATTGTTGTTATTGATGATAAGGTTGCATATACCGGTGGAATGAATGTGGCAGACTATTATATTCATGGTAAACCGGAATTTGGAGCATGGCGTGATATGCACATCCGGGTAGAAGGAGATGCTGTGCCGCTTTATCGCAATATTTTTTGTGATATGTGGGAGACATGTTCTGGAGATGTAATAGACAGCACTGAATATTTGTCCGATTCTTTGTTAATGAGTATTCCGTTTGAAAATCTGAAAACAGATGAAGATTCAACAGCCGGTCGTAAACTAATAGGAGTTGCGGACCGTGTACCCAAAGAAAGTCCGGCCGTAATAAGGAAGGCTTATATAGATGCTATTGATAATGCCCGGCATTGTATTCAAATTGTTAATCCTTATTTTACGTTAGTGCCAAGTGTACGTAAGGCTCTTTATCGGGCTCTTAAACGTGGTGTAAAAGTCGAGATTATGCTTTCAACCAAATGTGACGTGAAAGTGACTCCTGATGTATCTGCTTATAATGCGAAGAGATTAATGAAACGAGGGGCTGAGATATATTATTATGAAGAAGGTTTTCATCATTCGAAGGTCATGATGGTAGATAGTCTGTTTTGTACTGTAGGATCTGCTAATTTGAACAGTCGCAGTCTGAAATTCGACTATGAGGTAAACACATTTATTTTTGATCAGTCTACTACAAACAGGTTACAGACCATCTTTGAAACGGACAAGAATAAATCTACATTGCTTACTCCTGAGAACTGGAAAGAGCGTCGGTCGTTTTTAGATCGTTTTCGTGGTTGGTTCTATCATTTCCTTGCACCACTGATTTAATCCATAGTGCAAGAAAATGATAAATAACAGATATCTATTTTTTTAAATTTTATTCGTTGTTGTCATAAGTCAGCATGTCACGTACTAAAGCGATATCTAGTTGGCTGATGCCATGGTTGACTAATTCGAAACAATCATCATCAAACGCTTTTAGTTTATTTTCGTTATTGTTTTTCGGTTGGTATTTATTAATATAAGTCCGGTAGTATTCTACGGCTTGTTTCAGTTTACCCATACACAAGGCTGTATGCCCTGCGTTCAGATAGTCATCCCATTTTACTTTGTCTTGTGAGATG
The DNA here is from genome assembly GCA_905214795.1 of uncultured bacterium. Classification (GTDB taxonomy): domain Bacteria; phylum Bacteroidota; class Bacteroidia; order Bacteroidales; family Bacteroidaceae; genus Paraprevotella. Next base: position 55,546 of record CAJMNM010000008.1, read on the forward strand.
ATTTTCAGATAATATTTTTCAGCCTGTTCATATTTTTTCATCATGAAGTTACACCATGCGATAGCTCGCCATGATTGCAAGATTTTCTTGCCTTTATATTCCAACTGATAGAATTTGTTGGCTGCTTCTTCATAACGTTTTAATTGCATCAGACAAAGTCCTGTTTCTGAAATCAGTCTGGCATCTTCCGGATTCATGGTCTCAAGGTTTTCCAAACATTTAAGCTCTTGTTCATGTTTGCCAAGAGAAGCATAGCACAGATGCATCTGTTGTAATATCCAGCTGTTATCCGGATTGAGCAGGTCTGCTTGTTGATAGAAATAGATGGCTTGATTCGGCTTGTCGGTGTGCTGATAACAGAATGCAATTTTTTGTAGCATTTCAGCAGTTGCGGTTGTTGATTTTATCGCTTTGTCCAAATAGTCAATAGCGTCCTGATAATATTCTCTTTTAATAAGGAAGCTGGCCATATCGGCTAGATATGCCGGTTGGTTAAGCAGTTTGTCTAGTATAGGGTAATTAGTGAAAAGCAGGTCCATCTTGAAAGGGTCGTCAAATTGCGCTCTTTGTGGATGGAGCTTGAAGAAGCGGTACAGGTTTTGAAGATAGTTCCGGTAAATATGAGGGGCGCTGAGGTTTGCGGCTGCTGCTTCCTTCATGCTTTCTTCTGCCTGACCTTCAATCTGGTTGTTGAATTGAGAAATCATAAAGTCTCTTTCTGAGGAACCAAATTGATTCAGTAACAGACAAAGAGAATATTTGTCGGACTCACAGAAGTTTCCGGCGTTTATTACGAAAAGAAGAGGAGATGAATTATTATGTTCAAACAAAGTTTTTACTTCTTTGCGTTTGAAATCAAAAGGTGCAAACCAGTTTGCAGTCTGGTGGAAGAATGAATATCCTTTTGTAGCAGAGAATGTACCGAGATTGATGTCAATACCTTCTTTGCCCATTTCAATGATTTCATTCATTTTGTCTGAGATGAATCCCGAATTCTTTTCCCATTCACTATTGGGTTCTCCACGTAATGTTTTGTTCAATTCATCCTCAAGCTCGTCCAGTCCCATTTTGTGGCGTTGATAGAACTTGTTTTTTAATAAATCGGGAAATATTTCATCTTTCAGTTTCTTTTCTGCTTTTGAGGTCTCAAGGCTTAAGAACAGTTGGCGTTGTAGAATGTCCAGTTCGGCCATGATACGAGGGTTCTGTCCTAGCAGACTTATACCTTGTTGCAAGTCATTATAGCAGCTTAATCGTTTTTCATATTTGAAATAGGAGAGGACAACGGCGGTTAAGGCTCTTGCACGTGTCTGAGTTTCATCAGAGGAACAGAAAAATAGTACTGTTTTGAATAATTGCGGATCAAAACATACGGTCAGATTTAAATATATTGCACTGATTAATAAAGCCTGTCGTTCTGCGGTCTGACGTATGATGAAGTTTTTTAATTCATCTGCATCTTGACTGTTCATTAGCCGTTCGGTCCAGATAAAATCAAATAATGTGTTATACAGTTCTGTTAATGAATCGTAACAGTCTTCGTTTGTATTGTTGTTGGTTTGTATAGTCTGTGTTTGGTCGTCATCAAGTTTATCTTGCAGAAGCTCTATTTTTTGTGTGAGTGTATCAAGTGAGTCCGAACTGTTTCCATGAGTTTTTTGAAAACAGTCAGCATACAGACTGCCTGCTTTTTTTACTCTGAAAATCTTGGCTGAGCCATCAAGCAGTGCAAAGGTCCGTCTGATTAATGAAAGATAGATTTTTTCTCTATCCGGATCGCTGGCACCTTCAAGCATGAAGTGCAACATCATGCTGTAATCTTGACGAATGGAATCCAGTTCGGCAGACATAGCCATGTTGTCTGTTTCAAAAAGTATACCTTGTATGCTATGTAAGGCTTCTTTCAAATGTCTGTTGAGAAGCGCGTTCTCGGTGTCTTTATATAATAATTCAAAACTTGATGAGTCCATTTGTATATTCTGTCTTATCTGATGAGAGAGGGGTTTATAAGCGTATCGCCGCGATATGAGTTGTTGATGAGTTTACGTCCGCGGAGAAAGCGGAGCGCGGTCTCTAATTGTTTCTGATTAAAATCGGATGGAATCCGGAACTTAGGCAGTTTGATGGAATCGGCAGTCTTTTTGTCAACAGGGTAATTTGTCAGAATATGGACAATACTGTCGCGTTCTCCTCCTTTGTTGATGGTTTCAACTGCCATACTGTATCCTTTGAACAGTTTTTTGATTTGTTCCAGTTTACGTTTATCTTTTGCAGCCTTATATGAGGCTACAAACGTGAAAAGCTGTATGTCTTGTTTTTTACTGTTATACAGAGCCGGATGTCCGGCCAGTTGTGCCTGTGTGGCATATGGTTCAGTGAGGAATGCAGCATCAATAGTACCATTACAAAGCATGTCACATCTGAGAGCAATGTTGTTGATTTGCGGATGATAGATGGCTGCGGCATCCAATTTGTTTTGTTGGATGATGGTATCTAAAAGAAGATCGGTTACTGAATGGCGTGCGATTGCAGTCATTCGCTCTTCCAAGTGATTTAATCTGCGCATACGTTTACCTTTATTGCTGACCAGTATAATATTACTTTCAACAGGTGATATGGCGTATAGTCCTGTACCCCGGCTTTGCAATAGCGCTGCACGTATAAGGTCTGTGTAAGCCACATCGGCATGACCGTTTACAATAGCCGTATCGACATCCATTTGCGCGTCATATTTCAGTAATCGTACGTCTAGATTCAGCTGATGGAATATGCCGCATCTCTGAGCATAGAAAAGGGGCAAACAGTCCATAGTGGGCATGACTGCCACTTTTAGTGCTAAAGAGTCGCGTTCAGCCTGTTCTTTGGCCAGTTTTTGCGGATCTGCTTTTTTGTCTGAGCAGGCACCGAAAAGTAGTGCTATAAGAATAAATAAAAGTAATTGTTTCATGCGCATGTTTAAATAAGTAAGGGCAACCCGTTGTAACAAGTCGCCCTTATGAATATGATTATCAGATTAATCCCACGATAGGATTAGCCTTTGATAGCTGCGATACCCGGCAGAATCTTACCTTCGATGGCTTCGAGCAAAGCACCACCACCGGTAGAGATGTAAGATACCTGATCTGCCATACCGAACTTGTTGATACAAGCTACAGAGTCACCACCGCCGATCAAAGAGAACGCACCGTTCTTGGTAGCCTCAGCGATAGCTTCAGCGATAGCGCGTGAACCAGCAGTGAAGTTGTCAAATTCAAATACGCCGGCAGGACCGTTCCAAAGAATAGTCTTGGCACCCTTGATAGCTTCAGCAAATGCTTTCTGAGTTTCAGGACCTGCGTCAAGACCTTCCCAGCCTTCAGGAATATTGTTAGACATGCAAACCTGAGTGTTAGCATCGTTAGAGAAAGCGTCTGCTGCTACACAGTCTGTACCCAAAACGAGGTTAACACCTTTAGCTTTAGCTTTAGCGATGATGTCAAGAGCCAAATCCAATTTGTCATCTTCACAGATTGAGTTACCAATCTTACCGCCCTGAGCTTTAGCGAAAGTATAAGTCATACCACCGCAGAGAATCAAGTTGTCAACTTTGTCCATCAGGTTTTCGATGATTCCGATCTTAGTAGAAACCTTAGAACCACCCATGATAGCAGTAAACGGACGCTTGATGTTGCTCAATACGTTGTCAACAGCCTGTACTTCCTTCTCCATCAGGTAACCCAACATCTTGTTGTCGGCATCAAAGTAGTCAGCGATAACAGCTGTAGAAGCGTGTTTACGGTGAGCTGTACCGAATGCGTCGTTTACATAGCAGTCAGCGTAAGAAGCCAAAGTCTTGGCAAATTCCTTCTGAGAAGCTTTCATTGCCTTCTTAGCCTCTTCGTATGCAGGATCTTCTTTGTCAATACCTACAGGTTTGCCTTCTTCTTCAGGATAGAAACGAAGGTTCTCAAGCAAAAGAACTTCGCCTGGTTTCAGGTTAGCAGCAGCTTCACCTGCCTTAGCGCAATCGGGAGCGAACTGTACGGCAACGCCCAATTTCTCAGAAACAGCGTCTACAATCTGGCTCAAAGAATATTTTGCATTAACCTTACCTTTGGGTTTACCCATGTGTGACATGATGATAAGTGCGCCGCCGTCAGCCAAAACTTTCTTCAAAGTTGGCAAAGCACCGCGAATACGAGTATCATCTGTAATCTTGCCATTCTCATCCAATGGAACGTTAAAGTCCACGCGAACGATTGCCTTTTTACCGGCAAACTTGTAATTGTCAATAGTCATAATCTTTAATATTTTATTTAAAGGTTTAAAAATTTTCCTTTGTCAGAAAGGTTGTTTTAGAACTACGCAAAATTAGTCTTTTTCTATTAATTCTGCAAGCTTGCGAAGAGTTTATTTTATTTTTCCGGTCCGGATGTTTTTTTTGTTGGCGCTCACGTTCTTTTTTGTTTTTGATGAAGCTGATTTTCTGACAGGAGCCTCTTTGACGTGCAGGCCGTTAAGATGAAGATAATATTTGCAAACTGGTTGCAGACCACAGGCTTCGCATTTGGGTTGGCGGGCTATACAAGTGTACCGTCCATGTAGAATGAGCCAATGGTGGGCTTTAGGAATAAGCTCGGACGGGAAATGACTTGTCAGTTCTTTCTCGACGCTGTAAGGTGTTGTGCAACTGTCCGCTACAAGTCCTATGCGATGACTGACGCGGAATACGTGGGTATCGACTGCCATCGCCGCCTTTTCAAAAATGACAGCCTGAATCACATTGGCAGTTTTACGTCCTACACCGGGTAGGCTGACAAGCTCATCCAAGTCGGACGGCACTTCACCATGAAATTTCTCGGTCAGCATGCGTGCCATGCCGGCAAGATGTTTAGCCTTGTTGTTAGGGTAACTTATGCTTTTGATGTATTCAAATAAAGCCTCAGGTGTTGCTTCTGCCATGCTTGCGGCGTCAGGAAAGGCCTCGAACAGAGCTGGGGTTACCATGTTGACCCGCTTGTCTGTACATTGTGCCGAGAGAATGACAGCGACTAACAGCTGGAACGGATTTTCATAATGCAATTCCGTTTCGGCAACGGGCATTGTTTCTTCAAAATATTGTATGACTTTATTGTAAAGTTCTTGTTTTCTCATTTGTGTTTGTCTTTTGAGTTTGATGACAGAAAATGAATTTTTATTATTTGAGTACAATATTCGCAATTTTTATTGAGTATCCCAAATGAATGGTTATATTTAATTTCGGAGAGATTGATTATCCGAATTTTTTTGTTGATAATGATTGTCTATGAAAAGGGTGCGTTTTTAGCATTGTTTTTTATGAAGTTGTCACTATATCTCAATGTATAGATTCTGAATTCTATTTTCCTTATAATGATAATGATTATCTGATAATCATATAAATATGTTTTATAATATACTGAGGAAGATAGATTTTAAATTAAATATTTTTTATGTTTGTAAGTGTGACTTTAAATGTTTTACTAAAAATCTATGCTTATGAAAAAGGAATGTACGTTTTTGGCTTGTTTGTTTTCTGTTTTAGGCGCTTATGCTTGGGACGGAGAGGGCACACAAACTGCGCCTTATCAACTGTCTTCGGCACAGGATATTGTGGAACTTGGTGAATATTATGATACAGGTGACCATGAGCCTGTCTGGTTTGTAATGACACAGGATATTGATATGAAAGGAATCATTATGTCACCTGTTAGTGGAGTGTTTAACGGATTTATTGACGGGCAGAATCATGAAATTACAAATCTTGTGATTATAACAGAGAATGGAGGGGCAGCCCTTTTTTCAGAAATCCGAGATGGCTCGATCCGTAATCTGACAATCGCTTCAGGTTACATAGAGAGTAACAGTTCGGCGGCAGCATTGGCGCTCACAATGAACAATTCACAGATGACGAATTGTATTAATAACGCAACAGTGATATCTAACGGGCGTTACGCTAACAATGTGGGCGGACTGGTGGCCACCGGAGTGTCGTCGGTCATCAGAAACTGTGTAAATCGCGGGCTTGTAATGGCAACAGGAGAGAATAGCAGTAATGTGGGCGGTATTGTCGGCAGTACAAATGGTACGGAGACCATAGATTTGTGTGCTAATTACGGAACGGTTAGCGGAATGGAAACCATAGGCGGTATTGTCGGAGCTTTAGGAAGCAATGATGAACTGTATAATTCTTATAACATGGGTTTTGTTAGCGGAGCAACGACAGTCGGTGGTGTGGTAGGTACCCAAAGCACGCCGCTTATTGCCGAGAATGACGGCAGCTATGTTTATATGTGTTGGAATGGTGGGCAGGTGTCCGGTGATAAGCTTGTGGGGGGAATAGGTGGTCAGACAAAGTCTATACGTTATTGCAAGAATGTCGGTATTGTGGGTGATATGGCTCTTGATTCAGGCGAGAGCGTTGGTGGTATCAATGGCAACGGTGATGTGGTTTATTCATGTAATACTGGAGATGTATATGGAACTGCCGGAGTTGGTGGCATTTCCGGAAATGTGGCTTCTGTTGAGTCTTGTTTCAACAGAGGTAATGTTTACGGCTTGTCCCAGATCGGTGGTATTGGCGGACGTTTGAACGGTACAGCTTGTGACATTTCTAACTGTTACAACTCATCTGAGGTTCATTGTGAAGATAAAGCATCCTCAGGAGCCGTGACCGGTTATATTTATTTTGGTGGTTTCATTAACTCTAATTATGTGAAAGCTACTTATTGGAATACAGATTTGGAGAAAGTTGGTTATCCGGATGAGTCGGATGACGTACAGATAACAGGGCTGAGCGGAGCTGAACTTTCCGCGCTTTCGCTGCCGGGTTTTGTAGCCGATACGGACGGTGAGAACAACGGCTTTCCTTTGATTGCAGGAATGGAATTTGGAGAAGAACCTCAGGTTGCAGTTATGAGTCGTCTTACGGTGAACGGTTCGGAGAATGGACAGATTTATCCGGTCGGTGAAATTAAGTCGGCTGTAGGTAGTTCCTTGTCATTCAGACTGCAACCTGACGCGGAATACTGTGTATCCGATATTCTTGTGGACGGTGAGTCCGTAATGAGCCAGATTGAGTTTACTGAGACTATTGATGAATCCCATGACTTTGTATATACTTTTGAACCGACAGCAGAGAACCATGTGGTAGATGTTCGTTTTTCTGTCTTTACAGGAATTTCTTCTTCCGAAGATACTCCTCTGAAAGTTTGGTTTGATGATGGAGCCGTTTGCATAGACGGTGAATCCGGTATTCCGTATGCGGTGTATACGATAGAGGGACTTATGTTGGAAGAAGGCAAGACCGAAAATGGAACCATGCGTATTGCCATACCGGAAGGGTTGCACATCGTGTTGGTGAAAGCCGGGGCGCATACATTTAAATTTGTAGAATGATAACAAATTAGACAGATAGAATATTTTTCAGATCTGATTCTTGTATGTCGGTGTGAGCCGTCATTTAACAATGAAACGTGATTTGGACGATTAATAACCTTCAACCGGTATTTCATAGCAGAATCCGGTTGAAGGTTATTGTTCGAACTTCTTTCCGCATGGTTGTTTGAAGTGGTTCTTATCTGTTCTGTATAGTATTTATTGGGTCTGTAGACGTTTTATGCGCAATGGCGGATTTATGTTTGATTGCCCATCGTTTTGCGATGTTGCGAATGAGTTTATTTAATATTTTCATGATATATTCTTTTGGGGACAAATATACAATATGTGCAAATAAGGCATGGTAGCTTTTGGGCACTTTGGGTTACGTTCTGTTGCTTTAGGTGATATTTGGTTACTTTCATGTTATTCTTTCTCTACGACAATCAGAGACTGCCTGTCGTGTTGCAGATTGATGGTGAAAGATGGGAGATGAATAAAATATATGCTCTTGTTTTAGTCATTTATTATCTCTGAAATACATTCGGTTCTTTTTTAAAATTCTTTTCAGGCGCGCGCCCACGCGTTTTCCCTATAAGGGTATTTTCTCACTTTTGGGCCTTACTCCTTCACAATGCCATTCAAATCACAGACTGACAGAATGTTAAGTGTGAAGGGGTATCCTTCACATCTCTTTCACCGATCCTTCACATTCACCTCCCGTTTTATAAAATGCATACGGTTACGAGTTTTTTTCCGTACGGTTACGGATTTAATCCTGCACTTTACAAATATTTTTCCGCACTGTTACGGTGATACCCGTTACCGTACCGGAATATTTTTCAGCACGGTTGCGGCTCCAGTTACAGAATTTTTGTCGGGATTTTTTGATAGAACTGAAAAATCGGTCTATTTCTTAGTATTTTGCGACCGGTTAGAATCCTTAAATGGATAAAAGACGGAATTTAAACGTTATATATATGATGTGAAGGGTTATCCTTCACACGTATTGTGCAGATAATAAATGTATTATGTCCTGTTGTGAAGGGGTGAAGGACTTTTTCTGTATGAAATGATTTGGTAGTGTATTAACAGGCATTTATATTAATGTGTAATGCCACCTATGAGAATAAGAGTGCGAAGTTTTAGTGGATAATGGAGTTCTACGTAGTGAATAATAATTCAAATATATGATAGCTAGATTACTGGAGATAAATGGTGATAAAAAGAAACTCAGATTTTAATTAAATCTAAAAAGCATGATGGTTAATCTTGTGAGACATGTAAGGAATAGATGCGTGAGATTTATGAAATAGAGCTCTCTACATCGGCAATCCCCATCATTACAAAAAAAGTAAATCATGTTGTCAAGGAATGGTAGAACTACCCATTGGATTCTGTTTCTCTTATAATCTGTATGGAGGGCATCGTTTTCAATGTACAGGATAACGGAAAGATCATAAACAAGATATTTTTCTTTATGCTTGACTGAAACAAAACGGTTTGAAGGAGGTTCCTGGCGTGTGGGTAGGAAAATCCGAAGGTCTTTCTTTCTGGATGGGGGCTGGCATGTGGAGTACAGAATATATAATTACCTGTACCGACAATCTAAATGGATTTATGGATACCATTCGTAACGTATTCCCTCAATCATCCATCCACTCAAATCTGTGTGGTACATCAGATCAGAAAGCCTGTAAATATTTTGTTTATAAGGATAAGAAAATCAGAAAGTGCATAAAATCAAAGCTTTCATTCCCTTCGGATGATGCGGTGAAGAAAACTGTATATCTTTCACTTCTGGAAATAGAGAAGTAATGGACACAGCCAATTTATAACTGGGGCTTGATTATGAATCAATTTATGCTTATTTCTGAAAACAGAATCCAGATATAAGAACAAACTTACAGCTGAATCCTGTTTTCTGTTTCCATTTACACAAAATTTTGGACAGTGTCTTGTTTCTTTATATAATAAGAGTAATTAACGCTTTTCTTTACTGCATCAGTTTTCCAATGTATTCCATTGTCTGGTCAGTTATGATACACGGCTTGTTTCCATTATCCTTGACACTTATTATATTACTTATTTTTATGATCTTTGTTTTTGCATCGTATGATAGCAAAGCTTGGTATGCAGAATTTAGATCATATATATCGTCTGCATATGGACCGTAAGGCTTAAATTTTATAATAGCTCTATTGCCATCCTGTCTAACATAATATATATAATATGCTCCGATTGTCATAGGTAGACCACCTTCGAGTTTTACTTTATACTGCATTGTACCAAACATATTTTCTGCAAAATTGTCTTTTATTGAATGTTTGTTAAAGTCAAGATCCATGTATAAATATTCTGCACTACCGTCTACATTATTTTTAATGTTGCACCATGAGCCGACAAAATTAGGAGAGAACCATCTCGAAAAATAGTTCGGGCACTCATCGTATATGTAAGTTCTTGTAGTAACTTTCCCGTTATTATCTATTCTTTTTATCCAGTTTCCTTTGTTATCATAGACATACTGATATCTTTTTTCACCGAACAATTCCTTAGAATATGTCACATTCCCATAATTGTCATATTCATATAAATATTGTTCAGTGCCAGAAATGGCTTTAACAACTTGGTTCTTTTGGTTGAACGTATATGTTGTTTCCATTCCATATTCTGGTACTGTCATATAATGTCGTCCAAGCTCATCGTAATAATAAACGTCACCTCTTGATTGTGCACTGTTTTTTACAGTTGCGGTTTGTGGAACATCATTATTGTAATAAGTATAAGTGATATTTTCGTCGTTAGTTCCTGTCTCTTTGAAAAGGCGTCCTTTGCTGTCATATTGGAAAACACCAAAATTGGAAAAGTTTCGCCACCTTCTGATAACCTTTGTGAGTACACCATTTTTGTTATATACATATATGTATCTTGTTATATCACTTTCTGGCAATTCATTTACGGCGCTTTCGTCAGGTAGGTACGACAATTCTCCGCCGTTTTCAATATGTCTTCCTATATAATGACCTTTTTCATTGAAGAAAGATATATCATACATTTTCTCTATACCTCTTTCGTCTTCTCCCAACATAGCCGTTATATTTCCTGCATCATTGAACTGGTAGTAGACAATAGGTATATCAAGAAAATTGCCATTCTTTTCCGTCATGAATTTTACATTGCCTTTGAGATTCATTCTTTGTGCGTCACTTTTCCTGCTGTATTGACTGGATATTGGATATTCGCCGAACGAGCGTCTTTTATCAATAGGCATAGGGTTATTGTCGTACTGTCCTAAAACCTGTATAATGCACAATGTGTTCAAACATACAAATAGTGCAAATCTATTGCTAAACATCATAATTAAAATTTAAGTATTGTAAATAATTTGATTATAATAATATGTTCTTTTTGTTGATAACTTATCATATATAAAAAAGGATGAATTTTTTTTGCTACATCATTTGATTATAAACTTTAAAGGAAAACAAACTAGTCATCTGTTCTGTAGTAATGTCGCAGTTTCATAAGCTGTTTACTTTTTTAAAGCATATTTAAAATCCCGTTCGGATATATTAATTACTTTTGTACATTCTTTGAGGTAATGAGTTGTTTCATAATAACTTCTAGCTGAATTCCAAAGAACAACATGACCGTAAATATAAATAATCTATTTAAGTTTAGTACTATTGCTTTTATTTTTTTAAGTTGTCATAGTTCTATTGTTTATTTTGTACTTATAATAAATAACATAAATCAAACAATAAAATCAACTATTTATTTTATTGTAACATATAAGTTTGGGGAATTTGAAAGGATAATATTAAATTCATAATATACGCAAAAGTAAGAAAAAAATATGATTTTAGAAAAATTTCTAAATGGTTATATAACGTGAATCCTAAATAAAATCAGTTACGCGTAAGTTGCCAATCATTGATGTAGATTAGTAAATTATTATTTTTTATATTGTTTGGAGCTTATGTTGATTTGTATTAATGTGTTTGGCGTGAGAATAGGGCTGAACGAACAGCTACAAGATGAAAAGTAAATAATTTGTATTTGTCTGAATAATTGCGTTTTGAAACTGTAGAGTGAAAGGAACTGTATATTCAATATTCGTCCAAAGAGTTTGTCTTATGACAGTGTGGCTTTCAAATTGGCATGGTTGATTGGAGAGGCTCTCAACCGTCGAGTTAGTGGAATGCAATAGAATGATTTGAGTGATGATTCATCACAGTATTATCATATCAAACTTGATGTTCATTCTATGTATGTTTTGATGCATAAGTTATAGTATAGGATATGATGAAAAGAATGTCTCTTAATTTCTTATTGGCAAATGTATTTCGTTTTCGCAACATTTACTAACTTTGTTATTTGGTGTTGTGATATCTGGCTTTGTTGTGATTTACCAATTATCCTCTAGAGCATATCAGGTGTTACGCGAAATATTTATGGATGAAAATAACAGAAAAATAAATATGAAAAAGAAATTTGTGTTGTTGGCTGTACTAACGAGTGGCTTGTCTGCTTTTGGTCAGTCATTTGACAAGTATTTTGAGAATGCGACTTTACGGCTTGATTATATCTTTGCTGGTACAGACAAGACGCAGGAGATTTATGTAGATGAATTGGTCGCTTTTCCGGAATGGGCTGGTCGCAGACATCATTTGAAGGAACTGCCGTTGCAGGGTAACGGACAGATTACGGTGTGTGATGAGGCTACGGGGGATACGATTTACAGACATTCATTTTCATCGTTGTTCCAGGAGTGGCAGGCCACGGAGGAGGCTTCGAGAGCGAAAAAGTCTTTTGAGAACAGTTTTCTTATGCCTTATCCCAAGCAACCGGTGACGGTTAATGTGACATTGAATGATTTGCGCAATAAACCTTGTGCGACTTTGACGCACAGGGTGGATCCAAAAGATGTTTTGATTAGACAAATAGGTAGTGATTCTCAGGTACCTTACCGTTATCTTTTACGTTCAGGTAGTCCGGCTGATTGTATAGACGTGGCTTTTGTGGCAGAAGGGTATACAAAAGATGAAGCTGAACAGTTTTATGCGGATTGTAAGACAGCCATGGAGGCAATTCTGGCTCATGAACCGTTTACATCATTGAAGTCTCGTTTTAATTTTGTGGCAGTGGCTGCCCCTTCAGAAGACAGTGGTGTGAGTATACCGTCGGAAGGTGTATGGAAACGTACGGCTGTGGACTCTCATTTTGATACGTTTTACACGCCGCGTTATCTGACTACACTACATCTTAAACAGCTTCATAATCTGCTGACAGGCATTCCTTATGAGCATATCGTTATATTGGCCAATACAGAACAGTATGGCGGTGGGGGAATTTATAATTCCTATACTTTGACTACTGCGCATCATCCGGCTTTTCGTCCGGTTGTTGTTCATGAATTCGGACATAGTTTCGGGGGATTGGGTGATGAATATTATTACGATGATGAATATGCGGCAATGTATTCAAAAGATGTCGAACCCTGGGAACAGAATATTACTACATTGAAGGATTTCGACAGCAAATGGAAGGATATGTTACCACAAGGGACACCTGTACCCACACCGGCAAGTGGCAAGAAGGAAGATTTATATACTAAAGTCGGCGTGTATGAAGGCGCCGGTTATCAGTCTAAAGGTGTATATCGTGGCTGTCAGGAATGTAGAATGAAAATTAATGAGGCACCGGTGTTCTGTCCGGTTTGCCGTCGGGCTTTGGAGCGCCTCATTCGTTTCTATACAGAACTTTAATATTCTGTTTTGTCGGAAGTGTTAGCCCATAGCTTGAAAGCCTCAATGGCTTCATCGTGGAGAAGCACTTCCGATTTCTTTTGTCGTTTTTCAGGTTTGAGTGCCATTTCATTGTAAATAAAAGAATCGTCAAACCCTATATTGGCAGCGTCGTGTTTATTATTACCATAATATATTTTGTTCAGATGTGCCCAATATATAGCGCCAAGACACATCGGGCAAGGCTCGCATGATGTGTAAATCTCACATCCACTGAGATCGAACGTATGTAGCTTTTCGCAGGCTGCACGTATGGCACTGATTTCAGCATGTGCGGTAGGATCGTTGTTGGCTGTAACACGGTTTACGCCATGAGCGATAATTTTACCATCTTTGACAATGACTGCTCCAAAGGGGCCGCCACCGTTCTTAACATTTTCTATGGAGAGCGCAATGGCCTTGCGCATGATGTCTGTTTTTTCCATATGGTTTGTTTTTTTAAATGGATGATATCATTTCTTAAATTCCGTGACGTTGGCAGGTATTTAAAAATTTTTCCAATCTGTCAAGTCCTTCTTTGATGTTTTCTAATGAATTTGCGTAGGAGAAGCGCAGACAGCCTTCACCTGCCGACCCGAAATCAATACCCGGTGTGACACCAACGTGGGCTTTTTCAAGAATATCGAAGGCAAAATGATAGGAATCATTAGTATATGTTGATGCGTCAACAAAAATATAGAAAGCTCCTTGTGGTGTGGCTATAGGTTTCAGGCCCATTTGTGGCAGACGTTGCAGCATGTATTTACGTCGCTCGTCATACGTGATGCGCATGCGTTCTACGTCTTTTTCACCAAATCGCAAAGCTGCAATACCGGCTTTCTGGGCTATACTTGGCGCACAGATAGAGAAATTCTGGGCCATAATCTGAAGAGTCCGGGTATAGGATTCTGGTGCGATGATATATCCCAATCGTGAGCCTGTCATGGCGTAACGTTTGGAGAAGCCGTTAAGTACAAATGCGTTGTCACTGAATTCAAGCATGGTATGTGCCTTACCTTCGTATATCAGTCCGTGATAGATTTCATCACATATGACAGGAACCGGGAGTGTCGCAAGTTCTTTCAGTGTCTCTTCAGTGAGTACGGCTCCTGTCGGATTCATGGGAGAGTTGATGAAAATCGCCGCTGTTGAGGGGGTGATAAGCTTTTTTATTTCATCGATATGTAATGTAAAACCGTCTTCTTTATGTAGTGTGATATAAACAGGACGTGCGTGTGCGGCTTTGACAAAATTAGAATAGCATGCGTAACACGGATTTGTCAGTATAACCTCAGAGTTATTGTCGCAAAGAAGCAACATAAGCAAGAGTAGGGCAGGAGATGTTCCGCTTGTAACAATAATGCGGTCGGTATGGATATCTACACCGTATTCTTTTTTATAGAATGTTGCAATTTCCTTACGCAGTTCAGGGTCTCCCATTGAATGTGTGTAATGGGTGAGTCCGTTACGGTATGCTTCTTCTGCCGCTATACGTGCACAAGCAGGTATGTCAAAATCAGGTTCGCCAACTTCCAGATGGATAATGTCGATACCTTGTGACTGCAATTCATTTGCTCTTTCTAAAACGTCCATTACCAGAAAGGGCGTCAGTTCTTTGATGTCTTGATTCATTTTAGTATAGTGTACTTTAAGGTCGGAATATACAGATAATCATTTCCTTTATTTGGATGTTTTTTTCTTTTCCAACCAGGCTTGTCTTTTCTTTTTGGGGATAAAATATTTAAAGATGTCGCGCCAGCCTTCGAAATCTTTTTTAATGGCTACACCGATACCTTGCGTAGTTAATGAAGATTTGGTGAAATAACGGTCGTTGGTCTTACTGTATGCTTTCAGACTGACATTTCCGTTTTTGGTCAGTAACCATTGTATGTCGAAGTCACCGATAAAGTTACT
Source organism: uncultured bacterium (assembly GCA_905214795.1). Lineage (GTDB taxonomy): Bacteria > Bacteroidota > Bacteroidia > Bacteroidales > Bacteroidaceae > Paraprevotella. The sequence goes on from CAJMNM010000008.1 coordinate 70,623, forward strand.
GGTGGTTGTCGTGTTGTCCCGATAACCGAAGTTACCGTTGATAAGCAGACGGTTGTTGAGCAGGCGGCCAGAGAGTAGTCCTTCTACATCCATGTCGCTCCAGCCTTGTTCGCCGGTACTTAGATTCGTGCCAATGTTCCAGTTGCTGTTGTTACCGATAATACTGGAAAGCATTTGATTGAGCTGGCCGCTTAGAGTGGAGGACAGCAGAGATTTCATGGCTACAGAAGATTGACTTTGTTCTGTATTCTGATAGTCGTATGTATAGAATCGGCCGATACCAAGCAGGTAAATGACTTGCATGTTTTTTTCTTCTTCGGTGCTGATAAGGCTCTTTACCATTTGTTTTTCGTCTTCGTTGACGGTAGGCAAGTCGAAATCAAATCCGATAGTGGGCGATGTCGCTTTTCCGGTCAGGTTCATGATACAGTTTACGCGCACGTTGCTTTGGCTGAAAGTAGAGCCTGTGCTCAAATCATTTAAAGACACCGATGGAACTGTATAGATTGCTTGCAGATTTAATGCGGCATTGGCCGGATTACCGCTGAAAGTAATGGTTCCGCCTGGATTGAAGATAAAATCCTTGCGTATGACATCCTGAAGCGAAAGTTTATAAATACCGTTGTCTACCGTATAGGTGCCATACATGTTGAATGCGCCTTTGTTATAATAGTTCGCTCGGATGTTGCCATGTCCGTTTACTGCAATATAGTCGCCGGCTTTAGGGTCCATAAGGATTTTCATCGTGGCTTCCGGAGTAATATCCAGATTGAAGTTAAGTCGGATATCGGTTTCTGTAGATTCCGGAATTGCAATCTTGTGCGTAGCCGCTATTGCAGTACTGTCTTCATCTGATTTTTTGTATGTAATAAACTGGTTGCTAGTCAGTGTCGTCGGAGATGAGAGATTGTATGTAAAGACTGTATTTTCCTCTGGACGGACATCTATATTGATGTTTACAACACCAGACTGCCCGTTAAAAGCCAGACGACCTGTGGCGAATGCCGTTCCGCAGAAAGCTTCATCTCCAAAATCTTTTTGATCATATCCCAATATATTGTAGGCGTCGATATTGAAGTTGAATTTCATATTCGAGAAGTGGTCATGCTGAAGCTTACCGTTGACAACAGCGTAATGCTCACCACGGCCAGGATAGCCGTATTGGTCGTAAATAACAGCATCGTTGAAGTAAATGTTACCTGGTCTCAGAATAATGGAATCATTTACAAGATGATAAGTTACGTTTGTGGCGTTTACGGTCATTTGAGCGTTGTTGGCCAACATGTTTCCTTCAATGTCGATACCGCCAAACGGACCGAATACCCGAGTCCACCCCGAGGCCCGTCCTTGCATGTTTGTAAAGATACCGTCTGTATATCTGTTTAGGAATGCCAGGTCAATATTACGGGTCTGAATCATTAATTCAAGTCCGGAGCCGGGCTGATGTCCGGGGCGGATGTCGCCCTTAACCTGGGTGTGTCCTTGGTTCGGTTCGTCGTGTATGTCGGCATCAAGAAATATCCGGTTATTGGCCTGGTCCCATCCACCGTGTATATTCATGTTGCCTAACATTGCATTGTTGAAAGTAAATCCGTTTACGTTCAGATTCGCATCAATAAACGGGCTTTTGGTTAGGTTTGTGGCATAAACATTTCCTGTTGCAAGCCCACCGAAGTCTACAGTGTGGAAGTTTACGATGTTGAATATATATTCCAGATTAATACCGCGAAGATTTGCGATGAGCGAATCATTTCCTTCCGGTGATACAGTACCGTTTAGTATTAAATGTCTGTCACCATGGTCAATCTTGAATTTATATATATCTGTACGTTGAGAACCTATCTCAATATGTGAGGGATGTATGTTCCATACGGAATCATTCAGGATGACTTGTGTAGGGTTGAAATGAATAGAAGTATTGAGTTTACCCTCGTCGTTAAGTGTAAAATGTGTATCGGCATCAATGATGCCTTTATATGCGCTATGGTTGTCCCAATACAAACGGGTAATAATGTGATCGTGAGCTGCGCGTGTGCGTAAATTGAACTCAACAGGAGTAGAACCTATTTTCTTTTTCAGACTTGCACCACAAAACAGTGAATCATCTTGTAAACCGGAATACAAACTGATGTCTTTAATTTGTTGATTGTTGTATGTGAGTGAAGGTATTGAGGTAAAAAACCTTAGATCGTTTTTCTGGCTGTTAAAATAACCTTCTATTCGTGCCTGTTGATCGATATGGAGAGGTATTTGCAGTAGCTTTTCTAAGAATTCAACATTATATAAGTCGATATTTAATGAGAGAATGTCGGTATCGTTGAGTTTTGAATCAGGCTCTTTGATAAAAGTAGGAATGAATCGATGAAGCAATTTCTGCCCGTTATGCATAAGTGTCTTGAATCTGAAATTTCCTTTCAGACTACCATTCATAAAATCACTGGATATGGTAATTAGCCTGCTTGCTTCATGTTGCTTGCTCTCAAAGTCAATATTTTTAATGGAATAGTATTCGTTTCCTGTATTCATGCTGAAATCCTGGATTCTCATGTAACCATTCATTTGATCGACATTTTTTCCATTGAAATCAGTATCCAGAGTTAAGCCGAATCGTGCGTTTTCATATTTTTTTGTAAGGCCTAATATATTCGGTGCAAAGTTGTTCATCTGCGCTTTTAATTCCATGTAGGGTTCAGTAGCTGACAGGTTGAACTTTCCTTTTGCATTCAGTTCGATGTTTGGATCGTTGATAGAAAGGCTTCCCGAAATACCTTGACTTGAATATCTGCCATCAATATAGATATTCTGATAGGGGTATTTCTTGTAAATTAGTTTGTAAATATCTCCAGTCAGTAACAAATCAGGCTTTTTGCCTTTTTCAATTGTTCCACGACATTTTAAATTGAATGCGACGTGATTTAAATCTGAATTTACTAGACTGTCAATGTCTAGACCGTTTGTAAAGACTCTTGCTTGTAAGGTTTTCATGTCTGTTATATGGCCTTCGGCATTGATGTCTCCTGACGCAGTTTTTAGAAAAAGCTTTGTTTCAAACTTGTTTTTTGATGCTTTTATGAATCCATCAAGGTTCATGTTACCTGCCATAGCCGTATAAATCTTGAATTGTTCCGGATGTTTAACCGATTTTTCAAGAATGTGGTTGATGGCCTCTTTTGTGGTAGACAGTTTGTATATGGTAGTGTTTATATTGCGCTTGTTTTTATCTAAAATGTTGTTGGCATTTATTTTGCCGGTAAATGTTATATTGTTATCAAAGAGTTTTATTTTGATGGAATCGGCGTTGAGATGGTCTTTTGTTCCGGATAAAATAGTTGATATGGAAACAGGAAAATCTATTTTGTTAAGATTGTTGTTGAAAGCAGAAAGGTCGGGAAGAAAGATTGTTGCTTTTAGGGGTTTACCGCCGAATTTGAGATTTTTGAATTTATTTTTGAACTGTGGTTCTGTATCTGTAAACTTATATGTAGCAGACAGACTGTCTATTCTTACAGTTGTAGCAGGGAGCGATGTTTCGAATTGAGTCAGACTTGCTTTATACGGGTTTGCAATGAATCTGAATTTAAGTTGTTTGAGAATAAACCCGGAACTCTCTTCAAAACTCAGTTTTTTCAGATTGATGTTTAATGTGTCTTTTGTAAGCTTTTTTAACGAGATGGTTGCGCTAATCTTATTTATTTCAAGATGATTGGGGTTGAAACGTCCCGGAGTGGGGGCGATGTCTTTTCTATGGAAACAGACAGAGCCTCTTCGGATTAATATGGAATTGATGTTCAGGTCTGGTATGGTACTGTTTTGTTTTGGCTTGTCGCTTTTAAAAGCATCGATAATGAACTGAAAATTAGGTTTACTTTTTGCGTCCTTCTGGTATAGATTGATGTCAAAACCGTAAAACTGGACATTAGATAAAGTAATCTGTTTGTGAAACAGAGGTATAATCTTGATTTTTGCTGCCAGACGCGCGGCTTTGAACATATCTTTATGTTCATGGTCTTTTATGATAATATCATCAAGAATGATGCGGTTGAACAGACCCAAATCTATTCTGCCGATGTGCACTTCTGTCTGTAAAAAGTTGCTTAACTGACGTGAAACAAGGAATGATGTTCCCCGTTGCACTGCCGGTATATAAAGCAATGCAATAAGCAAGAAATAGATACCAATAATGATACCGACAAGCTTTTGAAATATTTTTCTGAGTCTCTTGATATAATTGCAGTTTTACTGGAACAAAATTAGTATTTTCTTTTTAGATTTCTTCACTTTATCATAAATTTAATGTAATTTTGTCCCGTTTTAATTAAAACCAGTTTTTAATCCTAATATATGGCAAATGTAATTAAATTACGTAAGGGCCTAGATGTTAATCTCAAAGGCAAAGCCGCTAAGGAATTGTTCCAGGCTGAACGTTCGGGAGTGTATGCTCTGATGCCGGACGATTTTACCGGAATGAAGCCGAAAGTGGTAGTCAAAGAGAATGATGTCGTAAAGGTCGGGGATGCTTTGTTTGTGGACAAAAACCATCCTGAAGTGAAGTTTGTCTCTCCAGTCAGCGGAAAAGTGGTGGCTGTAGTCAGAGGTGAGCGTCGAAAAGTGTTAAGTGTGCAGGTGGAGGCTGATGCTGAACAGCAGTATGTCGACTTCGGCAAGAAAAATGTGGCATTGATGGATGCTAAGTCTGTCAAGGACCTTTTGCTTGAATCCGGTTTGTTCGGCTTTTTCAAACAGCGTCCGTTCGATGTGACTGCAAATCCCGAAGATACGCCTAAGGCTATCTTTGTATCAGCATTCAATTCAATGCCTTTGGCTGCAGATTTCCAGTTCGTATTGCAGGGACGTGAGGCAGATTTCCAGGCTGGACTTGATGCTTTGGCTAAGATTGCTAAGACCCATCTCGGAGTGAGTACAAAACAGAATGCCGCTGCATTGACAGCTGCAAAGAATGTTACTGTAACTTATTTCAGTGGAGCTGCGCCTGCAGGAAACGTCGGTGTACAGATTAATCATGTTGATCCTATCAACAAGGGAGAGGTTGTATGGACACTGGGTGCAGAAGAAGTGATTTTCATCGGTCATCTGCTTAATACAGGTAAGCTGGACTTCACTCGTGTAATAGCTGTAGCCGGATCACAGATTAAGAAACCGGCTTATTGTAAGGCTATTATCGGTAGTCAGATGAGCTCAATTCTTAAGAATAATGTCAACGAAGACCGTCATATACGTATCATTAGCGGTAATGTGATGACAGGTGTTAAGACATCTGCTGATGGATTCCTGGGTGCACATGCAACCGAAGTAAATGTGATTCCTGAAGGTGATGACGTACATGAAATGCTCGGTTGGATTATGCCGCGTTGCAATGAGTATTCAACCAGCCGTTCATATATGAGTTGGCTCTTTGGAAAGAAAAAGGAATATACGCTTGATGCACGAATCAAGGGTGGCGAACGTCACATGATTATGAGTAACGAATATGACCGTGTATTCCCAATGGACATCTTCCCCGAACAATTGGTGAAAGCTATTATCACAGGTGATATCGATCGTATGGAAGCACTTGGTATTTACGAAGTAGCTCCTGAGGACTTCGCACTGTGTGAGTTTGTCGATTCATCAAAACTTGAAGTACAGCGCATCGTGCGTGAGGGACTTGACATGCTTCGCAAGGAGATGGCTTAATAAATTTATCATCGCAATTTAAATTAATAAATAAATAATGAACGCGTTAAGAAAATATCTTGATAAGATAAAGCCCAGCTTTGAAGAGGGGGGCAAGCTTCATGCTTTCCGTTCCGTGTTCGATGGCTTTGAAACATTCCTGTTTGTGCCGAACACAACTTCAAAATCGGGTGTAAACGTCCATGATGCGATTGATAGCAAGCGTATCATGTCATTTGTGGTCATTGCGTTGTTGCCGGCTTTGCTGTTCGGTATGTACAACGTCGGTTATCAGAATTATGCAGCTGCCGGAAAATTGGCTGAAGCAACATTCTGTCAGATCTTCGGTTACGGTTTCTTGGCAGTACTGCCTAAGATTCTTGTTTCTTATATTGTAGGTCTGGGTATTGAGTTTATTGTAGCTCAATGGAAAAATGAGGAAATTCAGGAAGGTTATCTGGTAACCGGAATGATAGTACCTCTTATTGTGCCTGTAGGTTGCCCGCTTTGGATTTTGGCTATCGCCTGTGCTTTTGCCGTAATTTTTGCAAAGGAAATTTTCGGTGGAACAGGTATGAATATCTTCAATGTGGCATTGATTACCCGTGCATTCTTATTCTTCTCATATCCTACGGTAATGAGTGGTGATACATGCTGGGTTTCAACTCAGAGTATCTGTGGCTTGGGTTACGATCTTCCCGATGCCTTTACTATGGCTACACCGTTGGGAGAGGCTGCTGTTGGAGCATCATGTACTTCATCAGTTATGGATCAGTTCCTTGGCTTCATTCCCGGTTCTATTGGTGAGACCAGCGTTGTTGCTATTGCTATCGGTGCTGTAATCCTTTTATGGAGCGGTGTTGCCAGCTGGAAGACTATGATTAGTGTATTTGTAGGTGGCATTGTAATGGCACTTGTATTTAATCAGTTCGGTCCCGAAAGTAATGCTGTTGCAACTATGCCTTGGTATCAGCATATCATTGTGGGCGGTTTCTGCTTTGGTGCCGTATTTATGGCAACCGACCCGGTAACTTCAGCACGTACAGAATGCGGTAAATATGTTTATGGGTTCCTTATCGGTGCCATGGCTATTATTATCCGTGTGTTGAATCCGGGTTATCCGGAAGGAATGATGCTTGCAATTTTGTTGATGAACCTCTTCGCTCCTCTGATTGATTATTTCGTAGTTCAGAGTAATATTGACAAGCGAGCTAAACGTGCAATTAAAAAATAATAATAAGGAATATGGCTACAAAGAAATTCAAATGTAAAGTATGCGGCTATGTACACGAAGGTGATGCCGCACCGGCCAAATGTCCGGTATGTCAGGCTCCTTCTTCAGAGTTTGAAGAGATTGTGGAGGGAAAGCCCAAGAAGAAAGGAATAGATACCAGTAGCAATACTTATACCATTATATATGCTTCTGTTGTCGTAATAATCGTAGCATTCCTTTTAGCTTTTATTTCTAAGGCACTTGAACCGCAGTCTATGGCTAATGTACGTATCGACAAGAAAAGTCAGATTTTGGCTGCGCTGAATATCCGTGATATTGATAAAAGTGAGGTTGAGAAAACATATAACGAGGTTATTGTTGCAGATAAAATCATTAAATCTGACGGTAGCGTAGTTAGTGAAGGAACTGGTAAGGATAAAGACGGATTTGCTGTAGAAGATAAGAATATCTCAGCAGACAATCTTCCACTTTATGTTTGCAACGTGAATGGCGAGACCAAATATGTTATGCCGATGACAGGTAAGGGACTTTGGGATGCTATTTGGGGATATGTGGCTGTTAATGCCGACAAGACAACCATTTATGGCGCATATTTCTCTCATAAGGGTGAGACTGCCGGACTTGGTGCTATTATCACCGAATATGAGAAGTTCCAGAAACAGTTTGAGGGCAAGCAGATGCTTAATGCTGACAAGTCAGCTATTGCCATCAGTGTGGTCAAGAAAGGCAAGTTTGTTGACGGATTAACGGACGAAAGCCGTTGTGATGCCATTACCGGTGCTACATTGACTAGCGATGGTGTCAACAATATGTTGCATGACTGTTTGTCTCGTTATATGACTTTTTTAACTACAAATGAATAATTAAGGAGGACAGACAAATGAGTAAATTGTTTTCAAAAGAGAATAAAGAGGTCTTTTCATCACCTCTGAATCTCAACAACCCAATTGCGGTTCAGGTGCTCGGTATCTGTTCTGCATTGGCGGTAACCTCACAACTGATGCCGGCCATTGTTATGGGTCTTTCAGTAACGGTTATTACCGCTTTTTCAAACGTGATTATTTCTCTTATACGTAAGACTATTCCAAATCGTATCCGTATTATTGTACAGCTGGTGGTTGTTGCTGCTCTGGTAACCATCGTAAGTATGATTCTTAAAGCATTTGCTTACGATGTGAGTGTACAGCTTTCAGTTTACGTTGGTCTTATCATTACCAACTGTATCCTGATGGGACGTCTCGAGGCATTTGCCATGATGAACGGTCCGTGGGAAAGTTTCCTTGATGGTATCGGTAACGGATTAGGCTACGCTCTTGTATTGGTTATTGTAGGTGCTGTACGTGAGTTCCTTGGTAACGGCAGTTTGCTCGGTTTCCAGATTATTCCTGACAGCTTCTACGAAATGGGTTACATGAATAACGGTATGATGACAATGCCTGCTATGGCTTTGATTCTTCTTGGTTGTGTAATCTGGGCACAGCGTGCTATGAACGATACAGAAAAGAAGTAATATAATACACATACAATTATTAAAGAAAGATTATGGAACATTTATTAAGTTTGTTCGTCCGCTCAATATTTGTGGACAATATGATTTTCGCTTTCTTCTTGGGTATGTGTTCTTATTTGGCAGTATCTAAGAATGTAAAGACATCTCTTGGCCTTGGTGTGGCTGTAACTTTTGTGTTGCTTGTCACAGTACCGGTTGACTATTTGCTTCAGACTAAAGTTTTGTCTGAAAACGGTATCTTGGGACAAGATTTGACTTATCTTGCGTTTATACTTTTCATTGCCGTCATTGCAGGTATCGTGCAGTTGGTTGAGATGGTTGTTGAACGTTTCTCTCCTTCACTTTATGCCGCTTTGGGTATCTTCTTGCCGTTGATTGCTGTGAACTGTGCCATCATGGGTGCTTCTTTGTTCATGCAGCAGCGTATTTTGATGGACCCGGCTACCAGTACACAGGCTATCGGTAACGTGTGGGACTCTATCGCTTACGCTTTAGGTTCCGGTATCGGTTGGTTGTTGGCTATCGTATCATTGGCAGCTATCCGTGAAAAAATGGCCTATACCGATGTGCCCAAACCATTGCAGGGATTGGGTATCACCTTCATTACCGTAGGTTTGATGGCTATGGCATTTATGTGTTTCTCTGGTTTGAAAATTTAAAAGGAAAGGAATAAAACAATGGATATGAATTTTATTTTTACGAGCATTGGAGTATTCCTCGTGACAATTCTCCTTTTAGTCATTATCTTGCTCGTAGCCAAAAAGTATTTGTCTCCAAGCGGTAATGTGAATATTACTATTAACGGTGACAAGAAATTTTCTGTGGCGCAGGGCGGAAGCTTGCTTTCTACTTTGGCCGAACAAGGCATTTATTTGCCTTCTGCATGTGGTGGTAAGGGTTCTTGCGGCCAGTGCAAATGTCAGGTTGTTTCTGGTGGTGGCGAAATTCTCGATTCTGAAAAGGGACATTTCAGCCGTAAGCAGGTAAAAGATCATTGGCGTCTGGGATGTCAGTGCAAGGTAAAGGGCGATCTTGAATTAAAGGTTCCCGAATCAGTCATGGGAGTTAAGGAATGGGAGTGCGAGGTTATTTCAAACAAGAATGTGGCAACCTTTATCAAAGAGTTCATTGTGGCATTGCCTAAGGGTGAGCACATGGACTTCATTCCGGGTTCTTATGCACAGATTAAGATTCCTAAATACAAGATGGATTACGATAAGGATATTGATAAGTCACTTATCGGTGAGGAATATTTACCGGCATGGCAGAAGTTCGGTCTTTTCGGCCTTAAGTGTGAGAATACCGAAGAAACTATCCGTGCATATTCTATGGCCAACTATCCGGCAGAAGGCGACCGTATCATGTTGACAGTACGTATTGCAACTCCGCCGTTCAAACCGAAACCACAGGTTGGCTTTATGGATGTAATGCCGGGTATCGCATCATCTTACATCTTTACTCTGAAACCGGGTGATAAGGTGATTATGAGCGGACCTTATGGAGATTTCCATCCTATCTTCGATTCAAAGAAGGAAATGATGTGGGTCGGCGGTGGTGCCGGTATGGCTCCGTTGCGTGCTCAGATTATGCACATGACTAAGACTTTGAAGACAACAGACCGTAAATTGTCATACTTCTATGGTGCACGTGCATTAAATGAAGTATTCTATCTTCAGGACTTCCTTCAGTTGGAGAAGGATTTCCCGAATTTCAGCTTCCATTTGGCACTCGACCGTCCGGATCCGGCAGCAGATGCAGCTGGAGTGAAGTATACACCGGGATTTGTTCATCAGGTAATTTACAACACTTATTTGAAAGACCACGAAGCGCCTGAGGATATTGAATATTACATGTGTGGTCCTGGTCCGATGTCAAAGGCTGTGGTTAGCATGCTTGACAGCCTTGGTGTTGATCCTGAAAACATCATGTACGATAACTTCGGTGGATAGTTCAATAGAAAATAAGAAAGGTATTTCTTGAATTTATAATATGGAAAGAGGAGTTTGAATGTTCTTCAGACTCCTCTTTTTTTGTGTACGTGCAGACCGTGTCGTCTTACCATATGGTTTTCATTGAAAAAGTGGAATTGATAAAAAGTCTATGATGTTTTAAATTTAGGATTGTCTATTGCAATGTATGTTTTTCGGGTAAGATTGTGCAGGCCGGAGTAATTGTTTTGTAAGAGTTCAGATTTCCAAATAATAATATGCTATTATTTCCGTTTATAAGGATATATTCAGCGTATCTAAATTTAGAAATAGATGAAACGTAAAATACTCAGCCTTATTATCATCATCATGTTAGCTTGTATGGTGTTATTCGGTTTTTTTGCCATACCGATTGGAATACCGTTATGTTCTATTATAGGAGTATTATATGGTATTAAATATAAGGATAAGGTGTTTTTGAGATGGTCATGTGTTTTTCTGGCTATAGGAGTTTTATCAATTATTTATGTTTTGATGAATATATCATCTATGTAGGATAATGTGTTATAGATATGTAAAAAGTAGAAATATTGATACGCATTATTTTTTAAGAATAAGTTTAATACTACAAATATAATTTCCCCAAAAAAGTCCTTCACCCCTTCACAACAGGCTGTAATATGCTTATTATCTGTAATATATGTGTGAAGGGGTATCCTTCACATACCGAATAAAATTTATGATTTGTCCATTGAAGAACTCTAACCGGTCGGTTAACTTCCAAAAACTGACAGTATATTTGGGTTTTATCAAAAATGTCGGAATAAAATCAGCAATCGGAGTCGCAACCGTACAGAAAAATATTCCGGTACGGTAACGGGTTTCACCGTAACAGTGCGGAAAAATATTCGTAAAGTGCAGGATTGAATTCGTAACCGTACGAAAAAAAGTTCGTAACCGTACGCGTTTTATAAAACCTAAGGTGAATGTGAAGGACCGGTGAAGGAGATGTGAAGGATAATCCTTCACACTTAACATCTTGTGAGTCTGTTATTTGAATGGCATTGTGAAGGAGTAAGGGCAAAAAGTAAAAAAATACCCTTATAGGGAAAACACGTGGGCGCGCGTGCGCATATTGTCTTTCTTTAATCCGATGGGTTTTGCAGGAATATAAAAAAACGGTACGAAGACAGCAAATACTATCGGTAGTGCCCGAATGTTGCCAATGATAAAAAAGGAAACGGCCAATCCTAATGGATATGGCCGTTTAATTGTTTGTTTGAAAAAAGCTATAGAATGTGTTTGTTTATGCCTCAGCAGGAGTTTCAGTTGTTGACTCTTCTGCAGCAGCATCAGCAGTTGCAGCAGCTTCAGCTTCTGCTTTTGCAGCAGCTTCAGCAGCTTTCTTTTCTGCTACTTTTTTTGCGATCTCTTCGTTGATTTTCTTTTCAGCTTCTAAGCGAGCTTCAGCAGCAGCTTTCTTGTCTGCAGCCTTCTTTGCTTCGATAGCGTCAAGACCTTTCTGCTTGTCATTTTTCCAAGCTTCGAATTTAGCCTGAGCGGTAGCTTCATCGAATGCACCTTTCTTCACACCGCCACGGAGATGTTTCATTAAATAAACACCTTCATTTGACAGGATGTTACGAACAGTGTCTGTCGGCTGTGCACCGGCTTCTACCCAATAAAGCGCACGGTCGAATTTCAAATCTACAGTGGCTGGATTAGTGTTTGGGTTGTAAGTACCAATCTTTTCTGTAAACTTACCATCACGTGGCGCTCTTACGTCTGCGATAACGATGCTGTAGAACGCATAGCTCTTGCGACCGTTACGCTGCAATCTGATTTTTGTTGCCATAAATATTTAATTATAGGTTTGAAATATGCTGTTATCTCGTAACAGCGGCGCAAAATTACGCTTTTTCTTTGATATGGCCAAAGTTAGTACTTGTTTTTTTTATTTTTTTCTATTTCCGGAATAGAAGATTATGTAAGCCGTAAATATTATTAGTAAGGAGTAGATTGAAATGTTATTGAAATATTTTATTTTGCATGAAAAGTTTTTATTTTTTATCCTTTAGGTATCATCATGCTACAGAATGTGAGGAGATTATTTTTAAAGCGTCAGAATCGACGTTCTTTATGCTGAAAGTATCATCCTTTTGTTATCGTTAAAAAAACAAAAAACAGTCTCTTTAAGATAAAAATTTGGATACTTCATATAACAAATAAATGCTATATTTGTGCCAATTTGTAATATTGAGTTTGCAAAATGGCGCAACTTATAACACATCGGGGTACTGTGAAAAGCATCAGTGGGAAATGCGTGCGCGTGTTGATATTGCAATCGTCAGCGTGTTCCTCATGTGAGGCCCGAAATTTATGCAGTTCCTCAGAAAGTAAGGAAAAGTGGGTTGATGTAGTTTCAGAAGAAGCTGCCGACTATCATATAGGGGAAGAAGTGGTGTTGACCGGATCTTTGAAGACCGGTTTTATGGCTGTGTTCATGGCTTATGTCGTACCGCTTTTTTTGCTCTTGTTGACTTTGTTTCTTTCTATTAACTTTTCCGGGGGTAATGAACCGCTTTCGGCATTATTGGCATTGGTGGCGGTGGCGGTGTATTATGTCCTGTTGTACGTGTTTAAGTTCAGAATCGCGAAAAAAATTTCATTTTCAATAAAACATTTAAATTAAAAATTGTATGTACGTAATTGTAATTGCAGTAATCATCTTGGGACTGGTCGGATTGATTTCCGCTCTGGTTTTGTATGTTGCTTCCAAGAAGTTTGCTGTTGTGGAAGATCCGCGAATTGCTCAAGTGGCAGAGGTGTTGCCGCAAGCTAATTGTGGTGGATGCGGTTATCCGGGATGTTCCGGTTTTGCCGGTGCATGCGTAAAGGCAGCAGATAACGGATCACTTGAAGGTAAGCTTTGTCCGGTAGGTGGACAGCCGGTTATGGAAAAAGTGGCTGATATCCTTGGACTTAAAGTGGAAGTTTCTGCTCCTAAGGTCGCAGTAGTGCGTTGTAATGGCACATGTGAGAATCGTCCGCGTGTGGTAGAGTACAATGGTGTCAGAAGTTGTCGTGTACAGTTGCTTGCCGGAACAGGTGAGACGGCTTGTGCTTTCGGCTGTCTGGGTGGTGGCGATTGTGTAGCTGCCTGTCAGTTTGGTGCTCTGAAACTCAATCCTCAGACCGGAATGCCCGAAGTCAATGAGGACTTGTGTACAGCCTGTGGCGCATGTGTGAACACTTGCCCTCGTAAGGTGATAGAATTGCGTCCTAAAGGACCTAAGAACCGCCGTATGGTTGTGCTTTGTGTAAACCGTGATAAGGGTGCTGTGGCCAATAAGATTTGCAAGGCTTCTTGTATCGGTTGCGGAAAATGTGTTAAGGTTTGTCCGTTCGAGGCCGTTACGGTAAATAATAATCTGGCGTATATTGATCCGGAGAAATGTAAGATGTGTCGTAAATGTGAAGAGGCATGTCCAAAGGGAGCTATTCACGCTATCAATTTTCCTCCGCGTAAGCCCAAGACAGAATCCGTATCTGCAGCCCAACCTGCAACGCCTAAGGTAGAGGTTGCGCCGAAAGCCGGTCCGGTACAGAAGACTGACGAAAGTGCGCAGAATTAATCTGATTGTCGAATTAAAAATAAATATCGTGAAAACCTTTAAAATTGGTGGTGTTCATCCATCTGAAAATAAGCTGTCAGCTGGAAGTCCCATACGTAATGCCGGTCTTCCCAAACAAGCTGTATTCTCTCTTTATCAGCATATCGGCGCACCGGCTAAGCCTGTTGTTCAAAAGGGCGATGCGGTTAAGGTCGGAACGCTTTTGGCAGAGGCCGAGGGCTTTGTTTCGGCTCCAATATATTCATCTGTTTCTGGAACGGTCAGCAAGATTGATGCTATAGTTGACGCCAGTGGTTATCGTCGTCCGGCTATTTTTGTTGATGTAGAAGGCGATGAATGGGAGGAAAGTATTGACCGTTCTACTGATTTGGTGACGCTGAAAGACTGTCCGGATTTGACAGCCGAACAGATAGTTGAGAAAATAAAGAAGGCCGGAATTGTCGGTATGGGTGGTGCAACATTCCCTTGTCATGTTAAGCTGACACCTCCTAAGGGAACAAAAGCAGAATGTGTTATCATTAACGGCGTAGAATGTGAACCATATCTGACAGCCGATCACCGTCTGATGCTTGAAAAGGCAGATGAGATACTGGTTGGTGTGTCTTTGATAATGAAGGCGGTTAATGTAAACAAAGGATATATAGGAATAGAAAACAATAAGCCCGACGCGATTCGCCTGTTGACAGAAAAAGCTAAGGCTTATCCTGAAATTGAAGTGGTTCCGTTACAGGTGAAATATCCTCAGGGCGGTGAGAAACAGCTGATTGCCGCAGTTACTGGACGTGAGGTGCCGGCTCCTCCTGCATTGCCTATCAATGTAGGTGCCGTGGTACAGAATGTCGGAACTACTTTTGCCATTTATGAGGCTGTGATGAAAAATAAACCGTTGTTTGAGCGTGTAATAACCGTAACAGGTAAGAATCTGAAGCAGCCGTCTAATTTTCTTGCACGTATCGGTACGCCGATGAGTCAGTTGATAGACGAGTGCGGCGGCTTACCTGAAGATACCGGTAAGGTGATAGGTGGCGGTCCGATGATGGGTAAGGCTTTGATGAACCTGGACGTGCCAGTGTGCAAAGGCTCTTCAGGTTTGTTGCTTATGTCTGAGAAAGATTCTCATCGCGGTGAGGTGCAGCCTTGTATACGTTGTGCGAAATGTGTGAGTGCCTGTCCGATGGGATTGGAGCCATATTTGCTGGCTACGGCTTCATCATTGCGCAACTGGGAGTTGGTAGAAGAAAATGATATCACGTCATGTATAGAGTGCGGTTCATGTCAGTTTACCTGTCCTTCAAACCGTCCGATGTTGGATAACATCCGGTTGGGTAAGACAACAGTGATGGCGATGATTCGTGCACGTAACATTAAAAAATAGTTATAAAAAAATATGGCAAAGAAATTAATCGTATCACTGTCTCCACATGTGCATAGCACCGACAGTGTACAAAAAAATATGTACGGCGTGTGCATCGCCCTGATTCCGGCCCTGCTGGTTTCGTTGTACTTCTTCGGATTAGGAGCCTTAATCGTATTGGCTACCTCTGTTCTGGCCTGTGTCTTTTTTGAATGGGCTATTACGAAATATATTCTGAAACGCGATAAGGTGACCATTACAGACGGGTCGGCTATATTGACCGGCTTGTTGTTGGGTTTTAACTTACCGTCAAATCTGCCTATATGGATAATTCTGATTGGAGCGTTGGTTGCCATTGGTATCGGCAAACTGACGTTTGGCGGATTGGGATGTAATCCGTTCAACCCGGCATTGGTTGGCCGTGTGTTCCTTCTTGTGTCATTCCCGGTTCAGATGACAACTTGGCCTGTACCTGGAAATATGACGGCTTATCTTGACGCAGAGACAGGCGCGACTCCGTTGGCTATCATGAAGAGCGCCATAAAAGCCGGCGACCCGTCGTTGTTGGAGCAGTTGCCCGATTCTCTTTCACTTTTCCTTGGACAAAGCGGAGGATGTTTGGGTGAGGTCAGTGCATTGGCTCTTTTGATAGGTCTGGTATACATGTTGATACGCCGTATTATTACATGGCATATTCCGGTATCTATTTTAGTGACTGTATTTGTGCTGTCTGGCTTGCTTCATTTGTCAAATCCAGTATATGCTTCACCTGTTGATGTACTGTTAACCGGTGGCTTGATGTTAGGTGCATGCTTTATGGCAACAGACTATGTCACTTCACCTATGACATATAAGGGACAGGTTATTTATGGTATTTGTATCGGATTCCTTACTGTCGTAATCCGTACGTTCGGCGCATATCCAGAGGGCATGTCATTTGCTATTTTGATTATGAATGCGTTCACACCGTTAATTAATACCTATTGCAAACCAAAAAGATTCGGGGAGGTAATTAAGAAATGAAAAAGTTAGAATCTTCATTAGTAAATATGGTCGTTGTCCTGACTGCTATTTCTGTTATTGCCGGCGGTGTGTTGGCTTATGTGAATATGGTTACTCAGGAACCAATTGCTGAAATTAACGCTAAAAATCTTCAGGATGGTATCAAACGCGTGATTCTAGGTGATCAGCCCGGTGAACTGAAAGTTGAAGAACCTGTTGAAGTTGACGGATTTGTATTATATCAGACTGATAAAGGTACGGCTGTAAAGGCAGTTGAAAACGGTTTTGGTGGTCCGCTTGAGGTTCTTGTCGGATTTGATAACGATGGTAATATTCTTGGTTATACCATTTTGGCAACAGTAGAAACTCCAGGATTGGGCGTAAAGGCTTCTACTTGGTTCCAGAAAGGACAGAAAGGTGATATTATCGGAAAAAATCCGGGTGAGAAAGAACTTACAGTGTCAAAAGATGGTGGTGAGATAGACGCCATTACAGCGTCTACTATTACCAGTCGTGCATTCCTGAATGCTGTAAACAAGGCCTACAAGGCTTATAAAGGTCAGGGTGCGGATGCCCAGAGCGGCGCATCGGCTGTAAAATGGGATAAGGAAAATAATAAATCAGCAAACTAAAAGAGAAAGGAGTATAAGTATATGAATAATTTTAAAGTGTTGATGAATGGTATCATCAAAGAAAATCCGACTTTTGTACTTCTTTTAGGTATGTGTCCGACGTTAGGAACAACTTCGTCAGCATTGAATGGTATGTCTATGGGACTGGCCACAACATTTGTGCTGATTTGTTCCAATATGGTGATATCACTGATAAAGAATCTTATTCCGGATATGGTACGTATACCGGCGTTTATAGTAGTAATCGCATCGTTTGTGACAGCACTTCAGATGTGTATGCAGGCGTACGTGCCTGAGATATATGCTTCTTTGGGCTTGTTTATTCCGTTGATTGTAGTAAACTGTATCATTCTGGGACGTGCGGAGGCATTTGCCAGCAAACATGGTGTGATTCCTTCTTTTTTCGACGGACTGGGTATGGGACTCGGCTTTACACTAGCCTTGACATTGCTTGGTGCCGTGAGAGAATTGCTTGGTACAGGAAAGATTTTCGGTTTGGCTATCTGGCCGGAAGATTATGGCATGTTGATGTTTGTACTTGCCCCTGGCGCGTTTATCGTTTTAGGCTATCTGATTGCCATTGTGAATAGAATAAAGAAAGCATAATAATAGAGAAGAAAGGAATATAATATGGAGACAATATATCAATATCTTATCGTATTTATCACGGCTATCTTTATCAATAATGTCGTGTTGTCACAGATTTTGGGTATATGTCCGTTTTTGGGTGTATCCAAGAAAATTAATACGGCATTGGGAATGGCAGCCGCGGTGGCGTTTGTGCTTGTTCTAGCTACTCTGGTTACTTATCTGCTGCAGTATTATGTACTCGATCCGTATGGATTGGGGTATATGCAGACTATTGCTTTTATTCTTGTAATTGCGGCATTGGTGCAGATGGTAGAGATTATTCTGAAGAAGGTATCACCTTCACTTTATCAGGCATTGGGTGTATTCCTTCCGTTGATTACAACAAACTGTGCTGTATTGGGTGTGGCTATTCTGGTTATCCAAAAAGATTTTAATCTGATTATGGGTATTTGGTATGCGCTTAGCACTGCTTTAGGTTTTGGTTTGGCTTTAGTGGTTTTTGCCGGTATTCGCGAGCAGCTGAGCATGGTGGCTATTCCCAAAGGCATGCAGGGCATGAGTATCGCTCTTGTTACAGCCGGATTACTGGCAATGGCGTTTATGGGATTCAGTGGGGTGGATAATGGCCTTAAACTGTTTTTCGGCATATAATTGCAAAAGAATCAAATATAAACAGAGGCCCGGAGAGAAAAAACCGGGCCTCTGTTGTTTTTTGTTTGATTTTATTATACAACTTATTTTTTAATTTATTATATTTGCCTTAACATAAAAACAACATCGAAACGAACAAAATATGAAAGAAACAATTTTGGTGACCGGTGGAACTGGTTTTATTGGTTCACACACTACAGTAGAACTTCAACAAGCAGGTTATGACGTAGTCATTGTAGATAATTTGTCAAATTCAAGAGAAGATGTGCTCGACGGTATAGAGCAGATTACCGGAATCAGACCGGCTTTTGAGAAAGTTGACCTGCGTGATTTTGATGCAACAGAAGAAGTTTTCAAGAAATATCCGAAGATTAGCGGAATTATTCATTTTGCAGCCAGTAAGGCAGTAGGTGAAAGTGTTCAGAAACCTTTGCTGTATTACCACAACAATATTGTTTCTTTAATCAATCTTTTGAGACTGATGCCGAAGTATAATGTAAAGGGCATTATCTTCTCTTCATCATGTACTGTATATGGTCAGCCCGACGTGTTGCCGGCTACAGAGGAAACACCTATTAAGAAGGCTGAGAGTCCATATGGTAATACAAAACAGATAAACGAAGAAATTATTGTTGATACCATAAAGAGCGGAGCACCTATCAAGTCTATTATTCTGCGTTACTTCAACCCGATTGGTGCGCATCCTTCAGCTCTTATCGGAGAGATGCCAAACGGTGTACCTCAGAATCTTATTCCATATCTGACACAGACAGCCATGGGTATCCGCGAACAGTTGAGTGTGTTTGGTGATGATTATAACACACCTGACGGTTCATGTATCAGAGATTATATTTATGTTGTTGACCTGGCTAAGGCTCACGTATGTGCGATGACAAGAATTATGGAAGATGAGTCTAACGATCCGGTTGAAGTATTTAACATCGGTACAGGTAAGGGTACTTCAGTGCTTGAATTGATACATGCATTTGAGAATGCAACCGGTGTGAAGTTGAATTATAAGATTGTGGATCGTCGCGCAGGTGATATAGAACAAGTATGGGGTAATGTGGATAAGGCTAACAAAGTGTTGGGCTGGAAAGCTGAGACTCCGCTTGAAGATGTGCTTGCATCTGCATGGAAATGGCAGTGTGTATTGCGCGAGAAAGGTATAATGTAGGATTTTACTTAATAATCGCTATATGCGTTTTCTCTATGTCGCGATTTAAAGTCATTCACGTATGTGAATATTTAGAATGATTAAGCCTGTATTGGGCTGATCGATTGACATAGGAGTTTTGTCGTGTTTTATTTTGTGTTTGTGTTGTAGCTATCTTTCGACGTGAGTCGAAAGATAGCTTTTTTATTGTCGTTAGAGTGTTTTGTCTGCATTATATATAAGGTTTTCCTATTATTAGTAATGTATTATAATCTTATTATATCTCTTATAATAAGATGTTTATTATGTTTTTTATTTGAAATTCATATAAATAGAAGATTATTTTATTGACATTTTATGTTTATATTGTTTTTATTTTGTACTTTCGAATGTAAATAAAATTAAAAACCCTTAAAACGAGTTATTATGAGAAATGTACAATCTTTAAAACTACATATGATAATTGTAGTTTTATTGTTCTTGTTAGGGACATTCCTGAGATTGAATGCACAGGTCTGGGTTCCCGTTAGCGATTATTCAACAATTAATAGTACCGACAAGTATTTATTGGTTGATGTGTTGAGCGGAAAGGCTGTGGGTGTTCAGGGCAAAGCTCCAAAATACAATGTAAAAGTGGCGGCTGTTAATTTTCAGGAAAGCGGAATGATTGTTAACGATGAATTGATTCAGGATAATATAAAATGGACTTTTACAAAATCGTCTGATGGTTATTATTATATCAGTTCTCAAGCAGGAAAATCATACAGGTTATATTGCGATGGCACTGCATTGTATGTTATTAGTACTTCAACTAGTGATTATGTTAAATGGCAACTGGATTATAAAATTTATGATTATATCGGATTCTTTGAGAAAACTTCAGGGAGAGTCCTTTGCTTGTCCGGAGGTGTTTGGAAAATGTATTCAAATACAGCTATATCTTATATATCCTCAAATCCAACTCACATGGTGGTATATGAGTTTAGTGAGGTTATTCCACCTGTTGCATCTTGTTATAGTGGTCTGTATTATGAACCTTTTGATGTGACATTATCTGCAGAGGAGGGGTATTCTATACATTATACAGTAGATGGGACGGAACCAACTGTTGCGAGTCCGGAATATACGGAACCGATTCATATCACTGGGCAGACCACGTTAAAAGCAATTGCTGTAAATGGTGATGCGGTCAGTAAAGTGTATGTTGCCGAGTACAAATTCGGAGAGACAATGGAAAATATAGCGTCTTTTAAACAGTTGCAGGATGGTGATGAGGCAAGGCTGTTATTGAAAGATGCGTATGTTATTGGTGCAGATGCTGATAATTATTATGTTCAGGATGCGACCGGCGGAATAGTTATAAGTCGTACTGAGAACAACTGGGCTGTAAACGATATTTTAAATGGTGTGGTTAAAGGTAAATTTGATAACAGTAACGGATTGCCTAAGCTGCAACTTGCAGATTGTCTGGTTGAGGTGTCCTCAGATGGTGGTAATATCCGGCCTGCTGGTTTAACGATAGATGATTTGATTACTGAACCTCAAAAATATCTATGTACTTTGGTAAAGTTGGATGAGGTTTCGTATGATGGAAAAGGATATATAGTGTCGGAAAAAACGGAAAACAAAATCGCTTTTTACGATAAGTTTAATGTCGCAGACCAAGCTGTATGGCCTTCATTGGTAGATATTACGGGGATTTTATTTATTGAGGGTAATGTTCCTCAAATAGCAATCCGTTCGTGGAAAGATGTCGAAGATGCAACAAATTTGGTTGCACCGGATTTTTTCTGGAGTTCTTCTTCTTATACTGCAGATTTTGCATTGCCTGAAATGGCCGAATATCCGATTCTGACTAATTCCTCTGATGGTAATTTGACGTTTGTTTCATCTGATACCGGTGTGGCTACGATTTCGTCTACCGGAGAAATAACGTTGACAGGCACAGGTACAACTGTGATTACGGCGACTGTATCGGAAACCGAGAGTTATACAATGGCTACGGCCAGCTATGAGCTGACAGTAATCAGTTCTTTGGCTACTCAACGTGTGGCTTTTGTCAGTATAAGTACATTTGATAATAAAGCTTATGCTTTATCCAATGTGAGTACGGGTTCTGGTAAGTTAAAAGCTGTTCCGGTGAGGCTGTTTAATGGAAAAGTACTTTGTACGTCTGATGTAGATAAAATAAGTTGGTATATAGAAGGAGATAATACAGCGATACGTTCAGCTAGTGGTCAATACTTGACTTATAGTGCTACCACAAGTCTGAGAATGTCGGATAATGCATATCTTTGGAATCATACATCAAAGAATGGTGATTGGTATTGGGCGCCTAACGATGATTCGGAAAGAGGAATTGCATATTCTACGGAAACGGGAACAGATGGATTTTTTGGAGCTTACGGTTTAGCTTATAGAACAAAATCCGAGGCAAAATTATTGGTTGAAGGATATGTTCGAACTGCCACTTCAGGAAAGTTTGGTACAATGTGTTTGCCTTATGGTGTTGAGGCGACAGATATGTCGGGTGCTGTATTTTATGAGATTGCCGGGAAGAAAGTAGATGATAACGGTATGCCGGTTCAGCTTGTTCTTTCTCCCGTAGAATACTTACAAGCTGGTAAGCCCTATTTATTCAAGGCCGAGGCTGATGAAATCGTGTTGGCTTATAGCGGTGAACCTGCGTCTGTAGCTATAGGATGGAATGGTTTGATAGGTTCTTTTGACGGGGTAGGAGCAGAGGCCTCTGCTATACTTGAAGATAAGTATCTTTTGTCAAACAACAAAATAGTTAAGTGTGGTAAAGGATGTACGTTGGGAACTAATAGAGCCTATATTGATATAGAGCAGGTACCGGTGATTGATTATAGCGGTGTAAATATGTTGACTATTCAGATAAGTACACCGACAGCAGTGAATGATGTGCATGGTATGTCGCAGACTCGTACGGATATTTATAATATTCTTGGACAAAAGATATATGATCAGGTTGATATAAATGATGTCGCAAATAAACTGCCGTCAGGAATATATGTAATAAACGGTAAAAAAGTTATTCTGAATAAATAAATGAATAAAAGAAATAGAAAATTATGAAAAAAACATATGTAACCCCACAAACGGAATTTGTACAATTTACTTATGAGACCATAATTAGCCTTAGTTCGGGGCAGGAGATATTAGAAGTAGACAACGAATCAACCGATAATGTATCGGGTGATTCAAATACAGACAGATGGTCGGAATTATGGTAATGGTTGTG
>CAJMNM010000009.1 GCA_905214795.1 uncultured bacterium
TTCTTTTTGAGCCTCTTGTCGGATTCGAACCAACGACCCCGAGATTACAAATCACGTGCTCTGGCCAACTGAGCTAAAGAGGCGGGTGGGAAAGCGATCTGCATCGCGCCGCTACAACCAACTACCCTTGCTGCGATCAAGCCCTGGGGGATTCGAAGGGAGCTGGCCGTACAGGACTTTCCCGTTCTGCGGTTGCAAAGGTATGAACTTTTTTTGTTTCCACCAAATTTTTTGCAAAGCTTTTTTTGTTTATTTCTCATAAAAACTCATTTTCAAACATTTATAGAGAACATTTTTTATTGTCAACATCCCTGTTTTTCCATTATTTTTTCGTATTTTTGCCGTCTAATATGAAACAACAAACTATGAATGTCATTCAAGCCAGGCAGATGCGCGCTTTTTCTGCACAATATGGTACTGTGGTTGGATTGTTCTGGATCCTCAGTTTTTCATGCTACATCATCGGATTGGGACATCCCCTTATCGGCAATCTTGGCTTTTTGTTAGGCTTCATGTCTTTTATTGTAGCCGGCTATCTGATCAGACACTTCCGTCGCAACGTGTATGATTTCGGTTTTTTTAGAGCCTGGCGCATGTCACTGCTTATTTTCATGTACGCTTCACTGCTTTTAGCTGTAGCCCAATATATCTATTTCCGCTATATCGATCAGGGAGCATTAGCCGATACCTATGCCACCATGCTCACCCAACCCGAGGCACAGCTGATACTTCAAAAAATGATGCCGGGCGACAATGTACAGGAGGTCACACGTCAGACCATTGAGATGCTCCGCTCCATATCCCCTATCGAAATCACATTTGAATTTTTAATATACAACATTATTCTCGGTGCTTTTTTAGGCATACCGGCCGCATGGATTGGTATTATAGGAAAAGCAACCCCGAATAACGCCTAATATTTTAATATCATCCATCTATGAATATTTCAGTAGTTGTCCCGCTTTACAACGAGGAAGAATCTATTCCCGAACTTCACGCCTGGATCAAGCGTGTCATGGACGCCAACAGTTTCAGTTACGAAATCATCTTTGTCAACGATGGCAGTACTGACCATTCATGGCAGGTTATCGAAGATTTGAGCAAAAAGAATCCCGAAGTCAAAGGCATCAAGTTCCGCCGCAACTATGGTAAAAGCCCCGCTCTGTTTTGCGGATTCAAACGAGCTGCAGGTGACGTGGTCATTACAATGGATGCCGACCTTCAAGATTCACCCGACGAGATACCCGAACTCTACCGTATGATTACGGAAGATAAATACGATTTGGTGTCCGGTTACAAGAAAAAGCGTTATGACCCGCTTTCCAAAACCATACCAACCAAATTATTCAATGCTACAGCCAGAAAAGTCAGTGGCATTCACAACCTCCACGACTTTAATTGTGGCTTGAAAGCCTACCGTAAAGACGTTATAAAAAACATCGAGGTCTATGGCGAGATGCACCGCTATATCCCTTATCTTGCTAAGAACGCCGGTTTCAGCAAAATAGGTGAAAAAGTTGTTCATCATCAGGCCCGCAAATTCGGCAGTACAAAGTTCGGCGGCTGGAACCGTTTCTTCAACGGATATCTCGACCTGATTTCCTTATGGTTCCTCAGCAGCTTCGGACTGAAACCCATGCATGTTTTCGGTCTCCTCGGTTCGCTGATGTTCTTCATCGGTTTTATTGCTGTCATCATTGTCGGTGCGGCTAAGATCTACGCCATGTCCAACGGCATGGACTATCGTCTGATTACAGATTCGCCCTATTTCTACATCGCTCTGACAACAATGATTCTTGGTACACAACTGTTTGTGGCCGGTTTCCTTGGCGAACTCATCAGCCGCAATGCTCCCGAACGCAACAATTATCAGATTGAAGAAGAAATTTAAGCAACCTATTTAACAACTAAGGTAAGGCACGTTAGAGGTGCACAACAAACAAGAATGCGAAAACCGAGTAAAATAATGATGGCTGCATGTGTCGCCACACTGGTTCTTACAGCCTGTAACACTGTTCTGTGTCCGTTGAACAACACCGTTTACGGCACTTATGGATTCTATGCCAATCTCGACGGAACAGAAAGCAGTGTCAGCATACAAGACACACTCACCATTAAGGCTGCTGGCACAGACTCTATCCTCATCAACAGAGTAGCCAACGCGCGAGAGGTTGAATTGCCATTCAGCTTCACGGCCGGTGTAGACACTCTGATATTTGAATTTGTCAACGAAGCGCAGCAGCTGCGTACCGATACCATATGGATATCTAAAGACAACCTTCCGCACTATGAGTCACCGGAGTGTCCGGCCGCTATGTTTCATTACGTCACTAACGTAAGAAGTACCCATATACTGATAGACTCAGTCTATGTCGTCAACCCGAACATCAACTACAATGCGTCAGAAAATTTTAAGATCTATTTCCGTACTGCTAATTAGTCTCCTGTACCCTATACTCTCCGGCGTACAGCCATTACAGGCACAAAACCAGAACAAGCAGGATACCAAAGAAGAAAAAGAAGCAGAAGATTTGACTAAACCGGCACCGGTTTTCGCTGGTGTAGCGGTATCAGCCGATCTCGTAGGAGTTGTCATGAAACTGATGGATAACGACTATGCACAAATGGAAGTGGCTGCCCGTCTCAACTTTAAGGAACGTTTTTTCCCTATATTCGAATTAGGATATGGCGAAAGCGATTTCACCAGCGATGAGACAGGAAACGTATACAAAGCCAAAGCGCCATATTTCCGCATCGGTCTGGACTATAACTTCAAAAAGAACTGGAGGTCCGGAAGCCGGTTATATGGCGGACTGCGCTATGCGTTTACCTCCTTCAATTACGATTTGGCAGTACCCGGCTTTAACGACCCTGTATGGAACCGTCCTGTTGAATTCAACTATAAGGACCTGAAAGCCAATTACCACTGGGCTGAAGCCGTATTCGGCATAGAGACACGTATCTGGAGTATTTTCCGTTTGGGATGGGATGTGCGTTATAAATTGCGCTTCGCGCACAGCGAAAGCAGTTTCGGTTCTCCATGGTACGTACCGGGATTCGGCAAAAACAGTTCCTCATGCCTTGGAGGAACATTCAAAGTCATTTTCGACATTTAAAAACATACGTCCCAATTAGCCACACACAATCACAAACAGAAATATGACCATCACTGAATCGATATTAATCGGACTTGCCTTAGCCATGGACTGCTTTACAGTAAGTCTCACAACCGGCTCCATTGCCAAACGCTTCGTGCCACGCCCCATGTGGACCATGATTCTTCTTTTCGGCCTTTTCCAGGGCGGCATGACTTTAATCGGATGGCGTGTAAGCACATTGTTCAGCCATTATCTAGAACCGGTAGACCATTGGATAGCATTTGCTCTCCTGACTTATATCGGCATCAGAATGATTCTCGAAGGTTTCAAGTCCGAGGAAGAAAAAGATTTCAACCCCTTAAGCTATACCAACATTCTCACCTTGTCAGTAGCCACCAGCATTGACGCCATGGCCATCGGCGTATCCATGGCTTTCATGAGAATGACTACATGGGACTCCGTGCTATGCCCCTCGGCCATCATTGCCATTCTGTCCTCACTGCTCACCGTATGCGGACTGACAGCCGGCATCATTGTCGGGAAAAAAATACCATTTGCCCTTGAACCGGCCGGCGGTATCATTTTAATTGGCATCGGCATAAAAATACTTGTTGAACATTTAAGTTGAACAGATTGAATATGAATAATAACAGAAAAAAATTACGTTGGCAGATACCATTTCTGCTATTTCTCATCATTGGCAGCATTTACGTAATCAGCACACAAAAACAAATCCCCTTCCAAAAAGAAGAAGGAACTGTTTTCGGCACATTCTATCATGTAACCTACCAGTGCGATTCCAGCCTGCAACATGAGATTGCAGCCGAACTTCAGAAAGTAGACGCTTCATTGTCTCCATTCAATAAGAATTCGGTCATCAGCCGCATCAACCGTAATGAGGATATGCGTCCCGACTCCATGTTTACAGAAGTGTTCAATCTCTCACGCCTTATCAGCATGAACACCGATGGAGCCTTCGATATTACGGTAGCTCCCTTGGTCAATGCGTGGGGCTTCGGCTTCAAGAACAGCAGCAACGTCACAAAAGAACTGGTTGACAGTCTGCTCCAGTTTGTAGGCTACGAAAAAGTGCGAATCGCAGACGGTTGCGTGGTTAAAGACGACCCGCGTATCATTCTCGACTGTAGTGCCGTGGCTAAAGGATACGGTTCTGATGCCGTAGCCCGACTTTTCGACCGTAAAGGCATTAAAAACTATATGATAGAAATCGGTGGCGAACTGGTCATCAAAGGCATGAATCCAAAAAATCAGAAGTGGAGCGTGGGCATTCAGAAACCGACAGATGACACACTTCATCTCCAGAACGATTTGCAGACCATCCTGAAAATCACCAACCGTGCCATGGCTACATCCGGCAACTACCGCAACTTTTATTATAAAGACGGTAAGAAATACGCCCACACCATAGATCCCAAGAGCGGCTATCCGGTACAACACTCCATTCTTTCCTCAACCATATTGGCCAAAGACTGCGCTACAGCCGACGCATATGCGACAGCATTCATGGTGATGGGACTCGAATCGGCTAAAAATGTACTGAAACGCCATCCCGAGATTGACGCCTACTTTATTTATGCGGACGAGAAAGGCAACAACCAGATTTATATGACCGACGGTATGAAGAAATATATCGATACCACCGGACAATAAGCATGGAACACATCACATTCGACATATTATCCGAGCTGCCCCTGTTCTACGGAATCGGGCACAAAGAAATGGAAGATTTCATCCGGGATGTTCCCTACCGCATCCGCAACTTTAACCCGGGAGACACACTTGCCATGCAAGACCAGTCGTGTTCCTCACTCTTTATCCCCTTCAAAGGAGTACTTTCCGTACAGACCTATTCCGACAACAAGCGTTATTCATTTCAGGAATTTCTGCAGGCACCGGTCGCTCTTCAGCCCGAATCATTATACGGCATTGCGCCACGCTATACCCATACCTATACGGCACAGACCGAGGTGCGGGCGCTCATCCTGCCCAAAGACAGCGTTACAACTTTGTTCCGCGAAATTGAAATATTCAGGCTCAACACCGTCAATCTGCTGGCAACCAAAATTTACAGACTGCAAAAGAAAGCCACCCACGACCTGTCCGGTAACACGTCACAACGTATCGTACGTTTCATTGTCAACCACGCTTCATACCCGGCCGGTGAAAAGACTCTCTTTATCAGCATGAGCCATTTGGCAATACAACTTAACGACACACGTCTCAATATCTCATTAGCCCTCCGGGAGATGGAACGGAAAGGACTTGTCCTGCTTCAACGCCGGAAGATTATTGTTCCGGCACTAGAAAAACTGATTAAAAACATTTAACGACCAATCAACATATACAACAATGGAAAATAACATAAAGGCGCAACAAGCCGAAACAAATTCAAATATATCAGACAATACCAGACAGAATCCGTTCTTCAGCGAAGATTACGGCACTCCCCATAATACAGCTCCTTTTACCTCCATCAGACTTGAGGATTATGAGCCCGCCTTTATGGAAGGTATACGCCGTGATGACGAAATGAACGAACAAATCATCAACAATCCCGAAGAACCTACATTCGACAACACCATAGCATGGACCGTTCCGGACAATCTGCTCGGACGCGTCAGCAATGTGTTTTTCAATCTTCTCAGCGCTGAAACCAACGACGAGATGGATGCCCTGGCACAGAAAATGTCTCCCATCCTTACGGAACATGCCAACAACATTCTTCTCAACGAAAAACTCTTTGCCCGCATCAAAGCCGTCTATGAACATCACCGCGAGCTCGCCCCCGAGGAGCAGATGTTACTGGAGAAGACCTACGACGCCTTTGTCCGCAACGGCGCTAACCTGCCCGAAGACAAGAAACAGCATCTGCGCGAGCTTTCCAAAGAACTCAGCCAGCTGACCTTGCAGTTCTCACAGAACAACCTGAAGGAAACCAACGCCTTCCAGCTTCACCTGACAGACGAGAACGACCTTTCAGGCCTTCCCGACAGCGCGAAAGAGGCTGCCGCGCTGGCTGCCAAAGAAAAAAATCTTGAAGGATGGCTGTTCACCCTTCATGCTCCGAGCTACAACCCGTTCATGACCTATGCGGACAACCGGGAATTACGCCGCCGCATGTATATGGCCCGCAACACCATCTGCACCCACGATAACGAATACAACAACATAGACATCGTAAAACGTATCGTCAACCTGCGGCGCGAACGCGCCCAGCTTCTGGGTTACAACACCTACGCCGACTTTGTCCTCAAGAAAAGAATGGCCGAGAACAGCGACAATGTCTACAATCTGCTGAACGAACTGCTCAAGGCCTATATGCCTACAGCCCGAAAAGAAGTTCACGAAACCGAGGAACTGGCACGCCGTACCGAAGGTGAAGACTTTGTCATGCAGCCCTGGGACTTTGCCTACTATGCCCACAAGTTGCAAATGGAGAAGTATAACATCGACAGCGAGATGCTGCGTCCCTACTTCGAACTGTCAAAAGTCAAGAAAGGCGTATTTGGCCTTGCAACCCGCCTTTACGGTATTACCTTCAAGGAGAATCCCGACATACCGGTTTATCATCCGGATGTCACAGCCTACGAAGTCTTCGACAAAGACGGCAGCTATCTGGCCGTACTCTATACAGACTTCCATCCCCGCGAGGGCAAACAGAGCGGCGCGTGGATGACATCATACAAAGAACAGTGGATTGACAAGGAAGAAGGCAACAGCCGCCCTCACGTTTCCGTCACCATGAACCTGACCAAACCCACCGAAGACAAACCGGCACTGCTCACACTCGGCGAGGTAGAAACATTCTTACACGAATTCGGCCATGCCCTGCACGGCATTTTTGCCAATACGCGCTTTGAAAGCATGAGCGGCACCAATGTTTACTGGGATTTTGTGGAACTTCCTTCACAAATTATGGAAAACTTTGCCGTAGAACGCGATTTTTTAAATACCTTTGCCTCACACTATCAGACGGGCGAATCGATGCCGCAAGACCTGATAGACCGCATCATACAGAGCCGGAACTTCAACGTAGCCTACGCCTGCATCCGTCAGGTCAGCTTCGGCCTGCTCGACATGGCCTATTATACGCTCAGCACACCGTTCGACCAGGACGTTATGACTTTCGAAAAGGAAGCATGGGCCGACGCCCAGCTATTCCCGCAATTGCCCGACACCTGCATGAGTGTCCAGTTCGGCCACATCATGTCCGGCGGATATGCGGCAGGTTATTACAGCTATAAATGGGCCGAAGTACTCGATGCCGACGCATTCTCTCTGTTTAAGGAAAAAGGTATATTCAACCGTGAGGTGGCACAAAGCTTCCGTGACAACATCCTTTCCAAGGGCGGCACAGAACCACCGATGGTACTTTACAAACGTTTCCGCGGACACGAGCCGCGCATCGACGCGCTGCTTGAGCGTAACGGCATCCGGCCACACAAAAAAGACATGCAATGAGAACACCCGAAGAAAAACAGCACGAATTAGACCTGCGCTATCTGCGCATGGCAAAGATATGGGCTGAAAACAGCTATTGCGAACGGCGCAAAGTCGGTGCCCTTATCGTCAAAGACAAGATGATTATCTCTGACGGATACAACGGCACACCGGCCGGTTTCGAGAACATTTGCGAAGACGAGAACAATGTCACCAAACCATACGTTCTGCATGCCGAGGCCAACGCCATCACCAAAATAGCCCGTTCAAGCAACAACAGCCAGGGCGCCACCATGTACGTCACCGACGCTCCGTGCATCGAATGCGCCAAACTGATTATACAGGCCGGCATCAGAAAAGTGTTCTACTCCCGGCAGTACCGTCTGACCGACGGTGCCGACCTGCTGAAACGCGCCGGCGTCGAAGTCCATTTTCTTCCTCTTGACGAAGAATAAACAAACATAAAAAGCTATACATTATGAGTCCGAACAACAAATCTCGTTTTATGCCGCTAGCCTTGGCTGTCTGCCTTGTCGCCGGCATTCTTATCGGAACATTTTATGCCAACCATTTCTCTGGCAACCGGCTTAATATCATCAACAACAGTACCAATAAAATCAACGACCTGTTGCGCATCATTGACGACCAGTATGTCGATACGGTCAATATGGCCGACATGGTGGAAGAGGTTATGCCGCTTGTGCTTTCCGAGCTCGACCCTCATTCTGCCTACATCAGCGCAAAAGACGCCCGCGCGTCTGTTGAAGACCTGAAAGGCAGTTTCTCGGGCATCGGTGTGACTTTCACCATACAGCATGACACCATCCACATCATCAACGTCATCAAAGGCGGCCCCTCTGAGAAAGTAGGCCTTCTTGCCGGCGACCGTATCGTTGAAATAGACGGCAAGCCCTATGTAGGAAAAGGCATCAACAATGAAGGCGCGATGAAACGTCTCAAAGGTGAGAAAGATACCAAAGTCAAACTGGGCATCAAGCGCACCGGCGAGAAAAAACTGCTTTCATTCACCGTTACACGCGGCGACATTCCTGTTCACAGTATCGAAGCCACTTATATGCTGACACCCGAAACCGGCTACATCAAGGTCAAGAAATTCGGCGAAACCACCTATCCCGAGTTACTGGTCTCACTGGCCAAGCTGAATCAGGAAGGTTTCAAGAATCTGGTTATCGACCTGCGCGGCAACGAAGGCGGCTACATGCATTCGGCCATCCAGATGGTCAATACATTCCTGCCCAAAAACCGGCTTATCCTTTACACTCAGGGACGCAAGTCTCCGCGCGAGGAATACTTCAGCGACGGACAGGGTACCTTCCAGCAGATTCCACTTGTTGTGCTTGTCGACGAAGGTTCGGCTTCTGCCAGCGAGATTTTTGCGGGTGCCATCCAGGATAACGACCGCGGTACCATCATCGGCCGACGCTCTTTCGGAAAAGGCCTTGTTCAGCAACCTATCGAATTCCGCGACGGAAGTATCGTGCGCCTGACCATTGCCCGTTATTACACCCCGTCAGGACGCTGCATCCAGAAGCCGTATGAGAAAGGCAAAAGCGACGCTTACGAGAACGATCTTATCGAACGTTACGAACGCGGCGAATTCTTCTCAAAAGACAGCATCCACCAGAAAGGACCGGAATACAAGACCAGAATCGGACGTACGGTATACGGCAACGGCGGCATCATGCCGGACATCTTCATTCCCGAGGACACAAGCAATACAACGTCATATTTCAAGGAAGCCCTGCTCAGCGGCCTGGTTTACCAGTTTGCGTTCGACTACTCGGACAAGAACCGCACTGAATTAAACAAACTGTCGCTGAAAGAAATGATAGATTTTCTTGACCGTGACCGTCTGCTCGAGAAATTTGCCACTTTCGCACAGAAACGCGGACTTAAACGCCGCAACCTGATGCTGTACAAATCCCGCAAGCTGTTCGAGCTGAACATCTACGCGGCCATCATCAACAACATCAAGGACACCAACGACTTCTACGAGTACCTCAACAGCAACGATCCCGCCGTGCTTCGTGCCATTGAAGTATTGAAAAAAGGCGAAGCCTTCCCAAAGAAGCCGGCTGCCCAGGAACCCGTCAAAAACAAAAAGAAATAACCATGACAGATAAAACGTCTATCAGACAATCTATCAGGAACCTTAAAAAAGCCGTTTCCACTGAGGAACGGCTTTTTCTTTCCCGACAGCTGACCGCACGTCTGGAAAGTCACCCGCGTTTTGCCGGCGCGCACACCATTCTTCTCTACCACTCACTCCCCGACGAAGTCGATACACACGAACTCATACGTCGCTGGAGCGGCAAGAAAAGAATTCTGCTCCCCGTTGTAAACGGAGACGATTTAGACCTGAAAGAATATAAGGGAGAAAATACGCTAGAAAACGGCCACTACGGCATTTCCGAACCTACCGGTCACACTTTTACCGCATTCAACGAGATTGATCTGGCCGTCATTCCCGGCATGGCTTTCGACCGGAACGGAAACCGGCTTGGACGCGGCAAGGGATATTATGACCGGCTGCTGTCACGTCTCAGCAACTCAAATATTTATAAAATAGGACTTTGTTTCGATTTTCAGTTCCTGCCCCACATACCGGCCGAACCACACGATATACTCATGGACGAAGTCTTACATTAAGCGTTTGTCATCACGCCTCACCGGGAAACAAAAAACGGCCGTACACATACACAGGCCGTAAAAAGAAACTAAATAAACTTGATGCTTTGTATCACCTGCGCACCTACATGAGCATTCAGCTTGGCCACAAGCTGCTCACGCGACATCATCAGGTTGGCTTTCAAGGCAGGCGACTTGATTTGTATACACATCACCTGGTTTTTAATAAAGATATTGCCCGTATAGCGCGTAATGGCCTCCCCCATCACTTCCGGCCATGCGGCAATCACACGCCACTCGTTGAGGGGCGTCTCCAGTCCTTCCTGACGCAGAAACTGCCGGAGCACCATGCCGATAGCTTCCGATTTATTCCTTCTCATGCCTTGACCTCTCCTTGTTCAACATAAAACAATCGGTAGTCCTGCCCCGCTTCAGCCAGAATACGGTCCAGATGGTCGCGGTTGGTGTCGGTGATGAATATCTGTCCGAACTGCTCTCCCGACACCAGTTTCACAATCTGCTCCACCCTGTCGGCGTCCAGTTTGTCAAAAATATCGTCAAGCAAAAGCAGCGGTGTGGTATGACTGCCCGTCCGGCGCAGGAAATCAAACTGCGCCAGCTTCAACGCGATAAGAAAAGTCTTGTTCTGTCCCTGCGACCCTTCACGACGGATAGGATAATCGCCAAGCGTCATCTCAATGTCATCCTTGTGTATACCATGAAGCGAATAGCCCATAATACGGTCCTTTGCCCGGTCACGGCGGATGGTGTCAAGCAGCGGTCCTCGTTCACCGTGCGACACATAGCGTAGCCCCACCTGTTCACGTTCCTGCGAAATGGCCTGATAAAAACGCTGGAAGATGGGAATAAATTCAGATATATACTCCTGTCTGCGGCTGTAAATCAGTTCTCCCTCGTGCGCCATACATTCCTCCCACAGCGCCATCAGCGTCTCGTCGGGTTCTTCCTCCATTTTCAGCAACACATTGCGCTGCTGCAACGCCTTGTTATAACGCAACAAAGCCTCCAGATACTCATGGTCGTACTGCGAAATCACCAGGTCCATAAAACGTCTGCGTTCCTCGCTTCCTCCCGCTATCAGCGCGGCGTCCGACGGCGATACCGACACAAGCGGAATCAGCCCGATATGCTCGGCCAGCCGCTTGTAATCCTTCTTGTTGCGTCTGAACTTCTTTTTCTGCTTGCGTTTAAGTCCGCAATATATCTCCTCCGCGTCTCCGTTCTCATGCTCATAAATTCCCTGAAGCATGAAAAACTCCTCGCCGTGTCTGATATTCTGCGAATCTATGGCGTTGGTGGCGCTTTTGCAAAAAGACAGGAAATAAACGGCATCGAGAAAATTGGTCTTACCCTGACCGTTATGCCCGATAAAACAATTCATCTTTGGCGAAAACTCCAGTTCCGCCTGCGCGATGTTCTTATAATTCAGCACCGATATTTTCTTCAGTATCATCCGTAGTCTCCTTATTATTTGCAATGCAAAAGTACGGTTTATCACTTAATCCTAAAAAAAATAGGCTATAAATTTTATCAAACGGGATTATTTCGCTACTTTTGCCTTGCTTTATGCGGTCCCTGCCGCAAAAGGCAGACTTACACACAGAAAATCAATAAAAATTTAAATAAAATGACAAACAACAAGACACAGGAAACTGCTCACGGAGACAATCCGATGAACATTTCAGAGGCCGTAATCAGCAAATACAAAAAACCTCTTTTGTACGGTCTTATCGCTATTGCCGTAATTATCGGCGGCTATTTCCTTTACCGTAACTTCATCGTGCTTCCTCACGAGCAGAAAGCCGAAGAACTTCTTTACAAGGGTCAGGAATACTTTGCTCAGGATCAGTACGAAAAAGCGCTTAACGGCGACGGACAGGGCTATCCGGGTTTCATTGCCATTGCCAACGAATACGGCAACACGCCTTCAGGCAACCTGGCAAATCTTTATGCCGGTCTGAGCTACGCAAAGCAGGACAAATATAAAGAAGCAGCCGACTGTCTGGAAAGCTTCAACCTGCGCGACGACCAGATGATATCACCGGCCGCTCTCGGTGCCCTTGGCAACTGCTATGCCAACATGGACAAACCGGAAGAGGCTGTAAAGGCACTTGAAAAGGCTGCCAAACTGGCTGACAACAACAGCCTGAGCCCCATCTACCTGATTCAGGCCGGTCAGATTTACGAATCAATGGGCAAGAAAGACGAAGCTTTGGCTTGCTACCAGCAAATCAAGACCAAATATGTCAACTCTATGCAGTTCAGCGAGATTGACAAATATATCGAACGTGTAAGCAAATAATCGGAACCATGGCTACAGCATTGCACAATCTGTCTGAATACGACGCGCAGTCAGTTCCCTGTGCCAAGGGAATGCGTTTCGGTATCGTAGTCAGCGAATGGAACCACAACATCACCGGCGCGCTGCTCGAAGGTGCCCACAACACACTCGTAAAAAACGATGCCAACGAGGACGACATCATGGTAATGACCGTTCCCGGCAGCTTTGAACTGGTGTTCGGCGCTTCACAGATGGCTAAAAGCGGAAAAGTAGACGCTGTCATCGCCATCGGCTGTGTAATCCGTGGAGACACTCCCCACTTTGATTACATCTGCGAAGGAACCACCGCGGGCCTTTCCTCACTGAACGCCACCGGCGACATACCGGTCATCTACGGTCTGCTCACCTGCAACAATCTGCAACAGGCTCAGGACCGTGCGGGAGGCATTCTGGGCAACAAAGGTGACGAATGTGCGGTGACCGCCATCAAAATGGTTGATTACAAACGTCAATTGAAATAATCAGCTTTTAAATTATATTTGTATAGCAATCAAACGGGATGTATCGCTACTGCGGTACATCCCTATTTTTTTAATACCACTTTTTGCGTCTGAAGTAGAAATAGACAAAGACAGCCACCGCCACCATCAACAGCCACGCCATGCCGTAACCGAACCGCCATTCCAGCTCGGGCATGAACTTGAAATTCATTCCCCAGATGCCGGCAAAGAAGGTCAGCGGAATAAAGATGGTAGAAACCACCGTCAACTGCTTCATGATGCTGTTCATGCGCAAATCATTATTAGACAGATAAAGATCCACCAAAGCTGTCAGAATATCGCGGCAGGTCTCTATGGATTGCAGGATGGAATGCAGATGGTCGAGCACGTCGTTAAAAAACGGACGATTCTCGTTACTGATTAATCCGTTGTTCTCGCGGAACAGACCGTTTATCTGCTCTTTGAGCGGCATCACGGTTTTCCTTATCAGACGGCAGTTACGGCGATACATCTGTATGTCGCCTATTCCGGATGATTCTGTGCCTATTCTGTCCAGCAGACTTTCCTCCATGTCCTCCAGCTCGTCTTCCATCTTGCCGAGAATCACCATGAAATGCCCCATCACACTGTTCAGAATAACACTCAGAAGAAAATCGGCACTGCGGTCTCTCACCTTCATCACATTCTTTTTGATAGCCTCAATGATGTCATTGAAAAAGTCTGTTTCCTTATCCACAAACGTCAGCACATAATTACATCCCTGTATAATAGCCAGCTGATGCGGAATATACTCCTCGCTGTCGCTTTCTCTTCCCAACAGCTTCACAATAATCACATTATACTCCTCACGCTGCTCAATCTTTGTCAGATGTTCCGTATTCAGAATGTCCTGCATCACAAGGAAATCTATGCCGAAGTGTTCGCAAATCTCCTCTATGGCCTGCGCGTCCTGCAAGCCATGTACCTGAATCCAGTTAATGCCGTCCGACTTCATGCAGGTCACCACATGACTGAATTCCTTTTCACTGAAAAATTTCACCTCATCCCTGTCATAAGCACAGAGATGCAAATGAGTCGGTGTCTTGCTTCTGCCGTTGTAGACGAGCTGCTCGTCCAACAGATTATTCCTGGTTTTGGCCATCGTTTTAACGGTTTAAGTCTGTTAATATGTTTGCTTAAAACAAAGATAAGATAATTTATTGAAAACCTGCTGCAAACCGAATGTTTTTGATACGACTCATTGCTTCCTGCTCCGTCAATAACCATAAAAAGCCCAAGATAGCGTCCACCCTATAGCGAAAGAAATGTTTTATTACATTCCTTTCTGCCTGAAGGTAAATATAGTTTACTTATTACATCAGATTTAGGTCTTTCAGCCTCAACACCCCACTTTGCGGAAAATCATTCTTTCGTGCCATAACCTCAACAATTTTACCTCGAAAGCCCTCCTTTTACCTACTTTTTCGAAATCTATCCGTAAAAATCTTATGATAGCATTTTCACACAAAAAGCATCCTTATTATTATATTTTCATTTCATCTTATCAGAAATAGCAAACATAAACAAACGTATTTCACCTGTTACGCTATTAAAATTAAAAACCCTGCGCTTAGGTTTTTCATCGTTTTCTGTCACCTTCCCACCCTGTTTATAGAAAACACTGTTTTAACCCTTATTTTAGGAATCAGTTTACAATAGCAACACGGCGACACACAAATTATCACGCAATCATTTCCCCCTTACCGTTCTTTTTAACCACCAGCAATCTCGTTTTAACCATCAGAATCTTCCTTTTTCGATGTAAACATTTCATCATAATTTAATTTTTTCAGTACCGAACAAAAGTAAAATGCATACGGTTACGAATTTTTTCGTAACCGTAGAGAAATTTATTTCTGCACTTTACAAATTATTTTCCGCACGGTTACGGTTAAACCCGTAACCGTAGGGAATGAAATTCGCAACCGTACAGAAAAAATTTTATCCTTTGAAATACCCTACTTTTTAGAGATTATTTTTACAAAATATAAAACCGTCTTGTTAACGGGCTTTACATTCTTTGTAACCATCTAATAATCAGAAGTATAATAATACAAATTATATTTTTGACCCATAAAATCGAGATTTTGTAACCGTACATAAATATTTCATAACAGTAGAGAATTTTTTCATAACAGTAAGCGTTTCCGGGGTTAGCCGTACTTGCATGACTTTTCATCCATAAACAGCCCTTCTGCACAATTTGTAATATATTATTATCACAAATCAATGCTTCATGCTATTTCATCAAGCTTATCTGATACAAAAAATGGCTCCTCTCCGGCCATAGGTTTCTCAATCCGGAAATGCTTTCTATCTCCAGATTTCCGGGAAAACGCCACAAATAAACGTCTGATTATATCTGTCAAATAGAAAAAACAGACAGCAAAACAGGCATCTCACAATTTGGTATAAATTGTTTACATCACCCGTATTTGTATTTCAGACAAAACGGTAAAATGCAGCTTTATCAGAATAAACGTTAATCCTAATAAATAAGATAAATGTATTGCAGGAAATGCTTTCTGTTTATAAATAGATAAACAAAGAAACAGAATGGAGTGAAGAATTATAAGAAGATGAAATCAAGAAAATCTTAGCCTTATTATTTGATTTTGTTGGCTAAATAAGCTGTTATTCGTATTTTTGCATAATAAAGAGACAGAACTTGTCTGCCTAATATTTTGAATTTTGAGGCATATGAAAAGATCATATACATATCCGGCAAAACCATTTGTTAAATGGGTTGGAGGTAAAACACAACTTCTTGATGATATAAAAAAAACTCTACCTCGTGATTTATCACAAAGGGATAACATAACTTATATTGAGCCATTTGTTGGTGGAGGAGCCGTTTTATTTTGGATTTTACAAGAATATCCGAATATATCACGAGCTATAATTAATGATATCAATGAAGAGTTAATTTGTACATATCGTATAATAAAATCAGATGTTGAAAAATTAATTCTTGAATTAACACGTATTCAATCTGAGTATCTTTCACTTAACAATATTGCAAGAAAAGATTATTTTTTATTTCAACGTGAACGTTTTAATGAGAAAAACAATTCGGATATCGAAACTGCTGCATTATTTATTTTCCTAAACAGGACCTGCTTTAATGGGTTATATCGTGTAAATTCCAAAGGAAAATTTAATGTTCCGCATGGAAAATATACAAATCCTAAAATTTGCGATGAGGAAACATTAAGGGCTGATTCTGCCGTTCTACAACGTGTTGAGATTCTTTGTGGTGATTTTGCGCAAACAGGTAAATATGCAAACAATAATGTTTTGTATTATTTTGATCCACCATATCGTCCTCTGACAGAAACTTCTGCATTTACTTCTTATGCAAAAGATGGTTTTGATGATACTGAGCAAATGCGATTACGTGATTTTTGTGAACAAATAACCAAGCACAAATCTTTGTTTGTGGCAAGTAATTCTGATCCACAGAATGTAGATAATGGAGATGATTTTTTTGATCATCTTTATAAGATGTTTTCCATTAAAAGAGTCTCTGCTGCGAGAATGATAAATTCAAAAGGTAATGGCCGCGGTGCTATTTCAGAGATAATGATTTCCAACGTTGCTAATGTTTACTGATATGAGAGATTTCGACACTTGGCTTGCCGGCTTTAGGCCTTCTATTGCCGATTATAAATACTACGTTGATTTCGATAAGGTTTTCAATAACGTGGAAGCTATCAGAATTCCACTCAATATTTTGAATTCGCTTATTGGTTCCAAGAATATAGAGGATGAATTCAGAAATATTTTGGTACAATATCCAGAAACCTTAAAATGCATTCCTATCCTTTTAGCTAAACGTGAACTTGATATTATGGCTATGGATGAAGAGGGACAAATTGATTTTCATTTTGATAAACCAAATTGTACAAATGAAGATTACGTAAAATTCATGAGAAAGACAGGTCTTTTTGATTTGATGGAAAATCATATTGTCAACAATCTTGTGGATTACGTAACCGGCATAGAAACAGGGCTTGATTCCAATGGACGCAAGAATCGTGGTGGCCATCTTATGGAAAATCTTGTAGAGAGTTTTCTTGGTAAAGCAGGACTTGTGAAAGGCGTTGATTATTTCAAGGAAATGTATATCCATGAAATAGAGACCAAATGGGGCATTGATTTATCTTCTATCTCAAATAATGGCGGAGCCGAAAAGAGGTTTGATTTTGTTGTAAAAGGAGAGAATACCATTTATGGAATAGAAACTAACTTTTATACTAGCAGTGGTTCTAAATTGAATGAAACGGCACGTAGTTACAAAACCATCACCATGGAAACCAAGGATCTGGGATATTTCAAATTTGTTTGGTTTACCGATGGTTATGGCTGGCGCAGTGCAAAGAATAATCTGAAAGAAACCTTTGATGTTTTGGAACATTTATACAATATTGCAGATCTTGAAAACGGTATAATTTCCGAAAAACTCAAATGATTAAAAGACTGTATGGAAAATAAAAATGTTTCAATGATAAGTAAAGGACAGGAACCTTTATGCGAAATCCCCATTAATGGAAGCTATATTCTAGGTATATACAAAGGATCATTGTCTGATTATGATATTCTGCTAAGGTATCGCCAGAAAGAGGGAGAGACATGGAGTAGAATCCGCACTCCTAAACATATACATTGGGCAGTAGACATGTTGATTAAACATTATAGCGAACCTCATGAAACTGATTTGTTGCTAGATAGTTTACTCAAGCAATGGGAACAAACAACTCCCTTAGAATCAAAAGAAGACCAAGAACGTTTGTTGTCTCCAGAGAATTTATTAGCCGATGTAAATAAAGAAGCTAAGAAATACAACAAGCTGGCCGGAAAAGGTGAATACAGTGTGAAATTCTTAATATTAATCGCAAAACTACTGATGGTTCAAGAGAAAACCAATAGGCATGATGCTTATATGTTCAAGGAGCTCTTGGAAAAGTTAAAGGAACATAGAAATATTTTTGAGATTGTATCAACAGCAACATTCCACTGATGTTAACTCCATATTATAGATCGGAAGATAGAGGTTTTACTCTTTTGAAAGGAGATTGTATCGAACTATTAAATTCATTTGAATTCAAGTTTGATATGATTTTCGCCGATCCTCCTTACCATCTTTCAAATGGAGGTATTAGTGTACAAAGTGGTAAAATGGTGTCTGTAAATAAAGGAGATTGGGATAAGTCTAACGGATATGAAGAAGATTACCTGTTTGACAAATCTTGGATAGAAGCTTGCAGAAATAAACTGAAAAGTAATGGAACTATTTGGATAAGCGGTACGTATCATAATATTTTCTCCGTAGCACGATGTTTGACAGAGTTAGGATTCAAAATATTGAACTGCATTACTTGGGAAAAAACAAATCCACCGCCAAATCTGTCTTGCAAATATTTCACTTACGCCGCCGAATATATTCTTTGGGCTCGTAAAGAACCCAAAGTACCTCATTTTTTCAATTATGAGCTTATGAAAAAGATTAATGGTGGCAAACAAATGCGTGACGTGTGGAGGCTACCAGCAATCGCACGATGGGAAAAATCTTGTGGTAAACATCCTACTCAAAAACCGTTGTGCGTTCTATCGCGAATTATTCAGGCTTCAACTCTTCCTAATGCGTGGATTTTAGACCCATTTACAGGAAGTAGTACAACAGGTATTGCAGCAACCTTATTAGGGCGTCGTTTCCTTGGCATAGATCAAAATGAGGATTTCTTGAAACTGAGTAAAGCCCGCCGTGAGGAAATTAATAATATTTCCAAACGTAAAATATATTTGGATAAACTCCAGGTGCAATCACCTTTGCTTGAAGAACCAGAATTCAGGTTCCTTAATGAACCTTATGGGTATTACGAATTGGATTTGCCTTTTTAAGGCATAGCAAAATCAAGCAAACTTCTGTAATAGTTTTTGTCTATCATGCTTCTATTATGATTTGAATTAATACGCCTTCTGCTGTATGTTTTTCGTATTTGAGAAAGTGTACAATTATAATAGCAATACCATCAAATACGAAAGACAAGATTCCATAAAAACATACACTATCAACCATAAGGTTTATATACAGAAAAAGAACATACAAATAAAAAATCCCCGCAACTCAAAGAGTTACGGGGATTCATTTATCTTGAATTAAGTATGAATTACTTATTCAAAGCAGTTGCAGCGTCAACGGCGCAAGCTACTGTACAACCTACCATCGGGTTGTTACCGATACCCAGGAAGCCCATCATTTCTACGTGAGCAGGAACTGATGAAGAACCAGCGAACTGAGCATCTGAGTGCATACGACCCATTGTATCGGTCATACCGTAAGAAGCAGGACCTGCAGCCATGTTATCAGGATGCAAAGTACGGCCTGTACCACCACCTGAAGCTACAGAGAAGTATGGCTTGCCAGCCAATACACGCTCTTTCTTGTATGTTCCGGCAACCGGGTGCTGGAAACGTGTCGGGTTGGTAGAGTTACCGGTGATTGATACGTCTACGCCTTCCTTCCACATGATAGCTACACCTTCGCGAACATCGTCTGCACCGTAGCACTTAACCTTGGCACGAGGACCATCGCTGTAAGCGATTTCCTTAACGACTTTCAATTCGCCAGTGTAGTAGTCGAACTGAGTCTGAACATAAGTAAATCCGTTGATACGTGAGATGATCTGAGCGGCATCCTTGCCAAGACCATTCAAGATACAACGCAACGGCTCTTTACGAACCTTGTCAGCCTTAGCGGCAATCTTGATAGCGCCTTCAGCAGCAGCGAAAGACTCGTGACCAGCCAAGAAAGCGAAGCACTTAGTCTCCTCGCG
Organism: uncultured bacterium; assembly: GCA_905214795.1. Classification (GTDB taxonomy): domain Bacteria; phylum Bacteroidota; class Bacteroidia; order Bacteroidales; family Bacteroidaceae; genus Paraprevotella. Next base: position 19,886 of record CAJMNM010000009.1, read on the forward strand.
AAGCAACATGGCAGCCAAGTTACCATGACCAAGACCTACCTTACGGTCGTCAGCCACAGAACCAGGAATACAGAATGCCTGCAAACCGATACCGATAGCCTCAGCAGCTTCAGCAGCAGTCTTGCAACCCTTCTTCAATGCGATAGCAGTACCTACAACGTAAGCCCACTTTGCATTTTCGAAGCAGATAGGCTGAGTTTCCTCACAAGTCTTATAAGGATCGAGTCCATAAGATTCACAAATCTGGTTAGCCTCTTCAATTGAAGAAATACCGTTTTCGTTCAATGCAGCAAGAATCTGCTTGATACGACGGTCCTGGCTCTCGAATTTTACTTCTCTAATCATATTTACTTCCTCCTTATATTATTCTTGACGTGGATCAATATATTTAACTGCACCCTGCTCAGCTGTGAAGCGTCCGTATGTACCGGTTACCTTCTTCAATGCTTCGTTGGCATCGGTTCCTTTCTTGATTTCGTCCATGAACTTACCCATGTGAACGAATTCGTAACCACAAATCTGGTTGTCCTTATCCAAAGCGATGGTCTTGATATAACCCTCAGCCATTTCAAGGTAACGAGAACCCTTAGCCAATGTACCATAAAGCGTACCTACCTGTGAACGCAAACCTTTACCAAGGTCTTCCAAACCTGCACCGATCATCAAACCGCCTTCAGAGAAAGCTGACTGAGTACGACCGTATACAATCTGAAGGAACAACTCGCGCATTGCGGTGTTGATAGCGTCACAAACCAAGTCGGTATTCAAAGCTTCAAGAATAGTCTTGCCCGGGAGAATTTCAGAAGCCATGGCTGCAGAATGAGTCATACCTGAACAACCGATAGTTTCAACAAGACACTCCTGGATGACACCTTCCTTCACGTTCAAGGTTAATTTACATGCACCCTGCTGAGGAGCACACCAACCGATACCGTGAGTCAAACCTGAGATGTCTTTGATCTCCTTTGCCTTTACCCACTTGCCTTCTTCAGGAATTGGGGCTGGTCCGTGGTTAGGACCTTTGGCAACACAACACATGTTTTCTACTTCGTGTGAATAAACCATAATTATTTAATTTATTATAGGTAATTTAATGAGATTCTGTTAATCTCTTCTTGTCTAAATGTGTTGCAAAAATAACGATTTTCTAGTATATTACCCAATATTTCACCTAACTTTTTATTAGTGAAGGTCTGTTTTTTTGATTGTCAACCGCACCGTGTGAAAAAATCGGCCTGTGAGGCATACAAGTTTGAAATATCAACGTAAAACAGATTGGCACAGACGGCCGTACCAACATAAGGATTCCGGCCAAACAAGAACAATTGTGAAGTTATTTTTACCATTAAAAAACAATAAAAAAACTCTTTTTATTTGCACAGCAAAATACAGTTCATTACATTTGCAGTGTATTGCTTGATTAGTACACTAAACATCTATAAACAATAATTGCCATGATAAACGTTGACCATTTATCATTTTCCTATAACCGGAAGAAGAAAACCGTATTGGAGGACCTTAACCTTACGATGGAAGAAGGACGCATTATCGGTCTGCTCGGACGTAACGGGGCCGGAAAATCTACCCTGCTCTATCTGCTGGCAGGATTGATGACACCGTCGGAAGGGCGTGTATGTCTTGACGGCCTCGATGTGAGAAGCCGAAAACCGGAGACACTGAACAAACTGTTCATCGTACCCGAAGAGTTTGACCTGCCCGGCCTTAGTCTGAAAAAATATATCAGACTGAATGCGCCTTTTTATCCGAATTTCAGCGAAGAGGAGCTGAAGCATCATCTTGAAGTGTTTGAACTGACCGATGACCTGCATATAGGCGAACTGTCTATGGGACAGAAGAAAAAGGTTCTGATAAGCTTTGCCCTGGCAACCAACACTCAATGGCTGTTTATGGACGAACCGACCAACGGACTGGACATACCGGGGAAAAGCCAGTTCCGCAAACTGGTAATCAATGAAATGAGCGACACGCGCAGCATGGTCATTTCCACCCATCAGGTAAAAGACATGGAGAACTTGATTGACCATGTGATGATTCTTGAACAGAAAGGCATACTGCTCAGCGCCTCAGTGAACGAAATCTGCCGGAAGCTGTGTTTCAAGCCCTCTGACACACCGCCTGACGAGTCGGCATGGAGCAGTATGCCTACCTTTCACGGATACAGCATTATGAAGCCTAACTCAGAAAACGAGGACACAGAACTGAATCTTGAACTGCTGTTTAACGGCACATTGGCTCATCCGGATGAAATCCGACATTTATTTACCACTTAAAAAAACATTAACCTGTTTTTACATCATTTTTACATGATATTTAAAGAAAGCAAACCCATTTATCTGCAAATAGCGGACCGTATATGCGACGAGATTCTTCAGGGCATTTACCACGAAGGTGAGCGCATCCCTTCGGTGCGTGAGTATGCCGCCATGGTGGAAGTCAACGCCAATACGGCCATGCGTGCTTTTGACTTTCTGCAAAATCAGTCGGTCATTACGATGAAGCGCGGCATAGGCTATTATGTAAGCAACGGGGCCGGAGAACGTATTCTGGCATTCAGACGAGAAGCCTTCTACAACGAAGAGCTTTTTGATTTTTTCCATCAAATATACACTTTAGGCTTTTCCATGGAAGAAATGACCGAGCTCTACCACAAATATGAACAGGACATGAAACAGAACTCCGGAACGGCCGAAAACGAATCAAATCAAATCCTCAAGAAATGAAAACAGACTTTAATTTCAAACGTATAAACTTGCTTTTTCGAAAAGAATGGGAAGAAAAGCGTTGGTATTATCTAGCCACTTTGCTGGTTTATTACAGTTGTACAACCATATTATTTATCTGGACGTCACTGACCACAATATCCGAACACTTGGACAATCCCGAATGGTGTATTCAAAGACAGGAAAGCACCTGCTTTTTCATCATTATGCTGCTTAGTCTGTTAGTTGCAGCCAGCAGAGGAACAGCCTTTTTCAGTGACTGCAACGACAAGCGGGGCAGTACTGGTTTTCTAAGTCTTCCGGCCTCAATTCAAGAAAAATACTTCGTGAAATGGCTCTATACCGTGCCACTGACCTTTTGTGCCTTCTTGATTTGTGTCTTACTGGCTGACTATACCAGAGTTTTCATCTGCTCGCAAATTTATCCCGAGGTGGATGTCTGTCAGCCGCTGCGATGGATTTCTAAGGAGCATTACTTTTACAGGTGGACTTTAATACTTTTATCCCTACAATCCATATTCATGTTGGGAAGTACGATGTGGAAAAAGAATGCGTTTATCAAAACAGGGGCATTACTGATGGCTTTAATGACAGTCTACATCATGACAGCCGGTAGCATTATAGAGGTAATGGTTACAGATGATTATTACATTAATTATAGTTTTGCCAATTTCATGTATTCACTGATTTTATGGATTATCATTATAGCTTTTTGGATACTGACCTATTACAGAGTGAAAGAAACTGATGTAGCTTACGGGCATATCAGACCTACCTCGTATTTTATCATCGGTTTAGCCGCATTGGGACTTATTGTCATCATTGCCTTGTCCTGCTATGTGGCAACCCATTACAGACAACCTAAGGAAACAGTCAGGCTGACAAGTTTTCATGATGAACGAAAGCTGCATAAACTACCGGCATTCAACCATCTTATCCTCAGAGAAGAGACGCCCTTGCAACCGGACGGAATCACCACGGACACCACTAAAAGAAGCATATACTACAGCAGTAGTAGCAGCATTACGGTGTCGGCCGACTCTACATCTGATTTTATGTTGGATGTACCGGAACCGATATGGCCTTATCTGAAAATGACCAGTCACAGCGATACGCTCATTGTAGAATTTTATTATCCTCTGAGTAATTATATTGATAAGTTTAATGATAAGGACAAAAGCAAACTTGACTTATTGAAGCTACAAACCGGGAAATGGGAAATAAAAACCGGAAACTTGAAATCTGTCACTTGCGAGATTCCGGTCTCGGAATTCAATCTGACCGGTTTCGACCAGAAAGAAATGACAGTGTGCTGTTATGAGGCTCAAATGCGCAACTGTCACATTGACCGGCTTCATCTCAAATATTCTAAAATGCCGAAACGTACGATATGGATACCCGGAACCGAACAAAGACGTGCACTGACGCTTGAAAACAGTAAAATAGGATTATTATACAGGACAGAAAAAGACAGTATGAAGTATATCATAAAAGATAAGGCTTATGTTGACAGCTGCATCACAATAAGAATGCAGTAAATCACGTTATCTTAACAATAAAAAAACACAAAAACTTTTATCAATGATTCATTTGGAAAATATCCATAAAACGTATTTCAACGGACAACCGCTACACGTTCTGAAAGGTATATCGCTTGATGTGGAAAAAGGTGAGCTGGTATCTATCATGGGTGCATCGGGGTCCGGGAAGTCCACATTACTCAACATATTAGGGATTCTGGATAATTACGATGAAGGAAGCTATTACCTTGACGGCAAACTGATACAGAATCTGAGTGAAACCCGTGCGGCGGATTACCGTAATCACATGATCGGCTTTATTTTCCAGTCGTTTAATCTGATTCCATTTAAAAACGCAATGGAAAATGTGGCTCTCCCGCTTTTTTACAGAAACATAGGACGTCACAAACGTAACATGATGGCCATGGAGTATCTGGAACGGCTGGGCCTGAAAGAATGGGCCACGCACATGCCCAACGAGCTGTCCGGCGGACAAAAACAGCGTGTAGCCATAGCCCGCGCACTGATTACACAACCGCAAATCATTCTGGCCGATGAGCCGACAGGAGCATTGGACAGCAAAACTTCCATTGAGGTGATGGAGTTGCTCAGACAACTCAATGACGAGGGACAGACCGTAGTAGTTGTCACTCACGAAAGCGGTGTGGCCAATCAGACGGACAAGATTATCCATATCAAAGACGGACTGATAGAACGTATTGAAGACAACCGGAATCATGATGCCTCACACTTCGGACAAAACGGCATCATCAAATAACCACAGAAAAAGCAGGCATGAATGACATTTTAATAGAATTATGGCAGACCGTGAAACGCAATAAATTGCGTACCACCCTAACCGGACTGTCTGTAGCCTGGGGCATATTCATACTGATTGTGCTATTGGGAGCCGGAAACGGTATTCTGCACGCTTTTGAAGCCTCAACCAAAGGACAGTCAATGGATGTAATCACGGTTTTCAACGGATTTACATCGCTTCCATATAAAGGCAATCCGGCCAACCGGTATATCGAACTGACCGACAAGGATGCCACAGCCATCAACAAACGGTTTGGAGAACATGTGCGGAAAGCTTTACCGCAACTGGAACAAAGCAATATTGAAATCAGCACACAAAAGGATTATATTGTACAGAATATCAAAGGGGTATATCCCAATTACAATGAAATAGAGTTTGTCAATATCATCTACGGACGTTTTCTAAACCAAATGGACGAACACGAACGGCGCAAAGTGATGGTATTGCAACGGGATATGGCAGAGCAGCTTTTTGCAGACATATCCAAAGCTGTAGGACAGCATGTAAAAGTAAACGGACTGGTGTTCAAAGTGGCCGGTATATACGAAGACCGTGGAAACACCAACAACCGGGTGGCATACATTCCTTATTCTACCATGAGCACTTTATACATGAAAAATAAAGTAGACCGTATTGACCTGAAGATAACCGGACTTAAAAGTGAAGAGGACAATCAGCAGTTTGAAAGCGAAGTCCGCAAAATGACCGGCATCAGAAAAAATTTCAGTCCCGATGAACCAAACGGTATCTTTTTCTGGAATAAAATCACGCAACAAATACAGATGGATGAAGGAACACGGATTCTGAAAACCGCGCTTTGGATTATCGGTATATGTACGCTACTGAGCGGCATAGTGGGCGTAAGCAACATCATGCTGATTACAGTCAGAGAACGTACAAAAGAATTCGGTATCTGCAAGGCACTCGGAGCCCGTCCGATATATATTCTCCGTATGGTATTGCTTGAAAGTGTTGTCATCACAGCCTTTTTCGGTTATATCGGCATGCTGGCGGGAATATTTGCCACGGAATATATGAACGTACTGGCAGAACAGACCAAAACCCAGGTGGCCGGAATGACTTTTCAGATGTTCAAAGATCCGTCGGTAGATGTATCTATCGCCATACAGGCAACCGTCACACTTGTCATTGCCGGTATGATTGCAGGCCTTGTCCCAGCGCTGAGAGCAGTAAAACTGAAAACCATTGACGCATTAAGAGCCGAATAATAAAATGAGAATAGATTTAGACTCGTGGGAAGAAATTCTTTCCACCATCACACGCAACAAGGCCAGAAGCCTGCTGACCGCTTTCGGAGTATTCTGGGGCATATTCATGCTGGTTGGAATGCTCGGCGGAGGAAACGGTCTGGAAGACATGCTGTCGAAGAATTTCAGCGGTTTTGCCACGAACTCGGCTTTTATCTTTCCCGGACGAACAGAAAAAGCTTATAAAGGATTCAAAAAAGGCAGAAGCTGGTCTTTGGAAACAGCAGATATCGAACGGCTTCGACACGCCATACCTGAACTGGATATCATCACGCCCGTTCTGGCCAGATACGGCGAAACAGCCGTAGCCGGAGAACAAAAATATACCTGTATGCTTCGCGGCATGTATCCCGACCTTGGAAAGGTGTCTGAAAACGATATCAGATACGGACGCGAACTGAACGACATGGATATCACTGAAGAACGCAAAGTATGTGTCATCGGAAAGAATGTCTACAAACAGCTTTTTCCGGAAGGCGGTAATCCTTGCGGAAAAATCATAAAGGTGGGCGGCATCTACTACAGGGTTGTCGGTGTAAACTATGGAACCAGCAATATCAACATTGGCGGTAATGCTGACGAAACCATACAAATACCCTTTCCTATCATGCAAAAGGCACTGCACTACGGAAACCATGCCGACATGGTTGCGCTGACCGCACACGGCAATTATAAAATCAGCACACTTGAAAACAGAATCAAAGCCGTCATTGCCAGAGCCCACTATATTGCTCCGGATGACAAGCAAGGAGTCAATGTGTTCAGCGCGGAAGTGATGTTCACCATGATGGATAATCTGTTCACCGGTGTAAGAATACTGATCTGGTTTGTCGGACTGGGGACCTTACTGGCCGGAATTGTCGGAGTAAGCAACATCATGATGGTTACTGTAAAGGAACGTACCACAGAAATCGGTATCAGACGGGCCATCGGCGCACGCCCCTCGCACATTCTTTCACAGATTTTACTGGAGAGCCTGGTTCTCACTATCATTGCCGGAGTAAGCGGAATAAGTTTTGCCGTATTTGTTCTGCAATGCCTGGAGATGGGAACGACAGAAGATGGGGTTGTTCAAGGGAATTTCCAAATCAGTTTCGGGCTGGCTGTAGGAGCTGCCGTCATGCTCATACTGCTGGGACTGCTGGCGGGACTTGCCCCGGCTTTGCGTGCACTATCCATCAAACCGATAGATGCCATAAGAGAAGAATAAGAATATTTATATGAATAATAACCTAAAATAAAGACACAAAAACCATGAAGAAGTATGTAAAATACGTTTTTCTGTTTCTGATTATCGGTGTATTTGCAGGAACGTTTGTATTTCTGTATCAGAAATCCAGGAAAAAAGCCGAGATTTATGAAATCGTATCGCCACGTAAAGCAGATCTGGCAAAGACTACTATTGCCACAGGAAAGATAGAACCACGTGACGAGGTGCTTATCAAGCCACAAATCAACGGTATAATAGCAGAATTATATAAGAAAGCAGGAGAACAGGTGAAAAAGGATGAAATCATTGCAAAGGTAAAAGTCATTCCGGAAATGTCGTCACTTAACTCGGCTGAAAGCAGTGTACGTCTGGCACGAATCAATCTGGCGCAGGCTGAAAAGGATTTCAAACGGGTAAAGAATCTGCACGACAAAAAACTGATCAGCGATGAAGAATATGACAAAGCAGAAGTGACTCTGGCACAAAACCGCGAAGAGCTGCGTAACCGTGAAGATGCGCTGGACATTATTAAAGAAGGTATATCCCGATCAAACGCATCGTTCAGCACCACACTGGTGAGAAGCACCATTGACGGTCTGATTCTTGACATTCCTGTACGCGTGGGTAATTCTGTCATCATGAGCAATACGATGAACGACGGTACCACCATCGCCTCGGTGGCCAACATGCACGACCTGTTATTTAAAGGTAAAATAGACGAGACGGAAGTCGGACGCATTCATGAAGGTATGCCGGTCAAGCTGACAATCGGCGCTCTTCAGGACAAGACCTTTGACGCTGTACTGGAATATATTGCTCCGAAAGCAGAAGAAGTAAACGGCACCAACCAGTTTGAATTTGAGGCCGCCGTACACAACATCGGAGAAACGATTATCCGTTCGGGATACAGTGCCAACGCAGAAATCGTACTTGAAAAAGCAAACAATGTGCTGACCGTCCCCGAAGGATGTCTGGAATTCAGCGGTGACTCTACTTTTGTATATATCCTCACGGCCGAAAATCCGCAGACATTTAAACGTCAAGCTGTCACTACCGGAATAAGTAACGGTATTGACATAGAAATCAAAAAGGGATTGTCATTAAAAGACCGTATCCGAGGTAACGCTATCATTAACGATTAATAGAAAACGGCACATGAGACTGATACATTTTATTACCATCATAACCTGTTGTCTGTACGGAAACGAGACATGCGGACAAAGCCCATGGACATTACGACAATGTATTGAACATGCGCAAGCAAAAAATATACAAATCAGACAACAGCATCTTCAGGTAGAACAACAGGAAATCGCATTCAATACACAAAAATGGCGCCATGCACCGTCGCTGGACGCAAGTGCCAATGAATCGTTCGGATTTGGCCGTGCACTTACTTATGACAATACTTATGCAAACCGTAACACGCAAAATACCGGTCTAGCACTCAGTACCAATATTCCTGTATTTACGGGATTTGAAATCAAATACAGTAAGGAACAAGCCGGATTAAATCTGGAAGCGGCTGTTCAGGACCTTGAAAAAGCCAGAGAAAGCCTGGCCTTGCAGGTGGCGTCCAATTATCTGAACGTACTCTATTACAGCGAGCTGGCAGACGTAGCCCGTCAGGAAACAAAGAGCCAGCGCCTTCTGCTTGAACAGGTTAAAGCTTATCGGGAAAATGGCAAAAAATCTGAAGCTGAAGTGTATGAAGCCCAGGCACAACTGGATCAAAACGAATTAAACGCCACACGTGCTGACAATAATTTCAGACTGGCTCTTCTCGACCTTGCCCAATTGCTTGAATTGCCGTCACCAGACAGTCTGACCGTCGCTCCGGCTGAAGGTGATACGATGGACACCGTACTGGAATTACCTGAACAAATCTTTGAGCAAGCCCAATGGAACAAGCCTGAAATAAAAGCTGAAAGACTGCGTCTGGAAAGTTCCGCACAAAATATACATATAGCCCAAGCCGGATATTACCCCAAACTATATCTGAACGCAGGAATCGGTACCAGTTACTACAAGACCTCCGGATATAATTCCGCAACCTTCGGTCAACAAATGAGAGATAACTTTACACAGAATATCGGTTTATCATTGAGTATTCCCCTATTTGACCGCATGCAAACCCGTAATAACATCCGGACAGCCAAAGTGCAGCATATTCTACAGGAACTTCAGGTTGAAGATGTCAAAAAGAAACTATATAAGGAGATTCAGCAAGCATATTATAATGCAGAAGCAGCACGTGTACAATTCAAATCAAGCGCCAGCGCCATGGCCTCGGCACAGGCTGCTTATGAACTTATGTACGAAAAATATCTGAATGGCAAAGCAACCTCAACAGAGTTGCAGACACAGCGAACACAATGGTTAAAGGCTAAAAGTGAACGGGTTCAAGCAAAATATGAATGGATTCTAAGAAAAAAAATCCTGGATTTTTATGCCGGAAAACAGTTAGAATAAAAGACAATACGCCAGCTGTAAATAATTGTAAAAAGTTGTCTCTTTTTAATAATATATTCATAAATTTGCATGCATATCATATGCAAATAGAATTTTGCAAATAGGAAAACCTTTACCAACTCCTATTTTATCTATCAATTAAAATAAAAAAGCAGCACTATTATGAAGAAGAACTGTTTAAGTTTGCTGGCCATGCTGTTTCTGACTTGCGGATTCGTACAAGCGCAAGAAAAAACAGACTCATGTGACATTTCTGTTCAAACATCTTACACATCAGACTCGTTAATGCAGGTTACTCCCAATGAAGAAACACTGACTAAAGAAGAAATTGAAGCTAAACGAAGATATGAAGATGTATGGAAAGACAGAAAAAAGTATTTCAACATTGGTTATGCCATACAAACCCTTTCGCACATGGAAGTAGCCAACACGAAATGGAACAGTGCTTTTGCTTTCTATTACAGCATGGGACGCACATTCTATCTGCACAAAAAACCGCTCTTCAACATGATGAAATTCGGTATTGACTTAGGATTACCGGACCTGACATATGCCAAATATACTGATTCAAAAGACAAACAGGAAGACACTGAATCAGGTAACCTGTCTGATTTATTTGCAGGTTCTGAAAATGAATTGGACCTTGGCATGCAACAAGTTGATATAGGTATTCACGTCGGACCTTCTATCACGCTTAACCCGGTAGACCGTCTTAAGATTTGTGCCTATTTTCACGTTATTCCCTCTGCATCTATTATCATGCTCAACAATGATATCAACTGTAAATTTGTACCGTTCCTTTCCTGTGGAGGTTCCATATCCTACAAAGTAATATCAGTCGGAGTTGAAGCACGCTGGGGACACGCCAATTACAAATCGTTCAGCGTAAAGGAGAATCAAGAGGAGGAAGTCAGCATGAGCGATCTCAGCTCTTTGTTTGAAACCGGCCATAATAAACTGAAGACAAAAACAATAAGAATGTATATCGGTTTCCGTTTCTAATTTTTTTGATCAGATATAAAAAATAAATTATACAAATCACAAAACGGCCGGATGAAGACAGAGCATTCATCCGGCCGTTTTAATATTTATTATTACAGTTCAATAAGGAAACGAATTAAAAATCTAATCTAATACTTGCACCGGCCTTAAACCAGAAACCCGGCTGAGGCACATTGCCCAAATCATAATAGGTATGATTGGTCAGATTGTTTCCTTCAACATAGATTTTATATTTTGGTGTCTTCCACTGAATACGCAAATCGAGCAACGCATACGGTTCATAGGGAACAAGGGTTCCGACATCTGTAGGAGAAGCATATTTAATGTAATTTCCCATTCTATCCTGCCAACGTAAAGACCATGTTGCTGAAAGATTCTTCCAGATCTGATGGTCAAGAGCAGCTACAAACTTATGTCTTAAATACTCCAACGCATAATTTGACTTATAAATATCAATCACATCATGTCGTTTCTGATAAATATAAGTATAACCTAGCGACAAACGATCGAGAAAGAAACGATTTCCAAACCACTCGCGGAACAAGAGGGCACCATTAGCCTCAACGCCATAGTTATCCAACTTGAAGTTTGCAGAATGGTATACATCATCTGCGCTATACATGACCCAGTCTATCATATTCTTTCCTTTATGAAAGAATCCCGTAAGAAAAGCATCAACTCCGGGATGACGGTATTTTGCACCTAAGCTGAATGCCTGCGTCTCTTCCGGCTTTAAACCGACATTACCCTCCTGAGAAGGGCTTTTATAATAAAGGTCTGTAAAAGTAGGCATACGGAGTGCCATGTTCCATGACGCAAACAGTTTCCAATCTCTTGTCGGCCGCCAGGATATATCTACACCTGGATAAAAGTGGAACTTGTCATCATAAGCCGTATTTTTATTTGCCATTACTCCCAGAGAAAACGTTGCTTTGGGTAACAATACATTGTGTTCCAAATAATAGCTTACATTGGTACGACTATCTTTCATTGTATATTGTTTTCCATCATGCCAAGGAACATCAATATATTGAGCAGCCTCCATTGGTCGTCCCAGACTGGTACTGAAAATACCTTCATTCCGAATTTCAACACCAAACGATGTTTTTCCTATAATGCTGTTGAAATATGCGTTCAGATTTGTACCATACACATCTGTACGATGAAAATTCTCGCCAAAATCACTATGACGGACCAACTGGAAATGATCAAGTGAACGGTTCCAATACACTGTCGGCGTAAAATGTAACCAACCGACACGCGTCTCGGCCTGAACAGAAGCCAAATAACGTCCAGTCTCTTCATACTGGTTATTATAAAGGGCAGAATAGAACGTATTAGCACCAAATTTCTGTTGACTGTAACCAAATTGCCAACGGATAATCGCATCGGGAGTATTATAACTTCCCTGATAATACCCTCGCCACACATCAAAATCACTATTAAGTGTAGCTCCGTCGGTACGCATATAGCTGCCTGACATTTGGTTACACCAACGCCCCTCGGACAGATTAAGACTTAGTCCTCCTCCACCAAGGCCAAAAGAACCGCCTGTGGCATGTGCCTGAATATGTTTTTGGGAACTTGCGGAGGTTACGATATTAATGGCACCACAAAAGGCTGACGTGCCAAAGACTCGAGCTGCCGGTCCCTCCAAAATCTCAATTCGCTCGATGTCTTCCAAAGCCACGGGGAAATCTGCCGCCAAATGGCCTGTGTGAGGATTGCTGATGTTTACTCCATTGAGCAGTATCGTAATCTGATCAAAGGTTCCTCCGCGGATGGAAATGTCAGTCTGGATTCCCATGTCTCCACGTTGCCGCACATCAACTCCTGCTGCATACTTTAAAAGATCATTCACACTTTGTACAGGCGCATTTTCAATAGTTTTGCGATCCAGTACAGTTACCAACCTTGCCGTTTCGGCCTGCGTCAATGGCACCCGGCTTCCCATCACTTCAATATCGTCCATCATGTATTCGCGTTTCACTCCGTCAACCTCAGGTTGCGCAGCAACTGTTCCTGCACTGGCGAAAGTCAATGTGGCAATACTTAACACACCGATGTTCACCTCTTTGCAAAGGCAGTTAAACAACGAATAAGACTTGTTATTGAAGTGCTTGAAACGAAATACCTGACGCGGTAAAGTTTGTTTCTTGTACATAAAATAACAATTAATAATTAATAAAAAGCCCGCCATAAGCGGGCTGCAAAGATACACAGAATATCTAATAAATACTAATATGAATCAAAAACATTTGCCTAGATACAAGCCCTCAATCCTTCAGCCTTATAATTGTGAAGGAATAAGGAGGTAACTCATAAAATAATTTGTTTTTCTGTTCTATTTGTGTCTGTACTGGCTTTTTAAAGGTTTCCACAGGCTGTCCTGACAAGACTATCTTTTCCGCTTTACGTTGTATGTTGCCCGACATAAGATTGTTCACATCAGCCTCTACCTTTACAGGTAACATATTCACCATCTTCAAAATGAAATCACCACTTACAGAATCTCTTACTACAGATATACCGATGCGTTTCTGAACATTCTGAGCATATCGTCCTTCAAAAATAATATCTGACGGTAAATATTCATTTCCTAAATTCTGACCGAACATCTGCTGAACATAATAATCCGTAGTAAGCTTTACTTCCGTATTATTAAAATAAATCAAATCGGGTTTCCATTGCGTATATCCCTCTTTGGCTAATAACGGGGCATAAGATGTCATACTCACAACATCGCCATTACGTTCTACTGATGTTAAGAAGAGAGCTTCAGCCAAGGCCGTTTCCATATTATTAGGCCGCCCCGGTAAATGTGCTGCATATTCGCCGAGATATACTTTTGACCTGGTCCGGTCATAATTATCATAATAATCCTGATTATAAATAAACCATCCGGGAGAATTATAATTATGTTCGTCAACCATAGGTAATTTCAATTCATCAGCAAAACGCCATCCCTCATTATAATCAGATCCTTCACTAAAAGGACCGGTCGTACCAATCACTACAATATCGGGATATTTTTCTTTTATCGCATCATATATCATACGAAAACGTTCTTTAAACACAGGGGTAATAAGATCCTCGTTTCCCACACCTATATATTTAAGATGAAACGGCTCGGGATGTCCGGCCTTGGCACGTTCACGCCCCCATTTTGTATGTTTTGCATCACCATTAGCATATTCTATCAAATCTAAAACATCTTGAACATATTGCTGCATTTCGTGCATTGGAAGACCTCCTTGCTGCCCACAACTTGTTACCAGATTGACAGAATATTTACTCTGTCTGGAAGAATTCTGACACGATACTCCTGCCGCAACCACAGGCAATGGTTCTGCCCCAATATCTTCACAAAACTGAAAATATTCATAATAACCCAACCCACGTGTCTGATGATAACGCCATATGTTAGGTAACGGTTTTCGTGTTTCTAAAGGACCTATGGTTTCTTTCCAGTTATAAATATTATCCAAGCCATCACCATGAGCCAAACATCCTCCAGGAAAACGCACAAAACGGGGACGTATATCAGCTATAGCCTGAGCCAAATCAGCCCGCAAACCATTTTTCCTACCCTTAAATGTTTTTCGTGGAAAAAGCGAAATCATGTCCAAAGCATAACGTCCAGAAGTTTGAGGAATGATTTCCAACTGAGCTTGAATATTTTCTTTCCGGGCGGTTAATGTGATTTCTTGTTTTTTCCATTCGGAAGAAGACACTGAAAAATATTCTGAGGCCAAGATTTCCCCCTGACGTGAGACTAAACGAACAAGAAACCTCCCTCTATGATTCTTATTCAAAGATCGCGTAAAGACAGAAAAATCATATTTCTCCCCTTTTCTTATTACAATTCCATCCCACCCTGTATTTACAAGTATACCTCCAGAACGTGTCACATTCAACATTGCATAATGAGAATTATTGGGATGAACAGGTTTATCTGTAGCTATATTAAAATCCAAACCTTCCCCTTTAATTTGCCACGCATAAGAACTGTTCCAATTTTTATCTTTATTCCCATCAAAAGATGAATATTCAAAATCACGATTTTGTATCAGTTCTGCATAAAGTCCACCGTCTGCGGCATAATTCAAATCCTCAAAAAATACTCCTATCAGATTTTCACTAATAGGTTTTGCCTTACCGATATTAACATTAACATGTATTTTAACTGTTTCCAATCCTGCAAAACGTGTTTGATCATGCTCTGCCTTTTCTCCTCGTAAAGTTCCTATATAAGCACGATATTTCTGATGTTTTTCAACATCATCTACCAGTTTATATGGTACTTTCAATGCCCATCCTTCGATGAGCTGTTCTCCCCGTTGAACCGCTACAGATTTTGGTCTTACAGGATTTTTCATATCATGCAGAGCAGAGTCTACACTCATATAGAAATCTTGGGGACGCCAATCTATCAGATCTGACGTAAAAGTATGGGCCATCCCCTCACCTGATTTATCTAAAAACCAATAAAAATGCAGTGTATTATCTTCATCCATTAAAAGATATGGTCTATAAATCTGCTTAACCGGATTAAAGTCGCATCTGACTAAAGAAGTACCTTCAGCTAAATCATGCCATAAATTACAGTCTGTACTCCATACAAATTTCAAACCGCTTCTTCCATTATCATGAACAGAAGCATAAGGAAATATATACACTGAATCGGGGTGAGCCGCATTTACTGTTTGACATATTAAACCTTCCGCAAAAAGCAGAATACTTATTACTTTATTCCATAAAACATTAAATCTAGTTGACGTTATATTCATCTTCTACAGGTTTTATTATAAATGAAAATTCATAATCTTTATATGGCAATCTGAACTTAGCTTCAGGTACCGCACTCCAACTGTCAATACAAGTTTGTCCCATTTGCACTTTATCAATCAGTACATTAGTAACATCAGACTCTTCAACTTCACATGAATGCAACCTTCTTTTATCCGGTCCTCCATCCAAAGACTCCATTGTATAGTGAAGTGATGACGCTGAAAATAAAGAATCTGACAATATTCTTAGTCCCTTCCCTTCTATATTGGTAAGTTGCCACCAACGAATATCCGTTTTTGTACCATTTTCCTGTGTACGTATATAAGGATAAAATTGTTCTTTCACACTCTGACAGTAAAGCCCTACTTCTGCTCCAAAATTTCTATTACTATAATTCTCATGTGGACCTCGACCATAATAGCTCAGATATTCAAATTCATAAGGCATAGGTAACTGCATACCGAAACGGAACAATTCAGAAACTCTTGCACCTTGTTTCGTTACCATTTTTTGATTCACTTTTACCATCCCTTCGGTATTAATCACATATGTCAAATATAATTTAGCCGACACTCCTTTTAAATCGTATTCAGCCTTTACATACGCCAGATTATCCTTAATTTGATTTGTTAAAGAAACAAGGCTCATATCGGGATTTTTCCATGCTGCATATTTTTTCTGCAACTGTGCTCCATAATCATTATCTGTAGGTGCTCTCCAAAAATTAGGTTTGAGAGCAGAACCTCTTTTAATAAAGTCTGTTCCTGAAACAGAATAACGCTCCAAAAAACCCGTTTTTTTATTGAAAGACAATAGTAGATCTTGTCCTGTTATAATCAGATTCACAAGATTCTTATCATTTATCTTTAGACCTTCATATCCGCTTGCCAATTTTAGTTCTTTATCCAAATCTACATACTTATATGAATTTAATAAAATCTGATTTTTTGCTACCACATATCCTGCCGGAATCAATCCATCATGATTTTTCTGCAAAAATCTTATATTCAAAGCCCACTCTCCCGTACTGTCTCTATCGCCTAAATCCAAGAATAAAGATATTTCTTCCTGAGGCGGACAATTTAAATTTTCCATCATTCCGGTTCTCATAACCTTACCATTTCTGGAAAGTTCCCATTGTAATATATAAGAAGAAAGATCACGGAAGAAATTTTCATTATAGACCTTAATTTCTCCTTTTGACAGATCGCCAACCTTAGCCCAAATATTTTGATAAAAAAATCTTATTTCATAGGCATGTGGATTAGGAATACGATCAGGTCCCATCAACCCATTACATGAATAATTGGCATCTCCGGTTTCATAGGAATCAAAGTCACCATCATATGCATAAATCATCTGGCCATTTATGCCTTTCCATCGTGGAGCCTGATCAACCCAATCCCAAATAAATCCACCCTGAAACTTCGGGTATTTACGTATTAACTCCCAATATATATTAAAATCTCCTAATGCATTGCCCATTGCATGAGCATACTCACACATAATAAAAGGCTTAGATTTACTTGCATTCTCACAATAATTTATGCAACGTGAAAATGTTGGATACATCGGACAATAAATGTCTGTAGTAGAACCTGTATCATAAGCCTGCTCAAAATGAATAAAACGACTTGAATCATTTTTCTTTATCCAATCATAACAAGCCTCAAAGTTACTTCCATTACCACATTCATTACCTAATGACCATAAAATAATAGAAGGATGATTATAATTTCGCTGCACATTACGTTGATTACGTTCCAAATGAGCGAGTTTAAAAGATGCTTCCTTTGCCAATGTCGTCTCTTTAAATCCCATACCATGACTTTCTAGATTTGCCTCTGCTACAACATAAAGTCCATAACGGTCGCACAAATCATACCAATAAGTATCATTGGGATAATGAGAAGTACGAACAGCATTTATATTAAACTTCTTCATTAACTGAATATCTTGTAACATTCGTTCTTTAGAAACAACATATCCTTTATCCGGATCAAGTTCATGCCGGTTGACACCTTTAATTAAAACCGGTTGTCCATTTACCAATAACTGACTTTCCTTTATTTCAATTTTTCTGAATCCGACTTTTAATGGAATAACTTCTGTCGATACGCCCTTATTTTTTAAAGTTGCAAAAAGTGTATATAAATAAGGAGTCTCAGCCGTCCATTTAACAGGTTTTTCTACTTCCATTTTCGTTGTTATTTTTCCGGTACCCTGTATGTGCTTTTCACAAATCTTTTGTCCATTATGATCACATAAATCCAATAACACCTCACTTTTTCCATTCAAATCCAACCAAACATTTAATGTACCATTTAAATAAAGAGAATCTAAATCGGCAATAATCCGTATATCATTTATTCTTTTACGATTTCTTGTATACAAATAACAATCTCTTGATACGCCGGAATAACGAAAATAGTCCTGATCTTCCAAATAACTTCCATCACACCAACGAAAAACCTGAAAAGCAATTAAATTCTTCTTTCCAAACTTTATATATGGTGTCAAATCAAACTCAGCTTCCAACTTACTGTCCTCACTGTAACCAACAAACTTACCATTTACCCACAAATACATATTTGAAGACACTGCACCAAAATGAGCTATCACATCTTTACCCTTCCACGACTCGGGTATTACAAACTCACGACGATATGACCCTACATTATTGTTCTTAACAGGAACTACAGGTGGTTTTTTAAAAGAACGACCTTCGTATCCCTTCCACCCAAAATCAATGCCTGCATATACAGGAGTCCCATAACCATTTAATTCCCAAACAGCAGGAACAAGAAAATTTTCCCATCCCTTATCATTAAAATCTATTCGCCAAAAATCGTCAGGACGTGCATCAGCATCTTTTACCCAATTAAACTTCCAATATCCATTTAAAGACATAAAATTAGAAGAATGGTTCATATCTCCTCTCAAAGCTAATTCACGATTCTCATACGCAAAAAAACTCGTATGCATAGGCTCACGATTTATGGCATTGACATCAGATGACTGCCATTCTTTAAAAGTCTGCCCTTGCATACAAGTACTTAATAATATCGCCCCTAACAATAAAAGTCTCATATCCTTTCTAATTTTATATTAAACAACTAATTCTTTCTCTCACCGATAAACTACAAACACATTTAAATCAGGTCATAAAGATACAAGATAAAGAATGTGTATTATATGACAAATTTGTTCTATCACTAATACATTTTATTTCATCTCACCTTTTTCACGAAATAAAGTCGGTGTCATTCCAAATTCTTCTTTAAAATGCTGATTAAAATATTTTATAGTATTAAAGCCTGTCAAATCTGCTATCTCACTCACACTCAACTTGGTTGTTTGTAATAGTTGTCCTGCTCGTTTTAATCGTATAGAACGAATAAACTGAAGAGGAGTCATATTTACAATAGACTGTAATTTTCGATTAAGTTGTGTCCGACTCAACCCGACATCCATACTTAAATCACCGATAGAATATTCAGGATTATCTATATTGTTCTTTACAGACTCTAAAGCCCTTTGCATTAGTTTCTCATCCAAGGATGTTGTTGTAATCTGTTCAAATGATATTTCAAGAGAATTTTTAAACTGATTCTGCCTTTTCTCTTGAAACGCAATAAGCTGATCAATCCTCGCCTGCAACACATACATGTTAAAGGGTTTGGATATGTAAGAATCTACACCGGCCTCATAACCATCAATCCTTGTCTGGTCTGAAGTCTTGGCTGTTAATAAAACAAACGGAATATGCGAAGTCTGAATATTATTTTTCAACCGATGACAAAATTCAAACCCATCAACCACAGGCATCATCAAATCTGATACTATCAAATCAGGAAACTCATCCAAGACCATTTTTTCTCCTTCCATTCCATTCTTTGCCGTAATAACCTGAAAACGCTGCCCAAGCTGTTCTGCCATAAACATTCTAAACTCATCATTATCCTCTACTATCAATATTTTCTTTTTTGACACAGAAATGGCAGAATTTTCATTTTCCTCTTTTGAACTTTCTGATTCTTGCAAAGTTATTTCGTCTACATTTTCCTGAGCAATACTTTTTAATTCTGTTGGCAATTTAATTGTAAAACGTGTCCCTTTACCAAGAGTACTTTCAACTCCTATTTCTCCATTATGCATCTTTACATACTCTTTTACCAAATATAATCCGATACCACTACCCAATACACCTTTATCATCATTCTTCTCTGCCTGATAAAATCTGTCAAATATATGTGGCAAATCTTTTTCTGACATACCACATCCTGTATCTGAAACCTTTATCATAGCATAGTCTTTTCCTTCCTCATTTATTTTTTTTACAAGAACTGTAATTTGCCCATGAATCGGTGTAAACTTAAAAGCATTAGACAATAAATTACTCATCACTTTATACAACTTTTCATGGTCATAACTCATCAACAAACGATTTTCGTCTGATTCAAATGTTAATTCTATATGTTTTTCTGAAGCAAGATCATTAAACTGCCGAACAGTATCTTCTATAAAAGGAACCACATCATTAATCTTTAATTTCAAATTTTCTCCACCCATTTCCATTTTGCGAAAATCAAGTAACTGATTAACCAAACTCAGCAAACGTTGACCATTTCTATAAATCAACTGCAATTTGTTTTTCAACTTTGAATCATTCGACTCTTCAATTAAAGTTTCTAAGGGTGTCAATATCAAAGTTAAAGGTGTCCTAAGTTCATGACTTACATTTGTAAAGAAAGCAAACTTCATTTTATCCAACTCTTCTCTATGCTTTATGGCATTAAGCTCTTTAGCCCTTTGTATCTTCATCTGAGCTTTTTCTCTAAGTTTCATTACACCATAAATCACTATCATAATAAAAATCAGAATATAAAAAGCTATAGCATAAGAAGTAGCCCAAAAAGGAGGTTCTATGATTATAGTCATTTCAGCAGGTATATTTCCCCATTTCTTATCACTGTTAGCCGCACAAACCTGAAACTTATATTTACCAGGACGCAATCCTGTATATGTAGCCTGACCAATTCCATTCGTTATCACTTCATTCCAATCCTTATCATAATTATCCAATTTATATCTATAATAAGAACGAGTCGGATTCACATAATTCAGGGCAGAAAAAGCTATCGTTATAAAATTCTCATTATGTTTCAACACTATTTTGGACGTATGACTTAATCTGTTTCCCAAAATAATACGTCCTCCATACTCCTTATTTATCTCAACCGGATAATCAAATAATGACAATCCGGTAAAAACCGGTTTAATTTCACTTACATCATATGGCATGTCTGAAGGATTAAAAAAATTAAATCCATGGGCACCACCAAAGAACAATAAGCCAGCATGAGTCTTTATTGCTGCATTCTCATAAAATTTACCACTTTGTAAACCGTCTTCCACTCCATAAGCTGTAACTAAATATTTTAAATCTGAATTATTTTTCTTACATTCGATCTTACATAACCCGTTTAATGTAGAGGCCCAAATAACTCCTGTATTATCTTCCAATATAGCCGTTACCGCATTATTAGGTAATCCATCAGACTCTGTCAACTGTAAACATATCTTTTTTTTCCTGTCTAAAATAAAAATACCATCCTCCGTACCAAACCAAAATAAACCATGCCGATCTTTAAGCATACAAAAATATTTTGTATAGGCAGCTCCATTTCTCTTTAGTTCTTCTGGTATCCAAGTCCTATCATTCTGAACATCATAACAATATATTCCGTTATTGCCTAATGCGACAAATGAATGTTTATCCCATGGATATAATGCATGAACAACCATATAGGACTTTAAATCCGGATGCTTATCACTCAACATATATTGAATTTTTCCAACCACGGGATCAAATAATCCTACTCCTCCAGTCACACTAACCCAAAAATGCCCTTCACTATCCTCATATATTGCACGTGACACATTCTGATTGGGATCTGATTGCAAATTTTTGGACGAACGCAAATAATTATACTCCCTACCATCTTTTATGCGGTAAAATCCATGAAGAAACGTTCCTATCCATAAAGCTCCAGAACTATCTTTCATCACTGTTAAACAGACATCATTTTCTTCTAACTCGAAGACTTTATAAATTTTACCTGTTAACGGTTCAAATCGAAACACACCTTTTCCACCTCCGATAAAAAGACTTCCATCTGTATCTTCAAAAAAGCAACGAATACTTTCATTCGTAATTAAAGCACTACCTGTTACGGTATGCCCCAACATAAATTTACGCATACAAGGATGATAATAACAAAGCCCCTGGAATAACGTTCCGACCCATATTCCCCCATTCTCATCAGCAAAAACAGAAGAAATGTCATTCTCCATAAATCCTCCTCCGGTTAACTCCAAAACCGGTAAATCTCTCACTTGAAAATCTTTACTGTTTATAATTCTCAGTCCTGATTTTGATGTTCCTACCCAGACATCACCATTCATATCTATATCCATGCAGGTAAAAAAGTTAGACAGTCCTGATATTTTACATACTTCTTTCCAACTTCGCTCCATACGATTAAAAAAGAAAATACCATGGTTATACATAAGCCATAGATTTCCATTTCTGTCCGGATGAAGACAAATTCGATCGGTATACCTATTTATACGATTCAAAAACTGATTTTCTTGGGATATAAATTCAGATGAAGAATAATCCCAATATCGAATTAGTCCACTTTCATAAATAATCCAACATAGATTCTTATATTGAGCCATTTCGACTGGAACTCCATATTTTTTTGTAAAATCACTGTTTCCTTTTTCTATAACTTTCAATTGCTTTTTCTCAACATAATATAAATAAACCGTATTATCTTCAGTCACGAACCAATAGTTTTTATTATTGTCAATAAACATGTTTTTCAAACGCTGTTTAATTCCCATTGAAGACAATTCGTCTGCAATAGCATAATCATATTGTCCATTATCAAGATTCAATAACAAAAGATACCCTAATTCCTTAAGCCAAACCCTACCCTTATTATCATAATATTCTTTGGGAGGACGATTATATGCCCAAAAATATCTTTGGCGTTTATCATAAGAAAAACGTTCAAACGTAACACCATTATATATGTTCAATATAAAACCGGTTTTGATAGCAATACAACCATCTGGAGTCATTGTAAGACTGCGAATCTGACTATCGGAAAGTCCATCCGATGCATCTACTAATCTAAATTTATACTGTGTCTGCTGAGCACATATAGGACAAAATATAAAGCTCAAAAAAAATACAATGAAAGATTTAAATCGGATTTGAGTTTTGCTTTGCATCGTGCTAATCATATTTTAATATAAGATATATTTTTCAAAAATACTCAAAAAATCGCCCCATTAATAGGTTAATTTATACCAAAAAATAAGATATTTTATACAGATAAGACAATTTTGTTCTTACTATTCATTATAATAAGCATTAAGTTTTACAGTTCCTAAGACCTTGCAATTTAATATTTGCCGTTTTATTGGTAAATATTAAATTTGCATCATTCACTAATGTTCGACACTAGTAAAAATTGTTAGGTCATAATAATAAAAAATGGAGACTTACAGTCGAAACCATAAGCCACCCATTTCACCTAATAATAACCTAAAACTATCTTCTGAATAACCTTAAAAACAATATTCCTTGTATCTTTTTATTTAATTCCACGCTTAATATAATAGGTCTTTCCTTTTTCTGTTTCCAAATCATATTCATATACTTTGGGAAGTATTGGATATTGCGGATTTATTTCTTTTGAAACAACAGGATCTTTTATCGGATATTTCTGATATAATGGATTAGTGTTTGATCCTTCAGCTATACGCAATCCGTCACCACTTAACGGCACATAAGAACGTAAACGTAAAAGTCCACCTATCTGTGATTTAACAGAAGCATTAGACAGCTGACCTCCATCCCACTGCATATCAACTATAAACCCGCCTCGGGCTACCAATCCTTTAACATTCCCCTTGGACCAAACATCCGGAAGAGCAGGCAACAAATGAACAGCGCCATCATGGCTTTGTAACAACATTTCAGCCACGCCAGCCGTATAGCCAAAGTTACCGTCGATCTGAAACGGTGGATGAGCATCAAATAAATTGGGATAAACACGTCCTTTGGGATACTCTTTCGTAGAACGATCGTTTGGCAACAGCTGTAATAAATTACTTATCATTTTATAAGCATGATTTCCGTCAAGCATTCGTGCCCATAAATTAATTTTCCACCCCATAGACCATCCTGTTGCCTCATCACCACGCTGAAGCAAAGTATTTTTTACGGCTTGAAAAAGAAGAGAATGTGTAAATGGCGAAATCTGCTTTCCCGGATAAAGTCCATACGCATGTGAAATATGCCTGTGATGATCATCGGGCCGGTCAACATCCTCAAGCCATTCCTGTAACTGATTATAGCGACCTATCTGCATAGGAGCCAAACGAGAGAGCATGTTATTTAAAGAGTCCTGATAAACTGTAGAATAATTCAATGCACGAGCAGCCAACAATGCGTTACTAAGCACATCAAAAACGATTTGATTATCCATCGTGCAACCGGCAACAACAGTAGACGCCTTGCTCGAATTCTCTCCTTCGGGTCCATGTTCCGGAGACATTGAAGGCGCCGTTACCATCCAATGATAATCAGGATGTTCAACCAAGAAATCCAGATAAAAATCAGCAGCCCCTTTCAATACAGGAAAAACGTCTTTCAAATACTCCTTATCTCCTTGATACAAATAATGTTCCCATAAATGGGTACTTAACCATCCGCCGCCATTTGGCCACGTTCCATAAAAAGCATTATCTACCGGACCGGTTGCCCGCCAAAGGTCTGTATTATGATGAGCCACCCATCCACGGCAACCATACATTGTCTGAGCTGTTGAACTTCCGGTTTGTGACAATTCTTTAACCATCTCAAATAGCGGTTCATGCATTTCGGAAAGATTTGTCACTTCAGCCGGCCAATAATTCATTTCAGTATTAATGTTAATGGTATATTTTCCATCCCAGGGCGCCAATAACTTATCATTCCATATACCTTGTAAATTTGCCGGTTGACCACCTGGTTGAGAAGAAGAAATTAGCAAATAACGTCCATATTGAAACATCAAAACCGCCAAATCAGGATCATATCCTTCTGAAAAATGCCGCAAACGTTCAACAGTTTCTTTATTTGAGTCCTTACTGTCACCTAAATTTAAACTTACACGATTAAAATACTTCTGATATAAAGTCACATGACGTTGAAGTGCCTGATTATATGACTTTGACATCGCATTTTTCATCATTCCGGAAGCGCGTTTTGTTTCATTTGCACTAACATCTTGATAATTTACGAAATTAGTTGCTGAAGTTATATAAAGTACAACCTCAGTAGCATTCCGAACAGACAAGCTACTGTCATTAATAGAAAAATGACCTCCCTGAAGTTTCACAGCCAATCGTGTCTCTGATTCTATCTGTCCCTTTACTGTTTCATGATCTGTTCCTTTTTGACGAAGAATCAACTGTTTACCGTCTCTGATTACCTGATGAGATAAAGGAGAATTATAATGAACATCAAAGGTTATTTTCTCGGGACTATCAGCTGTAAGTTTCATTATAAGCGCCTGATCAGCCAACGATGTAAAAAGTTCACGTGTGTAAGTCACATCTGACACTTTATAACGTGTAACAGCAACTGCTCTAGAAATATCCAGTTCACGATAATAATTTTCAATATTTCCCTCAACCGGAAAATCGAGAAGGACTTTCCCTACAGTCTGATAAGGCATACCATTACGTCCGGTATAAAACGTACGTTGTATTAATTGTTGCGCTTCATGATTCTTGCTGTTAAAAATTAAATTTCTAACTTCATTGAGATGAGAATATGCATCCGGATTATCATTCTTATATGGGCCTCCTCCCCACATGGTTTCCTCATTTAATTGAAGTACTTCCTGAGCGACTCCACCAAAAACCATTACGCCCAACTTAGAATTACCTAGGGGAAGAGCTTCTACCCACTCTTTAGCAGGAGTAGTATACCATAACTTTAAATCATTCGCTAAAATCTGAACAGTACATAAGAAACTGCCCAAAACACATAACACAGTACTTTTTATCATCCGTAACGTAATCTTTTTATTAATTCTACATATTCATATACGAAACACTGATAAAGATTACGTATTTAAAAGACCTCTTTCAAGTTTTTTAGTATACAAAACCATTGAAGAGGTCTCTAATAAGAAGTATATCTATCAAAATCAATTATTTAAATGATGAAGGAAGCATCAACATTTGGTACATCATTGTTTGAGCCAGACGCTTGTGCCCCGCCGCGTTAGGATGAAGTCTATCTGTCTTGGAATCATGAAAATATTGTATGTTTGAGTCATTCATAGGATATAAGCCACTCAAACTGTTTAAATCAATGACAGGAACGGCCCAGACATTCCCGGCTTCTTTTACTGTTTGAACATAATCATCTATAAATAATCCCAGACTATTTGAGAAACTTTCTTCCGGCTGGACGTTATCCACACCAAACTGTGCATATCCACGATGAAGAGGAGTTAAAAGTATAATCTGCTGATTCGGAAAATTTGTTTTTAGAAAATTCATCAAAACATTTATACGCCCACAAAACGTCTTTGTATCCGTAATCATATTACGACATGTACGCGACACTTTTTTCCCATAGGGCATAGGGGCATCACGCTTCACATTCTCAAACCATGTTCCAACAGGTATACCCGCATTAAAATCGTTTGTGCCCGCAAAGACAAAAATAGCATCAATATCTTGTCCGTGTTCTTTTAAAAGCCGCTGTGCCTGTTTTAACAATCCATCCATCTGATTCCCATTAATTCCATAAGAAAATGCTTCTATTCCCAACATTTCTGTCAAAAACTCCCAGTAACATCTTTCCGTACCAATATGTTGCTTGTCTGTTATGGAATCACCTAAAAACGCAACCTTTTTCCCCTTCCATTGACTATCAATCATCACTATATCCTCCACACTATCTGAAACATTTACAGCATGAACAAACATACTCCAGTCTGGGTATACCATCAATGCTGCCATAACAACAGCCATTATTTTCTTATTCATTTTACAGCCCTTTTATTATTCATAAACATAACATCTGTCCTTATATTCATTTTTCCGTTTTCATCATTACTGAACGTAATTTTTCACATAATGATGGTGTTTTCATGCCATGTTCCCATCTCATAAATGAAAATGAGAAATTATCAGCCAAGATCTCCTCCGGATTAATCATATAACGGGTATTTTCACCGACCTTATCTGTAAAGTTATTTATTTGTTTAGTACTATAAACCAACGTTTTACCATTTGATATTATTGGTTTAAGATTTTGGTCTAAAGCAATAAAACCAACATTTATATATTGGAACAAAGTACCACCAGCGTATGGTTTATTTGCATAAAGCACCATCGCGCATCGCTGTGGCTCTATTACACTATCTACCTTAAAAATCGCGTAACTGTCCATACGATCAACATCAGGATTTGATATACGGACATCTTTTAAATCTTTCGGAAATTCTATCTCATAATCCAATACTGTAAAGCCAATCTGCGCATACATATTTCTCTTAAAATCCAAATTATTTCGAGTCAAAACATGAAATAACTCATGCAGCATGATATGTATCAGTTTAATTTCCGGATACTTAAGTGGAATATCCGACTGTAAAGCAATCCATTTACTACGAGTATAACCTCCAGCTCCTCCTTCATCTTCCATATCCGATTTAACTATAATAATAGAATCCGGCAGGGGCAATTTATAATTCTCTTTACGAATAATCTTATTCAATTTACACATCAATGAATCCATCCGTTCTTTTTCTGCCTTGGTCCAATCATGAAACCCTCTAAAAGCCTTTTGTTCCAAATCCTTCATGGTTGCCCCATTATGACCTACTCGTACATTAAGATCAAATTTACTTAGGTTTCTTTTATAGGCATCTTCCTCGAGCCATAATGTCCGTGCTTCAGAAGCTGTCGCATAATGAAACCTCAAGGTATCAATATCAGAAGCTATATTATCATTATTTTGTGCATGTACTGTTAATCCAAACCAAAATATTTGGCAAAACAAAATAAAACGATTCATACTGTTTCTTCTCATTCTTTCATACATTTAATATCGCAAATAAAGCAAAAATACTCAAAAATACAGAATAATACCAATAGAAATAAAAACAATTCATATTTGTTGCAATAAGAATTAAAATGTATAATCTATTAATACATTGTTACCATTTATTGCTATCTTTGCATAACAATAGTCAACGATACATATTGTAACCTGGCTCTCAGCCAGGATTTATAATTAAAACATCAATTCAGATTATCACTTTTAGCATCGTACAACAATGGAGAAAACCACAATTACCTTAAGTGATGAATGCCTGCGCAAAGCTGCTGAATCAGGTATGGATGAATTTATCAAAGCTTTTACCGACCGTTACAGAGAAATACTCGGTGGAGAGCTTAACGCCCAAAACATGCATTTACTTAATGGTGAGCAAATCTCACTTTTAGCTTATACGATGTTGCGAGATGAAATTATGGATGGTGGATTTGTTCAGTTGATACACAATGGATATGGGCCATTTATTTTTGATAATCCATTCGCTAAGGCCATGCGACTGATGGGAGCGCATGATTTTTCAAAGCTTGTATATAAAGCCAAAAAGTTGTATGATAAATATAAAGAAGAATTAACAAAAGATTGTTCTGACGAAGACTTTATGGCTTTGTTTGAACAGTACCCTGAATTTGATGACTTGGACGACAATTTTGTGGAAATGGAAGAAGAAGTCACCGAAATATTAGCCCATTATGTAGATGAGCATATAGACACTTTTGCTTTAATAGAACATTAATAAAAACAACCGGAAAAGACATAAAGATATACATGGCAGAAAAAAAATCCAAAGCTAAACATGTCAATATAAAAAACAAACGTGCTTCGTTCGATTACTTATTGTTAGACAAATATACAGCAGGAATTGTACTGACCGGTACCGAAATAAAATCAATACGAGCCGGAAAAGCCAGTCTTGTAGATACCTTT
Source organism: uncultured bacterium (assembly GCA_905214795.1). Lineage (GTDB taxonomy): Bacteria > Bacteroidota > Bacteroidia > Bacteroidales > Bacteroidaceae > Paraprevotella. Next base: position 48,836 of record CAJMNM010000009.1, read on the forward strand.
TGTTTCATCCACAACGGTGAAGCGTGGGTAAAGAACATGTATATTGCAGAATATGACTATGGCTCTTATAATAATCACGCAGCTCGAAGAGAACGTAAATTATTACTTAACAAAAAAGAAATAAGAAAGCTACAGCAGGATATGAAAAATCCAGGCTTTACTTTAGTACCTACTCTTCTTTTTATTGATGAAAACGGACGAGCCAAAATGGACATTTATTTATGTCGCGGTAAAAAAGAATACGACAAGCGACAAACATTAAAAGAAAAAGAAGATCGCCGCGAAATGGACCGGCAAATCAAGAAATACTAACCAATAAGTATTTTTTATAAATGACGATAAAAGACGTTATCAAGGATAGAATCCTAATCCTTGACGGTGCTATGGGCACCATGATTCAGAAATACCGGCTAAAAGAAGAGGATTTCAGAGGAGAAATTTTTAAGGATATCCCCGGACTCATGCAGGGTAACAACGACATTTTATGTCTTACACGTCCTGACATTATCCGTGAAATACATCATAAATATCTGGAAGCTGGAGCTGATATCATTGAAACCAATACATTCAGTTCACAACGTATCTCAATGGAAGATTATCACGTAGAAGATTATTGCCGTGATATTAATCTCGCAGCCTGCCATATCGCCAGACAAATTGCAGATGAATATACAGCGAAAAATCCTCTAAAGCCACGTTTTGTAGCAGGATCTGTCGGCCCTACTAATAAAACATGTTCCATGAGTCCAGACGTTAATGATCCTGCAAAGCGTACACTTACATTTGATGAATTGGTATCAGCCTATATTGAACAAATGGAAGCTCTACTTGAAGGAGGAGTTGACACATTACTTATTGAAACTATTTTTGATACACTGAATGCCAAAGCCGCACTTTATGCAGCAGAAGAGGCCATGCGACATACAGGGCATCATGTCCCCATTATGATGTCAGTAACCGTTGCAGACAAAACCGGACGAACTCTTTCCGGACAGACATTGGAAGCATTTCTTGCTTCCGTCGCACATGCAGATGTCTTTTCCATCGGTCTAAACTGTTCTTTTGGAGCACATGACTTAAAACCTTTTTTACAGACACTGGCACAAAAAGCACCATATTATATATCGGTCTATCCCAATGCCGGTTTACCAAACAGTCTAGGAGAATATGACCAGACTCCTCAACAAATGGCTTCAGAAATGAAAACATTTATTGATGAAGGATTAGTTAATATTATAGGAGGATGTTGCGGTACTACCGATGAATTCATTGCATTATATCCCCAATTAATACTCCACACCCAACCACATCTCCCCGTTACCCGTCCGGAAAGACTATGTTTAAGTGGCTTGGACATCCTTGATGTAACACCTGAAATTAAATTTGTCAATGTCGGAGAACGATGCAACGTAGCCGGTTCTCGCAAATTTCTACGTCTAATAAAAGAGAAACAATATGATGAAGCATTGGATATAGCACGTAAACAAGTTGAAGACGGTGCTCTTGTTCTCGACATCAATATGGATGACGGATTATTAGACGCTCAGAAAGAAATGACCCATTTCCTTAATTTACTTTCTGCAGAACCAGAAATTGCCCGAATCCCGGTCATGATAGACTCTTCCAAATGGGAAGTCATTGAAGCTGGTTTAAAATGCATTCAAGGAAAATGTATTGTGAACTCAATTTCACTTAAAGAAGGGGAAAATACATTTCTATCACATGCCCGTGAAATCAAACGACTAGGAGCAGCAGTAATTGTAATGGCATTTGATGAAAAAGGACAAGCAGACAATTATGAACGAAAGATAGAAGTTTGCTCACGTGCCTACCAATTACTTACAGAAGAGGTCGGGTTTAATCCTAATGATATTATTTTCGATCCAAATGTTCTTGCTATTGCCACTGGTATGGAAGAACATAATAATTATGCTGTAGACTTCATTCGTGCAACAGGATGGATAAAAAAGAATCTCCCTGGAGCACATGTAAGCGGCGGCGTCAGTAATCTGTCTTTTTCTTTCCGCGGAAACAACTATATCCGTGAAGCCATGCATGCGGTTTTTCTATACCACGCATGCCAGCAAGGAATGGATATGGGTATTGTCAACCCTGCAACATCTGTTATGTATGCAGACATTCCATCAGATAAACTGAATATCATAGAGGATGTTGTACTAAACCGTAATCCCAATGCCGCAGAAAAGCTTATAGAACTGGCCGACAGAATGAAAACAGAGGCTGAGGCTTCTAAAGGCATAACAAAAGAGCACCTTAAAGACGGCTGGCGTCAGAAAAGTGTAGAAGAACGTCTACAACATGCGCTTGTAAAAGGAATAGATACCTATTTACAGACTGATCTTGACGAAGCCTGTCTGAAATATACACATGCCGTACAAATCATAGAAGGCCCATTAATGAAAGGAATGAATACTGTAGGTGAATTATTTGGCGCGGGAAAAATGTTTCTTCCTCAGGTTGTAAAAACAGCTCGAACAATGAAAAAAGCTGTAAATATTTTACAGCCACGTATAGAAGCAGAAAAAGAAAAGGGCGCAGCAAAAGCCGGTCGAGTTCTTGTCGCCACAGTAAAAGGCGACGTACACGACATCGGAAAAAACATCGTATCCGTTGTTATGGCCTGCAACAACTATGAAATTATAGATCTAGGTGTTATGACACCCGCTGAAGAAATAGTCAAAAAAGCAAAAGAATTACAACCAGATATCATTGGATTAAGCGGTCTAATTACACCTAGCCTTGAAGAAATGGTTCATGTAGTAAGTGAACTTAAAAAAGCAGGAATCCATATCCCTATAATGATCGGTGGAGCAACAACAAGTCGCCTGCATACAGCTCTAAAAATCGCACCTGTCTATGAAGGTCCTGTTATATGGATGAAAGATGCCTCCCAGAACGCACTAGTAGCAAGTAAATTTCTTAATTCATCAACACGTGAAGAAGCACTCTCCTGCCTCATACGTGAACAAGAAAAGCTACGTCAGACATCCAGGCCCCAACAAGAGCTAACATCTTTAGAAGAAGCAAAAAACAACAAGCTGAAACTATTCTAAATACACATTATAAGACCGCAAGCAATGGGTAATAAGAAGAATATTCTCATCAACCAAAACTTGCGGTCGTTACATTTAAAGAAACTCTTTTTTTAAATTAACTACTGATACTTTTTTTATAGAATAAAACTCTTTACACCTTTTAATTTATATAAAAAAAGTATCGAAATCCAATCAATGTCTATTTCCATTAAATATCCGTCGCATTCTTCGTTTAGCCAACTCATCCTCAAGAACACGTTGACGTGTAACTGAACGATGAGCACGAACAAGAATATTAGGAACAGCTACTCCCAAACCAATACATAAAATAATCAACGCAGAACTAACACCATTATAAAACGCATTTGTCACTTCTCCAACCACTCCATGCATATTAATAAAACTAAAGAGTGCACGATACATTAACACTCCCGGAATCATTGGTATAACAGAAGGAATCGTCAGCACATGGTTGGGAACATGAAACCAATGTACTGCCTTTACTGCAATTAAACTAACCATTAAAGCCCCCATAAATGAACCTAACACAGGACCAAGGCCCAATTCAAAGTTCACAAAATTACGAGTACATACTGAAATCATTCCTCCGACGGCAACAACCCATAACAAACGACGTTGGACATTAAAAATAGTAGAAAAACCAATAGCCGAAATTGCAGCTGCTATAGCATAAATGTAATAAGGATCATGAGGTATCATGCTCAATTCACTAAATTTTTTGTCAATATTAACATCTTCAATTGCCAAAAGCTTTATGGCAAGCACAATTCCAAAAGCCATCGCCCCCATCATCATTACGGTATTAGCAGCACGATTTATACCAACCATAACATAATTATCGATCATGTCATCAACAAAATTTATCAATGGAACTCCGGGAACGATAAACAAGGCACAAGCCAATAAAGGATGATTCGGAGTTTCCGACCATCCCGTCAAGGAAGTAAAATAAGCCAGACAAGTTGATACTCCAGCTCCCACTGCAATACTCATATACATATTAATACCCCACTTGTTAAAACGCTCCCTTACTCTAAAACCGACAAAAGCACATGCTGAGGCAAAAACAAACGCGATCCAATCACAACCAAACAATTTGCAGAATCCACCACAAGCAAAAGCCGCACAAATAGCCACAACAATTGGTTTATAATTACGCGGACTTTTTTTAATTCTTTCCAATTCTTGCTCATATTGGTCTAACGTAAAATCTTTTTCAATAGCACGCCATGAAAGTTTACTAATTTCTGACAATGCTGTCATATTAATACCATGACGCTCACACTTTTGGAATTTTGAAAAGGAATGTGTCTCATCACTCAAATTAACTGCTAGCATTGTATAACTGACATCCATGTGGAGATTCTCTTCGGGTAATCCTAAATAAGCAGCTACCCTTTTCATATTTCTCACTACACGATTTGTATCGGCTGCGCTCTCAATCAACAGTTTACCTGTACGGAGCAATAAATCCAACTTACGACGCAACAATATTGCATCATCTTCTTCTGAACCAAAGTTCGTCATAATTATATACCCTTTTACCTAATTTAATATTTTTCAGTCTGCAAAGATAGGAAATGTAGCTAGAAGATTATTACAACAAAATAAAAAATTAACATCTAACCATATCATTATCGGCCGATAAATTAAAACATACCTATATATAAAGGGTATTATGCATTAATAATTATAGATAAAAATGCATAATTATGTTAAAAAATATTATTATTACCTTTTACTAATAAGTCAAATTATAATATTAAGGCATTTTCTTTATATGTAGAATACATTTCAACAATATTGTATAATAATTATCAACACAAAAAAGATTAACTTTGCATATAAATATATTAACTTTGGAAAAATTTAAAAAAGATTACCTTGACACATGGTACATGATACATATCGGACAACTTATTGAACGACAAATACACGAACAAGAGCGTACCGCGACATGGCTTGCCAAGAAGCTATATTGCGATAGGACAAATGTTTATTCTATATTTAAAAGAAAGAGTTTAGATACTGATTTATTATTACGCATAAGCAGAATTTTGAATTTTAATTTCTTTGACTATTATGTCAATGAGCTTTACAGTACATCTGAAGAAGACAATGAGGATACTATAATAATTGATGCACATACTGATAAAAACGACCATCTTACTCATCAGACTAAATACTAATATTTATATTACATATTAATAGAATAAAAAAACAATTGTTTTTTATCTCCTTACATTCGGTATCCATTCCCCCTTATTTTCCGAATTAAGGAGATTTTTTTATAGATTTGCACCATAAATTAAGAAGTATAATCTATGAAACCTTCTATACCATTTAAAGTAGCTTGCGGTTATGTAATAGTCACTTGTTTATTTTTAGTAGGAATCTATGCCATTTACATCCAATTGCAATCTATGTCTGAACTTTCAGAAAACGAACAAACAATCGCACTACGACGTAAAGCAACTCATCTACTGATTTGTAAGATTCTTGAAGCTGAAAATATTGCTCAGACAATCCATTTAGGCCATAAAGAAGGATATGCAGCTTATGAAAGCTCACTGCAAAACGTTCATCGTGCCATTATAGGTATAGACACTTTATTAACAGACAGTATGCAAAAGGCAAGACTTGATACACTGTCATTACTTATGAATCAACGTAAACGTAACCTACTGAAACTTTTGCAAACCATAGATTCGCAATCTTTTGATAAAGTGTATCATGAAAAAATCAATAATTTACTGGCACAAAACGATACTGTAATCAGAAAACCAAAAGTAGAAAGAAAAATCATACAATCAGAAAAATCATATACTGTCAAAAAACCTAAAAAGAAGTTTTTCCAAAGATTGGCTGAAGCATTTAGACCCAACACAACAGATACAACAAAAATCAATCAAAGCACACAGATACTTACAGTTGATACTCTTGAACAAAATTACAATACGGCAGATACATTAGCAAATCTGTTGACAGATATCGAAAAAGAAGTACATCAATCTAAAATTCAGCGTAAAAGCCGTCTTAAAATGCAAATTGAACAACTTAATTATGTAGGAATAGAATTAAGTTACAGACTAGCTCAATTGCTAGAAAGTATTGAACAAGACGAACAATTGTGGATACAAACAGAAACAGATAAGGCTGTTAAAGCACGTCAACATGCAACTCTCATTATGGGATGTGTCACACTGTGTGCCATTCTGCTGTCATTCATATTCTTTATGTTGGTACGCCGTGATAATAATCGCAGCAATCATTATCGAAAAGCACTTGAGCAGGCAAAAGAAAAAGCTGAAGAATTGTTGTCTGCACGCGAAAAACTTATGCTAACCATCACTCATGACATCAAGGCACCAACAGGATCCATATTAGGATATACAGACCTTCTTATCCCTCTGATAACAGAAAAAAAACAAACTTTTTACCTAAATAATATCAAAAGCGCAGCCAACCACTTACTTAATCTGGTCAATTCTTTATTAGATTATCATCGTCTTGAAGCCCAAAAAATGGATTTACAGATAGTTAGCTTTGATCCTCATCAGCTTATGGAAACCATTTATAATGGCTTTTTACCTACCGCAAGCAAGAAAGGCTTAAAACTTACATTTAATTATCAAGCAACATCAGAATGTACTTGTCGAGGAGATGCATTCAGAATCCGGCAAATTACAGAAAACCTGATCAGCAATGCGTTAAAGTTCACTCAAAAAGGAAATATCACATTAAACGTAAAGCTAAATGATAAAGATATACACTTTAACGTAAGTGATACGGGATGCGGTATGACAAAAGAAGAGCAAATCTGTATATTTCAAGCTTTCACACGACTGCGCAGTGCTCAAGGAGAAGAAGGTTTCGGATTAGGATTATCTATTACACAAAAACTGGTAGAGCTTTTACACGGTTCTATTACACTACAAAGTACGCCAGGTAAAGGCAGCTGCTTCACAGTAACTATCCCTATTGAAATTGTACCTTCTACTACAGAATCCGCAACAGATAAAAATAGATTTTCCCCCAATATGCTTTTATCGGGAAATATTCCACCTTTGCATATCCTACTTATTGACGATGACCGGATACAATTGGAATTAACCAAAGCTATGCTTGAACAAATACATCCAACAACTACAGATAAAAATCAAAATTGGAAAATTACCTGTTGCACTCAACCTGAAGATGTTTTTAATTTACTCAGCGAAAGCCTACCCGACTTATTGCTGACAGATATTCAAATGCCTGCACTAAATGGTTTTGAATTAATGGAAAAACTCCATCAGAAAGGGTTTGATACATTACCGGTCATAGCCATTACAGCACGACAAGACCTGCAAGAAGAAGACTTTAAAGCAAAAAATTTTTCGACATGTCTATATAAGCCTTTTAATATTAACGAATTAAAATCTGCAATATACAAAGCAACCAATATAAGGTTTACAGAAAGTACTCATCCTACAATATCAAACAATACAACATCCAAACGTTTTAATTTTGATGCACTCACAACTTTTGCTGGCGATGACAAAAAAGCAGCCGATGAAATTCTAACTGTATTTCTCACAGAATCAATCACTCATGAATCAAGAATGACCGAGGCAATTAAAAACAATGATCATCAGGATATCTGCCAGCTTGCCCATAAACTTCTTCCAACATTTACTCTTATAGGAGCAGATGTAATCAATGACATGAAAATGCTTGACAACGCACGTCATGATCATTCCAAATGGACAGAAGAACATCAACAAGCCGCAATTCATATATTAGATTCATTACGGGATATCATCAAATATCTAAAGAATATTTTCAAGGAATATAAAAACACTTAAAAAAAGCACCATAATAAACAAAAAAGAACAAAAGCCAGTATCTTTGCTTAAAATAAATCATTGCAAATGACTTCTATTCTGATTGTTGAAGACGACTTAACATTCTCAAAAATGTTAAAGACATGGCTCGAACGGAAAGGATTTAACGCAGATACAGTTTCAAATGTATTGAATGCGGAAAAAATTCTCTCCAAACAAAAATTTGACCTTGTATTATCCGATTTACGTCTACCTGATAAAGATGGATTATATATTCTATCGTGGATGAAGAAAAAGCAAATCAACAGTCCGGTCATCATTATGACCAGTTATGCCGAAGTACAGAATGCAGTAGAAGCTATGAAACAAGGTGCAAGCGATTATATTGCCAAACCTGTTCAACCAGATTTATTGCTAGAAAAAATTCAAGACGCATTACACAAAAATCAATCGACATCTATTAAAATAGAAAAAGAGAAAAAACATAGCGCCATAATCCACCATAATGAAGCTCCTATTTTCATGGAAGGAAAAAGCGAAGCTGCCAGACAACTATATAATTATGTGGCGTTAGTAGCCCCGACACCTATGTCTGTACTCATATATGGTGCAAGTGGTACAGGAAAAGAATATGTAGCTCACCGCATCCATCAACTTAGTAAACGCTCAGACAAGCCATTTGTTGCTATCGATTGCGGTGCCATGTTGAAAGAACTATCAGCTTCTGAATTCTTTGGACATGTAAAAGGTTCGTTTACCGGAGCTGTTACCGATAAGACAGGAGCTTTTGTTGAAGCCAACGGTGGAACATTGTTTTTAGATGAAATTGGAAATCTTAGTTACGATGTACAGGTGCAGTTACTTAGAGCTATTCAGGAACACCGTATCCGACCTATAGGCTCAACTCAAGAAATAGAAGTTGATGTACGCCTCATCTGCGCAACAAACGAAAATTTACCTAAAGCAATTGCAAACGGACAATTTCGTGAGGATCTTTATCATCGTCTTAACGAATTTACACTTCACATGCCTCTTTTAAAAGATCGTGGAGAAGATATCCTTTTATTTGCAGATTTTTTTCTTCAACAAGCCAATCGTGAGTTAGAAAAAGATATTATAGGCTTCGACCCATATGTTTCACAATCTATAATGAATTATTCATGGCCTGGTAATCTACGACAAATGAAGAATATCATTAAACGTGCAACACTTTTAGCCCAAGGTGATTTCATCACTAAACAAGAACTTAATCTCTCAAATGAATTTAATGTACAAGGAAATACAGATATAAACATCGATTTACGGCTACACGATGAGACTTCTGAGAAAGAGCGCATATTGCAAGCTCTACAAACAGCTAATCACAATAAAAGTAAAGCTGCCATCCTCCTCGGAATAGATCGTAAAACTCTCTACAATAAATTAAAACTCTACAATATTCCACAATCATAGTGTGGAATTATTCCACATCATTTCCACAATAATCTACACCTTCCCAAAAGCCTAATTTACACAATTCGTTAATTATCTGAGATTTACAAAAACATGTTTTTTTGGCATAGCGTTTGTCACATATTAATGTAGGAACAAAAATCAATTAATAGTACAAACACTTAAAAATAAAAGAACATGAAAAAATTTTTTGTAACCGCCATCATGGCAATGGGAATGGGGTGCGCATTTGCACAAACAGAAATTGTAACTAACGACACAATCACAAACGATTCAACCAACACTATTGCACTTAATGATACTGTCGTAACTGAACCTAATAAGTCTGAACCCGTGGTTGAACAGAACATCGCTCTTAACGATACTGTTGTAACGGAACCGGCTAAGTCTGAACCCGTGGTTGAGCAGAACATCGCTCTTAACGATACTGTTGTAACGGAACCGGCTAAGTCTGAACCCGTGGTTGAGCAGAACATCGCTCTTAACGATACTGTTGTAACGGAACCGGCTAAGTCTGAACCCGTGGTTGAGCAGAACATCGCTCTTAACGATACTGTTGTAACGGAACCGGCTAAGTCTGAACCCGTGGTTGAGCAGAACATCGCTCTTAACGATACTGTTGTAACGGAACCAGCTAAGTCTGAACCCGTGGTTGAACAGAACATCACTCTTAACGATACTGTTGTAACGGAACCAGCTAAGTCTGAACCCGTGGTTGAACAGAACATCACTCTTAACGATACTGTTGTAACGGATTCAACCAAAAACAAAGTTATCATCTATTGCGATAATAAAGCTACAGAAAAAGCAATTCGTGCATTATCATCTTTAATGAGATAAATAATTTTCTCTACTGTTCATTGCGAAGTGTAGGATGAGGTGTCCGTGAGGATTACTCATCCTATTTTTATTTATCAATAATTTTCCTATAAGAAATCTGGGAATATTATAATCAAAATGAATTATATTATTTCAATAAATCCCAATATACAACATAACGTTGCCGATGAGCTTCATAAAGAGGAATCATTTTTACACCATTCTCATTAACAAACTCAAATTTCCCAGGAATACGTTTTAAATTCAAATTCTCTTTGTCTGGATCATATTTTAATGATACTGGTAAATTCTGAGGTATGCGATAATCATATGTATAATAATCATTATAAATTTTAGAATTTGAATAAGGCGCAGGTGATTTCATACCTTCTGTGCCAAGAAGACCAGCTAATACAATTGGGCCATAAATCACAGCTCCCTTTTGAGGATTATCAGGTGTAGATTCAACATATAAATTCATAGGATAGGTCACTTCAATACAGTCGCCGTTTCTCCATAATCTAGACAATTTTATATATGTCCCTGGGCGATGACAAATACGAAGTTTTTTTCCATTTATTTTGAGTGTCACTTTTCCACTCCATTTGGGATAACGGATATTTAAAATCAATCGCGTAGGAGTCTTTAAATTAAGAATCAATCGTGTAGTTTCAGTATTCGGAATATCTGTTTCTTGTCTTAATTTCAATCCTTTTTCTTTCCAATTCAATTCTGAAGGGATAAATAAATTCACAAAAAGATTATCATTACGATGATAATAAATGGCCTCTGCATATTTAGCATGACTCTCAAAACCACTTCCTACACAACACCAAAATGAATTCTCAGGTGTACTGTAAACTTTATGTGCCCCTGACAATAAAGGTAAAAAATAAGCAACCATTCCTGTTTGAGGATCTTGTTGACCTAAAATATGATTATACAACGCTCTCTCATAATAATCTGCCACTTTTGAAGATGCATTCCAACAAAATAAATGACGACTTAGCTTTAACATATTATATGTACAACAAGTTTCTCCTGTATACCCACTGATATGTTTTGAGAATTCTGAAGGAGCAAAGAAATGTTCTTTATCACTACTACAACCCGGTGCAAAAGTATGTTTATCAACCATTGTGTACCAAAAGAACTCACAAAGTTCTTTTGACTTCACCCCTGATGTCAACTCATAATTACGTGCTTCTGCTAATACTTTTGGTATAAAAGTATTTGTATGTAAAGGTACTAACTCATCTTTTTTATCTTTTAACGGTTCTATTACATCATTATGATAAAAGAAACCTGCCAACCAATAATAATGCTCATTTCCAGTTAAAGCATAAAGATTATAAAAAGATTCATTAATTCCCCCGAATTCATTTCTAATCATTTTCCTCCTTGTCTCTTCTGATAGAGGAGCTAATTTATTATAAGCCCAATCTCCGAATTTTATCGCAATCTGTAAAGCCTGCTTATTATCAGCATATAAATATTGATCTATTAATCCTGATAATAATTTATGAAGAGTATACCAAGGAGCCCAAACATTAGTCCCACGTATATTACGATTTATAAGTTCCTCTGGAAAAGCACTCAAATAACCTGTTTGAAAAACAGACTGAACTTCAGACAATCCTACAATAAGACTATCTCCTTTCAATTTAAAAATATGACTACCTGTAGCTGCATACATTAAAGCATAAGCAGACAATAAATGTCCTGTTATATGGCCTCGCAACTCGCAATCCAAAGATTCCCAACCACCTAGCTTTCTCACAGTCATATATCCTCCTTCACGTCCTGAGTAAATACCTGCTGTTGTTTGAAAGCTATGTAAAAGTTGATCTACACCAATAGAAACCATCCATGCTGAATCTCTCATCATATTATCATGAAAACGTCCCGGAAGCAAACGAACATCTTGTAAATTAAAACTTTCAGCTTGCACTTCAACCTTATTCTTCACTTTCATTTTTTCGTTATATTGTCCTGGATAAACAGATTGAGCGATAACTGCAATTGGACTCAACAAGAAAATTACTACTAAAACAATATTTTGTATTCTTATTTTACTCATTATCATAATTTTAAATATAAAACCATTAAATATCTTTTATAATTTCTATCTAATCACTATAGTGTTATTAAGGCAATTACAGAGAAGCATTTCGTTCATCAACAATATGTTTTAAAAACAACTATAATGGCGTAATAGGATTTCTCTGGAAATAGCATTTCCACATAGTCTTACATTGATATTCATATGTATATCATATTAGATCTATCAAATTCCAAGACTCTCAATAAGATTAAAATGGTCTAAAAATAATGTAAACTATATGAACATTACAATTTATTTACAATTCACTTATACAAATTGAACTTTAATGTAACATAACCTTTATCATAAATCAATTTATGATCTTTACCATTTACTCGTAAACAATTCGGTCTGGCAAGTACTCTAAAATCCGCATGAATGTACGCCTGGCCATCGACTCTTATATCCCAATTACCATCATTACAACTTTGCATATAATATAGTTTAGCCAAAGAAGAAAAATATGAAGTTTCACCACGACGCAACGCACTGCCATAGCAAACGAACAAATCTGTTGATTTTGCTGGATCTGTACCTTCATCATAAGTAACTGCAAACATATAAGCGTCAGTTGTCCAACCATCTGCCTCTATCCAGGAATTGCTGTGCATGAGTCTACCATCAGCCAACTGATTAATGTAAATGTCTGTCACTTTACCATGTTGCCTTACTTTTAACCCAATCCAGTCCTTACCTTCGGTTTTCTCCATAATTGGTAAGTCTTTGTCCTCAGGCGTTTGTTTAAGAATGACGGCCGTTACACCTTTAATCCTATCAGTCTGCCCAGGAAGATGAAAAGAATAATACTCTTCCTCTCCATCAAGATACTCAGTCGGACCTTTTCTCACCTCCCAGTACAAATCCTCGGGATAGTCATGCACAAAATTAGATAATGCCAACAAGCGTGGATACAACGGACGTACTACTACAGATGCACTGTCCGACGTTATTGTCAAATCCGAACCGCGCTTCACAGCCTTACCATTATAATGCCAAAGCCATTCGAAATGCCCCTGTTTATGCGACTTTATGTCATCAATAATATAAATTACACTGTCTTTCCAGAAAAAATGGCGAAAATTTCTGCTGAACTTATCCGCCATCGGTCCCGTACCATTAGCCAAAAGATACTTTGTCTGTCCGTTATCCATCAGATAGTGAAGACTACCTCTAAGCATAGAACCTTGATACTGTTGCTCACGCGACTGACCTTCACCGTCAAACAACACCACATTATGCGCCTCACTCTGGAAAAAATACTCACGATACTCCGGATTAGGATAACTACAGTTTCCTGCATCTTTCAAAATATCCACTCCTTTATAGAACAAAATAAAAGAGTTGGCATCAGCATGAGAATGATTCCATGTCTGCCCACTTTTGACGGCCAGCATAGTGGCGTCTTTTGCCCACGAATTGCGCATTGTGGCCCATCCAAAATCAGCAAACAGTCTAGACATAGCATATGGCGGACAAAGCGGCGCTTTTTTCAAATCCGGCATATAAAGAAAACCCATCGGACGATTACGGTAATAACCGTCACGATGCTGCCCCTCTTTGACCTGAGCTATATACCACAATATACCCGGATCACGATATCCCAATGCATACAACAAAATCTGACTGGCATCTGCCGCCACGTTTTTATGGCCATCCCCAAAGTTTATGCTATACAGTACACCATTATGAGGATAGCAAACCGAAGCGAAAAACACAGGAAGCTGTTTAAGTTGTGGAATCTCCGGCAAGGTCTTGTCCGGATAAACATGTTTCCACGCAAGTCGAAATAACAAAGCCTCCATAATACCAAAATTTGCATAATTCAGACTTTCGTACATACCTCCCGCATCATCAAACGTTTTGATTTTATTCTGTAACACATCTCCGGAAAAACCAAACCACTCGGGCATAATTTCATTCAATTCCTCTGCCCATTCACGCGCCTGAGGAATCTCATCACGTAAAGCCAAAGCCAGCATTCCTCCCATATAGACACATGACGTCCACCAATTATGCCCCATTGAGTTTAAGGAATGTATTCGGGTAGGCTCCACAACCCAGTCCTCAACAGACGGTCTCACTCCCATTTCCATCAACCGCTCCGCAAGCTCTTTACGGTCTTTACGGCTCAATACGGAATAAACCGCATCATAGGCCAACGCACATCTGTAACATTTGTCGGCCAATCCCAAATCGGCACGCCAAACCGGTTTGCGCGCAAGCATCTCCTCGCTACCCCAAGTCTGTGCCTCCGTGACCTTGTACAAAATATCTCTCAACTTGTCCGCGTAAGCCTGTTCTCCAGTCATCTTATAGACCAAGGCCAAATAATCCGCATCCCCCACATTTGTCCGTCGCAACGCAGACTTAGCCTTACTCTCAATCTCATTCCAACAACGGGCAATGCAAGTGTCAGACTCCACCTGCCTCTTAGCAGCCTCGATACGTTCTTGTGTAAACAGCAAAGCACGCCGCCCGCCTTTTTGGGCGGACAATGACAAAGACAGACATAACACTCCTACTCCCAATAATATTCTCTTCATATTCATTACTGCTTTTTTATTTCAATACGAATAAGGTAGAAACAATACCTACCCTTAAATTCATTACGGCCAACTTTTACCACAAAATATCAAGGACATATCACTTTCCGGACATACCGTATGCCATCAACTGAATATGACAAAAAATAACATCCTGATGAAGACAGACATAAGCTTATACTTCCAGAAGCACAAGGCACCAAACCGCAAAGACGTCCGTCTGCTGATATCAAACGAATATTCTCCAAAACAGAAGTGGCACATAGTCTTAAAACACCGTTTTCTTGCCAAAAACAGACATGTTCATCTTTAATGCTGCCGTTAACCTCTGTTACAAAATTCTGCAAATCTGATAAGGAATGAAATGTCTTCATCCACTCTATCGTATAAGAATCATTATTTCGCACACCGGCAACCTTAAAGGCAAATTTGGACAACTCCCAGATATCATGATCCGTCAATTGGGTACCTCCAAATGGTTTAGACAACATGTCACAATAATAAATGTCATCTCCCAACATCTGCCACTTGCCATAACCAGTATTACCAAACGGACCACGATCAGTATCCAATGCTAAATTATCTTTTGATATACCTTTTATTTTCAGAGCAAAAAACGGATAATTCCGTCCATCAATCAAAGTGCGATTCACACGTTGAATATCGCCCCGATAAGTACCATCATTTTGTTGGCTCATATTTACTTTCATACTATTTAATTCTCTTTCTATTGTCACACCGGATGTAACAGGAGTCCAGTCGTCCACATTGGTTTCCGAACTGTTAAAATCAGTATTCATATGTCCCAACTCAACATCAACCGGCAATGGTGCACTTTCACAAAACAACAATGAACCACAATCACTCTCGTTACAAAGTCCTTCTGGACGATTCTTCAACAAAAGTTCTTCAGTATATGGCATCTTCAATCCCTTACGATGAACATAATGATTATATGCAATCTCAAAGATACCACGTATACGTCCACGACCTTGAGAAGAAATACTATGCCAATTACAATACTTACCGGAAATGTCATCCCATGTTCTGAAAGGCACATCATAACCCATATTATAACATGCGACATATTCAAATCCCTTTCTTAAACGACTGTCCAACAATTCATAAAGAGAATCTCCCTGCAAATATCCCATTTCGCATATCATTCCCATACAACCGAGCGCCAGCATAGAATGTTGCTGATCTCGCCCACTTTCCTGTAACTGTCCGGTTTCCGCATCAATATAATTAGTTAATGTCCCGTTATCATGCCCATTAAGATAAAAATCACATGCCCGGTCATACATCTCTGTGTTATCAAACAAAATAGCAGCTCCCATATAGGCCATTGTTACGATAAATCCCCAATTTCCATTCGTATAAGGAGAAGTATTATAAAACTGTTCCATCACAGGAATAAAATGTGTTTTCAGCATATTTTCTACTTTCAAAATATCTGTTTCACTTATATCAGAACCGGTATATTTTAACAGTTCAATTGCCCGTATAATTTTTATTCCTTCCAGTCCGACCAATAAAGGACGATCATTAGATTCGGGTATACCTTTCAGATTATCAGCATAAGCCACAAGTATTTGTATGGCTTTATCGGCATAGCTTTTCCGGTCTGTCAATATCCACATTAAAGTATTCTCATAAGCCGCGCTAAAATCAGATGTCATACCATTATTGGTATATTTGTAATCCGGATGGTCACGCGAAATATAAGGATACGGCCCATTCATCTCATAATTATCACTCACCCGAGGAGAAGACCTTAACAAACAAAAACTTTCATATACAGGATAATATTGATTAAAGATAGACTCACGCATACGTTGTATGCCACTTTGATTTACTATTATACCAGGATGAACAAAAACCTTCAATCCTCCTTTATAAAGCGCGGTAATTGCCGCTGTCAACTCGTCTTCAGAACTGCCGGTATTACGATATACTTTCTCGGCCTCATTTATTACGTCCTCTGAAACTCCTTTAACACGCGCCTGCTGTATCTTATCAGAAAGCCTCATAGCCTCATTATAACGTGACAACTCAGTCTGATATCGCATATACTCTTTTTCTGTCAAAAAAATCCACTGACAGTTTTCTGTATGTTCAGATACGTCTGTATCATAATAGAATCCGGATAAATAAGTGGTTTTCTGAAAATTTCTACCTAAAAAATTATCTGCTTTATACAAATCAGTCTGCGATGCGGCAACCTGAATATTAAAGATACCGGCATCAGATTGTGTAATATTCCACCCAAAAGGTGACTTACCATCTACAAAAACACCTTTTCCATCTTGAACACGAGCATCTGTTTGTGTTGCAAAAACAAAACGTTGCTTCAACAGGTTGTATATATAATACTCATTCTGAGCTTTCTCATTTTCAGACTTCTGCAACTGAATTTTTAATCCTTGCCTATATGATATGGCTTGAGTTGCATAAGCTCCTCCATTCATAAGAAATCCTGATGTTCCTATATTGAATAAATAATAAACCGAGTCAGGACTGATTCTGTCAACTCCTGCCGGTTCAGGATGTTTCCACTCTGCCGAATAAACAGCATTTCCTTCTATTAACAGGATAAAAAACAAAATAAATTTTAATGTTCTCATAGTACTTATATAAAAAATGAGAAGAAAATAAACAGAACTTTATTCTCCTCTCATTTTCATCAGTTCATAATTAATTACTTACTATTTTAACTATTCCCATAGACCACCAAAATGGTTTTCATTAGACAATACGTCTAAGTCCTTATCCGCTTCATGTTGATTATCCAAGCCACAAGACACCGTTAAAAGCATATGCTGCAATTGATATGCAAAAACCGTTACACAGGGTTTGTTATATTGTTTCTTCATACTTTCCTATTATTTTAAATATAAAATTATTCTACACATTTCTTTTCTCCGTTTACGATGTAAATTCCTCGCTGCAAACCTTCAAGTGCCTGACCGTTTTTAACCGAATGACGTACACAAGTACCATCCAACCGATAAACATCAACCAAAACATCTTCTACAACGTTTTCAATAATACCGGTTACATCACTGCCTGGCAACAATAAGGCTTTAATATTAGCATTTGCGGTCTGTTTAGAGATATAAGCATGAAAAGGTGTAATCTTTGGCTGTTCTGTTCCAACTCTATAGAATGCCACACCATATTCAGACTGATTCTGCAACACATAGCTGTTAACAGGCACATCCGTTTTTATATATGTACCGACTAGACAACCTGAAGTCAGACTCTCCGACCCTGTCATCAAAGAAGACGGCGTTCCTTTCGCCTCAAACAGATATTCACCACTATTCTTCAACAAGACCGGTTGATTTGCCTTAATTTCATTAACCTGACTCACTTCAAGACTATTACCATTAGTACCGGTTATTGAATATGCCTCTACTCCAGAAGGAACGTCCGCATCAAATGGCAAACACAATGTTCCATATCCGGCGCTTGTAACAGTTGCGTTATAAGCAGCTCTTGAATAATATAATTGAGGGTCTGAAATAAACAGCTGTGTATAATCACCATCTTCGGGCTGTTCCACACCGACTTTTAATGTTCCATCCTCGCCAACCCAGGTCGTCACTTCATAATACTCCGCAATTGCATTACTTTCATTGACTGCAACTCTTTCATCATTAGCAAAAACATAAAGACCTTCATGACCACCAGCCAAGTCTTTATCATAAACCACAGCCTGTAATTTGAACGTATAAAATCCTTGTGGCAGACCGGTATATGTTTTATAGAAAGAACCTTTAAATTCACCATCAGAATATATATCAATCATTGGAAGATTAAGATTCTCAGGCAACAGTTTTGGCCCCGTATAATTTACTTTATCATCAACAACAAGATCTCTCGTTCCAGATTTTATCATTTCATTAGTCCAGTCTGTATACATATTATGCGGAAGATCTTTATAATCAGCAATTCCCACCATCTTTGTAATATCAACAGGAGAATCTAATGTTGCCTTAGACTGCTGAAGTCTTACTTTAAAAGCTCTCATTTCAGAAATCGCTCCATCTAACGCTTGTTGTGTACTGTTGATATCATCATACACCGCCTGTGCCTTTGAAACTTGTTCTGAAGTTGCTCCATAACCTTCGGCATCTTTTATTTCAGCTAACAGTTTTTGGGCTGCCAAATAACGATTACCGTCATCTACTGCGACAAAATACCAGTGACAATTCTCTTTGTACTTTTCATAGTTCGTATCGAAATAGAATCCATTTGGATTATCTTTTTTATCAGGATTCAAACCGAAATATTCACCTTCCTGATACAAGTCGTCAGTTTCAGGAACTTGAATCGTATAAACATTTTCCTCACCACTAACTAAGGCAAACTTCCATTTGCGTTCATTATGATTCCCACTATTCCAAAGCACAACTGCTCCTTCTCCCATCTTTCTTTCGTCACGGCAAAAATCAAATTTACCAACACTATAGACATTATAAGAAATACCCCAAGTATCAGTAAAATCTCGTATAAATATATCAAGTCCTATATCACTTGCCACAGCTTGAGAAGCATCACCAGACCCAATATTTAAAAACTTTTTAGCTCCAACATTGTAAAGGAAATAATGATTATTCTTATCAAATTCCGCTTTAATCGGTATCCATGTCGTAGCCTTCACGACACTAAAACCAGCCAACAAAATACATACACTTAGTAATTTTTTTACATTCATAACTAATATTTTAAGATAAACAATAAATCTCTTTCACTACCACTAATACGACAAAATTCAGACAAATACTTACAGAACAACAAAAAAAATTATGAGGATAACCATATTGCTTATAAGTTCAGAAGTAAACGTTTCTAGTTTTCTAACAGACCGGTTTGGAGTTATTTTGTCAAATTGTTCCAATGAGGTTAATTGTATGATACATACATTTTAATCCCAGCACCTTTTATTTTAGTTTAACCGTTCAGCTTTAATATATCCGAATAAATCTTTATTTCTTCACCCTTCATATGAGAACGTAACATGAGAATATATAAATTATAATCATAACATTTTAGTCTTTCAAACAAATATACGACAGAATTGAACTTACTATGATAGTCTTTCTTCACCTGTGGCAACCTTTGAATATATCTAGTTACATTTGAGCTGATTTACATACCGTTTTTTGTTCTTCTGAAGAAAACACGCTATGTTGAACGAAAAAATATAACATGCGTGCGTCCCAGTATTCTTCCTTATAGAGTTTTTTTCATTTACCGTCCCTACTCCTTCACATTGCCGGACAAGAAACAGGCATACAACAAGTTAGGTGTGAAGGGCTATCCTTCACATCTCCTTCACCGCTCCTTCACACCTGATGAATTTATCTTGAAATGCATACGGTCGTGAGTTTTTTTCCGTACGGTTACGGATTCAATCCTGCACTTTATGAATCTTTTTCCGCACTGTTACGGTGATACCCGTAACCGTACCGGAATATTTTTCTGCACGGTTACGGTCCCGGCGGTAGGCTTTTTGTCCGATTTTCTTAATAAAAACAAAATGTAATGTCTGATTTTTGACTTATCCGGACAGTCATTCACAGAAAATAAGCAAAAGAAGGAATTTAATCGCTATGTGAAGGATCACCCTTCACACTTATTATCCTGATAATAAAAATATTATAACTATTTGTGAAGGGGTGAAGGAGTTTTTGAGAAAAACAATAATTGTAGCATAAAACTAATATTTTTAAGGAAAAATTCAAGTGTGAAACTATTTATTATATATAATACCACTTCAACACTCTACCGCCAAATCTGACGGTAACAAGATTGAATTATTCAAGATAAATCTTATAGAAAAAATCTTTCCTTATCAGAAATACAAAACACCTTGCTCAAGACATCACATTAAAAGTCTGATGCTACTATTTGAAGTAATTAAAGAATAATAAAAAAGCAGAGATGAAGAAGAAACAGCCTCTTACATCTCTGCTTTTTATTTTATAAACATCTATTTATTCCCATTTTACAGTTGATGGTAAATACCAATTCTGACGATCTAATAATTTTTGATAAATAACTTCACGTTCGCCAGTTGAAAATTTATCAGCTACCTTTTCTGCCAGATAAGTCGGATCGTTACGATAACGCGCTATGCGCATCAAATCATGAAAACGATTTCCTTCAAGAGCCGTTTCCAATACATATTCCGTCATGAGTTTATCTTCAACATACAACATGGAATCCTGTTCCGTAGCACATTCTTCTATAACAAAGGTCGGGTCCAGCTCCAAATTCTGCAAACCACAGCCACGGCCATGAAGTCCTTTATTGCCATCAAAAATTCCAGTCTGCCCTGATTGTGTCACACCAAAGTCGAGATAAGGCTCACCTGTCAGTTCGTCTTTTAATAATGAATTATATAATTCATATGTGTTTTTATTCAGTCCGTATTTCAACACGCCATAAAAAGCTAATTTATGTTTACCCAAACGATTAATGGCTTCGGCATAACGCAAATAAACTAAAGCCGTGCGACATAATATTGCATAACTGTTATCGTTAGCCTTCATATAATTATACTTGTCCACATAAGCACGTTCCGTCTCACTGCCATTCACAGTCTCTGTCTTATCCGTATATGTTCCATACATTCCTCTCAAATCTCCTGTCACAGGCTTTGTATTGATAGAATAAGCCTGCTGATTAAACATATCAATCAATACTCCAGAAGGTGCCAGAACATAAGTCGTATTGAACATCTTTGATAAACCAGACGAATTATCCGTATATTCATCTGTAAATGGTATAGCTGTCAATATGTCCGTATAATTAAAACCAGAAAACTGATTAGCCCAGTTCTTACCTGCAACTAAAAGCGTTGTCTCATTATATGAATTAGCATAAGAAGAAGAAACTGTCAAACGATTAAGATAAATCAAATCATAGTATGTTTGTGCAGCTTTCTGAAAATCCTGATTCCACATATAGAGTTCGCCTAACACAAAACGCACTGGCAACATAAGTTGATTAGCCATATAGCTCTCATAGCGTATGGAGTTAGCAAAACCTGGATCGGCATTTCCTTGTACCCAGCCACTGCTTACCGGTGTGTCGTCAGATACCATCCATGGCAAAACATCCTCCAAATCTTTAATTAGCAACGGCAATAAAGCATCAAGTCCTAATGTCTGCGTCTCAACAGGTTTACTGACATCCAGAAAAGCTTCATCAGTATATTTCACCTTGCCGTAATCCAGACACAATTGCAAATAACACCAGGCACGGAGGGTTTTTGCCTGCGCCATATAAGGACGCAATATCTTTACAGGATAACTATTCTCATCCTCACGTTTAGTAATAGTAGTATCCAAACGGTGGATATAATAATTACAATTGTTAATAAGAGCATAATACTGACGTTCTTTCAGATAAGAATTCTCTGTATCAACATCAAATTGGCTGATGTCACGCAATTCCTGTGAAGAATTCGCCGTAACATCCATCAAATCGCCACGCAATTCACCCATAATCACATAATTGTCGCCTATTGTCTGCAATCCTTGTAACAGGCCAAATAAACCGGCACGTGCCACAGACTCATCCTGATAACGCTGCCCCTCGGTTTTCAGCACCGCATCGGAGTCTGTTTCAAAGAAATCTGTACATGAGGCACACAGGCAACCCATGCAACATAAGGATAATGTATATTTAAAGAACTTGTTCATAATGTCGTTTATAAATTAAGTTTTACACCAATCTGATAAGAACGTCCGTGACTCAACAAACCATTGTCAATACCCTGATAGAGCACTCCACTTTGCATAGATACATCAGGATCCGGGCCAAGATATTTTGTCAGTGTCAACAAATTAGAAGCGCCAGCCCAAAATGTCACACCTTGAATAAATACATTATTAATCGGCCACTCATATGCCAAACGAACATTCTTCAGTTTAAAGAAACTGCCGTCTTCTATCCAACGCGAACTAAATCGACTATTACCCATTGGATCACCAAATGTTGCTTTTGGCATATCCGTAGTCTGTCCTTCATAACGCCAACGATTCATGGCCGCAGCAGTCTGATTATACGTGTTTGACATGCTTTCTAGAGTCTGACGCTGATAGTTGTAGATGTCTCCGCCGCATTTGAATGAACATAACACATCCAAAGTGAAGTGTCCTACTGTAAATCTATTAGCGAACGTTCCTGTGAATTTAGGAGTCGGATCACCTATAATTGTTTTGTCCTTATCATCCAGTTTGCCATCTTTGTAAAGATCCGCAAAACGAACATCACCGGCATGAAACTGACTGTAAGAAGCATCGGAATTCTGTATCACCAGGTTTGCAGCACTGGCCTCTGACTCTGTTGCATATACACCATCCGCAACATATCCCCAGAAAACTCCTGCAGGTTTTCCTACAGCTGTAAGTATCTCACCATCCAATATTTCCGTTTTATAGTCGCCATCTGGTAAAGCAAGAATCTCATTTTTGTATTTTGCTAAACCCAACTCTGCATTCCATTTAAAATGTTTCATATCCATTACCTTTGCAGAAAAAGCAATCTCAAAACCTTTATTCGACAGTTCACCACCGTTTGAGAGATATGTTTCCAGGCCTGTTTCAGTATCAGCCTGCTTCCATGTCAACAAATCCTCCGTTTTATGCTTGAAATAATCAAAACTTATCCCAATACGGTCGTTAAGGAAAGCTAAGTCCACACCAACATTCCATTTTCTTGTTGTTTCCCATTTCAAAGATGAATTTGCCAAATTTGCCAATT
This sequence comes from uncultured bacterium, assembly GCA_905214795.1. Lineage (GTDB taxonomy): Bacteria > Bacteroidota > Bacteroidia > Bacteroidales > Bacteroidaceae > Paraprevotella. The sequence goes on from CAJMNM010000009.1 coordinate 72,438, forward strand.
TAAGACCAACTGCAGAACCTAAATAGTTAACTCCCGTAAGATAGGAATAACCATACATTCCATCAATATTATCATTTCCTGTAATACCGTAACTTGCACGTAAATTCAATCTGTCTATAAATCTTAACGTACGCATAAAACGCTCATTACTAACTAACCAAGAACCACCAACACTTGGAAAGCTTCCCCACGTACCTCCACAAAAGCGAAAAGCGTTAGGAGCATCTTTTCCAAAACGAGAGGACGCATCAAAAGAAACAGCTCCCCACAACGTGTATCGTTCTTGATAAGTGTATTTAGCTTGCGCAAACAATGCTACGGAATTCCAATTGGTATTTAAACCATCCACTGTACGATATGAAAGAGAATTGTTCATATTAGACACCTTATCATTACCGGTATTATGTCCGTCTTCATAAACACTTTCAAATGAAGAGTTCATAATACGATAGCCGGCATAAGCATCCACCAGATGATTATCAGCAATCAGTTTCCGATATGATAACATCACATCGCCATACAAGCTATTTTGAATAACGGTCTGGTCTTTAACAGTATTTTCCCATATTTGGTTTCCGACGACTTGAGGTGAAACACCCACCATAGGTGAGAAATAATGACTCTTTGAATTATTAAAATTATAGCTGAACCGTCCTTGTAATGTCCAATCATCGGTAATTTCCCATTTCGGAGCAAGACTCACTCCGAATCGATATTGCTTGTTCGTATTTTCTGCATTCTTTAACAAAGCTAAAGGATTAGACACCCCCAAGTCATCCACATCGTTCAAAGTATTTGTCAACTGTTTACCATCATCGGTATAACTATAACCGACAAGAAACGGAGACTTAATCAAAGCCAAATAGCGAGGCGCTGTAGCCGCATTCACACCATCATCCTGCAAAGTGTAATTTAAATTAGAAAAATACACATCTGTACCTAAAGTCAATGTCTTGGTTAGAAACACATCAGAGTTAATTCTAGCATTCAGACGTGAAAAATCGGTTTCTTTCACTATACCTTTACTTCCCGTATAGCTCAACGAAATTGAATATTTTGCAATGTCATCACCTCCTTGTACATTAATACCGTAATGTTGCATATTTCCATTTTGGGTAACATTATCGGTCCAATCATTATTTTGGTGGTAGGTAGAATAATCTGCTGCCGAAGGATTCATACCCAAATAACCGTCAAATATGGTTGCCAAACTACTACCCTGACCACTATTTTTCAACATCTCACTCAAATAAGTACGATACTGACCGGCATCCATCATACGCATAGCTTTTGGAGATTGGACAAAGCCGTATGAGATATCTGCAGCGATACGCGTCGTGATACTTCTGCCTCGTTTTGTAGAAATTAATATCACACCGTTTGATCCTTTACTTCCATATATGGATGTAGCATCCTTAATAATCTGTACAGATTCAATATCATTAACATCAATAAATGCCAATGGATTCTCATAAAAACCGTCATGAATTCCTTCCACTAAAGTAGATGTATCCCAAATTGTACCGTCAACAACTATTAAAGGTTGTGCATTTACATTCAATGAGTTATACCCACGAATAAACATGTTTGCGCCTTCTCCGCCTACTGCGCTTCGCGTTGTAGTTCTAATATCACTTCCCCATCGTTCGCCCAAAACATCATCCACAGTCACCAATTGAGTATTGGTAAATGCATCATCACCTTTCATTGTCAAGAACGCATCACTATACACTGATGCATTCTTTATTGAATCTCCTTGTAAGGCTATCATGCGCGATGCATACCCCTCTGACGAAAGTGTAAGACACACCATATATGAAGGCACACGAACCTTATAGTGCCCATTTTCATCTGTCAAAGCGGAATAAGGCCCTGCAGCAACCTTAACACCTTGTACCGGTTTCCCGGTCTGTGCATCAGTAATCTGACCGTTCGCATAAATCTCACCTGTCTTGTCCGCTACCTGCACATTGTTTTGCGCCACCACAGTAGAAACAAGCCCCCAAGCCATTGTCATCATGGCATATTTCAATATATTCATCATTGTACTATTCTATTACAGGTTCAAAAATAACGCAATCTATTCGCATAGTTCTTGTAAACTTTGTAGTCTCATTACGGTCTACATTGGCCTGAACTCTCAATTTTACACAATCATCATCTTGTGTCTGTGGTCCAACAAACGGAGAATCAGAATAATTTGAGTAAGGCAACTCTATCTGTGTGACAAACATCTTTGTCATCGTAGTGCCATTGGTAGGCACAGGTGCCTCTATTACAGGATCTTCATACATTTTTCCATCTTCATGAACATAGTTCAGATAAAAATTCACCTTTGTACTGTCTGCCGCCACACCTTCCATATAAGCACATGACGGCACAAAAACACAATACACATTATATTTGGCAGCCAACGTATTAGGAACCGTAAACTGTACAATAGGTTGTTGTCTAGGATTCTCGCTAGTAGCGGTAACTTCTATATAACGCTGCTCCGACACAGAATCACGAAATACAGTAGATGAAGTACTGCGTGAACTGATAACCGCATAGTTTGACTCTCTTCCTGACGTGTTTTCCGCTTCTACAACAATTTCTTTCAGCCATGACTCTTCCGGTTTGTATGTCAATCGTGAAGTTTTCCATATCCGACCATTGCTGACTGTCTCCTCAACTGCTCCTTCCAACAGATATGCCGGATGATGGAACACATTGCCAGACGTAGAAAACAAAGAATCTCCAGGAACATTAAAGAAATCAACATTCTTACGGAAAATAAGATCTCTGCACATGGCTTGCTTCAAATATGCATCCGCCAAAGAATCCGCCAACGATGTACCTATTGCATAATCACGCTCAGGAATAATCAATGACTTCACCGTGTCTCTAAGAGTTTCACCAAAAGTTCTGAAATACTTCCTAAAACGTTGGAGTCCATCCTCCCACCCTTGATTGGTTGGAACTATCATTGTATAAACACTATCTTCCGAATGCAAAAATCCATAACGGCTCAACCATGCATTTTTGAAATCAAACACTGAGTCATACACGATCTGCCCCAATTCGTTCTTACCTATTATAGTACTTTTATCCTCATTAAATTTATATTCGTCAAATGACGTCAGGAATTTTGAAATGGAATCTGTCTGATTATCTTTTAACTTAATATTCTCATACAGATTATAATAAAATGGAGCAATCTGCCGCAATGTATGAATTACACCATTGCTGGCTGAAATATCTGTCCCCACCATTGGTACTCCGGCAAATGTATAAACCGAACCTTCACGAGAATAATCCTGAGATTTTCCATTCAACATTTTCACACGAACATTTGTCGTATCGGCTAGATCAACCATACCATACAAATACCGTGAAATATGATTGTTTAAAAACTGCTCCTTAGTATTCTCGTTTTCAACATAATTACCCATGGCACTATTATCCGGCACCCACACAGTAAAAGTCTGATCTGTTGACAGCAAAGAATCCAATCCGTAACTCTTAACCACTCCACAAAATGCAGAATATTCAGGCTTACTTTCAAGAACCTGCATAAGATTACGAGTCTCTACAGAACTATCTATGTCATAATGTTCATCCCACAAATGGTCCTGACAACCAAACAAGAGTGCTAACACTCCTAAACCAAATGATATTTTTATTATTGTTCTTCCCATGATTCTTCTTTTTTTAAAATTACTGTTCTTTAGCCGCATAATATGAGTTCTGATGCAGATTTGAATTAGCATTCATCTCTGTTAAAGATATTGGCAGATACCATGCTTCTACATTAGACAAACGTGCCTTATAAACAGATATCTCACGGGAATAAGCTTTTTCCAATAATGCATAAGCATTAGCCGTCGTACCTTCACGCCTTACTTTTCTCAATAAATCATACCAACGTTTACCTTCAAAACACAATTCGCGTTGACGTTCCTGAAGCACCATTGCCTTCACATCATCTATTGACGAATAATCAGCATATTCCAATGAATCCATTTCCATTGTAGCACGTTTATACGTAACATTACACAAGGAAATAACCTCCTTACGATCAGCATCTGTCACTGCCAATTCTGCTTTTGCCTCAGCCTTCATAAGATAAATATCAGACAAACGATAAAATATCCAATTAGCCGTACTCGTAGATGTTCTGTAAGAATAATCACTAGACAAATGTGGAACAAGTGCTGCTGCAGGTGTTTGACCTTCATACTTAAACACCTTAAAACTTGTAGGAGGAACAATTGAACCATCGCTACCAGCCTCTATAGTTGCAGCTATAAAATCACGTGCCCGATAATCATACTGTACATCCAGATATGTATTAAACAATTGCGAAGTTGGCTCAAAACGTGCATTTTTACCCTTTGCACTATTTCCATATATATTAGAAGTTGCACCATTTGTCTTTCCGTCTGCATCAAAATTAAGCTCAAAAAGAGCCTCTGTAGAGTTTCCTGCATAAAATACAGATGAATACATCACATCACCTTCTGTAAGACGCATTTCTGTCTCGTATAAAGACTGATTGTTCAATACTCGGTCACAAGCATCTATACAAGCCTGATAGTCTTGAGACGCTTCCGGATTTGAAACGTCAGATGCTTTCCACAAATAAACATCTGCCAACAACGCCCGAACTCCATTTTTTGTAATTCTACCACGAGTGTACTTTTCTGTCGGCCACTCTTCAGTTGCATAATCTTCTGCCAATTTCAAATCTGAAATTAAGGCTGGTATGATAACTTTGTCAGCCGAACTTTGCGAAACCTGATAATTTTGCTGCTCGCTTTCACTTGGTTCTGTCACATAAGGGACATCACCAAAAGAACGTATCAGATAAAAATAACACAGAGCACGCAAAGTATAAGCTTCTGCCAGATAATTATGCAAACGTTCTTCCGTAAAGTTAGCATCTTTATCACGTACTCCTGGTGCAGACTTAATTACTTTATTACAAATATTAATTACCTTATAAAAATCCCCCCAAGTCACAAGTCCGTTTGATGAGAGTATATTGGCATCCTTTAGATACTGTTCATCTGTTGAAGCTGATGTGGAATAGTCCATATTATCAGAACGTACCTCCCCCCAATAGATTATTCTGCTAATCACATTATCCTCAAGCATAAACCGGTAACAAGAAGCCACCACGCTCTGTACATCATCACCAGTTTCCCAATATTCATCATCTACAATATCATCTTCAGGATATAACGTCAGGAAATCGTTACATGAGGCCAGTCCCACCATACAAGCACAAGCCAATATGATATTCTTCCAATTGTATTTCATCGTTTTCATATTTTCCATTTTTATTTAGAATGTAGCTGAAATGCCAAAAGTCCACTCTTTAGACCGAGGAGTCATAGAATTATCTACAGCTATTCCATAATAATCCTGAGCTGTATCTGTACAAATTGATATTTCAGGATCTACACCAGAATATTTTGTGAAACACCAAAGATTATTAACTGTAAGATATGCGCTAAGACTACTCATTCCCAAACGTTTCACCCAATTGGAAGGAAAACGGTAACGCAACGTAACATATTTTATTCTTAAAAATGAGCCATCCTCCACATAACGGTCAGAAGCCAGCCAATTATATCCTTGGTTATAGACCGCACGCGGCATCTCTGTCACATCTCCTTCCTTGCGCCAACGCCAGTTTACAGAAGTACATTGATTATAAGCATAATACATATTCTCTGCATTCATACGAGCCATATTTACAATCTTGTTTCCCCAACGATAATTTGCAAATACATTCAATGAAAAACGGTCATATCGTAAAGTGAATCCAAATCCGCCTGTCAATTTGGGATTACAATTACCCAAATAAACTACATCATACTGATCAATAGAACCGTCGTGATTAATATCCTCATAAATAGCATCACCTCCTTGGAATTGGTATTTTGTTGTGCTATGATAATAATACATAGGTTTCACCGTTCCATCATAATTTGTCATTGGCACACCATTTTCATCCCTTGCTACCGGACAAGTCTTACCTTCAGCCACAGCCTGATCATAACGATCATAACTATATGCATAAACACCTTTATAACGGAATCCATAAATTGACCCGAATGAATTACCTTCTTGTAACCGAGTATAATAAGCACCATTCCCAAATGTTGAGTGATTATTAAAATTATTGAGTACACTCGGATCCAAACTGCGTATCATATTCTTATTGGAAGCAAAATTTGTATTAATATCTAGCGAAAATTTACCTTTTTCTACAATTTTATTGAAGTTTATGGATAATTCCCAACCATCATTATCCATTCTTCCTACATTCTTATAAGTTAAAGTCGCATAACCCGAAGATGATGGAATATCAATATTACGGAAAAGCAAATCGTCTGTCCGTTTCTTATACCAATCATATATTACGGAAACCTTTCCATCCCAGAGTTCCAAATCAAAACCGAGATTCAACGAAGTCACTTTTTCCCATTTCAAACCATCCAAACGAATACGAGTAGGATAAACAGCGCTAAGATCCATATAACCCGTTGAGTTTGTTGTCAACAAACTATATTGCAAATAATTCTGCCCTGGCTGTCGGCCAGCAATTCCCCAACTCGGACGAAATGCTAACAAAGTCACGACCTTACCAATATATTTATTTAACCAAGGTTCATCGGAAATAATCCATTTTCCTCCTACTCCAGGAAAAAATCCATAACGATTTGAAGGTCCAAACTGTGTAGAACCATCCACACGCAGGTTAACATCAAAAATATAACGTCCTTGGTAACTATAATGCATACGTCCCATCCAACCTAATGTCTTATCGTTACTATTTGCATTTTCTGTTCCCGAAATATCTCCTATAGCTGTAGCATCAATTATTTCTGAACTAGGAAGACCTTGCATCTTCACATACTGCGAATGACTAGTTGTTGTTGTCAATTGCATTAAACCCTGCACTTGTAAATTATGGTCATCATTATCGAAACGGCTTTGCCAAGTCAAGCCATGTTCTGTCGATACGGTTAATTTCCCAGAAGTTGTAGTCTCCGCAATATTAGACGAACCATAATTATCCGCAGAATTATATACACACTCTGCTGGTAAAAATTTCTCTGTACGCTCATTATTCACATCTATTGCAACCCATCCCAAATAACGCAAATAAGTTTCTTCGGGATTGAAAAAATCATATTGCAAAGACAATTTAGGTAAAATTCTATAACCTTTCAGATTATTTTTTGCCAAGTTGCCTAATGCTACAGGATTCTTCAGATCTCTCTGTTGTGAGTTAAAATCTGTACCAATATCCATATTAAAATAGCGTCCTGTACTTATTCCATCTACATTTTCTTCATATACGGACATATTAGGCATCTTTTTATAAGCAATATTTAGTAATGACTCATAATTACGATCATTATTAGAGAAAGTAAACTGAAATTCTGAAGTAAATAACATTCGGTCTGACACATAATAATCTAATTGTGAACGTGTGGAAAGGCGTTGATATCTCTCCCCCATCACCGTACCCTTTTGATCATAATATCCTCCCGATATACGAAATGTAGCTCTCTCACCACCTCCTGAAACAGTCAGATAATGATCATGAGTCCATCCATGACGTGTCACTTCACTCACCCAATCTGTATTATTATTGTAATTCTGATTATCAGGCTCATACCTCAATTCTTCATAATCATATTGCTCATATGTTTCATTACTACTTAATGAACGATTAAAATAAGCCTGTTTCATCATCATTGTATAATCACCACCAGAAAGCAGTTTCATACCTTTCGGTTGAGTAGATCCTGACAATTTATAAGTATAAGACACCCGAGTTTTACCTCTTGTTCCACGTTTAGTTTTGATAAGTAATACACCGTTAGCTCCTTTTGACCCCCACATAGCAGTTGATGCAGCATCTTTCAAAACTGTAATTTCTTCGATATCATCCGTATTTACACTCAGCAAATCGGCATACTCCTCTTCATTAGCCGTTCCAAAATCAAAACTCTCATCAATCTCGCCACTATAAGGCACACCATTCACCACAACCAACGGCTGCGAGTTACCTGTAATTGAAGTCGTTCCACGGATTCTCATCTGGCTACCAGAACCAGGACTTCCACCAACCACAATATCCAATCCGGCAACTCGGCCTTGTAAGGCATCATCTGCAGATGCTACGGAAACACCCTCCATGGCATCCATCTTAAACGTAGTCATAGCCATACTGACTTCACGTTGAGGAATATTAAAACTACCATCTGGACTCCTTTTTTTAGCCTTGACAACCACTTCATCCACCTTCATGGTCATATCTTCCATTTTCACATTAAACTTTCTACGCTCACCAATAGGAAATTCTTGCGTTTTATATCCCATATAGGAGAATACAAGTTTATTATTTACACTCTTGACTCGGAATGAGAAAACTCCATTCATGTCAGTGGTCATACCACCAACTACACGGTTGTTAGCATCTTTCTCAGCAACTGTGCATCCCATCATCTCAAGCCCATCTACGGCATCCACCACACGACCGCTCACCATTACTTGTGCCACAGCATGCAGCATTATACCCATAAAAGCCATTAATACACAATATCTTTTCATTGTATTTTTTTTAAGGTCATTCGTTTTTATTCACATCTCCTGACGACCGATCATACATCAATACATTATCTATTTGGTGTATGACAGCATATGTATACGCTTCGATAGTCGTTGCCTTCTCTTTATCACTATTATTCAATATCAAATCCCTTGTCATCAAGTTATAAGCTTTCTCATCCGAAGTCACAACATGAGCTGAGATAGTATTATTCTTATAGTCAAAATCAGAAGACAAGGTTATACTTCCATTTCTGTTTGTTACATATACCGGATAAAATTTATTTGTCTCATCGTTAATTGTAGATGTCAGATAAGCTTTATTTTCCACACGTTCGCCTCTCACAAACACTGAATTATCCTGAAAATGATAGCGAACAAAACGTTCCATTACGTTTTCCAACGAATCGCGAACAGTCTGATCCCCCTCTGCTTCTATTTCTTCTACTGTAGGTACTAAACCTTTATCTTGAGCCTTACGTATAGCCTCATTAGTAGGAACATATACTGTATAATGGTATTGATTCAAAAACTTCACCTTTTTTCCTGGAGCAACTGTAGAAGTTGTAGGATTATTAATAAAAAGACCTAAAAATGCACACATATCATAAAACTCTTTAAACTCGTCTCTAGTAGAAAGCACGTCATAAATAGACACAGTAGTATTCTGTAAAATTCCATTTATCAGATAGGCGTTTCCATTCTCTTTATTATATATTTTAGTTACAGATAACGGCTCAGCATTACCTGCACCACTCACCTTATTATCAGGCGTAATCCTTATTGGAGCATATCCTTTCGTAATAAAATATTCCTGTCCACCGGCTCGTGCAGCCTCAAAATCTTCATTACTCTCTGTAACCAATGTTTGACAATTTAAAATATCTTCCAGTCTATTCTTAAGCACAGCGCTATTGGTTACGGTACCATTACTCCCAAGCGGAAAACCAGCATCCGTAATAACTCCATCATCAGATATCCTTTTAGGTATCGCAGCAACCGTATTTTGAGGCGTAAGCTGAAAATCAAAATAACAACGATACTTTTCAGAAACATACGAACTAGCCACAGGATCTATGTATCCTTTCATATATTCATTGGGAGTAATAAAAAACTGATAAGTACTTTTCAAAGAACGTAGATAATATATGAACTGCGCATCGTTCATAGCTTGATTAAATATATTGTTCAATGAATCAATCTTAGCAGGTCCCATAACTGTGCGATAATCCAATGGAGTGAACACTTTATTAGTCACATAAACCACACCGTTTCGTCCTACAAATTTATCTACAATATTATCTTTACTGACCTCCATCTCATAACCTGCTTCATCCTTTATATCATAAAAACGACTCGGCAAAGAGGACAAGAAAGAATATTTTTGATGATTTGCTACAATATCTGCAGCTATATTATCGGGAATATTATCCCATGTTTTAAACGCTTCAAAAAAATCCCGACCTTCTCCTGTCTCAGAGAAAAAGTCATCCATAGCTTCATTAGTCGGTACAAACATACAAGCCATATCTGTTTCATATCCTGGCTGACTTGTATTGCCGCCCTTTGGCTGATATAGATTCCATCCAGGATCAAAATAAAGCAATCCCGGTGCATTCAAACCATTAAATTCAGTAAAAGAATAAGCCGGACTGTTATTAAAATAACGTGTCTGGAAGATTGAGTCACCATCCGCCCCTCTTTTATAAAACACGGGACAAGCAAAACGCTCCATCAAAGAACTAAAACGGCTTGTTACAGGATTCTCACAAATATAAGCTGCCATATTCTCTGGAGGTACCAACACGTCATTCAACTCATGTAAATATCCATTCTGACAAACAATATCTTTTTGAATAATCGGGTTAGCAAAAAGTGATGCATCATCAGACTCCCGGGAAATTCCTGTCACAAAACTGAAATCGTCATCTGTTATATGCTTACCAGTCATTACATCTGGAAAAAACTGAACCAAAGTCCATTTCGTCGCATCAGATAACAATTTAATTGGTTTTCCTGCCTCACGATAAGGTTTAAAATATTTACTATTTGGTAACTTGTCAGCAGCTACGATTGGTATTGTATCTTCCACCTCAAAATCAGTAGTGCGTCGAAATGTTATTTGCCCTCTATCACTTAATGACAAACGTTCCAATAGTTGAGCATAAGGTATCGTCCCCACTTTAAGTAACATCATTTTAAAAGAATACGGTAAATCTTCATAAGAACGATATCCCATCTCATTCGTTTTGAAAAAACGTTCAAAAGATGCATCATTGGAAAAGAACAAAGTATTGCTACCTGAAACTTTCATTGCATCTGTATACCCACAGTCATCTATCAACCGGACATAATAGTTGCAATCACCTCTTTCAGAAAGATAATCATAGATATTGCTGTTTAGCCATGAAGGAATATGATCCTCCATTTCCTCAAACTTGTCCGAGCAAGCAGTATAAAAGACACAAGCTATGCCACAAGTAAGCAATGTAATAAATCTATTGTATTTCATATCATTTTTTTTAATCATCTGTTAATGTGTATCCTCTGTATCTATCAAATAAGTAGGCATAAACTCAATATAATCAAGATGGCAGTTACCATTAAGCATCTGTACAAATCTAAACTCATGAGTTTTCATTTCCGTCCAACTGAAAATACCTAATACTTTTCTCAATTCAAATGGATCATTACGAGTTGAACCTTTCACTCCTCCACTAGTACCCATCATCAGTTCTGTTGATGCAAAAGAATCTGGACCTTTCATAAATCCACGGTTATGCATACTTTTATCATTTTCATATCCATAAGGATCCTCTTCTCTAGAGCCTGTATCCCACCATGCTCCTTCATTTTGTTGAACAAAATTATAAACTTGCTCCCATCCTATAGATGCATCAGTTCCTTTCAAACGCATATCTATAGGAATACCACAAGGTTCATCATCAAGATAAAACTGCGTAATACCACGAGTTGCAGCATCTACCCTATAGCCAATCCTTACTTCATAACTTCCATCAGGTATAGGACCAACAGTTATAGTTCCATCAAACATTCCCCATATTTCCAAATAATCACCTAGAAAAAAACTGTGCATATTAGAACCAATATATTTAGCAAAGACAGTACTACTTTCTTCGAATTTAAATCTTTTGCAATAACCCTGCGGCACATAATAATCTTTATTTGAAATCACATCATTATTACGCAACTCCGGTGTAAAAGTTGTAAAATCCATTCTAATACGTTTACCTCGCATAATACGTCCAACCTTATCCTCATCATATACTAACATACCTGTCAAAGCATGAATTACACCATTTTGACAATCCAAATTACTATGTGATAGATCTAATGTAACGACATCATCCAACTCCTCAGCCATATTTGTGTATTTTGAATCATAACAATTTCTTTCATCATTAAAAATAGGCTTTTGAGCATCCTGATCCCCCCATTTAAACGCCTGGACTGTAATAATTGTCTGATCTGCCAAAGGAACAAGATATTGTTCTAACCAAAAAGAACCATCCCGATAATTCTCACGCAACCAATCAGCATCCATCCATGTATGAGTTACAACATAATCTCTTGTATTAACGATTTGATTTGATGTCAACATCACTGGTAGCAAATGATACGCAACGAAACGATATAAACTACTGTTTTTATTATTATCTGGAAGTCCTTTTCCAGAAGGATAATATTGTTCCGCATAAGTTCTCATATCATCCAATGTTCTGATTCCATTCAATGCCAATACTGAATCAGTTTCTAACAATGCTGTATAACGAAAATTTCTTGTCTTAATAAAATTTGATGAACTTGAATAGGGATCATCGGCAGGTTTTGAAGTAGCCGGTACATAAGTTTCATCATCAAGCAAAGTCAATGAATCACGTAACCCGGTTGCATGAAGTGCTTCACCATAAAGTTTAAAATGTCCTTCAGATTCAATATAATCAGACAATAAATCTGTATTTCCTGACAATACCTTGTCAACGATATGCACTATTCCATTCACTTTTATATGATCACCTGAAACAATACGTGCTGTATTATTTATCAACCATGAAGTTCCATCTGGTGCTATAGAAGTATATAAATATCGCCCCAACATATTTTTCGTCTCAATTGCTCCAGAAGTAAACCCTGCTGTTTCAAAATTTCCGACATCATTTGCTTCTCCATCAATCAAATGGTAATAAACCATCTCTCTAACAGCATCCACCGAATCCATAAAATGTTCAAATGAACCAAATCCCTTTTCCCTGACATATTCCTCCATTGCGGAATTATTAGGCACAAAACACGTATAAGCCCCATACGATTCCAACAAAGAAAAAGCATTTGCTGTTCGCAGTGCCTGTACAAATTCGGAGTAATTAGGATTATTCTCCAAAAAATCGCTAATTGTCTCACCTGTGAAAGTCGTATAATTCTCTCCCACATCATCGGAATCTTGACATCCCACCAAACCGGAAAAACCACCTAAAACTAATGCCAAGACTCCACATTTCAATATATTTTTTATTTTCATAGATAAATATTTTATTTCAGAAAATCTACGTATACATCCTCATATACGCTAAAGAACAAACATATACTTACTTTTTTAAAAAAAATTAATAAGAGAATTTAATATTCCCCCCAAACAGCTCTAATACAGATATTTCTGTAGAAAGCCCATTCAACAAATAAAGCCACTTACTCACCTTTGTTTATAAAACACAGCCTCTGCTTAAAAATTCCTGTTATCTCTTCATTATTAATGCGGCTTAAACAAAAGGTCTGCATCTTTGCAGACCTATAAACATAACAAATTATCAAATAATAAAAATCCTCCACCGCAATCTATTATCAATTACAACATAAAGCTTATATACAATGTAATCATATATATATTCTATCCAATATAAAAAACGCTAATAGCCACTAAATTGACCTAAACAAACTTCAGAATAGACAATGTTCAATTTTTATTCACCAAACTATATTCAAAACATCATAAATATAAATATGAAAAATACATCAAAAAACTAAAGCTCAAAATATACAGGCTTCGCAAAATTTGACCGACCTTCCACCCCTTTGACATGCCCTAAATTATTAATCTCTCCCTTTATATTTTTCAGATAAAACACCTTGAACTTTGAATGATCCGTTTTATTCTCATAAAGTTTACGCACGATGCTACTCTTTTGCATTATCATCTCTTTCACTTTATAATTATCCTCAAAAATAACATCCGCACTGAGACGAATCCATACAGATTCGATTTCATCTTCCTCCAATTTACTGCCGCATAACTCTATACTTGGACAAGACATCATTTCAGCATAGACAGCTTTCTCACTATTCGTACAAAACCACAGTTTACCATCTTCAATCACCATATATTGCATCGGACGAACTTTTGGTTTACCATCAAGACCTATGGTTGCAAAAAACTGCAGACCGACTTTATTAAGTCGTTCTGCCACATCTTGTATTGTTATCTCACACATAACAGAATCTCTTTAAGCTATTCCAAGTAACTCTATCTCAAAAATCAAAGTAGACCCACCAGGTATTCCTGGTTGCGAAAATCTACCATATCCCATTTCAGCCGGCAAATAAATCTCCCATTTATCCCCCACACACATCTGCTGCATAGCCACTATCCAACCTTCGATAAGATCACTCAAGCGAAAAGCCGGTGCCACACCTCCTCTACTACTATCAAACTTTTTACCGTTAATAGTCCATCCCGTATAATGAACCGTAACTACACTTCTTGGGGAAGGATGTATCCCATCATTCTTTCCAACTGCCAACACCTTATAATATATACCCTTCTGAAGTGATCTTACCCCTTCCTCTTTTGATTTGGCTTCTAACCAATCCCGATTAGTTTGAATATACTCTTTTTTTGCCATAACTATTATGAATTTATTATCTGTCTCATTTTTATTGCCAGCGGCATTTTCATAACCATCAAAGCAATAAAAATATCACAACTATTATCCATTCTTATCATGAATCAAGTTGAATACAAAGATAACATTTTCCATTTCTTTCAAAAAGGTTCACTCTATCTTATTTTTCATGACACACATAAGAATACCTCTACAATATTCTAGACAATCTAAAGAAAAACCAACTAAATCAAAATCATATCACCCCTCATTCCAGATGAACCTCTCTCATACAAATATTCTCCTAAAATATAGATTAACAATAAAAATATATACCTTTATACACTTTAAAAAAACAAGCACACATTTTCAGATTCCAACTCATCCTATTTTTAAAGTAATACATCAAATTAATAATAAAAATTCAAACTATAACAAAGAGACCATGAATAAGCATTCATTCAAGACAATAGGAACAAACTTATTCCTATTGTTTATTTCATTTTCTTCATTTGCAGATCATTCTTTTCTGCAAACAAAAATAAATCTTCAAAATGGTAGTGTCAACCAGATAACCATTGAAAACGATCCTCATCACATGAACTGGCTGATAAAAACAGACGGCACACAATACCCATGGATTAAAGAAAACCTATCATGGGGATTAGGATACTATACAATCACCAAAGGACACGAGACCATAAAAAAAGAATGGAACAAACCAACAAATATCAATATTGACGGTACTGACGTTACTTATAATGAAAACGGCATCTGCATCCGAGTAAAACGTACGATCAAGAATGGAGAATTAACAGAAGAATACACCTTATTCAACAAAGGTAAAGAAAGTGTTTCATTATATGATATTGGAATCTACACACCATTTAACGATAATTACCCCAATGCACAAGAATGTATCAGTGGACGAACAAATGTACAAATATGGGATGGTGGCAATGCTGCTTACATAAACGCCTTACGAATGGGTGGCACTGCTCCACACCTTGGTCTAGTCGTTACAAAAGGAGCCATAAAAAGTTATGAAATATGGGAACGTAGTGCCCAAAAAGGCAACTCACATTACCGGGGAATCATTGCTTTAAATCTGCCTGACCTTTATCTAAAACCAGGAGAAAAATACACAATAGAATGGAAAATCTTCACTCACAATGGAAATGAAGATTTCAAACAGCAATTACTAAAACATGGTAGCTTATTATTATCTTGCAACAAATATGTATTTCAGAAAAGTGAAACCGCTCATTTGACAATACAAACCAATGACTCGCTAGAAAACTGCAGAGCCGAAATAAACGGAGTCCCCATACCGATAAAATCAACAGACAACAAAAATAAATATATTGTTGATATACAACTGACACAATTGGGAGAAGTCCGTTTGAACATTTTTTATAATAATGGCAAACAAACACATGCCGACCTACTAGTAGTCGATAACGAAAATAAACTGATTGAAAAACGAGTAGATTTTATTCTCTCTCATCAACAGATGAATAATCCAACCGACCCTCGCTATGGTGCCTACATGGTATACGACAACGAAGGAGACAGCATTTATTTAAATAACACACCAAACTGTAATCCGGTAGACCGTGATGAAGGTGCAGAACGAGTTGGAATGGGTGTACTATTAGCTAAACAGTACCGTTTGACTAAAAAAGAAACATTAAAAACATCATTATTAAAATACGCCAAATTTCTACGCGAAAAATTGCAGACTAAAGATTACATCACCTATTCCAGTGTAGACCAGAAAAGCCGAAATCGGGGATATAACTATATATGGGTTGCCGACTTTTACTTCCAAATGTATCTGGCAACAGGCGAAAATCAATTTGCCACAGACGGGTATGAAACGTTACAATCCATGTTCCGCCAATTTGGCTATGGTTTTTACGCCATTGGTATACCTGTCATAACCAGCCTTGAATCACTCGAAAAGGCTGGAATGAAGAAAGAATATAAAAAGCTACTTAACGACTTTGAAAAAACAGGTAACATTTTCATTAAAAACGGACTGAACTACCCAAAATCCGAGGTTAACTACGAACAAAGCATCGTTGCCCCAGCCGTACAGTTTCTGACCCAACTCTATCTTGTCACAAAAAAAAATAAATATTTAAACGAAGCCAAACGACAAATGCCTATAGTTGAAGCTTTCAATGGTTTCCAGCCAAGTTTCCATCTGAATGAAATAGCCATCAGGCATTGGGATGACTATTGGTTTGGAAAAAGCGAAATGTTTGGTGATACATTCCCACACTACTGGAGTACCGTTACTGCAACCGTTTACTATTACTATGCCTTATGCACAGGAAATCAGGATTATCAGAAACGGGCTGAAAACATCGTACGTAACAATTTATGCCTTTTCTTTGAAGATGGTAAAGCATCATGTGCCTATCTCTACCCTCATAAAATTGACGGAATGAAATCCCAATTTTATGATGCTTACGCCAACGACCAGGACTGGGCCTTGGTCTATTATCTATTGATAAATAAAGGTATCTAATCAAAACTATAGTATTCGGTCTCCTCAGGCTTAAACCCGAAGAGACCGAACCATACATTTATATTAAGCACAAACAAACATTCTAGTTTCCCTCGCTTGCCCCCAATCTTTCCTATAAAAGTTTTAGTGTTCATCCTTTCATATTCCAATGCTAAACATCAGACTGATTATAAATCATCATACATTAAACACATAAAAAAAGCCTCAACTTTATTAAAAGTCAAGGCTTTAAGCGGTGCGTACGGGACTCGAACCCGTGACCCCATGCGTGACAGGCATG
>CAJMNM010000010.1 GCA_905214795.1 uncultured bacterium
GTGATAAATAATTTATTTTTGTCCAATAACTGTAACGGTTATTTAGGACTAGTCAATTGGTGATATAAAGAACCTTCATTGTTTTATTCTTATCTGTTAATACCAATATGCCCAACAGCCATAATCTTCTCTAATGCCCTGTTACTAAATCAGACAATGCCCCGCAACATATTCTGACAAAGATATTCTTTTAAACTGAAAGAATCAAATCGCGAATATAAATAATAAAAGTACCTGTCTCTTACAATAACCTTGCACCACATCATTCCATTAACATGGATAAAGAAAATAAACGTTTCTTTTGGACAGGCAAAAGAGAATAAGTAACTTTGCAATATTACATTATATTTTTAACAGGGCTGAATGTCTGTAAGATGAAAGTCCGTACTCCATATACTTATCGTACAAAGACCTTTTATACCGGGCATCCCTGATTCCCTGCATGAAAGTTCACTTTAGCTGCTAAAAGTAATGCTCATGGACAAAATTTTGATGAAGATTCCGTTATTACGCTCCTTTCTCCGTCAATGGGAACTTACAAAGTTCCAAAAAACATGGAAAAAGCGTAATAGTCATAACCGCACTGCTGCCATGAACCGTTTTCCTATGGAGTGTGTATCTGTAGGTAAAGGTACTTATGGCGAATTACATATCCTGAGTTATTTACCCGAAGCAGAAAAACTCGTAATCGGCAACTATGTATCACTGGCCCCGAATGTACAATTTATTTTGAGTGGCAATCATCAGACCGACACACTATTCACATACCCCATCCGTTCTACGCTAAATGGCAGACACTGTCCGGAAGACAGCCTCAGCAAAGGTCCTATTATCATTGAAGACGAAGTATGGATTGGTTACGGTGCCATTATACTTTCAGGAGTAACCATCGGAAAAGGAAGTATCGTAGCAGCCGGCTCTGTTGTCACCCGTGATGTACCCGCCTATGCCATTGTTGGCGGTAACCCGGCTCACATTATCAGATACAGAGTACCCGAAGAAGTAATACCTGTTATCAGTTCATTTTCAATGAACGACTTACAAGAAGACACCATAAAGCGTCACCTCAACGATTTATATAAACCGTTGCGTACAAAAGAAGACGCCATGAACTTATTGAAAGAACTTAGAAATGGAAACAAATAACAAACGCCACGTACGTGTCATCGCATTCTATCTGCCTCAATTCCATCCCACTCCGGAAAACGACCGCTGGTGGGGAAAAGGTTTTACCGAATGGACCAATGTAGGTAAAGCAAAACCACTCTTCAGAGGGCACTATCAGCCTAAAGTTCCTGCTGATTTGGGATATTATGACCTCCGTGTACCCGAAACGCGTGAGGCTCAGGCAGAAATGGCGCGCGAATACGGTATAGAAGGTTTCTGTTATTGGCACTATTGGTTTGGTAATGGCAGACAACTCCTGCAACGTCCTTTCAACGAAGTTCTTCAAAGCGGAAAACCAGACTTCCCGTTCTGTCTGGCATGGGCTAATCACAGTTGGGAAGACAAGCAGTTCAGTAAAGACGGCGGACACAAAATGCTGATGGAACAGCTCTACCCCGGAGACGAAGATTACATCGCACATTTCAAGGCCGTACTTCCTGCATTCAAGGACCCACGTTACATCCGTGTTAACGGCAACCCGCTGTTCGTTATTTATTCACCTATGATGGTACCGGACATGGCCCATTTCATAGAACTTTGGCAACAACTGGCAGCTAAAGAAGGGTTTCATATCCACTTTGTGGGACACACCAGCAAAACCGAAGAACTGCCATTATACCGTCAGTGGGGATTCGATGCCACCATTATGGTGAGACTTTTCGGCATATTCCAAAAAGGTTATACCCTGTTGGAACGCATGAATGCCAAATTCCAGCGCGTAGCTTTCAATCAGGGACGACGCATTGAATACAGCCGCGCCGCACGATATTTTACAGGACCGGAAGATCGTGCCAATGATTGTTATCCAACCTTAATACCCAATTGGGACCACTCTCCACGCTCCGGAAGAGCTGGACACATCCTGATTCATTCCACACCCGATAAATTTGAAAAGCATGCAGAAGAAACATTCCGCAATGTCATTCATAAACCGGAAGAAGAACGCATCGTCTTTTTAAAATCATGGAACGAATGGGCTGAAGGCAATTATATGGAACCGGATTTAAAATATGGCCGTGGTTATCTGGAAGCTCTCAAAAAAGCAATCCATAATGTATTTGGCCAATAATTATCACATTATTATCTAGTTATTTAAAAACGTACCAAAAAAGATATGAACAAGCCTAAAATAGCACTCGTCAAACAGGAAGTGTACCAGGATCTTTACGTTTGTCCGGTCACAGAAAAGAATGCAGCAAATATTCTGTTCTCCTCCATGGGACGTGTAGGCCCAATAGGTTTAATGGCCGACCTTGATGCCGATTTCTATATTGTCAAAGAGGAACCCGAAATGGAAACACAAATATACAAAAAGGTCATACCTCATATCGCAAAATATCTTTATCTGCTCAAAACGGAAACACTGGACAAAATACCCGGTCAGGAATTCAAACAGCCGGGAAGTCCTTATCCTAACGGCAAATTTGCAGTAGATTGTCACGATATAGACTGGGCACAATATGACATTGTGATTTCCATCAATGTCAGTTTGCCGACTTCAGTAGTCCGACAATATCCACAAACTTTATTTGCCTACATGATTGGTGAGGCAAACATGGCTACCAGACGTGTACATTTCGGTTATGACATTACCCTGAACCAGATGGCCCGTGGCATTGTTGCCCAACAATGCGGAATTGTCGACTTTCCCTATACATTTGTCGGTAGCGATACACTTGAACGAATCATGCGGCAGTACACCGGTCGTGCTCCCAAGAAAGAGGGTATCTTTATGGAGATAAACTCTACAACCGAACGTCCTGTCACGAAAGCACCGGCTCATTTCAAGCCGTTAATTGATGCCGGTTATAACATCATTCTGCATAAACAAAAAATATACGACAATCTGCTGAGCATCTACGATGCCAAATATTTTGTCAAGATGGGCGGACGTACCATTCGCGGAAATTCTGTGGCAGAAGCCGTTTCATTAGGCGCTCTTGCCATTATGGACCGGAATGAGGTCATTCACAAGGAACTCATTATTGATGAATGCAATGTCAAGACCATGGATGAAATGGTTGCACTTATCAATCGTCTGGAGACAAGTACTTCACTTTATCAGGATTTACTCGATAAACAGCGTGCGGCCTTACAGCATTACTTCTTCGACACGCCATTAAATTCATTATACAATTGTCTGGAAGACAAGCGCCGACGCAAAGAACCCGCACCATATACATGGTGGAACAAGCTCTCTGACCGTTTGTGTTTTCTCAAAATCAAATAACACCTATGCCTGCACCTGTATTATTATTTGTCTATAACCGGCCGGATCATGTCAAACGTACGGTCGAAGCATTACAACACAACACATTAGCCGCACAAAGCAATCTTTACGTCTATTCTGACGGTGCACGGGACGAATCGCAACAGGCTGCCGTCAATGAAGTCAGACAATTTGTCCGGACCATTACAGGTTTCAAATCAGTCACCATAATCGAACGTCCTAAGAACTGGGGACTGGCACGTAGCATTATCGACGGCGTAAGTATCCGGGTTAACGAGGCCGGCAAAGTTATTGTACTTGAAGACGACCTTATCACAGCTCCTTACTTTCTACAATTCATGAACGACGCTCTGGATCTTTATGAAAACGAACCACGCGTAGGACACATACAAGGTTGTGATTTTACCCAAGACCCGTCTCTACCCGATACATTCCTTATCAAATGGACAGGAAGTTGGGGATGGGGAACATGGAAACGTGCATGGAAATATTTCAATTCTGACGGGCGGGCCCTACTTGACGAACTGGAACGCCGCAATTTGACTTATACCTTCGATTTCAATGGGAAATACGGATACACCCGCATGTTGCGCAGACAGATAGAAGGCAAAAACAATTCATGGGCCATACGATGGAATGCGTCTCTGTTCCTTAATGATATGCTGTCACTCAATGTAGGCAAATCACTGGTACAAAACGAAGGATTCGACGGAAGCGGAACCAATTGCGGCGGTGGCGGTTTATATGCTTCTACGCTCTACATGAAACGTCTCCCGGTAGAACGTATCGAGCCCATAGAAGAAAACATACAGGCACGTATGGCATATGTACGTTACTATGCACGCACCAATTCGTTTATGGCCAAAGCAATCCGACGTATCAAACGGACATTAAAAGGCGATTTTGGAGCATAAAAATCTAAAAAAACGATGCAAGCCGCACACAAACAAATAAAAAATTCTACATTTGCAGACTAATTTGTACACAATGAGAGTCCTAATAGTCAATACATCTGAAAAGACAGGCGGCGCGGCTATTGCAGCCAACCGACTGATGGAAGCGCTGAAGAACAACGGAATCAAAGCTAAAATGCTGGTTCGTGACAAAGAAACAGGCCAGATTACCGTAGCTACAATTCCGCACTCTCCTTTTCTCAAAGCAAAATTTATTTGGGAAAGATTTGTCATCTGGCGTGCCAACCATTTCAAAAAGCATAATCTTTTTCAGGTAGACTTGGGCAATACAGGTACAGATATCACCTCATTACCCGAATTCAAAGAAGCAGACATTATTCATCTGCATTGGATTAATCAAGGTTTTCTTTCTCTGAAAAACATCAGACGAATCATTGAAAGCGGCAAACCCGTTGTTTGGACCATGCACGATATGTGGCCGTTTACCGGAATTTGTCATTATAGCGGCGAATGTATTAATTATCAGACTACATGCCATAACTGTCCGATGCTGATAGATGGCGGTAGTCAACATGATTTGTCAACAAAGATATTCCGCCAGAAACAACATATGCTCAGAGGCGCACATATTACATTCGTTGCCTGCAGCAGATGGCTTGAAAGTATGGCTCAAAAAAGTGCCCTACTCGTTGGTCAACAGGTTACATCCATACCCAATACAATCAATGCCAATGTTTTCCATCCGGCAGACCGTCGCCAGGCACGTTTGCAATATAATCTGCCGTTAGAGAAAAAACTTTTATTATTCGGCTCGCTTAAAGCTACCGACGAACGTAAAGGACTGGCTTATCTGGCCGAAGCCTGCAAACTGATAAATGAGCAATCACCCGAACTGGCAGAACAGTTAGGTATCATTATTGTAGGCAAACAGTCTGAGGATGTACGCGACCGCTTTCCATTCCCTGTTTATGCCATTGATTATGTTGAACATGAACGTCGTATGGCACAAATCTACAATGCCGCGGATGCTTATGTCACACCATCGTTGGAAGACAACCTGCCAAACACCATCGTAGAATCTTTATCTTGCGGTATTCCCTGTGTTGGTTTCCGAATCGGCGGTATCCCCGAAATGATAGACCATCTTCAAAACGGATATCTGGCAGAACCACGCAACGCCGCCGATCTGGCAGACGGTATCCGATATGTTCTCCGGCCCGAGCTGAGTGAACATTTCTCAACGATGGCAGTCAAGAAAGCCCTGTCAGCCTATGGCGAAACCAATGTGGCCAATAAATATATCGCAATCTACCAACAAGCACTGAGAAAAAAATAAATTCTTTATATAAATTCATGGAACAAGACCCTTACTCGAGTATCAGATTCACAATTGCCACAGTTACCTATAATGCAGAAAATACACTGCAACGGACATTAGACAGCGTGGCCGCACAAACCTATCCCAACATAGAACACCTCATCATTGACGGTTGCTCAAAAGATCAAACCATGGAAATGGTACATCGTTATGTAGATGCCAATACCGGAAAAGAAATTCCACATGACATTCACATGATTCGTGAACCGGACAAGGGACTCTATGACGCCATGAACAAGGCCATTGAGAACGCAGAAGGAGATTACATTTGCTTTCTCAATGCAGGAGATACACTTCACTCACCAGATACCATCAGCCTGTTAGCCCGGAAAATAACCAAAGAAAAAAAGCAACCGGCCATTGTCTATGGAGAAACAGATTTGGTCGATGCCGAAGGCAATTTCATCCGTCACCGTCGTTTACAGGCTCCAAAAAAATTACAATGGCGCTCTTTCCGCTGGGGAATGCTGGTCTGTCATCAATCTTTTTATACACGAACAGATATTGCCCAAAAAGAACGCTACAATCTGGAATACCGTTTTTCTGCTGATTACGACTGGTGCATACGTATTATGAAACAGGCAGCCAGGCTCAAATTGCCTGTTTACAACAGCCAGCTGGTCCTTACCAATTACCTAAGCGAAGGACTTACCACTCAAAATCATCGTGAATCTCTGCTGGAACGATTTCATATTATGACCAGCCATTTCGGTTGGATTCCAACCATTATGCAACATATTTATTTCGTGCTCCGTGCCTTTCTGAAGAAATAGAATTAACCATTTTCACATTTGGCCAGAACGTAGCATATTCTGACGCACCCGTTATAACCTGTTTATAACGGGTTATGTATTTTTGTGTGTAAACATCTCAAGTTATTATACCATGAAAAAAACAATTTTGTTACCCTTAATCTATTGTTGCTGCGCTTTTATATCTGTTTCCGCGCAACAAATGACTTCATTTGAAAAGGTAGGTTCCGGCGAGGAATCCGTTCAGGAATTTTTTCCCGGAGAACATCGTGCACGTCCTGTTTTGGGCGACTACACCAACTGTGGACGAATGGGAATTTTCTCAGGCGGACAAGATTTAGGAGGATCTAGCGGTTGGTACACTGATTATCGTTGGGGAGATTTAGGAGACGGCACCTTTGCCAATCCGGTACTGAACGGCGATTATTCCGACCCGGATGTCATCCGTGTAGGCAAAAAATATTACATGACCTGCTCTGAGTTCCATTTCATGGGTATGAATATTCTCGAATCAGATGACATGGT
This sequence comes from uncultured bacterium, assembly GCA_905214795.1. Taxonomy (GTDB): domain Bacteria; phylum Bacteroidota; class Bacteroidia; order Bacteroidales; family Bacteroidaceae; genus Paraprevotella. Next base: position 6,967 of record CAJMNM010000010.1, read on the forward strand.
CAACTGGAAAATCATCGGACGCATATATAACAGACTGGATTTAGACGGATATTCAGATATGACAAAATATGGCAACGGCAGTTGGGCGCCGGCCTTACGCTACCATGACGGCAAATTCTGGATGTTCGTATGCACACCAAACGAAGGCCTGTTCATGTCCACAGCCACCGATGCGGCCGGCCCATGGACTCCGCTACATCAGGTCAAGAACATATCCGGATGGGAGGACCCCTGTCCGCTTTGGGATGATGACGGACAAGCATATTTAGGACGAAGCCAATTGGGTGGCGGCCCCATCATCATCCATAAGATGAGCCCCGACGGAAAAACATTATTAGACGAGGGAAAGAAAGTCTATGAAGGTCCAACGGCCGAAGGAACCAAGCTTTTCAAGAAAGACGGTTATTACTACATCAGTATCCCCGAAGGTGGCGTCAGCGGAGGCTGGCAGACTGTCATGCGCGCTAAAAACATTTATGGTCCTTACGAACAGAAAAGAGTTCTGGAAATGGGTTCTACAAAAGTGAATGGTCCTCATCAGGGCGCATTGGTCGACACACCGGAAGGCGAATGGTGGTTTTATCATTTCCAGTCTACCGAACCTCTAGGACGTGTTGTCCATTTACAACCGGTCATATGGAATGACGGTTTTCCTGAAATAGGAACCGATTATGACAAAAACGGTGTTGGCGAACCGATGAAAATCTGCAATAAGCCATCTACCGGTGTCAGCAACACGCCTTACGCGCCACAGGCTAGTGATAATTTTGAAAGCACGGAATTAGGTTTACAATGGCAGTTTAACCACAATCCGCACGATGAATTCTGGTCGCTGACTGAGAAACCGGGCTGGCTGACCATCATTCCTCAAAAAACAGACAAGCTGCGCAATGCTGTTAACCAGCTCACTCAAAAGACTATGGGATACAAAGGTATAGTCACCGTAAAAATTGATTTTTCAAAACTGCCTGTTGGTGGAAAAGCAGGAATAGAGTGTATTGGAAACAAATTTATCGGTGGAGGTATCATGATGAAAGAAGTTAACGGCAAACCATCTCCCGTTTTATACACAGAAACAGACGGCAACATAAAATCCAACAATCTGAACATTTCAGCTTTTATGGAGAAAGGCCTTTATATCAGGTTGGAAATTGACGCTTCACAGAACAAACATCAATTCTATTACAGTGTCAACAATGAAAAGTTCAACCCGCTTGGCGACGTATTCGAATCAGGTTCAGGTGACTGGAAAGGCAGTCGCATCGGCCTCTATGCCTATACCACTGAAAATACCGGCGGCAGCGCATCTTTTGATGATTTCACTTATTTGTTCGACGGCCCCGGCGGACTTCGACACTGACATTACAAAATAAGAATACCATGAAAAAAATCATATTTACGGGCCTATTATCCATTCTGGCCCTCACGCAAACCCAAGCCCACGTATGGGATGAACTGGCCATTCTGGCACGGCCGGACAACAACAGCACTTTTGCTTTGGAAAAATACTGCTTTATACAGCCCACCACCTATACCAACGCCGTTTTCTTTGATTACAACAACGACGGAAATCTTGATCTTCTGCTCATGGGACAAGGCGGAGACTGGAACATCAGCGGTGACATCAAGTTTGTCATACTTTACCGCAATCTGGGCCCCGAAGAAAATTTCCGTTTTGAGAAAGTGGCAGACTCGGGATTCTCACAACGACGGGACGAGGGATTTTATAACCCCATCTCTACCGGCGACTTCAACCATGACGGTTATACCGATGTCTTACTGATGAGCTTTGACAATGAACGACATGTTGATCTTTATCTTAACGACCAGGGGAGCGGGAAATTCATCCGTCAGGAAATCGGTTTTGAAGCAGTCTCCAACGGTTCCGTCATGTTCGGTGATTTAAACAACGATGGCTGGCTGGACATTGTATACTCCGGATACAGCGACAAGACTCCTGCTGTTCTGAAAACCTATACCAATCAAAAAGACGGCAAATTTTCCGATCAAACCCCAGACAACATGTACGGTGTTTATCAGGGACAATCCACATTGGCCGACATCAATGGTGACGGACTTCTTGACATCATCTGTGGCGGTAACGGCAATGACGGAAATCGTACAACATCCATTCACTATAATTCTACCGCCCAAAGCAGTCAGTTAGCTTTCCGCTCCATCTCCGGAACCGAATGCGGTATTCTGCCTGTTATCAATGCCAATCCCTTAGCTGCCGATTTCAATGCAGACGGCCTGACCGACTTAATCATCAACGGAGAAGCCAATGATGGTTCGGGATACCGCACCCGTATTTATTATCAGGACGAAACCGGAAACTTCACTATGGACACCTCATATCCTATCGTTCCGGTCAACCAAGACGGAGGTATCAATATGGGCGACTGGAACGGAGACGGCAATATGGATATCATTGCCGGAGGATATATCGGACAGCTTGATGCAGGAGCTCCGGCCTGTTACAGTTCGCCATTACGCGTGTACGAAAACCAGCCGGAGAAAAACGGTCTGAAAGGTAACACTCCACCCACCGCGCCGGACAATGTATCTGCCTTTACAGAAGATGGAGACATCATCATCAACTGGAACGATGGAACAGACACGGAGACGCCTGAATCCGCACTACGATATAATCTGTTTGTCCAAAACAAGACCACCGGAGAAACCTACACCATGATTCCCGCGGATTTGGAAACCGGCAAGCTAAAGGTAGGAAACGATTTGCAGACATCACTCTCGTCCGCAGTCAAGAACTATCGTATCAAAGCATTCGGAAAAGGTGAATACACCATTGGCGTACAAACTTTAGACCAGGCATATGCCGGCAGCAAATTTAAAACAATCAATCTTTCCGTAACCACAGGCGTTAAGGAAAGCACTGCCAATACAGGTCTGCAAGTCACTAATAACGGCATGAATGTCGATATAAAATGTGATTCTCAGGAAACGGTCTGCATCTATTCTACCGATGGTCAGTTGGTAGCAACAGGTCAGACCAACGAAACGTTCATCCTGCCCGGAAAAGGTGTCTATCTTATTGCAGCCGGACCTTATCGTGAAAAAACGCTTCTAAAATAAATAAACAGTAAAGGTTAAAACATATATGGGTTACATTTGAGCAAATCACTTAAAAAAAAGAGATAAAATACCGCTCATTCTTATCAACTAAAAAGGTTCATCTAAAAAGGGCTTTCCTCCGCTCCTGAAAGTGAACCTTTTTAGTTTTCCCGTCAAAAGACATATTTCATTATCTCCATCATTATAAGCCAATTAAAGTTTATCCCAAAAAAGTATTCACCTCTTCACATTCCATTATAACATGCTTATTATCTGAATAATACGTGTGAAGGGGTATGTTTCACTTTATACTTAAACCCCGTCATTTATCCATAACCGGACCTAACCGGCCCGAAAAGCTGAAAAATCAGACCTTTGACTTAGGTCATATTCAAAAAATCTGATTAAAAATCCACAGTCAAAGCCACAACCGTGCAGAAAAATATTCCGGTACGGTAACGGGTTTCACCGTAACAGTGCGGAAAATAATTCATAAAGTGCAGGATTGAATCCGTAACCGTACGGAAAAAAACTCGTAACCGTATGCATTTCGTACAAAACCTACCTTTTGTGAAAGACCGGTGAAGGAGTTGTGAAGGATGACCCTTCACACTTAACTTTCTGTCAGTCTGTTATTTGAATGGCATTGTGAAGGAGTAAGGCCGGAAAGTGAAAAAATACCTTTATAGGGAAAACGCAGGGGCGCGCAGGCGTAATACTACTTCTTCTCTGCACTGCATGACCTATCGGAAAGTGAAAGAAATGCACCGTAAGCTGCAAAATGTGACCGAATGCGTTTGAAAGTGACCACAGGTAACCAAAAGCTACCAGGGTGTATTCAACCCTGCTGTATATTTGTTCCCAAAAGCAGAAAACCATGAACACAATCAGTATACTAGTACGCCGCGCAGCCAGAAAATGGGCGAAAAAACAAAATAGCCCCGACTTAGCCGAACATGAAACAGCAGCAACAGACAAGCATGTAGAAATACAGACTGAAAAGGAAACAGAACAGACGAGCCCCGTAAAGAAGACAAGCAACAGGAAGACAACAATCAAACAACAGGCATTTAAAAGTCCTGAATGTATTTATAGGCGTCGTTTGGAAACTTGTAAGCATAAGTGGCATGCTTTCCTTTTAAATTCTCACCACGCCAAGAAACCACCTCTTACAAACTTTTTCCTCTTAAAATGGTATATTAAACGTCATCATTATATATAAAAAACAAACGAAAGGGCGAAGATGGACAACCCCATCACTATCCCCCTCTCGTTTAATTCTGAAAAACAATCTTTAAACCTAAACCAATACTGGAAAAACACTAATCATTAACCTAATCTCAATTCTAACCTTACTATTATTAACCTATATGCAAAGAGAACATTTTTTAGTGAAACAGGCAATCAGACAAGCGTAAAAAAATGATATGTTTGCTTCATATCAGCCTTTCTGACGCCACTCCGGCATTTTTTCAGTCAAAAACGCCGTAAATCATGACTACGGAACCAATATTTTGTGAGTTTCCGTTTTCCCGTCATCATATCCGACGCGTACCAGTACCGCTCCTATTACCGGCGGGCAAACAAAACGGGCCTCGGCCGAACCGTCCAGTGTAAGCCGCAGAATCTGACTTCCAGAAACATCAAACAAAGAGATATCCCGCATAGGCTCATTTGCAGAGACGGCAATTTCGCGTCCGCCTTCAATACGGACCTCAGCCTGTTTCCGTTCATTACATTCCGATTCGTCCACACCGGTTCCACCAATCTTGTGAAAACGGTATATCTTAGCGTCTCTGCCCGGTACGGAATAAGACAACTGATCTTTCACATCTGTAAGCAACTCACCACTCCACAATTCCTTAACCTCATCAAATTCCGTATTCTCTATACCGAGCAACGATAACGGTATAGAACCATTTGAAACGACATAGGTATAATTGAATACTGCAACATAAAGATATTCAGGCGTATGATACATAAAACAACATTCTGCAGCATTGTCGTTGCCGTTATATTCCTCATAGCCATAAACGGGCATGAACGAACGGCCCAAATCTGCCATCTTGTTGACATCGGCATTCATCATGATTGTTTCGGCCCGCTCACGCGACAACTCCGCATTACCACGGCCAGACTCGTCTGTCAGGCTGAAATTATCGGCAACCAAAAGCATGCCACTCACCGCACCGTTAGTCATACGGGCACGGTTTTCGCCAATTGTTTCCTTTATCAAGTCGTTACCAACAAAGACCAGATGGTCCGGGTCATTATACTGATAAAACTGATTGGTCCACCAACCGCCTGAAATAGCATTCATACTATATTCCGTCTGATCAATTTTGCCCCATGTGTCACAAGCAATTCTACGCGAATTACCATATTGGTAAGGAAAAATAGGAGCAATGGACAACGCAACAAACATTGGTTCTCCCTCATCAGCTTTTTTAATAAAGTACTGGAATCCCTCGTTATAAGCCTCAACAGCAGTCTTGACCTCCGGATTATAATAAGAATCAGCCTGTACCATACCATTACTGGTAAAATCGACCTTGATATATTTGAAGCCGCGTGCCTTGATGTTACGCAACTGCCATGCGATATTGGCTTTCACACCGGGATGAGTGGGATCCAGACAATAGGCTCCGTCAAGCATATAAGGCTCGCCGTTCACCTTCAACACACATTCACGTGCTGTATAGATGGTCTGTCCGTCGAGTTTGTTGTCAAGCATGTCAGCATTCCACCACAATGCGAATGGTGAACAGTATGTTCCGGCAATCTGTCCGTTCTCTGCACACACTTCGTTCAGTTCTTCCTTTTGCTGGGCAGACAAATTATCCCACGAATCAATACTGATAATGTTCAGTCCCTGACTGTTACAGAACCCGGCCGGCTTTAACACATCATGATAATAGTTGGATATATCCACATCGGTCTCGAAAGAATTCTTGTCCGACATCACGCCCCAGCTTTGCCATCCAAACGGGGTTCCTCCGGTCCAATTATCACGCATAGGCTGTACCAATGTATTTGCTTTTCCGAAAGCTTCAAGCCCTAAACGCCAGTCATCATAAAAACCAACAAACATGCGTGCAGAAGAAACTGTCAGGCCCTCTATCTTTCCGTGTGGCAGCACATCGCGCGTTTCAGAATTGGAAACTCCGGAAAACACCTTGATTTGTTCCAATTTTCCATTATTGGACGCATTGACAGACACTGCACTCTTCCAATGGTCATGCTCCACCGAGCCTACAACCAATCCATTACGACTCTGACCTTCATACAGCGCTGTCACTTCATATGAGGTCATTTCACCATTAATATGATATTTATGATAACGCACGAATCCATCATTGTCAAACGGCACTTTCAACATTCGGTTATCATTGTCGGACAAGAAAAGTGTATAAGCCGAATTCACCGACACAGGAGCCAGATAATTAGAACGGATAGTCTCACCGCCTGTTAATGAAAGGTCTGCAATCAGGTAATCCTGATTGTCATAAAAATAAAAATGCTGCGCCATAGACACCTCATCTCCGTTATCGGGTTCTGTAAAGGTGAAGGTATGACAAACCCCTGTTCCGAACTCATCACTGACCGGAGTTTCCGTATAAGTCATTTCTGAAAATGATTGGGTATTGACAGAACGGGATTCACCGGCTGCATTGTCATATGTAGCCTCAGGCTCTGAACCGATAAATACCGGACGATAGGTACCGTCTGTTTTCTGACTATTGAGCTTAAACGACTTGTCAGCCTCTACATAGGTCAGTTTCCACAAGCCATGCACAATCACTATATCTTCGGCTGTAATTTTGCCACACCATAAGAGATTTAAAGCAAGCATGAGGCCCGCTAATCTGATGTTTTTCATATTTTTCTGCATTCTGATTTAAATTCAAATACAAAATAACAAAATAATAATCTGGCTTTCTATTAATCTTTATCCAAAAAATGAAAATTAGGCTTCAGACATACATTCATTCCAAAAGATATAAATAAAAAAGAAGAGACTTTCCCACTCCTTAAGTAAAAGGAACAGGAAAGTCTCTTATCATAACTATATTTACCTATAATCAGCGTTTTTCGAAACGATAGACTCTGGCGTCTTTAGCCGGCACTTCATATAGCAGCTTTCCATCATTAGCATTTATCGTCTTATTAGTCCAAAGTTCCTGTATCCGTGTAAATCCATCCTCTGTTATTTCGAGCAAATCAAAAGGTATGGCTCCTCTAAGAGGAGTATCCTGGTAATTAAATACGGCAACATAAAGGTATTCCGATGTATGATACATGAAACAAGTTTCAGCCGCATCATCCTTTCCATTATATTCCGCATATCCGAACACCGGACGGAAAGAACGTCCGATATTACCAATCTCATTAATTGCCTTATTCATCAGCACTGATTTGGCACGTTCACGAGACAATACAGCATTTCCTCTTCCCGAACGGTCGTTAAGACTATAATTATCGGCAACCAGAAGCATACCGCTCACCGCACCGTTTGTTACACGGGCACGGTTCTCACTCTCGGTTTCCTTCACTTCATCATTACCGACAAGCACCAAATGATCGGGGTCGTTATACTGATAGATACGGTCGGTCCACCAACCACCGGAAATTGCGTTCATACTGTACTCAGTCTGGCCAATCTTACCCCATGTATCACATGCAATACGTCGTGAATTACCATATTGATATGGAAAGACCGGAGCAATTGACAACGCCACAAACATCGGCTCGCCCTTGTCTGTCTCTTTTATAAAATGAGACATACCTTCGTTAAACGCCTCAACCGCTGTCTTCACATTCGGATTATAATAAGAGTCGGCCTGTACCATACCGTTGCTGATAAAATCAACTTTCACATATTTAAAGCCCTGTTCTTTCATCTTACGAATTTGTGCGCTCATCATGGCTTTAACACCGGGATGTGTAGGGTCGAGACAAAAAGCGCCATCAAGTTTATACGGTTTTCCGTTCATCTTCAACACACAGTCCCAACCGGTATAATCACTGCTACTAGGATCAATCTTGCGGTCGAGCATGTCCTCATTCCACCATAAAGCAAACGGTGTGCAATATGTTCCTGCTATCTGTCCATGCTCTGCACAAACTTTGTTCAACTGTACTTTCTGCTCCGGAGAAAGATTGTCCCAGGCATCTATACTAATGATATTAATACCTTCCTTGCTGCAAAAACCTGCGGGTTGAAGTTCCTCGGCAAAATAATCAGCCACATCAATATCGGTCTGCAAAGAGTTCTTGTCACTCATAACTCCCCAACTCTGCCAACCAAAAGGAACACCAAAGGGCCATGAATCACGTTTGGGCTGCACAAGCGTATTGGCATCCGCATATGTTTCCATTCCTGTACGCCAATCCTCAAAATAACCAACAAACATCAAAGCTGAACGGACTTCGGGCCCTGTGATTTTTCCATGAGGAAGAATATCACGTGTTTCAGAGTTTGACACACCAGAAAAGACTTTCATCTCATCAATCTGACCTTGAGCCGACGCCTTGACGGACACTGCACTTTTCCAACGGTCATGCTCAACAGAGCCCACAACAAATCCTTGACGACTTTCACCCTCATAAAGTGAAGCCACTTCATAGGAAATCATCTCGCCATCGATATGATACTTATGATACCGCACAAAACCATCATTATCAAAAGGCACCTTCAGCATGCGGTTAAGTTCATTGGCAGCATACAGTCTGTATGATTCTGAAACGGCTAAAGGAGCAAGGTAATTGGAACATATCCCCTCCCCCTTCAATGTCAGATCAGTCAGAAAATAAGGTTTGTCCTCATAAAAGTAAAACTTTTGTTGCATTTGTATATCATCACCACCTTTGGGATTCGAAAAAACAAAGGTCCAACACAAGCCCTTACCAAAATTATTTTCTATACTCTCCTTACTTTTATCTACCTTGCCAAACGACATGGTATTCACATTCCTGCTCTTACCAGAAATCTCATATGTAGCTTCCGGTTTTGAACCCTTTACTAATGTTTTATATTTCCCTCGGCCTATCTTATAATCAAACCGGAACTGTCCGTTATCTTTCTCATATGTAATTTTCCAGTTCCCGTTTTTGACAACAATATCTTTTGAATATCCCCCTACCGACATCAAAGTCAGTAAAAACAAACAAACGAGCCTTATGCCCAATCTTTTCATGCTACTGTTCATCATAATTCAATAATTTGTTAGTTCATATATAATTTATCTGTTCTAGTCTGTCCATCACAAAAACATGTCCGTAACATTACTACTTTATTATCGGGAACGCGTAAAATACCCGTATTCATTTTTTCAGCATTCATCATCGAGATACAGTATCCCTGTAAATTAAAAGCCTCAACACTTCTCATCGGCTTTGATGATGAAACCATTAATTTATCAGAACCTATTTTATCAATAGTGAATGTGTTGGCATTAGAACTGGCTTCGTCTACATCTACCCCCGACTTTAAACAAATACGGTATATACGCGCATCACATCCGGGTACATTATATGACAGCCGTCCGTTACTGACATCTACCATCTGGCTTGTCCATAATTCTTTTACAGACTGAATATCTTGAGCATTTATTCCTAATTCAGCCCAGCCCATATCTCCGACTAACTCATATTGTTTATAATTGATTATCGCTACATAAAGATAGTCTTCTGTTTGATAAGTAAAAAAGCTCTCTGCACCGTCTGATTGTCCATTATATTCCTTATAACCGTATACCGGACGAAACGAACGGCCCAAATTACCCATCTCATTAACATCCCGATTCATTAAAACTGTTTCTGCTCTTGAACGAGACAGTACGGCATTACCTTGTCCTGACTGGTCTGTAAGACTAAAATTATCTGCCACCAACATCATACCGCAAATAGCGCCATTTGTCATTCTCGCACGATTCTCTCCCAATGTGGCCAAACCTTGATCATTGTTACCTATAAACACCAAATGATCGGGGTCATTATATTGATAAAGTTCATTTATCCACCATCCACCGGAAAGAGCGTTCATACTGTATTCGGTCTGTCCGATTGTTCCCCATGTATCACATGCAATACGACGCGAATTACCATATTGATAAGGAAAAATTGGTGAAATAGATAATGCTATAAATAAAGGTTCGCCTTCGTTTGCTTTTTTTATTAAATAAGAGAAACCTTCATTATAAGCTTCTACTGCAGTTTTAACCTGCGGATTGAAATATGAATCAGCCTGAACGATACCGTTACTTGTAAAATCCAACTTGACATATTTAAAGCCCTTGGCTTTCATAACACGCATCTGAGAAGCTATACCAGATTTTGTAGCCGGATGAGTAGGATCCAAACAATAAGCTCCATCCAGTTTATATGGTTCACCATTTACTTTAAGAATACAATCACGGGCTGTATATTTTGTTCCATCGGGAGCCGTATATAATAAATTGTCTAAATCATTATCTCCCCACCATAAAGCAAACGGTGTGCTGTAACCTCCAACAATCTGCCCGTTCTCCTCCGCATGTTTAATGAGGTTCATCTGTTGTGTCGTATTCAAATTATCACCAGCATCCATACTAATGATATTTAGCCCTTGGTCATTGCAAAATCCGGCCGGTTTGAGAACATCATGAAAATAATCTGAAATCTCAATATCTGTCTGATAAGAGTTCTTATTGACCATTACTCCCCAACTTTGCCATCCAAAAGGTGTTCCTCCGGTCCATGTATCCCGAATTGGTTGCACCAATGTATTAGCCTTTCCAAACTGCTCCATTCCTTCTCTCCAGTCGTTAAAGTAACCAACAAACATACGAGCAGATGAAATATCCGGTCCGTTAAGCTTTCCATGCGGCAAGACATCGCGTGTCTCTGATGTAGAAACGCCGGAAAACAATTTTAACTGCTCCAGCTTTCCATTACCGCTGCCTTTTACATAAACAGCACTTTTCCAGTGGTCATGATCAACAGAACCTAACACCAAACCGTTACGACTTTCACCTTGATAAATTGCAGACACCTCATAAGAAGTCATCTCACCATTTATAGAATAACGTTGAAAACGTACAAATCCATCGTTATCGAAAGGAACTTTTAACATTCTATTGTCAGCTCCAGAAACAAAAAGATTATATGCAGAGCGGGTTACAACAGGCGCTAGATAGTTTGAAAGAATATCTGACTCACCCGACAAAACAACCTGAGTGAGCAAATAATCATGTCCTTCATAAAAATAAAAATTTTGAGTCAAATCTACATCATCACCACTTTCCGGCTGACTAAAAGTAAATGAATAACAAACGCCCTGACCGAAAGAATCGTCAATTTCAGAAACGGCATAATCCATTTGTGAAAAAGAAGATGAACTTACTGTTTGTGTTTCGCCTCCAGTATGCTCATAAGTAGCCTCTGGAGTAAAATTCATAATAACAGCTTTATAAGTTCCATCCAAATTACGGTAATGTAACTTAAAATATTTTTCATTTTCCACATAAGTGAGTTTCCAATGTCCGTTCTCTATAAGTAAATCGTCACTTCGGCCAACAAAGGTAGCCAGGACAAAGAAAACAAAAAACAAAAAACATTTTTCCCTATTATGTTTCTTCATTCTTTTATGATTTAAGATTTCTATATTGCAAAGAGAATAAAAAAGTAAAAGAATAACGACCATAAATCGTTCAAAAATTATAAATTTTGATTTCTATTAATTCTAAAACCGTTTTAATGCAGTTTATAGATTGAAGCTATTCTCATTCATTATTAAAAAGGATTATTCTCTTTTATCTTTCCTTGCTAACCCCATTTTATTCATCTCTACATAATTTCTAAAATCTTTTGTACCAATGGCCTTTTTAAAGGGCCGGAAATCTTATTTTAATCATAAAAATAAAAAACTGAAGTTATTCTGCACAATAGGGAATCAACCTTTTTACTGCCTCTCTTAAAGACAATACATTATAATGTCTAATAAATTCTTTCTGTAATCAGTAACCTACCACTTATATAAAAGTCACCCGCCACTGATACTAATCCTATCAATGACGGGTAACTTACTGTTTTTTGAATTTATATCAAATTCACATTATCAATGATGTGTAATAACATTGACTGTCATTAACACCAATCATAATCTGATAACAAATCTCATTTTACTTCAATCTGCCTGATAAATTCAGCCTGATCGGAAGAACGTCCTATCCTAATCTCAAAAGTTCCCGGTTCAACTCTATGACGCAAACGTTCATCATATAACGCCAATTCACTAATAGGCAATTCAAGCTGTACAGTAACCTTCTCTCCGGCAGGTATAAAGACTTTACGGAAAGCCTTCAGTTGTTGAATCGGTACAGCCACAGAACTAATCATATCGCGTACATACAACTGTACGACCTCTTTTCCATCACAACTGCCGACATTACGAACTGTCACTTCAGCCTTTAACGTACCATTTTCTGAAAAGACGGTATCGTTTAACTGACAATCCTCATATTTAAAATCCGTATAACTCAAACCAAAGCCAAAAGGCCACAGAGCATATGGTTTTTCAAAGATGTAATGACCTCCGGGTTCATCATAACTTCCGGCCTTATCAAATATTTGCTCACGGTCTGTAGGATAATAATTATAAAAACAAGGAGTATTGCCTGTACTACGGGGGAAAGACACATTCAAGCGTCCAGAGGGACATACCTCACCGGTCAATACATCAGCCATAGCCAGCCCTTGCTGCTCACCACCATAGAACTGTACCAATATGGCGTCAGCATGCTCTGCCGCCCAACTCATCACCAATGGTTTTCCGGTTATCAATACTACTATCATGGGTTTTCCGGTAGCCTTGACAGCCTTCAATAAGTCAAGTTGTCTCCCCGGTAAATCCAAAGAAGAAAGATCGAATCCTTCACCGGAAGTAACCTTTGCGGATTTAGCATCACGACCTAACCACAAACTTCTTGTTCCGACCGCAACGATTGCCAAATCGCTTTCGGCAGCACATGCTACGGCATCAGCTATTTCACTTTCATTCTGACTCCACCAGTCGCAACCTTCTGCCTTCACAATATCAACCTTATTACCAATCCTTTTCTCTAGTCCTTCATATAAAGTCACACAAGTACGTTCATCCTTAGCCTGCCAACCGTAGTCTCCCGCAATACCTGTATCTACATTTGGACCCAACAAAGCTATCTTTTTATATTTTGACACATCAAGTGGTAAAAGGTTATTCTCATTTTTCAACAGCACGATACTTTCATCAGCAATCTGTTTAGCCAATGCCACATGATTCTTATTGTGCACAATTTTATCTACTTTATCCGGCTCACCATATGGGTCGTCAAATAGGCCAGCCTTAAACTTTGCCAATAAAATCCGACGACAAGCACGATCAACATAATATTCATCCAGAATACCTTTCTTAACCTGTTCCTCAAGAGTCTGATAGGCCCAATCATATACATCCATATCTATACCAGCCATCAACGCCTGACGAGCAGCATCTTCTGTTGTGGGAACTGAAAAATGAAAAGTTTTTAAACGTTCAACAGATCCCCAGTCTGAATATGCAAAACCATCAAACCCAAGTTCACCCCTTAATATGTCTGTCATAAAATAAGATGAACCAGTTACGGGAATACCATCATATGCACTGTAACAACTCATGATTGCAGTGGGATGCGCCTCGGCAATGACACGTTTGAAAGGATACAAATACAGATTACGCAATTCACGTTCTCCACCCGGAACATAAGCACAATTTAATCCACCTGTAGGTGTTCCATGTGCGGCAAAATGTTTCGGCATACATCCCACACCTTTAGACTGTGCTCCTTTCACGAAATGAATACCCATCTGCGCAATCAAATAAGGGTCTTCACCAAAAGTTTCCTCTACACGTCCCCAACGAAGCTCTCTTGCTATATCCAACACAGGAGAAAGCAACTGTCGTATACCAATGGTCCTGGCCTCTTCGGCCTCGGCTTCAGCCATTCGTTGAATAAGTTCCGGATTAAACGTTGCTCCTTGTGCGATAGCCTGTGGAAATATCGTACAGCCATTTTGCAGAATACCATGAATACCTTCTACAGTAGTGAGTATAGGGATTCCTAATCGGGTATGATGAATCATATGGTTCTGCATCTCCTTAAACAGCAATGCTGCATCTTTTGCAGACAGACTCATTTCATGAGCGGAACCATAGCTTTCGTCTTTATATGTATCTTTAATTGCTTTAATGTCACTGGTAGACCTGTTTTGCAATTGAAGTACCTTCTCATGCAATGTCATCCGACGTAATAAATCCTCCACACGTTCTTCATAAGACAAATTCTTCTGGAGATATTTTGGTAGTTCATCAGACAGGACTTGCGTAATACCCGTCAAAACAAATAATATAAGAAAATAGAATCGTTTCATTATTATAGGATTATTAATTGAAACAAAAAATCGCCCAGAGTAGCTTAAACTCTGGGCGAGTAGTTTGCTTAATTTATAGTCTCAAATATTTTATAAACTGTTAATCCTTAAAACAGGACTTCTTTATTTTACCATTTTGACTGTTTGATTCTGTGAAGAAACCATATACACGCCCTTACCTGTAAACGGAATAGCACTATTGGTCATACCTGCAGCAACAGTACGTCCGTTTGCATCGTAAACAGAAACCGGAGCTTCATTTGCACTCTTCACAACGATACTTCCATCATTAACGATTACTGAAATAGTTACTTCGTTGTCAGCAGTAGTGTTCTTAATTCCTGTAGTCAAATCTGAAGTAGCAGTAGCAAATTCGCTCGCTGCATAAGAATAAGTCACAGCCTGAACACCGACCTCATAATTTCCGCTCTCAAGATTCTCAAAAGTATAAGACGGATTTTCACCTCCACTCAACAAATATGAAGAGAACGGCATGTATGCAAGTTGATAACCGGTAGTCGGATTTGCAGCGACAAGCATTCTGGTTGCACCGGTTTCAGTATTCTTCACATACACATTGTACATAGCCTCATTACCATTATCCATATACACGGCATCCCAAGTAACAACAAGTTTACCGTCTACTTCAGAAGCTGATACATTTTGCGGAGTTTCCGGCAAAGAAACTACAGCATCGGTCTTATTCTCTGAATAGAATACCATATCACCGTTAGCACCCCAGTTTGAACCGAATCCATCAATCAGATTATCTCCATTAAAGTCTCCAAATGTCATATTCTCTGAGAAATATCCTCCAACAGAAGAAGGTTCATTATCTGTAAAGTCAAGAATAGAATAGTTTGCACCACTTCCATCACTCAGACTGATTGCATAACGCCAGTCATTAATTCCATTATAATCAGTCCAACCACGATAAATAAAGTCTACATAACTGTCACCATTTACATCCGCACAATAACTTACTCGTGCAGGGGCACCAGAAATAGGCATAACCGGAGTTGTCACTTCCTCAAATGCAATATTTGTTCCATCTGATACATTCATCAACAACATAGCCTGCTTACCGTTGTGACCTGCTACGGTACCAATAAACATCAAATCTACTTTGCCGTCCTGATTATAATCAACACCTGTCAAGCTACAGTCTTCACAACCCCATTTGTTAAAGATATCCGTTACGCTTTCACCATCAGCACAAAGTTTGTCAGTTACATCCTGGAAACGTCCGTCACGAGTGTTGCGATAAAGGCGAATCTCATCGCCACCAGGCATAATTTCAGTTCCTTCATAACCATCAGCATAACCGGTACAAACGATATCCGGCCAACCGTCATTATCAAAATCGGCAAATACTACAGAACCATGACTAAGCGGTTTTGCCTCATAAGTAGGCTCATCATAATATTCTCCAGGTATCTCTATTCCATCTTCATCAAGGCTAGGATCTGTCATCTTATAAATACCGACCTTGTTAGGTTCTACATCAAAAGGCAGAGGATCGAAAACATTCACAATCTCAAATTTCTCTCCCTTCACGTTATGGAACAGTTTTACGAATCTACCTTCACCGATACCTTCTACCAATACATCGGGATAACCATCCTTGTCATAGTCTGCAACAGCAACGCAACCCCACTCATTTTCTTCATTGAAAGAAGTTTCATCGTTACCACAATTATAACGTGACAACGTGTCATCCACTACTTCAAATTGAAAATCGCCCAGGTTCTTTACAAGGACCATTCCTTTTTTAGTATTGGTATTGTTACCTCCACGATTTAAGAAAAGGAAATCAACCAAACCGTCCTGATTATAATCAAAAGCCAAACTTCCGTTTCCATATGCAGTATATGGCAAACCGTTTTTCATTCCAATTACTTTTTCCTTTTCTACTATAGTCACATTTCCTTCTTCATCTGTAACCTCTTCCTGTACGGTTTCAGTAATGACATCATCTATCATTTCGAATTGGGAATCCCCCAGATTCTTAATCAGGATACCACGGCATTGCCATCCATTCGCACATGATGTTCCACCGTAATAAATATCCATTTTACCGTCATTATTGAAATCAGCCCATAGAGGTACTGCACGATGAACCTGCCAGCAACTGGCTAGAAAATCACTATTATACTCAAACTTGACATCTTGAGCATGTACACTTGCGCCAAACCCTGTAAGAGCCGCACACAAGATTGTTGCTTTTAAAGTAGTATTTTTCATAATCAATAAATTTTTAGAAAACATCACAAATATAAAATATCAAAGGCTTATCTACCTAATACAAATGCTTCAATAATTAGCACACTTTCGCTATCAGCCTCATTCTGTCATGTCATAGACAGAATGAGGCTGTTTTAGACTTATTCATTTCAAGAACCACTGTCCGGCATCTGATAACCGCGTTTTCATCGCTTCATAATCGGCAAAACGACGAGCCACCTTTTCTGCCATATATGCAGGATATTCGTTTCTGTGTCGGGCAATTCTCATCAAATCAAAAAAGCGATGGCCTTCAAAACATGATTCAGCAGCCATTTCATCAACCAGACAATCCTCTACATACAGAATAGAATCAGACAAAGCCTTTGCCATATCTTCCGGTCGGGTTGAAGGTACTTTTACGATTTCACCTGTTCCCTCATCAATCTGCTCCTCATAAACATTATAGTCTGGTATAACAAAGAATTCACGATCATTTGCGACTCCTCGTCCTCGTCCTCTTTCGGCAGTACCCACATTGGTATCAAAAACCGGATCTGTGAAATCAATATATGTTTCGCCTTTCAATTCTCCGGGAGATACTTTAGTCGCATCCTCCATGTTTGTTTTATTCAATCCATATTTCATTACGGCAAAAGCTAAAGACGGTTTTCCTAAACGATTTAAAGCCTCTGCATAACGTAAATAAATCTCAGCACGTGTATAGAAAGGCAAACAACGCACATAAACAAGTGTACTAAGCAATGGATTCTCGGGATCATATCCATTAGAGAAACTGGTTGAAACCTGATTCTCACCTCCGGCCAGCTGCACATCATTATAATATTTTGTGATATACATATTTTCATATCCTTTCGGAGAAATCTGTCCAAAAGCTACCGGATATACTGTTCCTACGGAAGCAACAGCCTGTCCACGCAAATCTCCTTCAAAAAATCCTGTCACCTGAGTACTTCCCTGCTCAGAATAAAAATACATAGAGCGAGTCATATCATCTACAAATACATCAGAAGGCACAATAGAAGGTTTTACATTATATGCCAGGCGAACAAGTTGAGGATGATATTCACGAGGATCTGAACTGTAAACAAATCCCGCTTCCATTTCCTCTGCATAAGAATTCCGATGATCGGTTGTCGCAGTCTCACGAGTATTTCGATCCCAATTACAAGCATAAGCAGAAGAAATAACCATATCGCGACGGTTTATGTAATGATAATACATTGAAGCTGCATTGACGTAATCATTCCTGAACAAATATAAATCTCCCAGCATCAAATCAACCGGCACAAACATTCTTGCCGAAGCATAACCATCAATTGTTCCATATTCCAAAGACCGGATATCTACATACGGAACGAGGTCCTTAATCAACGCCTCTGATAACTGTTCCAGTGAATACACCGGACAACCAGACAGGTTGCTTTCAACATCAACCACAGGATCAACCATCCAGCGAACTTCGCCAAAAGCCAATCCCAATTGCCAGTAAGTCCATGCTCTTATCGCTTTAATTGCTGCATATTCGGGCAACATCACCTTGTTCTGATAAATCACAAGAGACGTATCCATATTGGCTATGGCATAATTACAATTATTAATAATCTGATAATAATCATTCTTCTTAAGATATGAATTATCTTCTGAAACTTTAAATCCAGCAATCTCTTGTAAATCAAGTGACGCGTCAGACGTCACATCCATAAGATCTCCCCTTAGTTCACCTAGCAACAAAGAACGTTCTCCGATACGCTGAAACTGTGACAAAATACCCATTACAGAATATAACGAGTCATTAGGAGTATCCATTTTATTATCTTCTTCAAAAAGAACAGAAGAAGATTCAGTCTCGAAAACATCTGAACATGACCACAAAAGGATACAACCTATTGCAGACGCAGATAATATTCTGATTGTATTAGAAATTATTTTCATACTCTGATTTTTTATATGATTATAAACTAATCTTTACGCCCAATCGGAATGCACGAGAGGCTGGTGTCAAACCGGCATCCACTCCCTGCTCCAAAACAGATGTCCCGTAAGAGAATTCCGGATCAGGACCTAAATATTTACTGAACGTACATAAATTATCTACAGCAGCCCAAACAGAGAGTTCCTGAAGGAAGCTCAACTTAAATGGTATGTGATAAGAAATCATCAGACGCTTAAACTTCAAATAAGAGGCATCTTCTATCCAACGGTCTGAGAAACGGGAATTACCCATAGGATCGCCATAAGTAGCCTTAGGTACATCTGTAACCTGTCCGTCTGCCATCCAACGATTCTGAAGCGCCGTTGTCTGATTTGTTATTGTGCTACCTGACTCCAAAGATGCTCTGAACGCATTATATGCGTCATTGCCATAAGAGAAGGTAAACAATGCTGAAGCTTCAAGATTACGATAACGAAAACTCAAATTGAAATTACCGTAAAAATCAGGATTAGGATCTCCAATCACATAGCGGTCATTATCATCAATCACATGATTATTGTCCTTATCTACAAAATGCATATCTCCCGCACCAAAGTATTGTTTCTGACCTGATTCGGAAACGATGTACAAACCTGCATTCGAAGCTTCCTCTGCAGTAGAAAATACTCCTTGTGTCTTATAACCATAGAAGACGCCAGCCGGTTGATTCACTGCTGAAAGTATTTGTCCGCCACAAACATCTGTTGTAAAGCTACCTTCTGAAAGAGCTGTAATCTCATTACGATAACGTCCTACTGTAATTCCCAGGTTTAATTTATAATCATGCAGATCCAATGCTCTGACATTTGTGGAAAGTTCAAATCCACGATTCTTCATTTCTCCATCATTATCCCAATAATAATCCAATCCTGCCAATTCATCCATGGTCTTACGTACCAGCAAATCTTTTGTTCTGGAGAAATAAACATCGGCATTCAAATTCCATCTGTTATTGAACAAGCTGAAATCAACACCTACGTTGGTACGTGAAGTCGTTTCCCATTTAAGACCTTTATTACCAATATTAGCCAAAACCGGACCTACCGCATCTAAAGCAAATGCAGACGATGTAAAATATGTACGATTGGCAAATTCAGGTAAACCATCATTTCCTAACATAGTCCATGCTACACGTAACTTCAGGTTATTGATAAAATCAACGTTACGCATAAAGGGCTCTGAAGATACAATCCATGCGCCGGATACAGACGGGAATACTCCCCAAGGCACTCCACAAAAGCGCAAGCCATCTGCTTCTGCCCCGAATCTTGATGAAGTAGCCAATGAAACGCCTGCATTAAGAATATAACGCTGACGATAATTATAATCAGCATTTAAATACCAAGCCGCATCACGATTCTTCCATTCCAAACCGGTCAACGTTCTTAAATTACTATTGGTATTGGATAACCCTTTCATAAAATCAGAACCTGTATTATATCCCTGTCCTGCCGTATAACGATAATAATCATTATAAAAACGGCCTCCAAAAACCATATTCAAATCATGCTGATAATCTTTAAGAATCTGCCAACCAATATTGGCGTCAACAGACAAAGTTGTTTGCCGTGCCATCAGATTACGCACCTCATTGAGTCCGGTTGCATAGACTTCACCTTGATCATTATATAAAGGAACATCGGCTACACCGTTATCCGGAACAAATACATTCTCATTAGACTTATCCCAAGACAATCCGACCAATGCCTGTAACTCCAAACGCTCGTTAATCTGATAATGTGGACGGAAATTCAGATTAAAACGATATTTCTCCAAGTCTGGCAAACCATTTGTCAAAGCCAACGGATTTCCTGTATTCAACTCATCGGTATCACTAAGCCGATTACTCAAAGAGCCGTTCCCATTAAACTGATAAGGACTGTACAAAGGTGACTTTATCATTGCAATATAATAAGGAGAACGCATCTCATCCATTCCGTCAAATATCACATGATGTCCAGTTTGTGAATAGGAAATATCCGCCAATATATTGAACTTCTTAGTCAACTTAATATCTGAATTAAAACGCATATTCAAACGGTCAAAATCAGTTCCGTCAATATTACCGTTATTCTGGGCATATCCCAAAGAAAAACGATACAACGCTTTGTCATCACCACCACTGACCGATACGCCATAATTCTGGATAAAAGAGGTGTGATTTATTTCATCAAGCCAATTTGTACGATTATGCGTCTCTGCATAATAGGACTTGGTTGGATCATCACTGATGAAATGTAATTTACTGACTTCAGTCGGATCCATGCCTTTCATCACGTCCGTTGCGTATAATCTGTAAGACTCCGCATCCATCATTGGAAGTGTTTTAAATGGTGTCTGAAAACCAACGGAAATATCGGCCTCAATTTTTGTCGCCATCTCACGGCCCCGTTTTGTCTCAATTAATATCACACCATTTGCACCTTTAGAGCCCCATATCGCCGAACCGTTCTTTAATACCGTAACCTTTTCTATATCATTGGGTGACAGTAAAGTCAACGGATTATTATAATAATTATCGACAGCACATGCAGAGGTTTCCTGCATTTGCCAGATCACACCGTCTACAACAAACAAAGGCTGAGAAGAAGCTGTCAGTGAATTATATCCACGAAGAAAGAATGACGCACTGCTTCCCGGTTCACCCGAACGCTGTATAGCCCTGACTTGTCCATTCAATCCTGAAGCCAAATCATCCACAATATCAGAACGTCCGGATGTAAAACCACTTATTGTATATTCGCCGGCTGAAGCCAATACACTTTCATCATAATAATTCTTTCCGTTTTTCTCTTGCAGTCTTATATTCACCACATCACGTCCCTTTACCGGCACTATTTGTCTTGCAAATCCTGGCGCATCTACATAAAGATTAACATTTAAGTCAGGAAGACCTATCTCAAAATATCCCTGCTCATCTGTCATTGCAGAAACCTTCAGGTTTGGAGATGACAATTGCGCTCCTGCAAATCCTGAACCGGTTGAAGCATTAACCACCTGTCCTCTGACATGATAGCGAGCTAAACGTTCTCCATTTTCTTTTGCCTGCACACTATCCTTTTGCTCCGTATTCTGAGCACTGACAGGCACCGACAACAAGATTGCTAATCCCAAAAATCCCAATGTTCTTAAAGGGAAATATCGGAAAATATTGTTATTCATCATATTCATACAATTTAAGGATTGGTGATTTTACTTTACTGGCACAAAACGAATTCTATCCACACGGAATTTACGGACTAATTCCTTATTTAACTCTGACGAATTGACATTCGCTTGTATCTGCAATGTCGTAGTAACCGTTGCATCGGCAAGAGAGTGATTTTCGTCCAAAAACCATAAAGCATCATAATAATTTGAGATTGGGAATTCCACGCCCTCCCAAGCTTTTACAGTAATAATCTCGTCAGTTCCGGTTCCACCTACAATCAGGTCTGAACTTCGATTCGTCAGAGTTTTGTTACCGCCAGTAGCTGTCCGGTACTTGAGCTGAAACATGACTCTTGTCTTTTCCATAGCCATGCTCTCACCGTCAATAATCGGCGGAACAAAATCCACATAAATATCATATTTTCCGGATAACACGTTCATAACATCGAAAACAACACCCGGATTAACTGATGACCCGACAACTTCAAGATAACTTGAATTGCTGACTTTACTTACAAGACTATTGACATCTGTATTACGGATATAAGCGTTTGTACCTGTCAGGGAAACTCTCGTATCCATATTTTCCGCCTCGACCTCAATCGGCAGATTCCATACACAAGTATCATCATAATTCAAATTGCCGTCAGCTTTAAAAATCATACCATTTGATGCTTCTTCTGAAGCATAACCGTTAAAATAGTCTGCCGTTTTCCGTATCACATGTGAGGTCACTGTAACCATGGAATCCTCTTCTGACGGATTTGTATACTTATCTCTGAATGTAAGTCCGCTCAATATTGCTAATCCTGTCTGCACAGCTTGTACAGAATCGGCATACTCCTGACTCTTGTTATAAACCTTAAAATACGGACTGATATGTTCATAAGCCGCATCCCATGCCGCATTGTCCGGTAAAATCATAGTATACACAGAATCTTCATCACCTATTGAGCCAATTCCATATATGGGGTCCTCCAAAAGGCGATTGTAATCCATGAATATAGAATCGTAGGTCGTACTAAGCTCTTCATCATATATTTTCTCATCATACGTACTGATAAAATCATATAACTTGGAATACTTGTCCTGCGTTGAGATATATTCTCTCAGATTATACCTATATGGAATTTGTGTATCAAGTTTATGCAAAAGACCATTCAGTCCTCTGATATTGCCCGATACCACTCTGACTCCGTTAAACTCATCACCGGAAGTATACGACATTGACTTTCCGTTAAGCATCTTGATACGTTTGTCGGTTTCCGTAGAAGTAGGATTCAAATAACGTGCTATATGATTTAATGCGATTCTTCGCATAGCATCCATATCATTTAAATCCACATCAGCCAAAGCCTCATCGACCGGAGCCCATACAGTATAAGTTTGCGAAGTGTTCAATAATGAGTCACAACCCGTTTTTTCCAATATCTGACAAAAACGTCCAAGCTGGTTATCGCTTTTCATTAACGACATCAGGTCTGCACTCGCAACACCACCATTCTGGTCGAAATGCTCATCCCATACATCGTTACATGCCACAAGAGAAAATCCAATAGCTAAACCGAACAATCCGCCAGACAATATATTATAATATTTATTTTTCATAGCTGTACCTGTTTTTTTATTCTCTGTCTTCATCCCTAATCATATCAACCGGAATATATTCCAAATAATCAAAATGGAATTCGCGGTCTTCAGATTCCACATTCTTGGCTCTGAAATAATGAGGTGCATAATCATCGAAACTATACTGTCCGATAATTATTCGCAAGGCCTGATACATGTTACGCAACACTGTTCCGCCATTTTGCGGCGTATAAATAGAACTAGGTGCTTTCATATATCCACGGTTGCGCATCATCTTGTCATTCTCAACGCCATTGTCTGATGTTTCATCATCTGCCTTCCAACCGACACGTAAGTCATCTTTATCTACGCCTATGGTCAAATCAACCGGAATACCGGCAATCTGCCCGTCAATAAACAATTGAGACACGCCACGCCATGACTCGGCACGATATCCCAAACGAATCTCATAGTTGCCGGGAGGTACCGGAAGCATCCTTAATGTAAAGTCATACCAACCATTGACCTTCAGCTCGTCTGCCTGATAGTTAGTCCAACCTTCTGAGGCCCACATCACCACTTTTGACACATCATTATAAGTAAAATATTCTCCGCAGAAATCAGGTGTGATGGTATAACCGTTAGCGTCCTGAATGTTTGTCAGCTGCCAGCGGATATTATTGTTTGTCAACTGAGGCGGTACGGCATAAAAATCAAAACGAATACGCTTATGCAACACATCGGTACGCATAACGTCCTCATCGTAAACCAACATGTCTGTCAAAGTATGAATGAATCCATTCACAACATCAATATTGCTTTTTTGTTCATCAATACCCACATACATTCCGTTTTTACGCTCATTGATTTTATTGCCGGCCTTAAATTCCATTAACCTGTACTTCAGCATCGTTTCATAATACTCATAACGCTTTGATGTATAAGAAGGGGCTGTTGCTGATCCAGAGTATATAAAAGAGTTTGTAGACATCTGTCTGTTCAGCAAATGATAAGCTACAAATTTATTAAGCGGATTCTCCGGATTGGTATATTCGCCAAGATTTGATGTACCATAATAAGTTGTGGCATAATTCTCCAACTCTTCAATCGTTGTAATGCCATGTTGAGCCAACAACTCATCCGGTTCACAGAACATGGTATATCCCAGTCTGCACTGATCACATATTTTCATCTGCCATCCGCTAACTTCAACTGTTGAGGAAGAATATGGATTAACATAATTTTCATCATATAGTCCTTCCATCTGTTTGTCATAACCGGTAGCCTCATAAGCTGCGGCCCAGACATTGAAATTGCCATGCTCTTTCAAGACATTAAGGAAGTTCTCTTCCGAAGGCTCAATTACCTTATCCACTACATGCACAACGCCATTGTGAACTTCATTGTCAATGCTGACTATCTTGGATGATTTATTCACGATAGTCTCTCTCTGACCCAACTCATTAGTAGAAAAAGAAATCACTAAATAACGGTCCGACATACTCGGAGTAGCCAAAGCGCCTTCCTGAAAATCCACTGATTCATATTCGCTTGAAGAACTTCTGATGGTACAGTTATAAACCATCTTTTTCAAATCTTCCTCCGACATGCTTTCTATTGTCAGATTCCTTTCATTCAGATAAGTTTCTACAGCTGCATTTGTCGGTGCAAAACACGTAAAATGTCCATAAACCGACAATAAGGCTGTTGTACCGGATTTTTCAAGAGCCTGATAAAACAAAGTCAGTTCAGGCGTATTTTTACAAAATGATGCTACAGTTTCACCAGTAAATGTATACATGGCCTCATCATCAATATTGTCGCTGTTACAGGACATCGTCAGACCTCCCGCACAGGCAAGAAGCAATCCAACGACTTGGCTTAAATATCTTTTTATATATCTATGTGTTTTCATAATCTATGATTATTTGGTAATGTCAGAAGAAACCATATAGAATCTGTTCTGTTTAAGCAAACGGTTCAAACGTAACTCATCCTGATGAATAGGCATATAAATGGCATCCACATCATTCAGTTTACTCATTACTGTTGTCTGATCCAGATTCATGGCAATGTATTTATTAATGAGATATGTATTGATAATTTCTGTCGGAGAACCTTGACGGCGCATTCTGCGAACCATGTCAAAATAACGTTTTCCCTCAAACAGGAATTCTCTCTGTTTCTCGTCAAACACAAGATTTCTAACTTGTTCCTGAGTGGTATATTTCCCCTCCAGACTGTTGGGTTCCAAATCCGGATTCGCACGGTCATACGTTTTTGAAACCAAGGCTACAGCCTGCGTCAGATTATCCGTTCCACCCAACTCAGCCAAAGCTTCAGCTTTCATCAAATAAATATCCGGCAAACGGTAAATAATCCAATTATTGTCACCCGTTCCATACACGAAATCAGATTCTTTAACCGTAGAAGCATTGGTATTTGTTCTGTTGGCAATATATTTCTTTATCAGATAATAACCGTTTGAACTCACCAACGCATTGGTCAGACGCAAGTCTTTTGCATTGAACAAGCCAGATGTGGATACTGAAAAATCGTACGAAGACAGTTTAGGGTCACTGTTGCTTGCTCCTCCATAAAGATCGCGTACCGCATTATTCTGAGTATTGGCATCAAACTGAAGTTCCCAAATACTTTCATCTGAATTTCCGTTAAAGAACACAGATGTGAAATATGCCGAAGAACGCACCAGACTCAATGGATTTGTCGTCGTATTCAAAACTTTGTTACAATAAGTTATGCAATTCTGATAATCATCCAACCAAAGATACATGTCTGCAATCAATGCCCATATCGCCTTTTGTGTAATACGTCCCTTATTATACTCTGTATTCGTATAAACCACCGGAGCCACATCTTCTACAGACTTAAGATCCGTAATCAAAGCATTCAATATATCTTCTGCTGTAGACTGAGCGACTTGGTACGGTTTAGAGTCATCATCATATGGCTCGACAATATACGGCACTTCATTGAAAGTCCGGACCAAAGTAAAATAACAAAACGCGCGGATAGCCTTTGCCTCTGCCAGATAACGATTAAGTTCAGCTTCTGAGAAATCAGGGTCATTATTACGTACACCCGGCGCATATTTTATCACTGTGTTGCAATAATTGATTACCGTATAAAACTCTCCCCACTTCGCATATCCGTTAGCTGCATTGATATTTGCGGTCAGAATATAAGTCAGGTCTGTCTCGTCCCCCTTGCCGAAAATCACATTATCCGAACGGACCTCACCCCATGCAATCATTTTTTTGAGAAACCATTCCTCATTCATCGCACGATAGCATGCTCCGACCGCACTCAACACATCATTTTTCTCTTTCCAGAAGTCATCAAACGTCATTTCCGATTCCGGTGCGACGTCGAACCAGTCCTCGCAGGAAGTCGTGCCGAACATCATTATTCCCACGGCCAATATACGTCCTATTTTATAAATTGCTCTATTCATGGTCTTCTCTTTTAAATTAAATACCGACTGTCACACCAAGCGTAAAATAGCGTGAACGCGGTGTTCTGTTATAGTCTTCGCTGATTCCAATATTATTAGGCGAGATCTCAGGATCTGCCCCGGTATATTTTGTAACTGTAAACAAGTTATTCAGTGTCAATGACAGATTCAGTGAATTCAGATAAACTTTTCGCAAAATTTTGGGATCAAACGAATAAGTTAATGTCAACTGTTTCATTCGCAAGAACGAACCGTCTTCTACAAAACGGTCACTGCCCAACCAGTTATATCCGTACTGATACAATGCGCGCGGCATATCTGTCTTATCACCGTCTTTTCTCCAACGCCAGTTGGTCGCTACAGACTGGTTATCTGTATAATACATATTCTCGGCATTCATCCGGCCATAATTTATAATCTTGTTTCCTACACGGAAATTAAAAAAAGCATTCAACGTAAACCGTTTGTAACGCACCGTAGTACCGAATCCTCCATCTATCTTAGGATTAGAATTTCCTAAATATACAATGTCAAGTTCGTCGATTGTTCCGTCATGATTAATATCCTCATAAATGGCGTCTCCACCACGGAAACGGTAGGCATTTGAGGTTCCATAAGCGAAATACATAGGTACCGGTTCGCCATAACTGTCACGAACCACCTGACCATTCTCATCACGTACTACCGGTGCTGTCGCATTTGGCTGATCTTCCTGATAGGTGTCATACTGGTACACACCTTTATATCTGAATCCATATATGGAACCGAATGAGTTCTGCACTTGCAGACGTGTAAGATATTTACCATTTGTATAATCAAAATCCTTATTATAATTGTTCAATACATTCTCATCAAGTTCAACAATTGTATTGACATAATTTGACAGGTTAAGATTGAAGTCTACTGTCCAGTTTCCCAATCTCAACATACGGTCTGTACTGAATTCCAATTCCCATCCGTCATTGTCCATTGTGCCGGCATTAATATAAGATATGGAAGAGAAACCTGTTGAAGTAGGAATGCTCTGGTCCTTGAACAGTAAGTCTTCAGTCCGTCTGTGATAAACATTAGCTGTCAATTTATAACGGTAATCATATAAATTCAAGTCTATACCTAAATTATATGAAGATGAACGTTCCCATTTCAAGTTAGTCAACTGAATAGAAGACGGTTTGATAGCCGGTATATCGATATAATTCGTTCCGAAACTATTATAACGGCTATAATGCAAATACTCATAATCAGGTCGGTTACCGGTTACACCCCATCCTAATCTTAATGAGAACTCAGACAACCAGTCTTTTGAAAACTCAAAGAACGGTTCGCTTGAAATAATCCATTTTCCTGATACAGAAGGAAAGAATCCCCATCTGTTTCCCGGTCCGAAACGGGATGAGCCGTCCCATCTGGCTGTAGCGTCAATTACGTAACGGTCAAGAAGGAAATAGTGACCGCGCAACAGGAAAGCCATATTCCGCCCTTCGCTTGAAGCGCTGTTAAACGTTCTCAAGTGTCCTTCTGTCACCACATCATTACTGGTTGTAGAAGACAGTCCGGTCCGTTCAAATTCCTGATACTTAGAACGTGAAATATCCATTTGCCAGGAACCGTACAACATCAACGAATGCTTGTCGCCAAGATTAGGCTGCCATGTCAGATTATGATCTGTATAAATCGTCATGGCCTCGGATTCTTTCTGATAAGAACGGTTGACACTTTCATTATTCCAGTTATATGAAGATGCCTCTCGCGGCAAGAACTTGTTGTCTTTCACATTCTCTGAATCAAACTTCACATATCCGGAATAACGCAATTTCTGGTCTGTAGGTTCAAGTATGTCATATTGCAGACGCAATGTCGGCATAATACGCATATTTGTCTGTTTATATGAAGCCAGATTAGCGATAGCCACCGGATTACGCAGATTCTTCTGTTCGCTGTTCAACTGAGATTTTTGTGAGATGTTGAAATACACATTCGTATTATTTCCATATTCATCCTGTCTGAAAACAGAAACGTTAGGCATCTTCTTATTGGCAATATTCAGCAAATTGTCATTTCCATCCGGATCATCCGAATAATTCTTATCATTGTCTGTATAAGTAATGGCAAACTCAGAAAAGAATTTCAGACGTGAAGACACCGCATACTCCAGATTCATTCGGTTTGAAAAACGTGTCAGTTCTTGTCCGATAATAGTACCGGTCTGTTTGTAATATCCCAAAGACGCTCTAAACTTAGCCTTGTCTCCACCTCCGCTTACTGACAGGTTATGGTCGTGAGTCACACCATATTTTATGACCTCATCCACCCAGTCAGTATTATTGTTGAAGTTCTCATAATCTTCTGCTGTACCATAATAGTTAACAAAAGAAGCCTTGTCATAACTGAACTCTGGTATGTTGCAATCAATCTGATTACGATTGAAATAAGCCTGCTTCATTAACATGGTGTAATCATCACCATTCAACAGTTCAGTACCTTTTGGTTGACGGGAACCGGAAAAACGATAAGAATAATTCACACGTGTCGGACCGGTCACTCCCTTTTTAGTGGTGATATTTATCACACCGTTGGCACCACGTGAACCCCATATGGCTGCGGCCGCTCCATCCTTCAATACTGTAATTTCCTCTATATCGTCAGGACTGATACATAATAATGACGCAAACTGTTCCTGATCTGCTGACGCAAAATCAAAAGAAGCATCGATATTGCTTTCAAACGGAATGTCATTCAGCAAAATCAGCGGTTGTGAGTTTGCGTTAATAGAGGTTATACCACGAATACGCATCACCGAACCACTTCCCAGGTCACCGGAATTGGCTACAATGTCCAGACCTGCGATTCGTCCCTGAAGTGCGTCGTCAATTGAAGCCACTGAAACTCCCTCAATTTCTTTTGTACTGAATTTCTGCATGGCACCGGAGAATTCGCGTTCCGGAACAGGCAGACCTCCTCCACTGACCATTTTAGAAGTCTTGACCACCACTTCAGGCAGTTCGTTCTCTGTTTCCAGTTTTATGTCAAACGACCGTTTATTTCCGATAGCCAACACCAGTTTCTTATACCCCACATAGGATATGTGCAACCTATTGGCGGGATTTTTGATTTTTAAAGAGAAATTTCCGTTAAAATCCGTCAGCGCGGATGAGTAAATACGTCCGTTCTTATCCTGCTCTATGACCGTAGCCCCGATCAAGCCCTCCGGTTCATCCTCCGCATAAACCTTACCGGTCACGATATCATTCGATGTCTGAGCTGCAATCAAACTGCTCCAACAAAGCAAAACAGCCAGCAATGTATATTTTATTTTGTCCATAACCATATCCATTAATTATTCTTTTGATAGTTCAACACATGATCAACCAAATGAACAACAGCCCTTGAAGAGGCCAGAATCGTATTGGCTTTTGTATAATCCGCATTATCCACAATATAATCACGCGTCATAATATTGAAATCATTTGTCTGTCCTGTCAGCACATGAGCCTCATCTGCTGTGTCCTCACTCTTAAAGGTCAGGCCGGACATATCACTGCTTACCTTTACTCTTACGAACTGATTATTCTCATCTCTGGCTGCGGTTTCATATTCCTTATCCGTAAAATCAGAGCCCGCTACCGGTAAAATACCGTCTATAAAATGATATTTCAAAAAGTTCAGCAAATAGAGACATTTCTCCTTTTTAACAGTCGGATCTGTTTCCATATCTATCCGCTCCCATGTCCATAAATTGGGGTCATCCCTGAAAGCCTGTTCCAAAGCTTCTTTTGTCGGAACAAGAACCGTGTAACGATAGTTGTTAAACGAAGTCACCACCTGTCCTATACCTGACGAACTGGTTGTGGCATTCTGATCAAAAATCGGCACCACATCATCATCATCCTGGAAATAGGCATACACTGAAGCATTACCCAACAACAACTGATAGAACTCGTCAAAAGCTTCATGTTCCTGCATCACGGTATAAACCGACTTAAACGGATCTTGCAGTATTCTGTCCATAAAGAATGTACGTCCGTTATCCATCAGATAACGACCGGCTCCGGTCTCCAGCTGAACCACCTTTGCGTTTGGCAGATTCTGCTCGATGTCACCACCACCGGCAACCTCCATCGCATCCTCCCGGCCTCCGTTAGCTTTAAGGATAGTACCTCCCTTTGTCAGCGCAAAACTCATGGTTCCGTCGTCCATATAACCGGATAATGGTTCTTTCTCGTTATCTGCCACCACAATGTGCATGTCAAGAATGTCTGTCAAACGATTCTGAATCTTACTCTGATCTTCTGCACCGAGGGTACGCTTGAAAGCTCCTTTTGTTCCGTCTGCATTCACACCATATACGTCAGCATAAATCACATTGTCCACCAAACGGAACGACCATATCTCGCGATTGTCAACACCGCCATTTGCCCAAATGGCCCAACTTATCGGCTCACGATATTCCTTCATGGCCTCATCCGTCGGGACTAATAAGTTATATTCATTTTCCATTGAACGCAGATAAAGATAGAATTTCATATCTTTATCACGAATGGCGTTTTTCATTATCGTTGTACTCTCAGCCGTCAACGTCGGACCATATACACACTGGTAGTCTATGGGCGGATAGACTTTATTAGTCAAAAATACAACACCGTTGCATGCCAGATCCGTTGAGATGACATCCTCCGGCTTCATATTCATCTCAAAGCTGGACTCATCTGTCATAATATCCCAATCATGCGGCAATGAGCTCAAGAATGAACGACGCTGATGGTTTTTAAGGAAAACAGACAATACATCTGTCGGCACATTATCCCATTCGCCATAAACATCCTTCAAGAAACGTCCGCGGTCAGACTCCCAATATTCTTTCATGGCGTTATCATCAGGAAGGAACATCACACCGATATCTGCCAAAGAATTCCATGAATTGTCTGCCGGGTCAAAAAACAACGTGCCGTATTCTGCTACAGACTGCTCATTGGGATCGACAACTGCATTGGCATCATTGAAATAACGTTTTACAAAGACCGAATCCTTGATTTCTCCGTCCGCATAATATGATTTCACTGTATAATCAACAGCCTCATCATAATATGGCGCAGAAAATTTATCCATCAGTTGTCCGAATATTTTAGCCTCCGGCTTGTTCTCTATAACTTCTGCCATGTTGGGCAATAAAGTCACAACTTCATCACCTGCATGAAGATAACCATTCTTACATGTAATATTCTTGTTCTTTTCTGTCACCCTCACACCATTCACATAAAAATCCGATTGAGGATATGGTTTATCTCCAAACATCAGCTTCCAGTCTTCCTCAGTCATTCCTGAAGTAACCATCCATTGAGGAGTAAACACCACTATTGGTTTCGAATAATTGTCTGCCAGATAAATTCCACCTCTCTCGTTAAACCGGGACCAATAAGAAGTCTGCGGCAATTTATCCTTTACCACATACTTCACAGAATCCAGATATGAAGCAGATGAACTTTTTCGTAAAGCCTGGCCTTCGCCCATGCCGGTCTCTCCCGCCGAAGCAATATTTGCCAGCATATAGTCCAGATAGGCCATATTCAACATGGAAGAATTGAACAACGTCCGTTTTGCCGGCAGGGAAAGATTCTGCACGATTGAAACAGGATCACCAGTAAGCCCCTTTTTGTTAAAATATTGGGCAAAAGCCTCGTCATTCGCCGGAAACAGAGTCTTGCTACCTGTACGCGACAATGTCTCCTTATATCCCAAATCATTAATCAAAGACAAATAAACCTTATAACAGCCTTCTTTCTCCAGATAATCGTAGATATTCGCTCCCAACCAGGATGGCTCCTCGTCATCATAAATATAGTCATCCTTGCACGATCCTAACAAGGGCAGGCATAACACAAGGCATAAACAAGCCTTTGACACTCTTAAGCGTTTATGAGCATGCATTTTTCACTAGTATTAGAAGTTAATTAATTATGTTCCTTTCTCTTTATTGCATTTGAGCAAACCAAAGGTACGCAAATACAGCTGTTTTTGCACATTATGGATGCTTTAAAAAATAAAAGAAATGATTCATTTTTGCTTCAAGCCGTTTCAAAACCGTTTTTTACATACTTTTTCAATTTATTAATCATATTTGGTATATTCTACACTTATTCTATAGACCATTCCCGATGTTTAACAGGGGCAATTTTTATTCAGAGTCAAATGAAAATGATACATTTTATTCCCTTTCCCAATAAGGTCTTTTTCTAATTTTATCCTTCTCATCTTTATCTTCCAATTTGGCATGCTGAATATTAAAAACAATCCATGTGAACGGGCAAATATTTTTTTCCCTTACATTCTCTTCACTCATCACATCGCCATTTTATATATTCCAATTATTAAAAATATTTCCCAACTTTCCGTTTGTCTCAATATGGGTAAAAGGTCACAAATATATTTTCCTTCTCCTCAAATCCTATTTTGAACAGATGCAGTAAATTTTGTTTCAGCCATCAAATAAAAATCCCAAGGATTATGGATTAGATTATTATCGTATGCGTCAGAACATTGTAAATATAGCCGATTATTTCTATGTTACTTACATCACATGAATTCGACATAAAGTCATAAAGCAGAAATAAAAAACGCTTCTTTTCAAATAGACAAACCACACAGTATATCAACCATTTAAAGTTCACCCAAAAAAGTCCTTCACCCCTTCACATCATAACGTAAAGCACTTATTTCCTGAACAATACGTGTGAAGGGCATCCTTCACATAGCGATTAAAATCCTTCTTTTGCTCATTTCCGGAGAACGACCGACCGGAAAAGTCAAGAAATCAGACCATATATTCCGTTTCTTTTAAAAAATCCGGACAAAAAGTCTGTCCCCGAAACCGCAACTGTGCAGAAAAATATTCCGGTACGGTTACGGATATCACCGTAACAGTGCGGAAAAATATTCGTAAAGTGCAGGATTGAATCCGTAACCGTACGGAAAAGAACTCGTAACCGTATGCGTTTCGGATGATTTCATCAGCTGTGAAGGACCGGTGAAGAAGATGTGAAGGACAGCCCTTCACATTTAACGCACTGTCAATCTGCTGTTTGAATGGCATTGTGAAGGAGTAAGGGCAAAAAGTGAAAAAATACCCTTATAGGGAAAACGCATGGGCGCGCGTGCGTGATATTTCCTTTCTTCAGCTCTACGCGTATTGCCGGAAAGCAGAAAAACTGTACGGAAAGTCGCAAAATCTGACCGGATACATCCGGAATCTACCCTAAACAACCGAAAGTGACCACAGCAGGTTGAACTCCGTTGTATATTTGTACAAAAAATCACCTCCCCACACACAACTGACAGAATATGAATCTGCCATAAAGGATGTGAAGAGGTGAAGAAGTTATTCAACCAACTCTTAATCAAATGATAATTTCAAGCCATATGATAGTAAGCTATATTAAGAAGAAGGAAGCTGTTCACTGAAAGCACCATAACAAAGAAACCTTAAAAGATTATTTCAGATGCAACAGCTTTTTACCTTTGGGATTGTCTGTCAGGACAAACTCCAGTTTTCCTCCTTTCAGAATATCATCATGAGAAATCATGTAATCTTTAATCGGCCTTCCGTTCAAACTGACTTTTTCCACAAATATGGCATCCTTAGTCTTACGCTTCACGGCAATCTTGAACACCTTTCCTCCCGGCAGGTTCAATGACGCGGATTGAACCGTTGGGGTTCCAATCACATATTGTCCGGAACAAGGATTGACAGGATAGAAACCTAAAGCCGAAAAGATATACCATGCGGACATTTCACCACAATCGTCATTTCCTGCATATCCGGAAGAAGAAGTGTTATAGAAATTCTTTTTAATGTGTTGAACAATCTGCTGTGTCTTTTCCGGTTGTCCGGCCAAAGCATAGAGATAGGCCACATGATGACTTGGTTCATTTCCGTGTGCATAAAGTCCTACAAAACCGGAGGCATTATCGTTTTTCTCGCCGCTCGTTCGGGAAGAAGTAAAGAACTCGTCCAGCTTCAGACAGAAAGCCTTTTTCCCTCCGGAAAGTGCAATCAAATCATCAACCTGATGAGGCACATACCAGTAATATTGCCACGCGTTACCTTCTGTAAACGGATGCCCGCCATTGGCACCATACTTATACGGATCGAAAGGCAATATCCATTGTCCGTTCTTGTCTTTAGGTTGGAAAAAGCCTGTTTCTTCATTATGCAGATTTCTGTAGTTGCGCGAACGTTTCATGAAATATTCATAATCGGCGTCTTTACCTGTTTTCTGGGCCAATTGAGCCGCACACCAGTCATCGTAACTCTGTTCAAGTGTAATCGACACGGACTGACTCTGAATATCTTCAGGCATATAGCCGTAACGGTCCCACACCTCAAACGGTGAGTTCAAATGCGAATTGGTCAGACTTTGCTTCACTGCCGCATAAACCTCACCGGCATCAAGGCCCGGTATTCCTTTCAACACCGCATCAACCACTACCGGCACTGCATGATTACCAATCATACAATAATTATCCTGTCCCCATAACTGCCAGACAGGCAAATAGCCATAATAGTCACATTGTCTCACCATGCTACGCACAAAATCCGCAGTCCGCTCGGGTTCAATGAGCGTATACAACGGATGAGCCGCCCGATATGTATCCCAAAGGGAAAATGTCGTATAATGCCGCTCTCCTTCGGGCAACTTGCGCACCACATAATCAGCCGCCATGTATTCTCCATTCACATCCGAAAAGACATTAGGCTGAATCAATGTATGATATAATGCCGTATAAAAGATAACTTTCTCATCCCGCGCTGCATCCATATCAACCTTACCCAAAGCTTCATTCCAAAGATTGCGTGCCGTGGATTTTATCTCATCAAAAGAACGGCCGGCAGCCTCGGCTTCCATGTTTAACCGTGCATTTTCCATCGAAACAGGCGACAAAGCAACCTTACAGGTCAGTTCACTGACATCGCCAAAATTGAAAACGGCCTTTAGGTTCGTGCCATTTACTACCGTTATTCCCTCATATGATCTGTCGTCGGTTCTTAACACCGTACTCAAAACCGGATGTGAAAACTCCATTCTAAAATAAATCTTCCGCAGTTTTGCCCAACCTGTTATTATACGATAACCTTCAACAATCTGTGGTGAGACTAACCGGATCTGCGCGTTTACTATCTTTCGCCCCCAGCTGCCTTTATTGGCAGAATGATCCAAATCCAGCAATAGTTTAGCATCTTTTCCCGTAAAATATGTATAACGATGCACGCCGACCCGCTCTGTCGCTGTCAGCTCAGCCTTGATGCTGTCATCTTGCAGCAAAACCTCATAATATCCGGGCGAGGCAGCCTCATATTTATGACTGAAACGGGACATCTTTCTTTCCGTTGTCATCGGTAACACCAGAATATCAATAAGATCCGAAGCACCTGTTCCGCTCAAACGTGTATGAGAGAATCCATAAATATGACTGTCATTATAATCGTAACCTGACGCCTGAGCCCAGTCCGGAGCTTCCCTTGTATCCGGCGACAACTGCACAAAACCAAACGGCACAGTTGCACCCGGATAATTATTTCCGCTGAGGCTGTTCGCCACCGCTCCCGTACCTATAAAGGGATTTACATACGATGCGTAATCATCAGACGCCCAAGCGCCGATACCAACGAAGGCCAGAATTCCTAAAACCAAATGTCTCATTATATACATACTATTTTAAAAAGATTCGACCTCATCAGAACTTCACATTCAAAACGTCACCTTTTTTCAGATAGACTGTCACACAATGGTCACCATCCAAATTCAAGCGCAATCTTTCGCCGTTTAATGTGAGCTTAAAGCTATCGTTTTCAGGCATTTTCAGTCTATACAACCAGTCGGCAGTTGCCTCTAGTCTGGCCTCTTTCAGCTTTCCATCCTTCCAGCTGGCATCTGCCACACCGCCGCCACGGACACAGAGACCGCTGAACGAACCTTCACTCCACTCATCGGGCAAACAAGGAAGCAACTCTACATACCCTTCATGACTCTGAACCAACATCTCAGCTATACCGGCTGCACCAGCCGCATTTCCGTCAAAAATAAAAATGTCATACGGCGCACCGGCTATTCCCTTGGGTGAAATACTCAGCAAGTTCTCGCGCGTAAAGTCTCTTAACAGAATCTCTACGCTCTCTTTTGCTTTTGCTGTTTCTTTCAATCTGGCATAATAACAAATGGCATTGGCACGGCTCCACTCTGTATCTTCCCAACCTTCGGATGACAATTTGCGTTCAAGCGTCTTTGCAGCCGCTTTGGCTAATGCAGGAGTACGTTCCGGTGTAATTTGTGAGAATGGATAAAGAGCCAAAAGATGAGATGTGTGCCGATGGTTAGGATGAATGTCGTCATAATCCTCCATCCACTCTCTGACACCGCCATATTTATTCACTCTTAACGGCGGGAATTTACATAACGCAGCACGCAAAGAATCGGCAAATGCCAAATCGACACCAAGTATTTCCGATGCCTTTATACAATATGTAAA
Organism: uncultured bacterium; assembly: GCA_905214795.1. Classification (GTDB taxonomy): domain Bacteria; phylum Bacteroidota; class Bacteroidia; order Bacteroidales; family Bacteroidaceae; genus Paraprevotella. The sequence continues at coordinate 44,403 of CAJMNM010000010.1, forward strand.
TATCTCATATGCCAACACGCGGTCACAAGTCGGCATCATCGAAGCACACAATTCATTTCCCTGATAACCAAATGAGTTTTCAGGTGATATGCTAGGTCCTGTCACCAAATAACCGGTATTCGGATCTTCCACCATGTAATCCAACAAAAATTCCGCATTTCCCTTCAATAAAGGATAAGCCGTATTTTTCAGATAAGCCTTGTCTAAAGTATATTCATACTGTGTCCAAAGATGTGAGGCAATCCATGAGCTGGCTGTAGGGAAAAGTCCCCATCCTATTCCTGCCGACGGTGACGTAAATCCCCAGATATTGGCTGTGGTATGCGCAGTCCATCCTTTGCAGCCGTACACCTTTTTTGCCGTAACGGCACCATAAGATGCCAAATCAGCGATATAAGAAAACAAAGGTGCATTACATTCAGCCAGATTTCCCACATTGGCAATCCAATAATTCTGTTGGGTATTGATATCTAAATGATAATCGTTGGTCCAGCACATATTGCAAGCCAGATTGTCATTGAAGAAACCTTGCAAAGCTACAGGCAAAGGTGAATTCTCACGAGATGAAGCAATCAGTAAATATCTGGCATATTGGAAGAAAAGCACTTCCAAACCGGGATCTTTCTGTCCCTCCCGGTAAGCCTGCCAACGCTGGTCAACAGGAACATCCTGTTTTGTCTCCACACCAAGATTTAAGGATACGCGAGAAAACAATCTTGAATAATCTTTGATATGATCAGCCAGCAACTGTCCGTAATCAGCCTCCTTAACCTTATTCACCGTTTCCTTACACAAATTCTTATATTGAGGATTTTTATAATTGGTACGCACATCAGCTACAATCATCACCTCATCTGCGTCTTTCACCTTAAGCACACCATTATCCAAAACAACGTTACCGTTCTTTGTCTTGACAGCAATCCGTCCTTCGAAAAGCACTCCCCCATGCCCTTGATTAGGGAATAGAGCCTGTCCCGTGAAAATCAGTTCATCACCTTCTGTACGGACATCAGCCTGCCTCAACATGTCTAAGCTCATATCAAAAGACAAAGCTTTGGATTTGTTGGAGGTAAACTTCATTACCAATGCATCCGCCGGATTAGAAGCTATATACTCTCTTCGATAAACAGTTTTACCAATCCGGAACGACACTGTGGCTACAGCACGCTCCATATCGAGTTCGCGCTTATAACCGGTCATGCCGGAAATATCGTCTTGATAATGAAAATTCAGTTTGAGGTCGCCAATTGGAAGATGTGTTCCGAAAGAATGAGGAGTACCTCTTAAGCTGTCACCGGCAATTCTATTTCCCTCAAGCAATTTGCCTGCGAAGAAAAGCTGGCGCAACGCATCAAGCCGCTCTCTTCCAAAAGGTATTTCCTGTTCAGGATCGTATTCGCCGGACCACATACTGGATTCGTTCAAGGCTACTGTCTCTTGTTCCACCCCTCCAAAAACCATTGCACCCAAACGTCCATTTCCTACAGGGACTGATTTCATCCATTCATCAGCCGGACGGTCATACCAAAGTGACAGATTTCTACTTTGTGCCGGCTTCGCAAAAAACACAGTCAGAAAGACTGCAAAACACACAAAAGAATGTTTTCCCAATGTTTTCATACTATTTGCATTTAAGTTTTTTACAAAAGTACCAAATGCCGGCATATACTCATAATTACAGTTCTTCCTTCTGTGTAATAAATCAGTCAAAAAGAAATATCTGACGCATATTTTTCATTGTTTGACGCATCTGTGATACCGGCCCAAAATATCATTCACCAAAACTCAAGAAAAGACTTGGAAGAAATATTTTAATTGCTAATTTTGCACGATAATCTAATACGACATGAGAAAAAACATCCTACTCCGGGTTGCTCTATTCATGTATTATTGCATTTTACCGGCAGCCTTTATTTATTCACAGGAAACGCGCAACAGTTCGTTTGTACATATCAATAGCGAACATGGTTTATCACAAAGTAACGTTAAGGCCATCTTGCAAGACAGCTATGGATTCATGTGGTTCGGAACAAAAAACGGATTAAACCGTTATGACGGGAAATCTGTTACCCGATTCAACTGTAACGATTATATCCTACCTCGGAGCAACCACAATATTTCCGCTCTTTTCGAGGACAAGAATCATAATCTGTGGATTGGTACAGACGAAGGAGTTTATATTTATAATCCATTGACCGAACTCTTCAGATACCTCAATGTCAAAGCACAGGACGGCACAATGATGACTGACTGGATATCTTCAATCAAAAAAGATACACGGGGAAATATCTGGATTGTTGTTCCTGGACAAGGCATATTCCGATATAGCAACAACAAACTATATCATTATGAATTGGAGCATCCACAAAAAAGCGATTCACCAAGCGACATTTGCATTTGCAGCGACGGACAAATATGGGTCTGTGCATGGAATATGGGTCTATTCAAATATATCGCACACAAAGACAAATTTGAGCAAGTCAAAAAGGACGCTAAAGGACGTTCACTCTTAAATATTGAGACCAATACCATCTGCCAATGGGGTAATGACCTGATTATGGCAGTACAAAGCGGTGAACTGAAAAGATACAATTACAAGAAAAACATACTATCAGATATCGAATTTCCGCAACTGAAACATACATTTGTAAGAAATGCGACGGTTTTCGGCAATGAAATCTGGGTGGGAACTTATGACGGTCTCTACGTCATCGACCAAATTACAGGCGAGTACCGGCAATTTAAACAAAGTCCACTCTTCCCTTCAGGGTTATCAGACAATGTAATTTATACCATTTATCAAGACCGTGAAGGAGGAATATGGGCCGGAACTATGTTTGGCGGAGTAAACTATCTTCCTCAACGCAAACTGAACTTTATTAAATATCTGCCAGAACATCATACGAATTCTCTATCAAGCAAACTCATCCGTGAGATGGCAGAGGACAACTCCGGAAACATCTGGATAGGTACTGAAGACGCAGGATTGAATGTATTGAACTTAGAAACAAAACAAGTCAGACAGTTCAAAGCGACACAAAAAGAACGTAATACCAACGTGACACTGGCTGTCTGGTCTGACAACAACAGGATATTGTGTGGACTCTACAAAAGCGGACTGGAAGCCATCGATTCTAAAGGTAAATCAACTTTCCTGGACTGCAGCGATTTAAACATAGAAGGAAACAGTATATATGCACTTTATAAAGACCGAAAACAAAACAAATGGATAGGTACGGATTGGGGCGTATTTTTTGCCCCCAATGGTTCAAAGACCTTTCAAAAAATTCCAGAACTTGAAAACAATTGGGTGTTTGACATCTTGGAATCCACAAACGGCACTATATGGTTTGCCACGATGGGAAAAGGTGTCTGGAAGTATGAACCAAAAACAAAAAAATTCACACACTATACGAACAAAGAGGGTGACGCATCTTCCCTCAGCTCCAATTCGGTAAGTTCAATCACAGAAGACCATAAAGGTAACATCTGGCTCTCCACCGACCGGGGAGGAATCTGTAAATACAATGCGTCAACAAATGACTTCACCCGTGTATCCATTGAAGAAGGACTTCCCGATGATGTTGCCTATAAGATATTAGAAGACTCGTATGGCAGACTGTGGTTTGGCACAAACAGAGGACTGGTACGTTTCCAACCTGAAACAAACGAAATCAGAGTTTTTACCGTAAAAGACGGGCTTTGCGGCAACCAATTCAATTATAAATCTGCAGTAAAAGCCTCTGATGGTAATTTCTATTTTGGAACCATTGAAGGATTGGTATGTTTTAATCCTGAAAATGAAGATACCATTGCACAAATTCCTCCTCTTTACATCACGAAGCTATCCATTTTCAACAAAGAAGTAACCGTTCAAACGCCTGATTCTCCACTCAAAAAGAGTATCATAGAAACAGAAAAAATTACATTACCATACGATCGGGCTAACATTAGTCTCGATATGGCACTACTTTCCTATGCCACTTCACAATCTAATGAATACTTCTATAAATTGGAACCGATTGACAAAGACTGGATCAGCAACGGTTCGAACAACAGCATTGCTTATGCCAACCTGTCACCCGGAAAATACATCCTTCATTTGCGGGCAACCACCGGAGACAGCAAAAAACAAATGTCTGTCCGTTCACTCGAGATCATTGTTCTTCCTCCTTGGTGGTACTCTTCCTGGGCCATTGCCGGCTATATAGTTATAATCATCTGTATTGCCACAATCTGGTTCTTATGGTACAGACATCGTAAAAACGAACAATTGGCAGAGAAACAGAAATTGTTTGAAATAGAAAAAGAAAAAGAACTTTTCGAGAATAAAGTCGGTTTCTTTACTGAAATCGCCCACGAAATCCGTACACCGCTGACACTTATCAACGGTCCGCTTGAAATGATTCAGGAAATGAACATCAAGGACGAAAAACTGCAAAGGAATCTGCAAGTTATTGATCAGAACACGAAAAGACTGCTTAATTTAGCCACTCAGTTGCTAGATTTCCAAAAAGTAGGAGCCAATAAATTAACACTTAACTATGAAACGGTCAATATCTCCAATTTACTTCAAGAAACCATAAGCAGATTCGAACCGACATACAACCATAACGGAAAAGAAATAGAACTTAAGGACTTTGATGAGGAAGTCATTGCCAGAGTAGACAAAGAAGCCATCACTAAAATACTAAGTAATCTTTTCAACAATGCACTGAAATACAGCGAGCATCATACCGAAATTACTTTACGACGAGATGAAGATGACTTCCTGATTACCATTTCTAATGACGGACAAAAAATTCCGCATTCAACGGCTGAACAAATCTTTGAACCGTTCTTCCAACTAAATGGACAAACAAAGAAAGAAAAACACGGTGTCGGAATTGGACTTGCTTTGGCACGTTCATTGGCTCACCTGCATAAAGGCTCACTCAAGCTTGATACATTACAGAATAATACAACCTTCATATTGACAATTCCACTTAATATAGAAAAAGAAGTGGATATAACAGAAATTTCTGACCAGGCAGATCTACCTTTGACAGAAAATGTATTATCTGAAGAAAATGCAAAAGGCAACGTCATATTGGTTGTTGAAGATGATGAAAACATCTTAAACTTCATGAAAGAGCGACTCTCCGACTTTTTCATAGTAGAGACTGCAACCGACGGACAAAAAGCATTAGACATCCTGCATAAGAGTCATATAGATTTGATAATCAGCGATATCATGATGCCTGTCATGAATGGCATAGAATTCTGCCACGCCATTAAGTCTGATATCAATTTATGCCACATTCCGGTTATATTCCTTACCGCAAAGAATGATATTAACAGCAAAATCCAAGGATTGAAAGCCGGCGCGGAAGCCTATATTGAGAAACCGTTCTCATTCGACTATTTGAAAACACAAATCGAATCTTTACTCAGTAACAGACAAAAAGAACGGGAAACATTCTCCAAGCGTCCATTCTTCCCTGTAAAAAATATGCAGATGAGCAAGGAAGATGAAGAATTCATGGAACGTGTACTGAAAGTGATTAATGATAATCTTAAGGACGAAAATTTCAATGTCGAGCGTATGGCTGAAGAATTATGCCTCAGCCGATCCAGTTTATTAAGAAAAATCAAAACGCTTTTTAATCTCTCACCCATTGACTTTATACGTCTCATCCGATTAAAACGGGCTGCCGAACTGATACAGGAAGGCAAATATCGTGTTGGAGAAATCTGCTACATGGTGGGCTTTAATTCCCATTCATATTTCAGCAAACTATTCTGTAAACAGTTTGGTATGACCCCAAAAGACTTTGAGAAACAGGTACAAGCCATGAGAGACAAATCCAGAAGCCAGAAAGACATAAAAATAGAAGATTTAATCCAAGGCAATAACACTTTAAAATAAATGCGTCAAAATTAATATTTTCTGGTGCATTTAAGGAAGGTCAAAGTAACATTCATCATATATATTTGCAGATAGTTGCAAATTATAATATTATGAAAAATTATTTTGACCTTTCATTTATTACACAAAAAAGAATAAAACAATTCCTTTTTGCCGGCAGTTTGTCTGTCTGGTTAGCATTCAATCCATCTCCACTTTGGGGACAATATCAATATCTTCACAGCGACAAAGGATTCGCTTGGTATCTGATTCCAGCCGAAACAGTGGGAAAAGAAATCTATCAGTCTGAAAACTGGAATAATCAGGAAGCCGTCAAAGCTGTGGTACCTGGCACTGTCTTTACCTCATATGTTAACGCCGGTGTGGAGAAAGATCCTAACTTTGGTGACAATATTTATCATGTTGACCGAAAAAAATATGATAGGAGTTTCTGGTACAGAACAGAATTTACCGTTCCAGAAGACTTCAATAAAGAACTTGTCTGGCTGAACTTTAACGGGGTAAACAGAAAAGCAGATATCTATCTCAACGGTACTTTCCTCGGTTCATTGGATGGTTTCATGGATCGGGGTAATTATAACATATCCGAACTCGTCCGCCGCAATGGTCAGAACATTTTGGCTGTATTGGTGCATATTCCGAAAACACCTTTAGCCAATCAGGGAAGCCCTAATTATTTATCAAGCGGGGGATGGGACTGGATGCCTTATGTACCAGGGCTAAACAGCGGACTTACAGACAAAGTATTTCTCTCCAACACAGGCAAAGTCACTCTCGTTGACCCCTGGATAAGAACACAATTGCCTACACGCTCAAGAGCAGAACTAAGCATAGAAACAGAACTAAAAAACAATAGCGCGCAAAAAACGCAGGTCAAACTTCAAGGTACCATTGAACCGGGAAACATCGTCTTTTCAGAGACATTCGAACTTAACCCGTACGAAACGCGGAAAGTAAAGTTTGACAAACGATATTTCCCGCAGCTTGTCATCAATGCTCCAAAGCTTTGGTGGCCTAATGGTTACGGCGACCCAAATCTTTATACATGCCGGTTTGAAACCATTGATAACAATACCGTTTCAGACAGCCAGACAGTCAGATTCGGCATCCGCAAATATACATACGACAAAAAAGACGGTGTCTTTCATCTATTCATAAACGATACTCCTGTATTCGTCAAAGGAGGAAACTGGGGTATGTCCGAATATATGCTGCGTTGCAGAGGTGAAGAATATGAAACCAAAATAAGGCTTCACAAAGAGCAGAATTTCAATATGATCAGAAACTGGCTCGGATCTACTACCGATGAAGAATTCTACGATTATTGCGACCAATATGGAATCATGATATGGGATGACTTTTGGATTAACTCCAACCCCAACCTGCCTTATGATCTGAATGTGTTTAATCATAACATGATAGAGAAAATAAAACGTTTTCGCAACCATCCGTCTATTGCAGTATGGTGCGGTGACAATGAAGGTGTACCCGAAGCACCTTTAGCCGGATGGATGGCAGAAAACATCAAGACTTTCGATGCGGGGGACCGCTACTTTCAAGCATGCTCAAATGCTGACGGCTTAAGCGGAAGCGGACCTTGGGGGGCTTTTGATCCAAGATGGTATTTTACCAAATATCCTGATTGTTCGTCTGGGGGAGACGTTAAAAGAGGTTGGGGCTTCCGTACAGAAATAGGCACGGCAGTGGTTCCCGCATTCGAGAGCTTCAAAAAATTCATGCCCGAAAAAGACTGGTGGCCAATCAATGAAATGTGGAATATTCATTATTTTGGCCAAAACGCTTTCAACGCTACTCCTGAACGCTATACAGAACAAATCAACCAAAAGTTCGGTCCTTGCAATAATGCAGAAGAATTTTGCCGGAAAGCACAATTAATCAATCTCGAAAGCAACAAGGCGCTTTTCGAAGGATGGCTCGACCATATCGGTGAGGATGCTTCTGGTATTATGACATGGATGAGCCAGTCAGCCTATCCGTCAATGGTATGGCAGACTTACGACTATTATTATGATCTTACCGGCGCATACTGGGGATGTAAATCCGCATGCGAACCTCTACATATCTTTTGGAATCCGGTAACAGACGCCATCAAAGTCGGCAATACAACCGGTAAGGATTATTACGGTCTGAAGGCAGAAGTAACAGTCTACAATTCCGATGGCAAACCGGTCAAAGCTTATACAAAAGAAGCTACAGTCGATGCACTTTCCCATACTGCGACACAATGTATGACGATTGATTTTAATAAAGACCGGAAAATTCTCTCTTTAAATAAACCGGCTGTAGCGTCCTCCACCACACATGGCCACCCGGATATGGTTGCCGACGGAAAAGATGACACACGCTGGGCCGGTGAGAAAGCTGACAATGAATGGATTTACGTCGACCTTGGAGAAAAACAGGACATTGGTGGCGTTCGTTTAAACTGGGAGGCCGCTTACGGAAAATCCTATAAGATTCAAGTCTCTGATGACGCAAAGAAATGGCGCGAAGTATACAACACTGATGATGGCAAGCCCGGAATAGAAGAAATAACCTTCCCTGAAGTAAAAGCACGCTACGTCAGAATGTTCGGTATAAAATTGGGATGGTGGTTCGGCTATTCTCTCTGGAGCATGGACGTACTCAGTGGTACACAACCTTCTGAAGGACTCTCCGACGTTCATTTTATCCGTCTCAAACTGAAAGACCGTGATGGTAAGCTTCTCTCTGAGAATAATTATTGGCGAGGAAACAACCGTACCGACTTCACAGCTGTAAACCAACTGCCGAATGTCAATCTGAAGGTAAAATCCAAACTGACAAAGAAAAATGGAAAGGCAACGATTACTGCACAAGTCAGTCTGCCTTCAAAAAGTCCGGCCGTAGCATTTGCCGTACAAGTTCAAGCTGTTAGAGAATCAGACGGAGAACGCCTACTGCCCGCAATCATGAATGACAACTATTTCACCTTAATCCCCGGTGAAAGTAAAACTGTTACCATTGAATTCGACGAAAAACTGTTAGACAACGGAAACTACAAGCTTATTGTCAAACCATACAATGGTAATATCTAAAAGATGTCAATTCATAACTTAATTATAAATACAGATACAAAGCAATCATAATGAAACCAAATCAAACCTTCAAAATTGCTGCTTTTGCTTTTTTAGCAACAATCGCGGGAAGCAGGCAACAAACTTATGCCAAAGTCGTTTTGCCTTCTTTCTTCACAAGCAATATGGTGCTACAACAGAAAGCCTCACTGACCCTTTCCGGAACAGGAGACCCCAACACAACCATCACACTCCGCACCGGATGGAGTAAACAAGAGTTTACCACACAAACAGACCACAAAGGTACATGGAAGCTTTCAATCAAGACACCAAAGGCCGGAGGACCATACAGCATCAGTATTGCAGACAATGAAGAAACAAGGCTTGACAACATCATGATTGGCGAAGTCTGGTTCTGCTCTGGTCAATCCAATATGGAAATGCCTGTAGCCGGCTGGGGTAAAGTCAAAAACTATGAACAGGAAATTCAAAATGCGAATCATCCTGACATCAGATTTTTTCAGGTAAAGAAAGCTACATCACTTCATCCTCTACAAAATGTAACGCCCAATATGGGAGGATGGGTCGAATGTTCTCCGTCAACCGTACCAGAATTCTCGTCATTAGCTTACTTCTATGCCAGAGAACTACAGAACAAACTGAACGTCCCCGTAGGAGTTATTGACTGTACCTGGGGAGGAACACCGGCTGAAGCATGGACCAGCATGGAAGCCCTCGCACAAGTCATGGGATTTGAAGCGACAGCACGACAAATGATAGCCTCCAACGGTAATGATAACATCATGCTGAACAGCTATAACCAAGAAATTGAAAAATGGAAGAATAAAGTCTACGAAACAGACAATGGTTATACCAATGGTATACCGGCTTGGACCGGCGATTCTCTGAACGACAGCAATTGGTCTACGATGTCACTACCCTCTTATTGGGAGAGCAACGTGCTTCCAAATTTCGACGGTATAGTCTGGTTCCGGAAAACCATAAATGTACCTGCAAATTGGAACGGCAAAGAGCTTGAACTGTCATTAGGCATCATCGATGACGAAGACATTGTATTTTGGAACGGTAAACAAATCGCGCAAGGTTCCGGCTATAACCAACCAAGACACTATCGTGTGCCGGCAGAACTTGTAAAGCAAGGAAACAACATCTTGACTATTAGGGTTTTTGACACCGGAGGTGAAGGAGGAATTGCTGGAAATCCTGATCAGCTCTATCTCAAAAACGGCAACTCTTCTTTACCGATTGACGGGATGTGGAAATACCGCATTGGTTGCTCCATCAAAAAATTACCGCCTTCACCGGCTAATCCCATGAGTTCATCTTACCCTAGCGTGTTATTCAACGCTATGGTCAATCCATGGGCCGGCTTTCCGGTCAAAGGTGTCATCTGGTATCAGGGCGAAGCAAATGTCGGACGAGCCACACAATATGAGTCGCTGTTCCAAACCCTTATCGCCGACTGGAGGCATCATTTCCAAAATGCAGATATGCCTTTCTATTTCGTCCAGTTAGCTAATTATCTCCAACGCAAGGAAGTACAAAGTGACTCACCATGGGCAGCCCTTCGCGAAGCTCAGGCAAAAGCTCTTAATATGGCAAATACCGGAATGGTAGTGAATATTGATTTAGGAGAGGCCAACGACATTCATCCTAAAAACAAACAAGAAGTTGCCAGACGTTTAGCCGCCGTCGCACTTGCTGACACTTACGGGAAAAAAGTTGAAAGCCAGGCTCCTACTTTCAATCATTATGAAGTCAAAGGACAAAACGTCGAATTGTATTTCGACCAACAGTCCTCAAAAAATACACTTCGCCCCAACACAGATCTGAAAGGCTTCATTGTAGCCGGACCAGACCATGTGTTCTATCCGGCCAAAGCATGGACAGACGGCAAAACCGTTACCGTTACCTGCGAGAAAGTGGCTTATCCCATAGCCGTACGCTACGGTTGGGCTGATAATCCGGAATGCACACTTTACTCAAACGGAGGACTTCCCGTCGCACCATTCAGAACAGACAACTGGTAATAATAACATTCAACTACGCGATCATGAAAATTTCAACTTTACTGACAGCATGCCTGATTGTCATTGCTCCTAATCTGCATGCCAGAGATTTTATAAAGGTCAACACTCAAAACATTGATCTCATTTTATCCGTTGAAGACGACGGAAGAGTCTGCCAGTCATACATAGGCAAACCGTTATCCGACAAAAACGACTATAACCATCTGCCAAAGGGAAACGAAATCTATCTCACCCATGGCATGGAAGATTATTTTGAGCCGGCATTGGATATCCGTCATAACGACCACAATCCTTCAACCCTGCTCAAATATAACACACATACACAGAAAGAGATTGAAAATGGTGTTACAGAAACAATAGTCACCTTAAAAGATGACAAATACCCGTTAACAGTAAATGTTCATTACGTTACTTATACAAAAGAAGACATTATTAAAACATTTACCGTTATCAGTCATTCAGAAAAACGCCCTGTAGAAATGCATAAGTATGCGTCCAACATGCTGCACTTCAACAGTGCCGACTATTACCTCACTGAATTTTCGGGAGATTGGGCCGACGAAGCACACATGAGCACCTCGAAACTTACTTTCGGCAAGAAAGTACTCGACACAAAACTCGGTGCAAGAGCCAATATGTTTACCCCGCCATTCTTCATCCTTTCATTAGATAAGGAATCAACAGAAAACGAAGGAGAGGTCATCATGGGAACCTTGGGATGGACAGGTAATTTCCGCTTTACTTTTGAGGTTGATAACAAACACCATTTAAGAGTGATTTCAGGTATCAATCCCTATTTTTCAACATACGAATTAAAGAAAAACGAACCGTTCAGAACACCGGATTTTTATTTCACATACAGTGCAAACGGACGTGGACAAGCCAGCCGGAACTTTCACGACTGGGCCAGAACATATCAGCTCAAGGACGGCAAAGCAGACCGTATGACATTGCTTAACAACTGGGAGGCTACTTATTTTGACTTTAACGAAGACAAACTAATAGGTCTCATGGACAATGCTGTCAAATTAGGTGTTGACATGTTCCTGCTCGACGATGGTTGGTTTGGAAACAAATATCCTCGTCACAGTGACACACAAGGCTTAGGCGACTGGCAGGAAACAGCCAACAAACTGCCTAACGGCATCAGCCGACTGGTTGATGAGGCACAAAAGAAAGGCATACGTTTCGGAATCTGGATTGAACCGGAAATGGTTAATCCCAAAAGTGAACTGTACGAAAAGCACAAAGACTGGGTGATTCATCTGCCAAACCGTGATGAATATTACTTCAGAAACCAGATGGTACTAGACCTCAGTAATCCCGAAGTACAAGATTTCGTATTCGATGTTGTCGACGGACTGATGACCAAGTATCCGGGTATAGCATTCTTCAAATGGGATTGCAACAGCCCGATTACAAATATTTATTCACCATATCTGAAAGATAAACAAGAGCATTTATATGTTGATTATGTTCGCGGACTATACAAGGTATTAGACCGTATTAAAGAAAAATATCCGACTCTCCCCATGATGCTATGTTCCGGAGGAAGCGGACGCATAGATTATGAGGCGCTGAAATATTTCACGGAGTTCTGGGCCAGCGACAATACCGACCCGATTGAACGTATCTTCATTCAATACAGCTACTCTTATTTCTTCCCGGTCAAAGCAACGTGCGCACATGTCACTACATGGAATCATGATGCCAGCATCAAGTTCCGCACAGATGTTGCCATGATGGGTAAACTAGGATTTGATATTAAGCTCAGCGATCTGAATAATTCTGAGACTGAATATTGTCAGGAAGCCGTAAAGAACTACAACCGTCTAAAACCTGTCATTCTCGACGGCGATTTATACCGACTTGTTTCACCCTACTCCGGACCTCATGCGTCTAACCAGTTTGTGAATAAGGACAAGACTCATTCGGTTGTTTTTGCATTTGACATATATCCTAGATTTGGCGATAACCCACAGCCTGTACGACTGCAAGGATTAAATGCTGAACGCAGTTATAAAGTCAAAGAAATCAATTTAATGCCGGGACAAAACTCATCACTTTCTTGCAATGAAAAGATTTACTCTGGCAATTATCTCATGACTGTTGGTCTCGAACTGTTCAGTAAGAACAAGCTTCACAGCTCAATCATTGAAGTCATCGCACAATAATAACAGATAAAATCATGAAAAAACTCTTTTTCAGCATAGTAACACTCTTCTTTCTTGCCACGCCTGCTCTTCAGGCGTGGCAAGGCAACGTACTGATACAAACCCCGTCCACAAGTCTTCTGCTACATGCCGATGAGGGACAGTCATTACGGTTCGCATACTTCGGCGATAAAATATCCGAGAACCAGATCAATCAGATTCATGATGCCTGGGACGGTCTCAACAGACCCGTTTACCCTATTTTTGGTAGCGAATCCTCATTAGCCTACGCCATGCAGGCTGTACATGCTGATGGTAATTGGACTACAGACCTCGCTGTAGAAAAAGTAGAAACCACGTCTGACGCCAATTCTAAAACCACAGTCTTCACGCTAAAAGACAAAAGCTACCCATTTTTTGTCAAACTGTATTATAAAGCCTACAATGATGTTGACATGATAGAGACATGGAGTGAATTCTCTCATAAAGAAAAGAAACCGGTCATCCTTAAACAGTTTGATTCCGGACATTTCATGATCAGACAAGGCGATGTTTGGGTCTCACATCTTTACGGGTCATGGGCTGCCGAGACCCACGTAGTCACAGAACCGCTTAACCCCGGAGTAAAAGTCATACAAAACATGGACGGAGCACGTAATGCTCACTACAACCATCCTGAAATAATGCTTTCACTCGACGGTAAACCACAAGAAAACAGTGGTCGTGTAATTGGAGCTGCCCTTTGCTGGAGCGGAAATTACAGTCTCAGAATAAACACTGACGACAATTTTGTCCATCATATTTTTGCCGGAATTGACAGCCGCGCATCTGAATACAAACTCCAACCAAACGAAACATTCACCACGCCGCCATTGGCTCTCACTTATTCTCAGGAAGGTTTGGGAGGTGCCAGCCGGAACTTCCACAAATGGGCTCGTAATTATCGTTTGCACAACGGACATGCCACAAGAGACATCTTACTCAACAGCTGGGAAGGTGTTTATTTCGACATTAACGAGCAGGTAATGGACCAGATGATGAACGATATAGCCGACCTCGGTGGAGAATTATTTGTCATGGACGATGGCTGGTTTGGAGATAAATATCCACGCAACAATGATGTGTCATCACTGGGCGATTGGGCAGTCGACAGTCGCAAATTGCCAAACGGTATAAACGGTTTGCTGGCCTCAGCCAATAAACATAACGTCAAATTTGGTATTTGGATTGAACCGGAAAGCGCGAACAGCAAAAGTGAACTCTTTGAAAAACATCCCGACTGGGTATTACAGGCCAAAAACCGGCCATTGCAATATGGACGCGGAGGAACCCAACTTCTTCTCGATGTCTGCAATCCGAAGGTGCAGGATTTCATCTTCAACCTGGTCGACACCTTACTCACTAAGTATCCTGAAATTGCATATATTAAATGGGATGCCAACGTCGACCTTAAAAATTATGGTTCCAAATGGTTGCCTAAAGATGAACAATCTCATTTATACATCAAATACCACGAAGGATTAGTCAAGGTATTACAACGCATCCGTCAGAAATTTCCTGATGTCGTTATTCAGGCATGTGGCGGAGGTGGCGGACGTGCCAATTATGGCATCATGCCCTATTTTGATGAATTCTGGGTCAGCGACAATACAGATGCGCTTCAACGACTGTACATTCAATGGGGTGCTTCTTATTTCTATCCCTCCAATGCCATGGCACAACATATCAGTGCCAGCCCTAATCATCAGACCGGGCGCAGCATACCTATCAAATTCCGATGTGATGTCGCTATGAGTGGTCGTTTGGGTATCGAGCTACAGCCCAGTAAGATGACCAAAGAGGAAAAAGCACAGGTCAAGACAGCAATATCAGACTATAAAACAATACGTAACATTGTACAAACAGGAAATCTCTACCGCTTGGTTTCACCTTTCGACAAAAAAGGTATTACTTCTTTAATGTATACCAATGACGATAGCAGTCGTGCTGTTTTCTTTGCATACAAAATGGAACATTTCATGAACCAGATGATTCCACGTGTATGTCTTCGCGGATTAGATCCAAACCGCCAATATAAAATACGCGAACTGAACTGTTCTGAGAATCAGTCACCATCATTTCTCAACGGTAAAACATTCTCCGGACGTTTACTGATGAATACAGGTATAGAACTGCCTTTACCAAAAGAATACAGCAGTTGTGTATTAGAGCTTATTGCACTTTAAATCCTTAAAGTGATAAGTCTGTTAATATTCAGGTCTTGTTTTCTTCGTTTTATAACGGGAAACAAGACCTTTTGCTTTTTAAAGGCATACAAATACTAAAATAGAATCTTAAGCTTGTAATATATACATTTATTTCATACATTTGTTATATTTCACATTTAACCTTATCTATATCATGAAACTAATACGTATCTGTCTGGGAATCGCACTGTTTAGCCCATTTTGGTTTCCCAACAATGAGATTAAAGCACACGCTTGTTCAAACCTCGAAACTTTGATTCAGACAAAAGAGGTTACCGTCTCCGATCCTCTGCAGTATGCCATCAACGAGGCCGAACAATACTTACTGCACAGCCAGGGGGCAGACCGCACAACTCTGGAAAATGCGGTTGCTGCCGCCAAGGCTCTTAACGCAGACAGCCCGCAAACCGAACTGGATGCCGCCTTAGAAACGCTTGAACAGGCCATTCACGACTATGTTCTGCAAGCCGAACCTACCGACGGCACAGCCTTCGATATGACATTCCTTATCCGCAATCCCGAACTGACAGAATCAGCCGAAGGCTGGTCCGAAACAGCAACCGTTGACTATGGTGAAGCGGAAATTTACAATCGTACATTCAATTTCTACCAGACTCTGAGAAATATGCGAAGCGGAATTTACCGCCTTAATGTTACCGGATTCCATCGCAACGGAAGCTATGCTCCCGGAATTGAAAAAGAGGGCAATGCCGGATGTGCCATCTATGGAAACAATATGAAACAGCCCTTACTGACTCTCTATTATGACGAGAACGCCAAACAGTTCACACAGACCGGAGGCTATGCCAATAATATGAATGAAGCCAGCCAGATATTCAAACAAGGATTTTACGCCTCAAACGAGGTCATATTCGAACAGATTGAAGACGGTGATATGGTTATCGGATTACAGAATGCCAACAGTCGTAATTCGAACTGGACCTGTTTCAAAAACTTCACCCTCGAATACCTTGGAAAAAACACAGGAGGCTGCTACATCGGCATGTTCCGTATAGCCTCACCCACCCTTGAAAACGGTACATGGACACCAGGCGTACTGGTCAACGAAAATACTCCGATATTCCATTCCGACAAACTCCCCAAAGGCAAGGCCGGCTACTGGATTATGCGCGAAGAAGGCAAGAAACAATATTCACTCCGCAATGCTGAAAACGGATTGTATATTACATGGGACGGACAATACGTCAACGAAGATTATACCCGTCGATATGTTGACCTGACAGAAACGATGCACAACGACAGTTCACTGTGGACTATTGAAATACAGAACAACGGCACTTGTGTCATACGCAACGTTCATTATCCCGACCATCTTTTCGATCTCCGTTCACCCAGTCATGTGATAGGCACCTATTCCCAACCTAACCAGGCCGGCTCCAACCAGATTTTCACGTTCTACACTGCCACACAGGAAAAAGTCACTAATTTCACGGGAAAATCATTCCGCGATATTGTGAAGAATCTCACTTTCAACGGTCGTGTTCCGGCCTACGACAAATCTGACAATTCATTCATGATAGCCCTGCCCGAGAAACATTTTCTGGATGATACCACTCCTGTAGAAATCGGATTCACTTTGGCCGACGGTTATAAAACCCTGTTGATTAATGACGAGCCTGTCGAAAACGGCTCTGCCTACACTTTTGGAAAACTGACCTCCCAACGTTACACTCTGAAGGTACAGGACAACGAAGGAGAGTTCACCGAAGCCGGACTTATATTCACAGCATTACCGGTAGTACAAATCTACGGCTCGTTCAACGACGACTACAGTGAGGGCAGCATCCGTGTCTCCGAACCGGATGTAGAAGGAGCAGACACACTGATTCAAGCTAAAATCCGTTGGCGTGGTGCTTCAACCCGCTACCGCATGAAGAAACAATACGCCATCAAACTCTATGATAATGACGGTGAATCAAAAGACGCCTCATTCTTCGGACTGCGAGATGACAACAACTGGATTCTCGACGGTATGAGCATAGACAAAGCACGTATGCGTAACCGCGTTGTAACCGACCTGTGGAACCATATGGCAACCAAACCTTACTATTTCGACGATGAGCCCGAGGCGAAGGCCGGTACTCGGGGACATTTCGTAGAAGCCTTCCTTAACGACGAATATGTAGGTATTTATTGCATGACAGAGAAAATGGACCGCAAACAAATGAAACTGAAGAAGATTGATGAAGATACCCCCGAAGCACCCATCCGTGGAGAGTTATGGAAGTCAAGCGATTGGAGCTATTCTGTATTTATGGGACACAACTACGATAATAACGAATATCCTATGACACCACCTATGGCTTTCGACAATACCTCCGAAACTTGGGATGGCTATGAAGTAAAACACCCCGACTTGGAAGACGGTGAGCCGGTTGACTGGCAAGACCTTTACGATGCTGTCAATTTTGTTGCCACATCCTCAGATGACGACTTCAAAGCTCATGCGGCCGAATACTTCGACATTCCTGTACTGATAGACTACTACATCCTGATGGAGACCATCCTCAGTGCAGACAATCATGGAAAGAACATGTATTTCGGAATCTACAACCGTAAGAAAAACAAGAAAATCACATTTGCTGTTTGGGATTTGGACTCCACCTGCGGACGTCGTTGGGACTCCAGTGAAATCAAGCCTTCACAGGACTACACCGAATACATCACTGTTAACGAACATGGTGATTACAACCTGTTCCGCAGAATGAAAATGCTCAATGTTGATGCTTTTAACGAACGTGTTAAAGCGCGCTACACTGAATTACGCAAAACAGCCCTTCATACCGACAGTATAGTAAAACGTTTCACCGATTACAAAGACATGTTCGAACTCGCCGGTGCCACCACACGCGAAGAGAACCGCTGGACCAATACCGATGCCGGAGCACTTAATTTCAATGACGAGATGACTTATCTGCGCAATTGGTTCACCGAACGCATGGCTTTCGTTGACAACCAACTTCTTGTTACAAGTGTAAAAACACCGGCCGCATCAGACAACCTTAAAGTCTACGGTGCCGAACAAACGATTATCATTGAGAGCAACACACCGGCACATATTACCTTGCATTCCATTTCTGGCACAGTTCTCAACACCCTCGACATTAATCCGGGTGTTACCCGCCTGAACGGCCTTGCCAAAGGTATTTATCTTATCAACAGCCATAAGGCAATCGTCCGATAATATCCGGAACATACATTTTTTACTGTATAAATAAAAAACGGGGCGTGCCAGATGATTATTCATTTTCGGCACGCCCCGTTTCGTATTAAGGATTCATTACTTTCTTCCTGTCAATAATATAACATCCCTTATTTAAGGATTCTGGCAACTCACCGTCAGAACCGACCTTCCCTTTCATAATTCCGTTCAAATCATATATCGGTAAATCTTTTTGCAGTTCCTCCTTCGAAACACCTTTCACATCAGTCGGGTCACCCAGATAATAAACTTCTATATTATCAAAACAACACCAGTCCGAAGAAGTGACTGTAGAAACACCACGTTGCAGTCCTAATTTCAAACGGCCATTATCCACATAAACCAATAAATAATTGGCATAATTCTCTTTATCGGCTGCAAATACCGAACCTGCGGCAGACATGGTATTCACAAAACCATTCAATTCACCGGTACCGGTATAAGGCAACGCATACATAGACTGAACCGGTACGGACTTATCTCCTGCAAAGAACTCATAGTTGATTTTTTCCACCTTTTCCTTATAATCGCGTCCTGAGCCGTCGTTATCACCATTACGCTCAAAAGCCTGACATTTCACAAGATATAATCCGTCTTCCGACAGTGACTCATATTTATAAATGGAAGATGAATAATCTACCGAACGCAAAGCAAAAAACTCAGCAACACCGGCAGACGTATTCACTGTGCCGTTAACAGTCCAACGTGAAGTTCCGCTATTAAAATCACCGTTCGATATACTGATAGCCTCACCGTGTAACAACAATGTCTTAAAATAAGCTTCCAACGCTTCATCCAACGACGTCGTTACAGTCTGCCATAATGCGGGATCATTTTGAGCCGTAGCTTTAACTGCCTCTGCAATAGCTGCAGATAACAAACCTTCATTATATAATTCGTCGGCATAACCTTCCATACTTTCTGCCTCGGCACAGTTAGCATCTTTCGCGGTTTTAATTGCCTTAAGCAAGTTCACATAAGCCCCCAAACGCGTACGGTCATCCTGAAGCGTTTGTAAAAGCATCTCCAGGCTGGTACTGCTTCCTTTGTCTGTTGTAATATCCTCATTTGTTTTTGTCATCAATTCAGTCAACACACCCTCCTCGTCATATGCCTTCAACGCTTCTCCATCAGCCATCAAAGCCTTCAGGTCACTCCATGTCTGCAACAAATCATATTCAGTTTTATCTATATGAAGAAAAGACCCGTGCTGCGGTGAAAGATGACCCGACATGTTTGCTGCCGGCTGCAAGTTACGCAGCAATGCATCAGCCGTATGGAAATGATAACCAACACGATTACCATAATTCACATTACCTACATTCCACACATCATCGTTAATACGACGGAACACACTTGAAGCCTCATATCCGTTTCCGTCCTGGAAAGAAGAAACAGGCGCGCTCCATTCAGGATTCAACAAATCTTTTGTCGTGATATCCAATATTCCATTTCCCGCATAATCTCTGTACGACATATGATAAAGACCGTCTGTTTCCAGATAATTAATATCTGCATCCAACACATTATCCTGTTTATTTGCGCCATAAAGCATCTGCAACGATGTTATACCGCTGAAATCATCATTGGCTTTGGAAATATAAAAATGGTCACAGTCACCATTATCAGTATTTCCCATGGCATAATAAATATATGGATCACCATCAATAAAAATAATCTGTGGTGCCCAGACACGACTTATTTTGGCAGCCGTCAGCAATTTTGTACCAGAGTTATCATAAATGTCCGACACCGGATTTTCTGTCAGATACTGTTTCATGTCACAGCGGTTATAAGTCCAGTTTATCATGTCATAGCTCTTGAACATACCGATAGAATAATTCTCAAGCATACTGGTTCCACCATCGCGCGAGCCATAGAGGTCTGTTGTCACAATATAATAACAGTTACGTTTTGTGTCTTTAGCCATAAAAGCGTCTCTGCACCATGGCAATTTAGTACCGATTCCATCTATTATACTCGATCCCCTGTTCAGTTCATTAAATACCAGCCCCTTATCTTCTTCCTTACCTAAAGCGTAAGTTATAACCTGAGATACCAATGTTCCGACACCGGTTTCAGGAACCAGATTAGGCATATGGCAATACAAATAGCCATAAGCATTATCATCCTTAGCCACGGTAACCTTGACAGGCTCATCATAAAGAGAATAGGTTATTCCTTCATATTCAAACTGGCCATTCAACTCTCCTATCACTGTTTCCCGGTTCGGATCGCGGCGAGTCACACTAAACACGCCGTTTTCAAAAACGGCCTCTCCCTCACCATCAACCTTTTCATAGGGTGTAAATATCCAATTAACGGCTGCATAACTGAATTTTTCCGGTAATTCCAGACGATTATGAATACTATTAGCCGCCTGCGCCAGATAAAGTTCGTTACGGGCCACCTTCAATATAGCCTGAGCATCCAGCACAACATCAGACGACTGCGGACGCTCAGCATACAAAGCACCTATTTCCTCAGCGGAAAGCGCATAATCGTATATCTTGAAATTATCCATCAAAGTATTCTTCATGTAAGCATCCGCTCCAAAAGGTGAACGCGCCAGATAGTTTCCTGTAAAAGACGCTGCCATGTCAGCAGGGCGTATAGAAACCGTCTGTGATCCCATAGCCTGCCCGTCAAGATAATAAGTACAGGTAGCATCTTTCTGAACCACTGTCACGGTATGCCAGTTTTCCACTGTTATCCCCTTTCCGGAGTTTACCTTCTGCGCATTTCCATTCTTGATTTCATAATACCATCCCTTGTTACCTGCCGCGTTAATTAAACCCAAATAAGTTCCGGTACCGTTAGAAAAAGCCCACGCCCAGCAGAAACTACCCAGTGCATGATCTGCTCCCACATACAAATCAATAGAAACAGTATAATCACCCTGCAGTTTTGCCAACACTTCACGAGCCAATGCCTCACCAAAATCAAGATAACCGTTGGCCTTGCCTGTCGACAGGACATGATTCCCATCTTTTGTAGTTACCAACATCGCATCGCTAAATAACGAAAATCCGTAGCGGCCGCTGTCATCAGTCATATTGCTATTCTCGAACGAATACATTGCAAGTGGCTGACTATCGTCAGCAATTACATGTACAGCATTTCCTCCGAGTAGACATAATGCGACAGCTGTCAATTTCATACAACGTCTCATAATATCAGATTTAAATATAGATAATTAGGTTCAAATGCCTAAAATTATACATTAAGTGTAAATATTCCAATAAAACTAAATTTTTATTTGTCATACATCCCGTTTTTTAACTTTTCAGTGACTGCAATACATCATCACACAACTTTTAAAACAAGTTATAAGCGTCAGAATCTACATCGTATCTTTAAGTTTCAAAAACTCCTGAACTTATCCCTATCCTTATAACTTACAGTCCAACCACCTTCTGCTTACCTATTACAGATATATGCTTTCCGCATCTCGCCCTCAAATAATATTCATTAAAATACACTATATCTAAAAGAACAAACATTTTTCTTATAACGATTCTAAATATCTCAATTTATGTAACTTATAACACTTTTTCATATAAAAAAAACACTATAAATCCATTTATTTTTCATACATTGCTATTTTGAACTTTTTTAAATATGTTATTATGAAAAAGAAAAATGAAAATCTGACATCTTACATGGCCGATATAGCTCGCCAATTGGAAGAAGAAGAACGTTTCGGTACGGCACACGTCTATCGCAGCACGTTACACAGAATCTTAGACTTTACCAAAGGAAATCAACTGCCATTTAAAACTCTAACACCTTTATGGCTAAAATCTTTTCAGAACTATCTCCTTACACGTCATTTACAGTGGAATTCGATATCCACTTACATGCGTATGTTACGTGCCATTTATTTCAGGGCTGTTGATGCCGGTCTGATGCCTTACCGTCCACGGTTATTTAAAGGAGTTTATACAGGAACAAGATCTTTAGTGAAACGAGCGTTGAACGAAGAAGAATTCCGCAAACTCGATATCACACCATCCGATAGAAACAACTATAATGACATGGAAAAAACCCGACAGCTATTTCTGTTATTGTTTATGCTGCGCGGCATCCCATTCGTAGACATCGCTTATCTGAGACACTGCGACCTCCATGGTGACTTCCTGACTTACCGGCGGCGCAAGACCGGTTCATGGCTCAACGTAAGAATAGAACCACAGGCCATGAAACTTATTCATAATCTACGTTCCAAAAATCCAAACTCTCCATATCTTTTTCCTTTCATCCAATCGATTAATCCGATTAAGGCTTACCGACAATACCAAAGTGCACTACGCAAATTCAATAGGAATCTGAAAGAATTGGGAACAGGCCTCGGATTATCAAAACCATTAAGTAGCTATGCTGCAAGACACAGTTGGGCAACTTTAGCTAATTTTCACCAATTCAGCCCGGAACTTATTTGTAATGCAATGGGGCACTCATCTGTAAAAGTTACAGAAACCTATTTTAAAAACTATTCAGAAGAAAGCATCGGAAAAATGAATAGAGAAATTCTGTCTGCTATATTCTCAATACAAAATACAAATTAAATATACCTTTTAACTTATCCTTGCCGTTACTTTGCAGGTAACGGATGGAAGAATATTTAATATTTGCAATATTAGTGAAAATAATACTAGCAGACAAAAAAAATATTAATTTTAACATTATTGAATTTAAAAGACTTATCCGCATTTTCTGTTTTAGACATTGGATTAATGAGATTTAAATATGCAAAAAATCTATTTTGTCGTGATTTAAACAGAAATAAATTATCTACCCTTAAAACTTTTATAAGATATAAAACACTAGCACAAAGACTATTACAATTCTAAAAAAGAAGATTAAGTATATTTTATATAAGAATAAAACGTTTGATATTATACTTGTAGAATAATTATCAATGAGGCAGATATAACTACGGATTTCAACTTTATGGAATATATATAGGTATTCTACCTTACTCATTCAAAGGTAGAAAGGGACTTTTTATATTATTTACAAAATGTATTTAGAACACTCATTCTTATGTGTAGAAATAAATTCAACACTTTTTTATTTTTGTAAATACGTAATACTAGTCGATTCTGTTTTTATATGATATGCTTATCTGAATACCATTTTATTAATATTGTAGATTATTCTTTCTTCTCTGTGTCTGATTTTCTGTATTTCGCGCCACTTTATCATGTCAATATTTTTATTAATCCAATAGTTATCATTCTGAAAAACTTACTATTGCAACTCTTCCATCCGTTACCTGCAAAGTAATGGACAAATAAAGGCAAACTAACACAATATTAACCAATAAACAAGCCCTCATCTCTCATTTATACAAAGAATATAAGGATATATTAAATATAAAAGATATAAAACCTGATATAAATTGATAAAATATAAGCTTATGAGTTATATCAAAAGAAAAACGTCAGCAATTGGATATATGCTGATATTGACACTAGGATTATGGCTAGCACCTTCTGAGGCCATATCCCAAAATGTGGCGTTGAAAACAAATCTGCTCTATTGGGCCACCACTACTCCAAACCTGGGCCTTGAATGTTCTTTTGCCAGGAAACATTCTGTACAGCTTTTTTATGGATTGAATCCATGGAAATCATCAAATGGTAAAAGCATCCGCCATTGGGTGCTGCAGCCGGAATACAGATACTGGTTCTGTGAAAGTCTCAACGGATGGTTTCTGGGCGTTCATCTCATGGGAGGAGAGTTCAATGCCGGCAATGTTGACCTGCCGTTCAACCTGTTCGAAGACTTGAAAGACCATCGTTACGAAGGATGGTATGCCGGCGGTGGCATCACTGTGGGTTATCAGTGGATGATTTCACGTCACTGGAACTTCGAAGCCTCTATCGGAGCCGGATACGACTATATAAAATATGAGAAATACAAATGTGGCGTTTGTGGCGAGAAAGTCAAATCGTCAAACTCTCATTATTTTGGCCCGACAAAGGCCGCTCTAAGTTTCATGTATATCTTCTAACCATAAAAAAAGAGCATATGAACAAAACAGCGATATATAGCACTTTATTATTTGTGGCTTGCCTGACGACTAACAGTCTGCAAGCCCAACAAACAGCAAACTCTACCCCCCTTGGAGATACATCTATTAAGGTAGAGAACCTCTCCGTAGAACGAACGGATAACAACCTGGTAGTCAAGATGGATCTGAACATGGACTCGCTGGACCTGCCTTCAAACATACGTTTTGTCTTTACACCGCTGATTAAAAGTGGTGATAACCATGCCGAAATGCCGCCCATTGTGCTTAACGGACGCAAGCAGGACATCTCGTACCGGCGCTGGGGACATAAAAATTATGCCGACGGTACGGTAAACGTGCGACGGAAAAACGATACAGAACAAACTTTCCACTATACTGCTGTCGTTCCCTACGAGGACTGGATGAAAAACAGCAATGTGGAAATGGCCGAAGACCTGTGTGGCTGTGGCGGAAGCGTGTTGGACCAGAACAGCACCGTGGTTCATAAAATGCGCACCCCTTACATGCCTTATCTAAAACCGGTAGCCGAGGCCAACAAAATGCGACACGAAGAAGGAAAAGCATTTATCGACTTCCCGGTGGATAAGATTACGCTTTATCCGGAATACCGCAACAACCCGCGCGAACTCGACAAGATTATACAGACCATCAATCTGGTAAAGGAAGACAAGAACACCACTATAACCGGCATCAGCATCCACGGTTACGCTTCCCCGGAATCACCGTACGAGCACAATGCCTATCTGGCCGAAAACCGTGCCAAGACGCTTAAAGACCATGTCCGCAGACTGGTGGCGCTCGACGACAAGTTGTTTACCGTGAAATCAACACCCGAAGACTGGGAAGGACTGAGAAAATATGTTTCAGAGAGTGCCTTGCAGCACAAGGCTGAAATCTTGGAACTTATTGACAACAAAGAACTTGACCCCGACGCCAAGGAATGGCGCATCAAGCTGAACTATCCGGACGATTATAAGTTTATGCTGACCAACTGGTATCCGGCCCTGCGCCACTCAGACTACGTGGTAAACTATAGCGTTCGTCCGTTCTCGGTAGAGGAAGCAAAGGAAATTCTCAAAACCAAGCCTCAACAGCTGTCACTGGAGGAGATGTATATGGTAGCACAAACCTATGAACCGGGAACTCCGGCCTTTAATGAGGTAATGGAAACAGCAGTCAGAATGTTCCCCAACGATGAGACCGCCAACATCAATGCGGCCTGCACAAGAATGGAAAGCGGCGACCTGAAAGGTGCGAAACGCTATCTGGACAAAGTGGGCAATTCGCCGCAGGCCCTACACGCCAAAGGAGTTATGGCAATATTGGAAGGAGATACCGAAACAGCCAGAACATTGCTCCAGGCTGCTAAGAACGGTGGAGTTCCCGAAACTGATAAGAATCTGAATATTCTTGATTTATAAATCATTTTATGTTTAACTAACTCAATTTTTGCATGAGAAAATTAAATTTATTCTCCCTCGCGTTTGCAACCATGATGCTGGGAGCGTGCTCAAGCGACGAAATTGCTGTAAATGGAAATGGCTCAGGGCCGCAATGGAATGCCGAAGGTAACGGTTATGTCAATCTTGCCATTCAACTTCCGACTCAGCCAAGTACACGCGCCGTATCTTTTGATGACGGAACACCGGAGGAGTATGAGGTAAAAGATGCTACGCTTATTCTTTTTGTTGATGACAACGTGAATAGCGCGTATTCCATGAATCTGAATTTCTCCCCCGTAGGCTCTTCTACCGATGAGATTACTACCACCGCCAAAATCACTCAGAAAATAAATAGTGTCTCAGGAACTACAATTCAAGCTTTGGTCGTTTTGAACAACAATAATCTTTTCAGCATAAGCGAAGGCAATGCTTTGATGATTGGCGGACAGGCATTTAACGGTACGCTTTCTCAATTGAACGATAAAATCAAGGAGCAAATTGGTGTTGACTACAACTGGCACGAAGCCGGCTACTTAATGTCAAATGCGATTATGGCAAATGCTGCTGGAGGAGCAACCGCACCGACCGATGCAGCAGTTGTAGATCCTCTCGTAACCATCGATGCTGAAAAAATCTATTCTACCGCAGCTGAAGCAGACGCAAATCCGGCAGCTACAATCTACGTAGAAAGAGCAGAAGCAAAAGTTACGGTAAAAGGCACTGCCGAAGGTAACACCACAGACGGTAAAAACCTTGCATATACAATAAAAGGATGGGCATTAGACAACACCAACCAGACAAACAAATTAGTACGTGATGTAACAGGCTTCGATACCTGGAAAGCTTACGCTTCAACTAAAGCACCTGGCAATTACCGTTTCATCGGAGGTTCGGCCATAGCAAGCGGACTATACCGCGTTTATTGGGGAGATGACTACAACTATTCAGGCACAATAAGTCCTACCGGACTTACAACTGTCGGCGGAGCTGCAGCAACAATCGACAATGGAAACATGAAAGCCATAGACGGAACAGCTGCAGAATATTGCTTTGAAAACACGACCGACATCGATAATATGCTTGAGACTAATCTGACCCGTGTTATAGTAAAAGCTACATTTAATGATGGCGCGTCATTCTATACCATAGATGGAGACAGAAGTGAGATATGGACAGAAGCAAATGTCAAAAAAGAGGTGGCAGCACGTTTGCTTACAGACGTTACATTCAACAACTGGGCAAAAGCAAACCTTAATACTGGAGAAACTTTAAAATCTGATGAGGATTTTGATGTTGCATTCACCACTGAAGCTGCCGGCAAACGAACAGTTGCAACCATCACACTTAATGCTACCGGCGAAGGCAAACTGAAAGATGGACATGACACATATCCTGCCAACGCAGCGGACCTTGCCAACAATCATATTTCTTTAGAGTTCTATGCCAACGGTGATGCTTATTATCCTGTTTACATCAAACACTTTGGTGATGACGAGACACCTTGGACTGAAGAAGATTATCCAGGAAGTGTAATCTATGGCACACCGGCTTCAGCTCAAGATTACCTCGGCCGTTATGGTGTATTGCGTAACAACTGGTACGAAATCACCGTAACAGGTATCAAGAGCCTTGGCGATCCTAACGTAACAAGAGTCGAACCGGAACCTGTTGACAAGAAAGAATCTTATATCTCTGTTGAAATCAACATCCTGTCTTGGGCTAAGCGTAGCCAAAATGTTGAGTTATAATAAATAAAGTTTTAAGGTAGTATGAGAATCCGAGTGTAACTACACACCGGTTACACTTGGGTTCTTTTCTCCCCCCAAAAAGCATTCCGCCTGCCGGATAATGAAAAAGCAGGGTGCCGCTGTTCCGGCACAAAGAGAGGAACAAACTGCGGAAAATATTACCGCCACCCGACAAGAAGAACCGAGGCTGCCATATTTTATGATGACAAGCCCACACCATATAAAAACAAGCAATTCAGTACAGAACGCATCCACACCCGACACACGGAACTATACTAAGAAAAGCCGGTGCAAGGCGTATAAAAACTGAACGGAAAACAGCTAACGAATAAAACATAAAAATATATGCATATGAAATATCTTTCCATTAAACGACTGACCTGGCTGTGCATTACAGCTTTGTCGGCATCGGTGTTTACATCGTGCGAAATGATGAAAGAAGACCGCGACGACTGTCCCGTAGGATTATATCTGAACTTCGAATACAATTATAATCTGGAACGTGCGGATATGTTCAACGACCATGTGGGCAGTGTGGATGTCTATGTGTTCGACGAAGAAGGCAAATATGTCACCTGCCAGTCTGAAACAAACGTAGGCGACTATCGTCCGCTGGCGGATCCTGCCTACCTGATGCACATGAATCTGATTCCGGGCAGATACAAATTTATTGTATTGGCAGGACAGAATGCCTACGCTGACCAGCTGGCATCCGGACGCGCGCGTTTTGTACGTTCCGAGCTTAACGCGGGCGATGACATGACGGCCTTGAACATTAAGCTCGACACACAGGCCGATGGCAATAACATGTTATTGGTGGACAACCACGGATTGCCGCTCGACACGCTGTGGCACGGTATGGAGACCACGGCCGTTGAGGTATTCCCCGAGAAACCTACCTACCACACCATCTCGCTGATGCGCGACACCAAGAAAATCAATGTCACGCTGCGCGAGCTTGATGACCCTACGCTCATGGATATCGCCAACTACGACATGACCATCACCGACCACAACAACCACCTGCTGTGGGACAATTCGCTCAATGAAACCAATCCGGTGGTCTATACCCCGCATGCCACATGGAATACAGACGACCGTACCCCGGCATTCGACCCCAACGGCGACCCGCTGGAGACTGTGGGCAAGATCGGTCATGCCGACTTCATGACATCCAGAATCCTGTACCACGACAACGCCGCAGAAGACGGCATACTCTCTGTCGTAAACAAGACTACGGGAATGGAGGTTATACACGTCAATCTGCCCGACCTGCTTAGCCGTCTGCGCAACAGCGAAGAGATATACCGTTACTCTGCGCAGGAGTTTCTTGACCGCGGTTATGACTATCAGCTCGACTTCTTCCTGAAAGGCGACAAACTGGCCTATGTCAATATCAGCATAAGCATATTGGGATGGAGCAAGCGCATACAGTTCGAGGAACTGTAAGAAACGGAGTTTTACAAACCTTTATTTTGAGTGGCTATGAATAAAAATCTATCATATTCAATAAAAGGGGTTATCGGTTGTCTCATACTGACCTCACTGACAACCGGCTGCCTGAGGGAAGAAGGCGACATCATTCCCGGCGGTGGAGCCACCACACCGGCGTCTTCTTATGTATCGCTCAGCTTCATAACGCCCCCACAGGTTTCGACCAAAGCGAATCCTAACGGAGGGGAGAACGGCGACGGCACGGAAGCCGGACAGGATTATGAAAACGCGATTACGTCTGTAGCCGCATTTTTCTATAAGGGCAATGTCAACAGTGAGGGTACGACACGTGTGCTCGCCACCGCCACATTCAACACCGTACATTATACAACGGGAGCTACGGGAATTGACCGTGTTTACACAACAGCCGCACAACAGATAAACCTGGATAACGGAGAATACAACGTTATCGTGGTAGCCAATCCCGGCTCTGACTGGTGGAGCAACCGTACACTGACTCTGGCCGACGTCCGCGACCACATACAGACACAGGCATGGACAACAACCGGCACAGAATATTCCGACTTTGTCATGACATCGGCCGGCGACGCCACACTGACACTGGCCTCCAATCCGGAGAACGACCCGGCAAAGGTTACGGTCAATGTAGAACGCATGGCGGCAAGGCTGGACTATCAGGCACAGGCTTCATATACCTGTACGGACGAGCAGTATCCGGGAGCCACCGTCGAGATAACCGGTGCGGCTCTCGTGAACAACCTCACGGCCGGCAGTTACCTGATAAAGCGTGTAGCCAACGATGTGAATGGAACCAACCTTTCCTATCTGGGAGACGAGACACCGGAAAGCGGCATCCAGACCAATTATGTAATTGACCCGTGGACAGCCGCCAAGACTGCCAACAACAACAGTTTTACGGTTAACGGCGTTGCGGAACAACCGGCCTCCGCACTGTACGGCACATGGTTCGGCAATAAATCAGACGACCCTAACTGGTGGGCCGGTTACGTACAGCCCGGAACCGCGGTAACATCCGGAGGCGAAACTTGGCAGCGCATAGGCTACACGCTCGAGAACACCACCGCCGCCGGCGAAACCGGCAGCCGCTACAATACGGGAGTGGTGTTCAAAGCCAAGTTCCATCCGCAGGGAGTGGCTAACTACCGGGACGGAAGCACATTCTTTGCCCTCGGAAACCACATCTTTGCCTCAATGGAGGACATGATGACGTATGTTTATGGCGCCGACTTCACACAATTTGACAACAAGATAGACGCCTGCGCGTCGTGGACCGATCTCAAGACCTTTGCAGCCTCGCTGCTCGACAACGACCCTTCGGGGTACAAAACCTTCCTGCAGGGACAAGACGACACACAGGATTTCAACACCGTGAAGGCAAACCTGACATGGAAAGCTTACATGCTGAGCACATGCGGATATGGGGCAGGCATGGACGGAGCGAACTATAAAGTGACTCTCGACCAGAACGGCATTGTAACACGTAACGCGCTGCAACCTTTCGGAGTCCGCACATATGAGGACGCGACGTGCTATTACACATGGTGGGTAAGACACAGCAACGACAACAATGACAACAGCAACGGCATCATGGAATATGCCATTGTGAGAAACAACATCTATAAACTGACGGTAACAAGCATTTACTCTCTCGGTGACGAGGTTCCGGGCGAAGACAAAAACATCATTCTTGACGTCTATGTCAACGACTGGCTGCTGCTCGACCCTGAAACTTTGCCTATGTGATGTACGTGATTCTTATAAAAAAACAGCATTATGAATAATCTCAAACCATATAGTATTATCAAGACAACGCTTTGGTTGCTGCCGTGGCTTTGCACCATACCATTGGTTTCATGTTCGTTTGACGACGGATATGAAGTCAGCGGTAGCGATACGGCCACATTGCAGCTGAGCATCAAGGCCCGCGAGGAGAACGACCTCAACACAAGGGCCACGGGCACCGAGGTAGGAACTGACGGTGAATATATGCACAATCTGTGTGTACTCATAGTAGACCAAAATAACCTTGTTGTCAAAAAGCTGCTGCCGGCAGAACTGGGAACCAACACGGCGGCCCAGAAAGGTAATCTGAAATCATGGATTTCCGGCCGCTTCGAGCTCGCCACGGGTACATACACCGTCTACGCCTTTGCAAACATCGACACTTACTATGACGGTATATGGGGCAGCCTGACCGGACTGGCGGAAGGCTCATCCCTGGCCGACCTGAATGTTGAGAACATCATGCTCGACAATCCGGCCGGAAAGCTGGACTTCGCGACAGGATATTTCATCCCGATGAGCGCGAAAAAGACCGTCAACGTCACCGGGGCCACCACAGGCATATCCATCGGTCTGGACCGCCTGGTAAGCAAGATAAGGATGAAGGTAAACGGCAAGCTCAATACCACGGTCAAAAGTCTGACCTTTGGCGGCTATTCGGACAAGATAGCGCTCTTTGCCGACAGCCCGCTCAGCGGAGAGAATTACGACATCGTCAGAACAGTTACCCTGCCCGGAAACGGCATGCTGACCTCAGCCGACGCCACCACAGGCAGCCTGACCATTCCGGATTTCTATGTCAACTCCTCTCCTGCCGGACATCCGTTCAAGGTGACTGTCGAAACAGACGAACTGCTTGGTGTGACTTACAATGCCACGACACAAAGGGCCGAACTGCCGCGCAACAGCATTTATCCGCTGACTCTGCAGCTCAACGACTACGGTCTGGACCTGGCTGCACAATGCTGGGTAAGCCCAATCGGCAGTCTGCCGGTTGAGGTTAACATTACGGGCTTCGACAATGCCTATCAGGTTACGGTGCCCGAAGGCTGCCAGTTTAAATTCACGGTAAACGGAGTAAAGACGGATAACATCCCATCGACAACCGCAACCGATGTAAACTGCACATGGAACATTGCCGGGGGCGTAACCGGCATAGCCTTTGAAGGAGCGACCACTAATGTTCAGTCAATCAAAGGCCATGTAACGGCTTCGGCAGGCAAGACAATGGACCTGAAGCTGCTGGTGACATGGACAGACAACGGCGCTACGTATGACCGCACTTATACCATAAGAGTCGTCACAGACGACATCACAAACTTTACTCTGAAAACAAGAAACAGCGGCTCCGCCGAGTTTACGCTCGACTATCTGAAACGCGAGATGCTTAATATGTTCAAAAAGTAAAATATTGGAGGGCATAATGATGAGACACAATATAAAAAACTTATTTTCCTTATTGGTTTCCTTTTTACTGTGCATATCTTCTGCATGGGGACAGACAATAAACAATAATTATCAGAACACTCGTGTCCAGCACAAAACTACAGGAAACAAATGGTTCTTGATGCGGTCCGAATTGAGTCCTGAAGCAAAAAACATGGATACGTTTAATGACGACATTACATCCTTCAGGAATTCTTATACACGGGATGACATACAGGCAACCCATACATATATAGACACTTTATATGTGCGGAAAGGAGATGAGGTGACGCTGTATTTACCGCTTCTTTCAAGTTCATTAAATCAACTTAGCGGACAGGCCTATCAGCGTTGGTACAACTTTATAACCGAGAGACCATTCAGCTATACCAGCAACGGACGTAATACGAGAGACCTTGTTTCGTTTACAAAAGATGCTTACCGTTTTTTGAACGGCTATTTGGGTGGTCTTAACATTGGTCTCGGTAATAATTTCCTAAACAGCATTACATTTACTTATCCAACCGACTATAACTATAATCAATACGTCAGCAACGGCTTTAATAACGGCAGCGCGGGAAATAATTACTACATCATAGCATGCGACGCCTCTGGCTATCTTGACTTTGATTCCAATAATTATAATACAAGCTTCAGGTCTTCAGGCTACACCGAACCGACCATAAGTTTACGTGCCATATATTACATCATCGGAGTTGACGGCAGAGGCGGTAACAATGAAACCGATATGTGGAAAAATGGCTATGGCCGTCTTTCCCAGACGGCATATCAGGGAGGCGACGGTGACGGTAAAAAGTTCCTGGAAGAATATAACATCACCTTCCCCTGCGACCATCTGGGCAACCAGACCGATGAGGTATTGTCTTTATCAAAAGATGCGCGCGGATATAGAATAACAAACGATCAAAACGATAATCTTAATGTAAGCATATCTTCGCCCGGTGATGTATTCAGCCTGCTGACGGGAGGTAACACCAATTCTGCATCCGGTGGTAGCGAAACTAGTTCTTTCACACTAAGCGGAAGACGCCGCGTCATTACATTCCGTAAGAAAGATGCCGGCGAACGCAAACCATGGAGCGTAGCCGACGGACAGACCGCCACTGTAATCGTCACAAAAACAGTTGGCAGCACAACATACAATATAGCAAAATTCAATCTGACGTTTAAAAAAGAAAACCGTCTGCTAACCCAGCATCAACTTGACCGGATAGACAAAGCACGGATGGGTACAGACAACAGCGTCACGAACGAAAGCTGGTATCAGGCCAATTTTCAGAACAGGACACCTGAATTCTTACGCAATAATTACAAACTATTGACTTCGCGCACGCTTGACTACGACCCTGATGTGGCCGACATATCCGACCAGGACTGGTATTATCCGTTCCCTGTAGACTGGGGATACAGCTCATATGCCTTCTTCGACGGCTCAAACAGTGACCACTTCAACGGTTCTACTGATGGTAACAGTAATTATAACAGCCAACCATTTGCAGAATGGGGAAACTATGCCATTACAAATGAATATGTCGGATATGGTGATAAAGCAAAAAATAGCATAAAAAGACCTACAAATCCCACTTTGGGCGGAAAAAACGGAGACGGTTATTTTATTTATGTAGACGCGTCAGACCGACCGGGAACAATCATGACACTGCCATTCACTGAAAATCTTTGCAGAGGTACGAAACTGATGGTCAGCGCATGGGTAAAGAGTGCTGACGAAAATGCAAACGACTCTGAAAATTCGGCCATGCTGTTCACAATCTACGGTATTGACGCAAACGGAAACAAAACCGCGTTATACAGTCAGAGTACGGGACAAATCACAACGACAACTTATCTGACCACCGGCGATGGCAATGAATATACCGACCGGAACGGTTACGGAGGCAGTCAGAACGACTGGTATCAGATATTCTTCTCATTTGTTAATGACAACGAATTCAACAGTCAGTTTGTCAGCTATGAGCTGAAGATTGACAACAACTGTGCCTCTACAGCCGGTGGAGACTTCTATCTGGACGAAATAGAAGTGTTTATCGCTCAACCGACGGCCAGTGTCACTCAAAAGGACTTTACCTGCTCCGGCGAACGCACATTGCTTACAATAAATCTGGACTGGAATCAGTTGTGCGAACGTATAGGTATTGACGCTGATGGCACCCGGGATGCGGCAAACGGACTGGACATATGCTTCATCGATCAGATTAAATATAACAATGCCATAGCAGGTAAGGACCTGACTAATACAAATGATATTACTGAAGCCTTAAAAGCATCCGTTATTATGATTGGTGCGGGAGAAGAAGCCGGCTATGACAGAGAAATTGGTTCACTTTTCTTCCATGAAAATTTTGATGGAAATACACAATATGAACCGACGAAAGAGAATCTTGCGATTAACAATGTTGATCAAACCGAGGACAAGGCTTACTTCTACAAAACGGGTACCAAAGATGCAGACAACCGCCGTCTGGTTGTAGACTTTTATTCCGACATGTCTCCCAATACCCCATATTTGCTATTGATGCGAGACAATACAGGCGATACTCCGACATTAGGAGATTTTGCACAGGAAATGTATGACCCGTGTGCCATGCAGAGTACTATTTATGTGACATCTCAAACCATTATAAAGATTAATGGCGAGGTCGCTCATCCGGAATCTGATTTATGCATAGGACAAGCATTTAACTTCTCTGCACAAATGCGCGTTCCGCAACTTGACGCGGACGGAAATGTTGAGCGCGATCCGGTGACAGGTGAGGAAATATATACGTTGCTGGAGGGAACAACCGTATATTTCGACTGGTTCTTCGGAGACGAAGCTGAATTTAATCAGGACGTGAACGGCACAAGTCTGGCAACAGCCCTGTCGTCATTGCGTGACATACCGGCATATCGTGACATCACAAATCTGAATGGGGTAGTTCCACAACAAGCCATACCGGGCGTGCACAACGGACTCACACAGGCAGAAATAGATATTATAAAAAAATATGTAAATACAGAAGCACCGGTAGGCGGCTTAAACCACAAGCTTGTGCTTCATCAGCCCAATCTTGACATCACCATATTGGAATCAGGATTGCAACTTGTAATCAGTCCTATTCCGGCAGTCAAGCCCAGTGACATCGAACAGGATGAATGGGAAAAGATTTGCTGGGATTATGTCCCTCTACGGCTTACCGTAAGTGGAGAAGCACCCCAATTACATGCCGGATTTAATATCACAAAATATCCAGATAACTTTAATCCGGATTTGCGTATTGGTATAGATCAGGTAAAAACTGCGGCAACAAATGGAGGTACAACCGATTTGGTTGTAAGTTTGAGAGGTGCAGTCTATACAAATGAGAATGTCGAAAATCTGGGATTGATAGACAATCTGGGTGGCGATGTGGATTATCAGCAGATTTATCTGACCGGTTCAGATGACCCAGCCTATCAAAATCTGCTGAACAATCCGAATTTCACCCAATATACTTTGCCTATCGGAAGAATTATCAGTCTTGAGGCTCATGAATACAAAGAAGGCAACTACAATAAGAAAAATGAGGCCACAATACGATTCAATCTGGATGAGCAGACATTAAGCGATGGCAGCACATTTAAGTTCGAGCCACGCGAAGGATATTACTATACCTTCACTATACATTTTGCAGAACATGGCTCTAGCGTAAACAGCTGCTGGGGATCATTCCCAATGTCAATGAAAATTGTGCCAAAGAATCTGGTATGGACCGGTCAAGGAAACACCGACAACTGGAACAATGACGACAACTGGAAACGGGCCGACGCGACCGATTTGAAGCATACAGACGGAACCTATACCACTAATCAGGAGAACACAACAAGCAAAGGTTTCGTACCGATGTTGTTCTCCAATGTCATTATGCCAAAAGACAGTAAAGTGGAACTCTACATAGCCGGTTTTGGCGACGGTGGCAACGGTTGGATAAATACCAGCCGACCGGATTACATGGAGATGCCAACCGAGAACATCCAGTATGACCTGATGGCTTACGACGGAACTGACGGTACACTCAGCACCCAGCGTTACCGTGTAAATATCTGTAACGACATCCACTTCGAACCGGGCGCGCAAATGTTACATGCGGAACAGCTTATTTATAACAAGGCATGGACTGATGTGGAAATCACCCCAGGACAGTGGACTGCGATAAGCACACCGTTGCAGAGCGTGGTTGCGGGTGACTGGTATACCCCAACCTCAGGCAGACAGGAAACCGAATATTTCAAGGACATCACCTTCAACGCTACAGACTACAACCGGCTGAATCCGGCCGTATATCAACGCAGCTGGAGCACGGGAGCAAACATTGTGGAAAGCGGCAATGCGGAAACCCCGGTTTCGTTCGACACTGAATGGAGCGCCGCCTACAACGATGCCGGTGTACCTTATACAGTCGGTAACGGTTTCTCCATCAAGGCTGTTTCGGGACAAACACCTCTGTTGTTCCGTTTCCCGAAAGCCGATACCAACTACGCCGTAAGTAAGAATGGAAATATCGATCGCAGCAACTCCGGCAAACTGTTCATAAGCCAGCTTGTTGACCGTTCTGACCCATTCCTATATAAGCATTCAGATGAAATTACCGCCACACTCACCCCGTCTGCTGACGGCAATTATCTGATGGTGGGCAATCCGTTCATGGCAGCAATGGATGTGCAGGCATTTATGGAAGCAAACACAGACGTTCTTGCTCAAAAGTACTGGTACACCTCGGACCTTTCAACTGTAGCTGTCACATATAACGAGGCGACTCAAAGCTGGTCTGATAATACCTATCTGTTACCTCCTTATGGGGTATTCTATGTCGAGGCTTTAAATGCTCCTCAGAATCCGGTAAAGGTTAAATTCAGTGCCGGCATGCAGAAAATTGGTACATCATTATTGCAGAACGAAACGGCAAATTCGCTTAAGATAACTGCCGAAAGTGCAAAAGGTAATACCTACGCGACCCTGCTCTACGCCAACTCGGCCGACAATGTTTACGGAACTGAAGACGCGGAACTGATACAGAACCTGGACGGCAACAACACACAGATTCCGACTGTATATACCGTGGCATACAACAAAGCTGTAAGTGCCAATCAGGTGAAAGACACTCAGAGAATACCGCTCGGTGTATTTGCAGCAGATGACAGTCCGGTGAATCTGACTTTCACCGGAACCGGAACAATCAGGAATGCCGCATTGTATGACGCACAGACAGGGACGGAAACAACGTTGTATGACGGTTTCGTACTTAATGTGACCGGAGCTACCCACGGACGTTACTTCATCGTTGGAAACGGCAACGCCACCGGAATAAGCACGCCGACCGAAGTTTCTCAGATTAATATCGCATCTGTTGTTCCTCACCAGATTATTGTCACCTCTGATACTGAAATAAGTAAAGTGAGCATATGGACTACAGACGGCATGCTGATAAAACAAACCCAACCGGATGATTATACATGCACCATCGAAGGTCTGGACAGCGGCATGGCTATCGTAAAGACAGAAACGACATCAGGTTGTACCATCAAAAAGATAATGATAAAATAATCACTGTTTTTAAAGAAAAGATAACTTAATCTACTCTCGTGCCCCCGGAAAGCCTTTCTGCTTTTCCGGGGACATTTTTTATATCTATGCTACATCATTAGTGCCACATTAAAATCGAGACCATAAAAGAAATATTGACATAGGAATACACGGCAGAAATATTAAAAGCATTCCATATTCAAATATTATTTTCCCAAAAAACTCCTTCACCCCTTCACATGTCATTATAGCATACTTACATTCAGCGCATTGCGTGTGAAGGACTATCCTTCACATCCTTCACTTAAACACTTTTGAGATGTAAACCGGCTTTTTTGAGACCATAACGTAGAATTTCTGTCAGAAAATCTGGTTTTTTCATCCCTAAATCCATGATTTTCCGTCCGTTTTTTCCCATCATCCCCGCAGCCGTGCAGAAAAATATTCCGGTACGGTAACGGGTATCACCGTAACAGTGCGGAAAAATATTCGTAAAGTGCAGGATTGAATCCGTAACCGTACGGAAAAAAACTCGTAACCGTATACGTTTTGTAAAACCGGAGGTGACTGTGAAGGACCGGTGAAGGAGATGTGAAGGACTGTCCTTCACACTTAACTTTCTGTCCGCCTGATATTTAAATGGCATTGTGAAGGAGTAAGGCCGGAAAGTGAAAAAATACCTTTATAGGGAAAACACAGGGGCGCGCGGGCACGATACTTCTTCCGTCACGGACGGAATCGATTCCCGACAAGCGGACAAACGGCAGGGAAAGCAGCAAAATGTGACGGAATGCGTTCAAGAATGACCAAAAGTTACCAAAAGCTGCCACGGTGGTTTCCAGCCCGTCGTATATTTGTTCCAAAAAACAAAAATGCCATGGACACAGTCAGCATAATCATAAGGCGCGCAGCAAGAAGATGGGCGGAGAAACGGCTAGCAAAGCCGTCATCCGGACAGGAGCGCACTGAAACGGCAATAACCGAGACAACGGCAGATAAGGCAACAATACCGGTTGAGGCGGCAACTGCGGATAAAGCTGTGTCGGAACAGACGGAGACAGTCACTCTACCGGCCGGTGACCGCAAAGCAGTAAAAGAAGCCGGTAAGAACAATCAGGGTCTCCGCAAAACGAAAGCTTCCGGAGAGCATACTGCCACAGCAAAGGAGTGCCGTCACTCACAGACGGAATACACCACGGAGGAACTTTTGCAGGATTTTCTCGCCACACGTTACCGGTTCAGATATAACGTACTGACGGAGGTTACAGAATATGCACCGGCACAAATGGCAGACGGGGGCGGACCTAATACGGCAGATTTCCGTCCCGTCAATGTGCGGGCATTGAACACCTTCTGCATTGAGGCACACCGTGAGGGCATTCCCTGCTGGGACCGTGACATGTCGCGTCTGGTCAATTCGGCTTCCGTGCCGGACCATCATCCCTTTACCGCTTACTTCGACCGCTTGCCGGCATGGGACGGAAAGGACCGTATCGATGCGCTGGCAGCCCGTGTGTCGGACAGCGGTTTCTGGAAAAGGCATTTCCACCGCTGGCTGCTGGCCGTCGTCGCACAGTGGACGGGGCGCGACCGTCTGCATGCCAACAGCGTAGCACCGCTGCTGGTCAGCGCGGCACAGGGCATGGGCAAGTCGGCCTTCTGCCGTGCGCTGCTGCCGCCGGAGCTGCGTGCCTATTACAGCGACTGTGTGGACCTGAACGCGCCCGAGAGCGTCGGGCGCAAGCTGACCGAACTGGGACTGCTCAATCTGGACGAGTTCGACCGCATAGGTCCCAGACGTCAGCCGCAGCTGAAAAACCTCATGCAGCTCTCGTCCATGAACCTGCGCAAGGCGTACAGCCGCCATACCGGCACACGCAGGCGCATCGCCTCGTTTATCGGAACAAGCAACAGCCGTGAGCTGCTGACCGACCCGTCGGGAAGCAGACGCTTCATTTGTATGGAGGTGGAGCACCCCATTGACTGCACAGGAATAGAGCATGACATGATTTTCGCGCAGCTGAAGGAGGAACTGGCACGGGGTGAACGTTACTGGTTCAACGCGGATGAAGAAGCTGAACTGCAGGCGCACAATATGGACTTTTACCGCATCAATCCCACGGAGGACATAATCAGACGACGTTTCCGCATACCCAAGCCCGGAGAGACGCCTGTGCTGATGGCGCTTGAGGAGGTGATGGAGCTTATCAGGAAAGGAAACCGTTATGCCCTGCGTGGAATCAGCACACAAGCCTTTGCACGCTCGTTGCTGGCAGCCGGATTCACCCGCAGACATACACGCGAGGGAAACCGCTATGAAGTGGCAGTAAGGAAGACTTAAGGCAAGAGGATGAGCCCGTATTGCGGCATTCTCAGATAAAGTATCCTAAGATACGGATGGACGACAATACAGCAGCAGAGATGGCCTCACGCAGCCAGAAACATACAAAACAACCGTAATTCTCAGAGGGGAGTAATCAGAAACATGTCAAAGGACGGTGTCACAGCCGCCTG
>CAJMNM010000011.1 GCA_905214795.1 uncultured bacterium
TATAGCAGGCATGGATTTCTTCATGGGAGCCCGAATGCATTCAACCATTGCAGCCTTTTCATCGGGTGTACCTGTTGTACCAATGGCATATAGCAGAAAATTTAACGGGTTATTTGGTGCAACTCTTGATTATCAGTTTGTCGTTGATATGAAAAATGAAGATAATGATTCAATATTATATAAGATAAAGGAGAATTTTCAACATAGAAACGGATTAAAAGATTTAATTACAAAAAGGCAGAGCACAGTCATAAAAGGAAGGCACGACCTTTTATATAAAGAAATTGATAACTTCTTAGCCGTTAAATGATCATGACAAAAATATCCGATATATTAAGAAATGAATTATGTTTAGGATGTGGCCTTTGTAGCGCAGTTGATAAAGAATGCAGCATGGAACTGAATTCTAAAGGTTTTTATAGGCCACAATTTAAGCATAGCAATAAAAAGATAGAAAATGAGATAATTGGAATATGTCCGGGTATAAATATAACATGTAACAGATCCCAAAATAATACATCTGTATGGGGAAATGTGGTGTCTGTATCCAACGCTTGGTCGACAGATAAAAATATAAGGAAATCTTCTTCATCAGGAGGAGTTACATCCGCTTTGGCAATATATTTACTGGAATCACACAAAGTTAACGCCGTATTACATGTAGGGGTAGATGCAAACAGTTATTTGTACAATAAGCTATATATAAGCAAAACAAAGGAAGATGTATTAAAAAGGAATGCATCAAGATATGCACCTGCTTCAGTTTTTGATAAAATATTTGATATTTTAAATCAAAATAATGATACGTTCGCTTTCATAGGCAAACCATGTGATATAGCAGGAATTAAAAATCTGATCTCACAATACCCTCAATATAAAAACAGAATTAAATATTTCCTATCAATATTTTGTGCCGGGATGCCGAGTTATAACGCCAGCATAAAAGCCATAAATACATTTCAGAAATCTTCTAAACCTATTTCTCTCCAATATCGGGGAAACGGTTGGCCAGGCTTTTTTACAGTTAAATTTGAGGATGGAACGACCTCACAAATGACTTATAATGAAAGTTGGGGGCATATTTTAGGACGGGATTTAGGATTCAGATGTAAGATTTGTCCCGATGGTGTAGGATTATTAGCTGATATTTCTTCTGGCGACGCATGGAATACCAAAGACGGTTATCCTGATTTTACAGAATCTGATGGTAAGAACTTTTGTTTTGTACGGACAAAAGCAGGAAAAGATCTATTTGATAGTGCTGTTAAAGCTGGGTACATAAAAGAAGAGTTATTAGACATAAACGAAATACGTAATATGCAAAACTATCAATATTCCAGAAGGCACTATGTTGGTTGGAGAATATTAGCTGTTCAATTATTAACAAATAAAATATTGTCCTTTAAAAATATTGGATATATGAGACTGGCATCAAAAGCCAATTATAAGCAAGGTGCACGGGAATTCTTAGGAACGGTCAAAAGATTGTGTAAAGTAAGAATAAATAATGGGAAGTGAAAGAAAGATAGTTAAAGGGGTGGTATGGAGCACACTAACCAATATTGTCAACGCAATATATGGATTTATTTCTGTTCCAATATTGATTAATTATTTTGGAAAGGCTGAATATGGATTGATAGGATTAGCCATGTCTGTCAATGTATATATGAATTTGATGGATATGGGATTCAATTCAACGAATGTAAGATTCTTCTCAAATTGGTTGGCACACAGAAATTATGACAGGTTGCTAAAAGGCTTTCAAACAAGTTTATCTTTTTATGGAACTATTGGCTTAATTAATGTCTTGGTTTTATTAATAGTAGCGTTTTTTTCTGATGATATCTTCAATGTTACCCCACAACAGGATATTATACTCAAGCACTTGTTCTATATTCTAGCAGTTTCAGCCTTTTGCCAATGGTTCTCATCTTGTTTTGATCAGTTAATAAAGGCAACAGAAAATGTGGCGTGGATACAGAAAAGGACATTGTTTACCAAATTCTTGATGATAATTGTTTTGTTTGCCACAATTTGGCTCAATTTATCTATTGAATTTTATTATATTCTTACTTGTTTGGCGACATTATCTATAGTCCCCATGTCAATTGGGAAAATAAAAAAGGAAACTCCTTTTATTAACTTTTTACCTAAGTGGGATAAACTGGCTTTTAAGGAAATGTTGCCATATTGTATGAATATATTTTCTTTTAGTATATTCCAATTTTCATTTTACAATTTACGTCCTGTTTTCTTGGGTATTCAGGGCACAATTGAATCAGTTGCTGATTATCGGATATTAAATGGAATAATTGGCATCGTAACCATGTTAGGCGGGGCCTTTATTGGCATTTTGTTACCCTCCACATCTAAAGTGATTGCCAATCATGATGAGAAAGCATATTACCGGGTTGCTTATGACGGCACAAAATATATTTCTATTTTAATATGTTTTTGTTGTTTTGGTATGATGACAGTGGGAAAGGAAGTTTTGACATTGTATGTTGGAAAATCCTATCTTTACCTTATTCCATGGTTTAATCTATGGTTATTATGTACATTAGGTACACATAATCAAGCTATCAGTAGTTTAATACTAGCCGGAAATG
Source organism: uncultured bacterium (assembly GCA_905214795.1). GTDB lineage: Bacteria > Bacteroidota > Bacteroidia > Bacteroidales > Bacteroidaceae > Paraprevotella. The sequence continues at coordinate 2,610 of CAJMNM010000011.1, forward strand.
ATATACGCGCTATTAGCTACAGTTCTGCTATAGCTTCAGTTCTTGGTTTATTGACAGCTTGGTTCTTAATACCTTATTATGAAATAGGTGGAGTGTGTATAGCTTTTGTTATCTATAGTTTGATTCAGTTGTTATTTTATTATTTATATTATTGGCCTTATAAAATGAAAATTAATTCGGTTAAGATTCTAAAAAGTTGTTTTATGCCATTTGTTATTTTAGGCGCATTAATATATAGTATTATGCAAGTTATACCATTAAATATGAGTCCCTTTCCGATGTTAATTGTTAAAGGAAGTGGTTTTGCCATTTTATATGGACTTTTATTTTGGCTTATAATAAATAATAATGACAGGATGTTTTTTAAGAAAGCAATTAAACGTTAATTATAGAATATGAGTATTCATGCGTAATAATTCAATTTCAATAGCTGTAAGCAGTCAAAAAATGGCTATTAATTGAAAAGAACAACTTCGCTGCCAACCAAATTTGTAGAATTATGTATAGCAGTGAAGATATTTTCAGTACCATAGTGAGGCTTTGCCCCGTGGAGAATCTCTCCAATCGTTTTGTATCAAGAACAAGTCCCTTATAACATTTTCCAAAAATGGTTTAAGGATACTCGCAAAAAAGTAGTTGAAGTCTGAGTTGATGGTGCTCTTAAGATTACTCATGTGGAAAAAGACAAGATCGGTGATCGACCTAAACCGGTATCAAAAAGCAGTACTGACAATCCCGTTCGCATATGGATTGACATTCGTATCAGTAACGGATTACACTTATCCCAAAAGAATTTAAGCTATCAGAATTTAGTCCGGATGATAGAGAAGCTGGTAAGCGTCCAATTTTGACGTATTGCCTCAAAGCATAAAAAATATGACCTTCGCTGCTGTAACAAAAACGATTAAAAGTATGTATAGCAGCAGTGATTTTGAAAGGCTATTCATCCGCTATAAGGCGGAAGCAATGCCACAAGGTGAGTCCATACAGGACTTCTGTTTGAAAAACAAAGTGCCCTACAATCTCTTTCATAAATGGTACAAGGATACACGACATCGGATTATACCGGTACAGGTCGAGGGACAGCCGGAAGCGGAGTCCCGAAAGGAAGTGTCCTCTTCCCCTGTTCCGGAAAGAAAGGAGAATGCGGAATCCGGTCCTGTAAGAATAATGATAGACATCCGTATGACAAACGGCATGCGTATACAGCAACGAAACTTAACCTATCAGAGTTTGAGAAATCTGATAGAGAGACTGGAGGGCTTATGTTGAACATAACAGGGATAAACAGATTTTACTATCTGCGTAATTTTCATGATATGCGTTGCAAGTATGAGCGTGTGCTTTCTGTAATCCATCAGCAGTTGAACCGCGAGCCGGAAGAAGATGAAGTCTTCATCGTGATGTCCAGGGACCGTCGGAAAGTCAGGCTGTTTTCTTACGACCGCCGTTCCTTCAGCCTGTATGAGAAGCGTTTTTCTTCGGGTTATAAGTTCATGCAGGTATGCAGGCAGGGTGAGGAGGCGGTATATAGCATCCAATGGAAAGATGTGGTTGTGCTGTTACAGAGTCCGGTTGTTAATTCTTTGAATATCAAATAAATAATATCAATAATATTTGTTTATTTCCTTCATTTTCAGTATTTTTATGGTATCAAAAGAACAAGGAAATGGACAATCGGGAAATAGAAAAAATATTGGCTTCGGCCGAACAACTGAGGCTCCGCGAAAAAGAACCGGAGCCTTGGACAGATAATTATTCCGATATGAATTCCATGGAAAAATCAATGTTGCTTGACGAGCTTTTCGCACTGCGCAAGGCCGACAAGGAACGTGAAACAAAACTTCTGGAAAAGCTGGACCGGATGACTGAACAGTTGTTGGGGCTGAATGAAAATTCCCAGCGACTACTGAGACAAAATGATGAGCTGAAGCAGATGCTCTCGGAGCGTGATGCGCTGATAGAACAGCTTCAGAAGGAGAACAATGCTTTGAAGGAGCAGAAGAAACTGGACAGAAAGAACCTGTATGGCTCTAAAAGCCAGAAAGCATCTGCACGGAAAAGGGAAAAATCCTCTCGTGAAGAAGACAAGGATGATTTTGACGGCAGCTCTACTCCGCAAGACTGTTCCGCAAAAGACCTGAACAGTTCGTCACAACCGGCCGGGAAAGAGGAAAGGTCTTACCGGAAAGGGATGTCGTACAAGCGCATGAAGGCAGACAAGTCCGTGTCTCATGAATCAGATCTGTCGAAACTGCCGCAAGATGCGGTCGTCATCAAGACTTTCTACAAATACGCATACGAACAGGTAAGCTACATTCTGGAACACCGGTATCAGGTAGTCCGCTACAAAACCGGGGACGGAAAAATCAGGGAGGAATACCTTCCTAAGGAAAAAGAGCCGGAACGCATCGATGTAGTGCCCGGCACACATGCTTCAGGAGACTTCCTCGCACATCTGGCTTTCAATCACTTCGTACTGAATATTCCTTATTACAGGGAAATGTACCGCATCAATGACCACAGTATGTCACTGAGCCGGATGACACTTGTCAACTGGCTGGACAAGGGAGCAGCTTTCACCACAAAACTAGTGGAGGCACTCAAAGCGATGGCTATGGAAAAGGATTCCATCGTGAACTGTGACGAGACATGGTGCAAGGTGAAGGTAAGGGATGCCTATTACAAGAAATACATCTGGTGTCTGGTCAACAAGGAACAGAAGACAGTGATATACTGCTACGAGGACGGATCCAGAGGACGGAAGGCACTGAAGGAAATTCTGGCAGACAGGGATATCAAGGCATTGCAGTCCGACGGGTACAATGTATATATGTATCTGGACAACGAGCTGGTAGATACGGAACATATCTGCTGCATGGCTCATGCACGTGCCAAGTTCGTATATGCCTTTGAACAAAGCACAGACAAAGATGCCAAGTACATAATCGACTGTATCGGAGAACTGTACGGGCTGGAAGAGCAATATAAGAAAGGAAAACTCTCACCCGAACAGATTACACAATGCAGACACTCACTGAAAACAATGGAGATAATCGGAAGGTTAAGAAGCAAGCTGGATGCGCTGACCGCCGGTAATCATCCCCCACGGGGAGAACTGATGGAAAAGGCAGTCAACTATCTGAAGAACTTCTGGAAACAGCTTTTCAATTACCTGAAGGATGGAAGGTACAGCATTGACAACTCGATTGCAGAACAATTTATCAGGCCACTGGCAGGAGAAAGGAAAAATTCACTGTTCTTCGGGAGCAGCCGGATGGCCAACGTATCAGCCGCATACCATACACTCATCTCAACCTGCAGGATGAACGGTATATCGGCACTCGATTATTTGAAAAAATTCTTCCGCGAAATTGTTAAGGGGCGAAGGGATTACGAGAACCTTTTGCCTATGACTATCGGAATTAATACTAACAAAATTTAAAAATCAACTCCAATTTTTGATTTATTTAAGAGGAAAACGCTGATAAGCGGCTTTCCCTATACGACACGTCAAAATTGGACGCTTACCAATTTTTAATAGGGAAAAGCAGTTTTCCCTATACCATACGTCAAAAAAGGACGCTAATTAATAAATTATATGGGAAAACGAAACTTATATGTATATGTCTTTATTGTTTTAACAAGTCTGTCCTTCTACAATCCTTTTGGATTGATTTCACCTCAGATTGGTAAATTCTTGTTTTATTTAATTTTCATAGTAGCGTTATTCTATGCAAAACGGCAAGGAATAATCTTGAAACATAACTGCTATCCAAGAAAAGCTTACAAAATGCTATTAGGAGGTATTGCTATTTCAGTAGTTATGGCTACGCTGTTCCAAGATCAGTCGTTTAAAACAAGCGCAATAGCCACACTGCCATATTTTTTTGCATATTCAACGTTCTTTATTTTCATGAAGCTCAATATCCCTAAAGAACAATTAGAACGGATGATTTGGATATTTTGTTATATTTCAATGGGCATATATATAATTAATGTACTGTCTTTTCCAAATATGGTTTTTGGTGTTAATAAAGAAGAGTATGATATGACAAGAGGTATAGTTAGATTAAAAGTATTTTCAATAGAATTGATAGTATTGTTTTTTCTTTATGCTATTAATCAATGGCTACAAACTAAGCAAAGAAAATATGTATGGCTTATGTTGTTGACATTTGTTTTTATTGTATTGTCTGTTACAAGACAAATAATAGGCCTTTCTGTCATGTTAGGCCTATTATTAATTATGCAAAAAGCTTCGTGGTCAAGAAAAATAAGTGTGATAGTAGTGTGTGTATTACTTTATATCTTTGTAATTCCTCAGATTCCTATATTCAAAACTATGGCTGAGTTGAGTGAGGCTCAAGCAGAACAGAACAGATACGAAAATGAGGATATTAGAATAACAGCATGGCGATTTTATACATATGAGTACCAAACAAATCAGTGGTCTGCAGTTTTTGGTAATGGTATTCCTTCAATAGGAAACAGTAAATGGGGAAATCAATTTGAACGAACAGTATCTTATGATTATGGTGGTAATGGCTGTTTTTTTGTTGATGTCGGTTGGGCTGGATTTTATTGGTTATTTGGATTAATAGCGACAGTAGCATTAATAAATTTATTACTTAGAGCTATGTTAAAAAAGAAACCCAGAAATAGACAATATTTATCATATTGGTGCCTATTTATAATTTTAACCTCAATTGCGTCAGCTCCAATTTTATTTTATTCACAAATAGTAAGCATCACAACCGTTTTATACTTAATTTATGGAAAAGAACAATACAGCAGTAATCATCCTCAATTACAATAATGCTAAGGATACAATAAATTGCATTGCAAGCGTTGAAAAATATAATAGTGCTCCAATAAAATATATCATTGTTGATAACGGTTCATCTAAAAAAGAGTGTGTTGAACATATTCATAAATATCTTAAAGAAACATATCATAATAAGTACCAATGTATTTCTGAGAATACTTCTACTGAGATTCTTACTTATGTAACTTTTTTAGTAAGTAAAACAAATGACGGTTATGCTCAAGGTAATAATAAAGGATTACGTTTAGCGTATGCTGACCCTGAAGTTGAAAATATTCTTATTCTTAATAATGATATACTTTTTGTAGAAGACATTATTCCACAATTAATTAATGACCTTCATACATTAAAAAAAGCTGCTATTATTAGTCCCATCTTGTATAAGAAGAATATGTTTGATATTGATTATACATGTGCAAGAAAAGCTTTAACCCTAAAACAAAGATTCTTGCTTTATGCATTTATATTCAAAAATATATTTGGTATAATTTCTAAAATACGAAATAATAATAATTTACTACACAATAAGGAATTACCATTAGCAGATCCTTTTCTTGAGATCGAATTACCATCAGGTAGTTGTATGTTATTTAATAAATCATTTTTTAAATCTATAGGTTCATTTGATCCAAATACCTTTTTATATTGCGAAGAAGATATACTATATGCTAAAATTAAACAGATTGGCATGAGAAATTATTTAGATACGAATCTAAAATGTATCCATTTAGGAGCTTCCACTACATCTTCACAAACTACCTCAAAATTTATTTTCAAATGTTCTATAGAAAGTAATCATTATTTTCTCACTCAATACACAAATGCCAATACTTTATATTTAGTTTTTATGAGACTATTTTATAAAATATTGTATTTGAAAATTGTTATAAAAAATTTAATAAAATAACCTTCAACATGAAATATACAATTATAACTGCAGTTTATAATAGAGAGGATTGCATCGCACGCTGTATAGAAAGTGTAATTAGAAATATCCCTTATTATAAGGATTTTGAACATATCATTATTGATGATGGTTCTACTGACACTACAGTAAATATAGTTAATAAATATCAAAAAAAATATCCACATATAAATTTTATACAATTTACTAAAAATAAAGGAACAAATGCAGCTCGTAATTATGCTATTAATATAGCAAAAGGTGAATATTGCATTATATTAGACAGTGATGATTATTTCGTTGATAACGCATTACAAATTATCAATGATACAATATCAAAAAATACATATAATTATTATATGTTTTGCCCTGATGATATGATAGAAAAGTATAATCAGAACCAGAGTCTACAAACATATCAGAAAGAACTTTCATTTCAAGATTTTCTTTTAAATAAAGTCGGTGGTGATTTTATACATATAATGCCAACGCAAATAATCCAACAATTACCGTTTGATGAGAGTCTTAGAATTTATGAAGGTGTATTTTTCCTTCGCTTTTACAAGCAAGTAAAAAAAATGTTATTTACTAAAGAAGTTGTTACAATCAGAGAACGTAGTAGAAAAGACAGTGTAACCCGCGAAGTATTTAGGACAAATAAAAATAGTATAAGAAAAAGTATAATTGCAACAGAACTATCTATTGAATGGTTCTATAATGATTATAGATCATATAAAGCAAAAGATGTTCTTTTGAACAAGTATACAGAATTAGCAGAAAATTATATGCTACTATCTGATTACAAAAAGGCTCAAACAAATATCAAAAAAATATATTCTTTAGGAAATAGTCTTCCAATCAAGATAATATTGATATATAAATTAAGATTAGGATATTTATATCGTATCGGCTTAAAACTATATTTATTGATAAAATATTCTCTCTTAAATAAAAAATTAAAATAATTGGTAAACGTTCCCTGAAAACGTATTGTTCAAAAATAGAAGAAGATCCTCTTTATTACTGTAACTTAGACATAAAAAACATTTACAATAGCAATACTTTCGAAAATTTCCAGCCTACGGACTATAAATCCATAAAGTAGGCGTCATGTCACAAGACTAATTCACCCAGGAAATTGGTTAAGAAAGCATCTTTATGCCTCCAATATAAATACAAATCATTTAATTCTATCTACTATACAAAATATCCACACTTGATTATTTAAAGAATTTCTTCTATGAAATTATCAATGGAAGTAAGAATTAAGAAAACTATACACATACAAGAACATTCAACCATTCTTATAAATTTAATAAAATATGATACCAAAAATTATTCATTATTGTTGGCTCAGTGATTTTCCACTCCCTAATAATGTACAAAAGTGCATTGAAAGTTGGAAAAAGTATATGCCTGATTACCAAATTAAACGTTGGTCCACAAAGAATTTTGATATTAATAGTATAACTTTAGTCAAAGAAGCCTATAATGCGCAGAAATGGGCTTTCGCTGCTGATTACATACGCGTATACGCACTTTATACAGAAGGTGGTATTTATTTAGATTCGGATGTCATGTTATACGGAAATTTTGAACCTTTATTAGATTCGGATTTTGTATCTGGAATAGAATACCATCCATCATTTGAAGAAGAAAAGCTAAATTTAGAAAATTGCATTTTAGATGAATCAGGCAAAAGATGCAACAAAAATAAGAAAGTTTATGGTATAGGAATACAGGCTGCTGTATTAGCAGCAGAAAAGGGACATCCACTTATGAAAAAATGCATGGATCTTTACAAGAACTACACACTAGAATCATTATTAAAAGAACAAATGACAGCTCCATCCGTTATTGCTTATAATGCTGAAGAGTTTGGATTTATTTATAAAGATAAAGAACAAAGACTTTGTTCATCCATACATTTATATCCAACTACGATTATAAGTAATTACGATCAAAAAAACAAAAAAAGTATCGCTGTTCATTATTGTGCAGGAAGTTGGACAAATAAATCTATTAAAAAGCAAATCACTAAAACTTTAAATAGATATAAGTTATATAAAATAATCCGTAATACTATAAAGGATTTTCTATATAAAAAGAAATAGAAATTATAAATATCTCAGAATCACAAGTCAATTGACATCTTAAATATATATTACAAAAAACATTAGTAACTCGTTAAAATCGAAACACTAATGATTCATCACATTACATATGATCAACACAAAACAAGATTTAAAGTACTACCTATTAGAAGATTCAAAACGTTTCAAACATAATAGACCCAAACTTAAAGATTGGATACTCAAGAACGAAAAATGGTATATATATCATTATCTTTACCATTTAAGATATATCGAATATTATATCAATACAAAAAATAAAGGTCTTCGATTTTTATATCATTGGATTAGATATAAGCATTTGGGCTTTAAACTTAATTACACGATTTATCCAAATACCGTTGGTCCTGGATTTAAAATCTATCATAAGGGGAACTTTACATTTGTAAAAAAGACTTGTACTATTGGTAAAAACTGTACTTTACTAACTGGAGTCGTATTTGGCAATAAACATGAAAAAGAAGATTATGCTCAAGTTATAGTAGGAGATAATTGTTACTTTGGCTTAGACGTAAAAATCTTTGGTTCTGTTAAGATTGGAAACAATGTAACAATAGGAGCTAACTCCGTGGTAACTAAAGATATTCCTGATAATGCGATTGTTGGTGGAGTCCCTGCTAGAATTATTAAATTTAAACAATAATCATTCACAATAAGCTACAAGTATCATAATAATATATCATTCAACAATATAAAAATTAAGACCTCTACCAATGTAGTTCATTGTATGCGAACATGTATAACTAAAGTCATTGCAAAAGCTATTCGATTAAAATAAGAATAAAACCAACTTATTAGTTATACCAAAACGTGGAAAAATCATTTGCAAATTACAATCAGTTCATCTTCCCCTTAAATTTAAATGTAGATATCATACCGTCATTAATTTCAATTACAGTATTAACAGACTGTCTGCACTATATTATTTTAATGATAATCTTTGTTAAGTAGTCAAAGGACTAAAAGATTATGCGAATCTTCTGCCTATGGCTATCAGTCGTAGTACTAACAAGCATTAATAATCACATTAAAATTTTGAACTATTTAATAAGAAAAAGCGGTTTTTCCTATACCACACTCAAAATTAGCTATTTCAATCAGACGCTCACTAATTTGAGTCAGAATTGTAAATCTATTTATTATCTTATATTTTAGAAAGAAAATGATACATGCTATTATTATAGGTTGGATAAATAAAGGTAAGCCAGCTGACTGTGGTGAAACAATGAAGAATCAACTTCTAATAAAAAAGCTTGAAGAACTGGGCATTAGATGCAGGCAGATTGATTTTAAGAATTGGAGAAAACATCCATGGATATTTCTACAATTAATCTACGATCTGATTATACATAAGAATGATACTATTATCTTTTCCACAAGTACAATTAATATATATCCAATGATGAGATTAATGTTTCTACTTAAATGGAAACAACATACTGTACATTGGGTAATAGGCGGTTCGCTTAGTAGAAATATAAAAAACAAGATCTTCTCAAAAGATATTATAGGATACATGGATTGGACAATCGTAGAAAGTCCAATAATGAAAAATGAGTTAGAAAGTTTTGGAATAAAAAATGTTATTCAACTGCCAAACTTCAAACCTATAAAATATTACCCTAATATAAAAGAAAGAATATGTTCTATTAATCAAAGACCTATAAGGTTTGTTTTCTTAAGTAGAATAATGCCTGAAAAAGGTTGTGATTATATTTTTGAGAGTGCAAAAATATTAAATGAAAAAGGATTTCAAAACAAGTTTTCTATTGACTTCTATGGAAAAATAGCAGAATCATATTCATCAATATTCAATAATAAATTAAACCTATATAACAATGTAAGATACAAAGGTTTTCTTAATCTACGTGAACAATCTGGATATGACAAACTTGCTCAATATGATATGATGCTTTTTCCTACATACTGGAAAGGAGAAGGATTTGCAGGAGTTTTTATAGACGCATTTATTAGCGGAGTACCACTAATTGCCAGCGATTGGGCACATAACCGTCAATTTCTTAGTGAAAATAACACAGCCATATTCGTTCCTGTTCATGATGTTAATGCATTAACAAATAAAATGCAAGAATGTATTGAAGGTAAATATGATTTGAGCAGAATGTCTGTTTTATGTCAAAAACAGGCTGAAACATACAATGTTGATAAAGTAATAACTAAAGATTTATTATATAAAATAGGTATCCTAAATACTAAAATATAAAATCAATATGGTAAAGACAATTGTATTCTTTTTGGTTGAAAGGTTAGTGAAACTGCATTTATTATCTTCTATACAAGTTGCAAGACTCAAATTCTTCTACAAAATGCATCGATGGCCTGATTTTGAACATCCTAAAGATGTAAACGAAAAAATCAATTGGTTGAAATTCTATGGAGATACATCTATGTGGAGTACATTCGCTGATAAATATGCAGTACGTGACTACGTAAAAAGCGTCGGACTCGGTGACATTTTAGTGCCTCTAATTGGTAAATGGGATTCAGTTGATGACATAAATTGGGATCAACTTCCTAATCAATTCGTAATGAAATGTAATAACGGTAGTGGAGATGTAGTAGTTTGTAAAGATAAAACAAAACTGGATATAATAAAAACAAAGAAACACTTCGAAAAGCTTATACATGAAAAACTCAGCATAGTATCAGGAGAACCTCATTATGCAGCAATCAAACCATGTATCATTGCAGAAGAATTATTGGACAATTCAACACAACCATGCAACTCTACGTCACTTGTTGATTATAAAATTTTTGTATTTAATGGTGTTCCTAAGTTTATATGGTGTACATACAACAGGAAAGGTTACTATGCAGAAGTTGGAACATACGACCTCAATTGGCAATTTCATCCAGAATGGAGTATATACACGAAACATTACATGAGACCCAAACAGGAACTACCTAAACCTAAATGTTTTGATTATCTAATAGACGTAGCAAAGAAACTAGGAAAAGGTCAGCCTCTTGTAAGAATAGACTTATATATCGTTAATGATAAAGTCTATTTTGGAGAAATGACAATGACATCACAAGGGGGATATATGGATTATTACACACAAGATTTTTTAGATAAAATGGGAAGTCTTGTCGTATTACCTAATAAAAAAACAACTTAATATGAAAAAGATTATAGCCGCCGCATCAATTGGTGGACATTGGGTACAATTACTACGAATAGCCAAACCGTTGGAATCATATTATGATGTTGTATATTTATCAACCCATCCTAAGTGCAAGACAATGGTTGGAAATCACCGTTTTCATACAATAAGCGACTTTAGCAGATGGAATGCATGGAAAATGATACCTGCATCTTTTAAAATCATAGGAATTCTAATAAAAGAAAGACCTTCTGCCATTATCACAACAGGAGCCGCACCAGGTCTTTTAACATTGATTCTTGGACGTTTATTGGGTATCAAAACAATTTGGATTGATTCAGTCGCCAATGTACAAACCATGAGTGCATGTGGACGCCTATCAAAATTCTTTGCTAAATACGTTTATACACAATGGCCTGACCTTGCAACAGAACAAGTGCATTATGCTGGTAATATATTTGGAGACTGAGTTCTGTTGTAATTGTAAATTTTAGTATTTAGCACATATAAATCTTCTCGTTCTTTGACTTATTGTAATTTAATATATTTTCTTTTTATGATATTCTGTACCATAGGAACGCAAGCTCCTTTTGACCGGTTCGTGAAAATTGTTGATGAAATAGCCGGACAAATGAATGAAGAGATTATTGCACAGGTTTATGAAAGTGAGTATAAGGCAAAAAATATCCGTACAGTGGAGTTCTTGCCACCAGATGAATTCAACAAGCTATTTGCTCAAGCTCGATTGATTGTTGCACATGCAGGTATGGGTACTATTATATCTGCAATGCGTTTACACAAACCAATCATTATCTTTCCAAGAAAAGCTTCTTTGGGAGAACATAGAAACGAACATCAGCTTGCTACAGCAAAAAAAATGAAAGAACTCGGATACGCTTATGTTGCCGAAAACAAAGAAGAACTAGAACACCTTCTTATGAATAAGGAACTAAAGCCACTGCATGATCTAGGTGAGTCTGCAAGTAAATCTCTTATTAATGAACTACATACATTGATAGGTTAAAAGCCTTTAGGTACAAAATAACAAACGAACCATAAAAACATAAATCATATGAAAGACTTTAAAATTGCCGTAGCTGGTACAGGCTATGTAGGACTTTCTATCGCCACACTTCTGTCACAGCACCATAAAGTATTAGCTGTGGATGTTATTCCAGAAAAAGTTGAAAAAATAAATAAAAGAATCAGTCCGATACAGGATGAGTATATTGAAAAGTATCTTGCTGAAAAGGATTTGAATTTGACCGCAACTCTTGATGGGGCGGCAGCTTATAAAGAAGCAAATTACGTTGTCATCGCAGCACCGACCAATTATGATCCGGTAAAAAACTACTTTGATACAAGCCATGTAGAAGAAGTAATCGATTTGGTCTTAGAGGTCAATCCGGATGCCATAATGGTCATCAAAAGTACAATTCCAGTAGGTTATTGTCGCAGTCTATATGTTAAGTATGCTGAGAAATTCAAAAACACCCCAGCCTTAGCCGGAAAGAAATTCAATCTGTTGTTTTCACCGGAATTTCTTAGAGAAAGCAAAGCGTTATATGACAATCTTTATCCGAGCCGTATCATTGTAGGCTATCCTAAGTTCATTGATGGCAGAGATGAAGAAAACGAAGCTATTAAGGCTATTGCCGGTGAGAATCTAGAAGAGAAAGCTAAAACTTTTGCGACGCTGCTACAGGAAGGAGCCATAAAAGAAAACATCGATACATTATTTATGGGACTTAAAGAGGCAGAGGCTGTGAAACTGTTTGCCAATACCTATCTGGCTTTGCGTGTATCTTATTTCAATGAGTTGGATACTTATGCAGAAGTAAAGGGACTGGACACACAGGCCATCATAGACGGTGTATGTCTGGATCCTCGTATCGGCACTCACTACAACAATCCATCTTTTGGTTACGGTGGTTATTGTCTGCCAAAAGACACCAAACAGCTGCTGGCAAACTATGCGGATGTACCGGAAAACCTGATTCAGGCAATCGTTGAGAGCAACCGTACCAGAAAGGATTTTATAGCCGACCAGGTTTTGAAGAAAGCCGGATATTATGATTATTATAATAGCGGTGACTTCGACCCGAAGCGAGAACAAAAATGTGTCATCGGTGTGTATCGTCTGACCATGAAATCGAACAGTGACAATTTCCGCCAGAGTTCTATTCAAGGGGTGATGAAACGCATCAAAGCCAAAGGAGCAGAAATCATTATCTATGAACCCACGCTAGAAAATGGTAGCACATTCTTTGGCTCACAGGTTGTCAATGACATGGATAAATTTAAAAATCTATCTAAAGCCATCATCGCTAATCGTTATGATTCTTGTCTTGATGACGTAAAGGATAAAGTCTATACTAGAGATATATTCAGAAGAGACTAGTTATCAACAGTTTATAGAAAACCTACCCAGTCCATTACCAAGGGCTTTTCTCCCCCACTCCCTTACCTCTGAAACCGCTTTCCGGTTTCACCGACATTCTTTTTTTATCATGGCTGCCACGGGACATTTGCTGCGCGCTTACCAGTTACAGATAAAGGCACAACTTTTATCCGTATGGAAGGAATGCAGAAATGTGATGATACAGATGCCTACCGGTACGGGAAAGACGCATCTGCTGGCCTCGGTCATCAACGACGAGTTGGAAGACATAGACCGGAGGTCTGCCGGAACGGGATGTGACACCCCGGTGTGGATTATCGCCCACCGCAGGGAACTGGTGGAACAGATTGAGGACACGGTGGCCAGATATGGCATCCCGGAAACGGACAGAAGACTGCAGGTGATGTCCATACAATGGCTGCAAAGACACTGGGAGGACATGACCACCACACCGGAACTGATTGTCATCGACGAGGCTCACCACGCACTGGCCGAGACTTACCAAGAATTGTGGAGGCGCTACCCCGAGACACGTAAACTGGGCATGACCGCTACCCCATGCCGCCTGAACCGGCGGGGATTTACGGATTTGTTTGACCGGCTGATTACGGCGGACAGCATAGCGGACTTCATACGGCAAGGATGGCTGGTGGCGTTTGATTATGTGTCCATCAGACCGGACAGCGAGGACCAGCGGCTTATCGGTTGTCTGAGCAAACGGGGAGCGGACGGTGATTATCAGGTGAAGGAGATGAACAGCGTGCTGAACAAACGGCCGGCCATAGAACGGCTCTATGACAGCGTCAGACAGTATGCGGACGGAAAGAAAGGCATAACCTATGCCGTCAGTATCGCCCACGCAAGGCATATCGCTGCCTACTACAGCGCGCACGGCATAAACGCCGCGGCCATAGACAGCAAGACACCTGCCGGAGAACGGAAAAGACTGGTGGACGATTTCAAGGCGGGCAACATACAGGTGTTGGTGAACGTGGATGTGTTCAGCGAGGGATTCGACTGTCCGGACGTGGAATTCATACAGATGGCACGGCCTACCCTCTCGCTGGCCAAATATCTGCAACAGGTGGGACGCGGACTGCGGAAAAGCGACGGTAAGGACCGTTGCATGATGATTGACAACGTGGGACTTTACCGCATGTTCGGACTGCCCGTGGCCGACCGTGACTGGCAGGCGATGTTCGAAGGCAGAATGGCCGGTAAAGGTGACGCCAACATGGCATGCACGACTTACAGCATCGCAGCGGGAAACGGCGAACTGTTCGGCAGCACATCACAGGACAGCGGACTGGAGCTGGTCATGACGCACGACAGGCTGATGGCGTTTCTGAACAACGGCGGCAGACTGTATCCCGACACCGACTGCAAGGACTGTCTGAAGGGATTCAAGGACCGCACAAGCGGACTATTCGGACTGAAACGTGGGGAGAAAATAACCGCCATGCCGCAGTACACCGAGATTATTGACACCAACCATGAACTGGCAGCGGTACGCTTTGCCGACAGAAGCGTGGGCATAGTGGACGAATGCGGACACATCAGCATCATGGCCGGAAAAGACAAGAAGGTCCGATTCCTGAAAGACCGGATTCTATCGGTGACGGACAGGCAGAACGTGACGTATTACGTGGACCTGTATAACGGAAAGCGTTACGCGCAGAAACCCGTGGTGATGAACTTCGGGCAAGTGCAGCTGCTGGAAACCGGCGGCATGTATTACAGCAGGACGAAAATATTATATCAGAACAGATGGAACGCGGGCAACCAGAACATGTACCGTCACAGTTTTTATCTGCGCATACAGGATTTCTATTCAGAACCGGTGTGCCGGCAGATCAACAGCGGGGAGCCGGGCAACAGGCACGGAAGCGTCTGTCTGCTTGCAGGTGACCATGACACGTATTACCATTATTGCGGCACATTGCCTGACGGCAGCATTGTCGTTGCCGACACCCACGGCAAATATTATCTGGCGGCAGAAGGACAGCCCAGGCAATATATCGCCTGCGAGCATCCGGAAACTGTGGATAAGGATTTCGATACGGTCGTTGCCCGACTGAAGGCGGAAGCCGAAAAGCGTGCCGCCTTACGGAAGACCGAGGAAAAGGCCTACGCAAGGCGACGGCGTGAAGAGCGACTGGCCGGCCTGCGTCAGGCCACTCCGTTCAAATCGGGACTGAAATGGGGACTGAAGACAGAAGACAGGGTGATTGTGCCACCCATCTACCGCAACATTCTTGCTCCGGTGGGCAACTATTGTGCCTTTGAGGAGCATCCGCAACAATGGGGCGTACTGATGTTGGACGGAAAAATTGTGATTGAGGCGCGCTATGCCAAGGTTGAAATCGCAGACAACGGTACGGCACAGCTGACCATTGTACCCGGAAAGGTGAAAACCGTAAAGCTGCAGAAATAAGAAAACAGCCACTCTGTTTTGTGCAATCATTGCCAACCAAAGCACACCTTTACACAGCATCTACAGACACATTATACATTATGCGGGAGGAAAACCGACACCGGTTCTTCTCCCGCTTTTTTATGTGTCATTCACAGACACGTCTGTCGTGACATCTTGCATGTCACGCCTACCCGTCCGGCTCACCAAATCTTCTGACAGTCCACACCTATAAATCGCCATTTTCCACCTCTCTATCCCCCTGATTCTTATTTTCCCCAAAAAGTCCTTCACCCCTTCACATCACCCCATAACACACTATACAACTGAACGTTACGTGTGAAGGATTATCCTTCACACCGACCTGTTATGATTCACAGCACACCGGCAATGCCATATTATGTTAAAAAATATCAAACGGCAAACCATTCTGCCGATCGGGCATTGAGAACAACAATTTTCAGGCTTAAAAGGTGCGGAAAATATGAATTCTTTACAAGAAACAAAACGGACACGGTTACGGGAAAATCCGTAACCGTGCGGAAATTCCTGTCTGCACGGTTACGAAGACATCCGCAACCGTACACGTGAAAGTCCGTAACAGTACGAAACGGAATTCGTAACCGTAGACAACAAAACCCGCAACCGTATGCGTTTTGGCCAACAAACCTTAAAAAATGTAAAAACACACCGTTTTGATGTGAAGCAGGCGTGAAGGAGATGTGAAACAAGTCCTTCACATTTAAACTCCTGAACTTCAGAATTTTGAATATGATTGTGAAGGGGTGAAGGCAAAAAATGAAAAAATACCCTTATAGGGAAAATGCATGGGCACGCGGGCCTGACGTTCTTTTTTACGAAATGGGGTTGTTATGCCGCAAAGCAGACAAACGTCACTGAAAGCTGCAAAATATGACTTAATACGTCCGGAAACGACCGAATGTGACCAAAGGTTACCATGCCTGTTATCCACCCTTTGTATATTTGCCTGCAAAAACAGACTGACCATGGAAAAATTACATTTACTGATACACAGAGCCGTAAAACGCTGGGCAGACAAGCATAAGACCGGACAAGCGACCGACACACATACTGAAGCAGCAAAGGGGAAACACGAAGAAAAGCAGCCGGAACCTAAAGCAGCAGGTCATGAAACCATAATCGCCCGGGCTCATGACGGACAGAACATAAAAAAAGCGTGCCGGCAAAAACCGGCACGCCATATATCTTTACGTGATAACCTACTGACGGCACACAAACACCGTACTACGGGCCTCATCACCGAAAACCCGGACAAGCATCACCCTGATGAAACGTATTATTCCTTGAACTTAATCCGGCAATCGTCCAGACTGTCGATAATGGCCAGTGACTCTACGTGTATACCCTTATTCCGCAGTGAATCACCACCATGCTGGAACGCCTTTTCAATAAGGAATCCCATACCGGTCAGCTCGGCACCCGACTGCTCGACCAGGTCGATAATGGCATTGGCCGCATTACCGTTGGCCAGGAAGTCGTCGATGAAAAGCACCTTGTCGCCCTTGTGCAGATAATCCTGGCACACGCAGACATCATAAGTGATGTTCTTGGTAAACGAAAAGACCTGAGCAGTAAGCATGTGCTCCATGGTACTGGGTTTTTTCTTCTTGACAAACACCACCGGCAATTCGAGCAGATAACCCACCATAATGGCCGGAGCAATACCACTGGCCTCTATGGTCAGTACTTTATTGATATCTGTTCCGGCAAACCGTCTGACAAGCTCTACCGCCATAGACTTCATCAAAATAGGGTCCATCTGATGATTGATAAAATTATCCACTTTGAGGATGCCGCCTTCCAAGCATCTTCCGTCACGCAATATTCTCTCTTTCAGCGCCTTCATGTTACCTGTAATAAAAAAAGGTTCTTTTATTTGTTGTTGAAACCGTAAAGTTACAAAATTTTAATGGAATCTTAAAACAATCGGCTTGTGAAATCGACATGATGATATTATTTCGGCTCAGCCCCTTCAACAGGCTGACGGATTAATCGGGATAAACCACTTTATCGAGAATACCCGTCAGACAGGCAATGGCCACACCGTAATTTGTCATGGGAACATGCTGTACTCGTGCCTGACGCAAACGTGACATCACATGGCGGCGGGTAAACATACAGGCTCCGCAATGAATCACCAAATCGTATCCGGAAAGATCCTCCGGAAAGTCGTTTCCCGACACGATGTCGATTGACAACCGGTCGCCGAACCGTTTGCGGAGAAGGCGGGGAAGCTTTACGCGTCCGATATCCTCGTGCAGAGGCACATGGGTACAGGCCTCTGCTATCAGCACACGGGCATCGGGCCGCAACCGGCGCAGCGCGTCTGCACCGTCCACGAAACTGCGGATATCGCCTTTCTGGCGTGCGAAAAGTACGGAAAAAGAGGTCAGACGAGTGGCCGGAGGACATTGTGCCTCTACTGCGGGAAAGACCTGTGAGTCGGTAATAATCAATGTGGGCGGCGACTGGAGCGCGGCCAGCATGGCCGGCAAGGATTCGGCCGTACAGCAATGCACAAGACAATGTTTGTCCAACAGATTGCGCAACGTCTGTACCTGAGGCAGAATCAGTCTGCCTTTTGGGGCCTGCAAATCCTGCGGCATGACCAGCAACACGGTATCTCCTTCGCCGACCAGTGTACCGGTCAGGTCGTCAAGGTCGTCATAACGTTTATAGACAGCGGCCATGGCATCACGGAGAACATCGAGTCCGCGGCCGTCCATGGCCGATACGGCACATAAAGTACGGCCCAGCTTACGCTCCCAGGCCTGAAGCTCACCGTCCGGAGCGGTATCCATTTTATTGCAGACTGCTATAACCGGTATCTCTTCCGACTCAAAACAGGCCAGCCAGCGGCGTTCGCTTTCGGCCTCATCGGGCATGCCCGATACGACAAGCAAAGCAAGGTCCATCTTACGGGCCATCTTGCGGGTACGTTCTACACGCAACGTTCCCAAACCGCCTTCGTCATCATAGCCGGCCGTATCCACGATAACAGCTGCGCCGATGCCGGGCAGTTCCATGTTTTTCTGTACGGCATCGGTGGTGGTTCCGGGCACATCCGATACGATGGCCGTATCCTGACCGGTCAGGGCATTGACCAACGATGACTTGCCACTGTTGCGGCGACCGAACAGGCCGATATAAAACCGGTTGGCACGTGGTGTTTCTTCTTTCATTCCGATAGTTTTTTAATTGAGAGGGCTATACAGACGTTTCTTAAAAACGGAAATCGCGTGCCCCGTGCGCAATCTCATCAATATATTTCCGGGCATTCTCGCGTACCTTGTCACCGGGTATATCCTCCAGCATACGGGCTATCATGGCCTCTCCCTTACGACGGGTATCGGGCGAAGCGTAATCCTGCAGATATTCCTTCAGTGTCAGTAAGGCGTTGGGCAGACAGCAATTGGCAATCTGTCCTTTCTTGACCAGACTCATGAAGCGGTCACCCGTACGTCCTTCACGGTAGCAGGCCGTACAGAAGCTCGGAATATAACCCAAGTCGAGCAGCCAGCCCACCACCTCGTCGAGCGTACGGCGGTCGGTCACGTCGAACTGGGATGAATTCTCGTCCTCTGCCTCCTCGTGCACATAACCGCCCACACTGGTGCGTGACCCGCCGCTCAGTTGTGAGACACCCAGCTCGAGCACACGCTCACGACTGCGCTTGCTCTCACGCGTAGACACTATCATGCCGGTATAGGGTACGGCAATACGGATGACGGCCACAATTTTGTGGAACACCTCGTCGGGCACACAGTTCTTGAAATCAGCGGTATCGATATCATCGGCCATGCACAGGCGCGGTACGCTGATGGTATGCGGACCCACGCCGAAAGTAGCCTCAAGATGCTCGGCATGCATCAGCAAACCGATAAAATCGTAACGGTAAGTTTCCAGACCGAACAGTACGCCGATACCGACATCGTCTATCCCACCCTGCATGGCGCGGTCCATGGCCTCGGTATGATAGGCATAGTCGCTCTTTGGTCCCGTGGGATGCAAGGCCTCATAATTGGCCTTGTTATAGGTTTCCTGAAACAGGATGTAAGTACCGATGCCGGCTTCCTTGAGCTTGCGGTAGTTCTCCACCGTAGTGGCGGCGATATTGACATTCACCCGCCGGATGGCACCGTTTCTGTGCTTGATGCTGTAAATGGTCTTAATACTCTCGAGCACATATTCTATGGGATTGTTCTTGGGGTCTTCGCCGGTTTCGAGCGCCAGACGCTTATGCCCCATATCCTGAAGGGCTATGACTTCCTGACGGATTTCATCCTGCGTCAGTTTTTTACGACGTATGGTTTTGTTGCGTGCATGATAAGGACAATACACGCAACCGTTGACACAATAGTTGGACAGATAAAGCGGGGCAAACATCACGATGCGGTTGCCGTAGAATTTCTGTTTGATTTCACGGGCCAGCGCAAACATGTCTTCAATCAGGTCCGGTTGGTCGCACTCGAGCAGCACAGCCGCCTCGCGGTGGGACAGGCCCTTGCACTGACGGGCTTTATCGAGAATGGACTTAATCAGTTCGCGGTTGCTTTTATGCTCCGCCGCATAAGCAATGGTTTCGCGTATCTCGCTGTCTGAAATAAACTCTTCAGCTTTAGCTGATGTAACTTGGTAACTCATTTTTTATGTTTCTGTAAATCTGGTTCGTAATCTCCACGCCCGTAGGCTACATGGTAACCTATGCGGGCGAGCTGTTGTTCGGTCAGCCGCAAGGCCTCGGCCGACTCGCTGCCGCTGAATGCCTTATGGTCGTAAATGCTGTATTTGCCGCGCACCGACGAGGGGGACAGATTGGGCATCACGACATTGGCACCGGACAGGATAGCGTCTTCGCGGCCTGTCGGGCTGAGTGTGGCCAAAGCGGTTGTAGCCGGAATCAGCGCGTCGGGGAACCGGAGGCGCAGCAAGGCCACCAGCCGCAACGTCAGTGCCACCGATCCGGCACACTCGCGGGCGAACGGTGTATGTTCCGCCGGTATAAAAGGTCCTATACCTATCATCTCGGGGCGCAGGCGTTCCAGAAACTCCAAATCGTCGATGAGACAATCTGTGGTCTGTCCCGGCGAACCGACCATCATGCCGGCTCCGGTCTGGAAGCCCAGACGCTTCAGGGTTTCAAGACAGTCCAAACGGTGTGACAGACTCATCTCTACCGGATGAAGACGGGCATAATGCAAAGCGTTGCGTGTTTCATGACGGAGCAGATAACGGTCTGCCCCGGCCTCACGGAACATCCTGTAAGCAGCCTCTGAACGTTCGCCCACCGAAAGGGTTACAGCGCATGACGGAAACGCATTCTTTATGTCGCGCACCACACCGGCAATCCACTCATCGTCCTGGCCGTCGTCCTCGCCTCCCTGCAATACAAAAGTTGAGAAACCCAGGGCCGCACCCTCCCGGCAACAGTCCAGAATCTGGTCACGGGTGAGACGGTAGCGCGACGCAAAGCGGTTGGAACGCCGCAGGCCGCAATAATAGCAATCGTTATGGCAGAATGATGAGATCTCTATCAGTCCGCGTATATATATACCTTTATTGAAACGGGCAGCAGCCTGCCTGCCTGCCGTCTGTCTAAGGCATAAATCCTGCTCCCCGTCCGGCCCTTCTATCAACCGGCGCCACTCTTCACGTGAAAGCGACCGGCCCTGACGCAGCCTGTCCAAAAGGAACAGAAAATCGTGATTTGAAAGATTATTCTGCTTTTCCATCATAATTTTAACACAAAGATAGTGAAAGTTATCTTTTTTTTGTAGTTTTGTCTCATCGAATTATAATAATAACCAACTAAGCAAATGGCATACAATAACAACATTATGTTTATCCGCTACCAGTTGCTAGCCAGACTGGTCAACATGTGGAAAAAGAATGAGCTGATTGAGAAAATTGACAAGCTCCCGGTAGAACTTCATCCACGCAAACAGAAACCTCAAGGCCGCTGCTGCGTTTACAAGGAACGCGCCGTCACCAAATACAAGACCATGGCCATGATGGGATTTGACATGACAGATGAAACAGATGAAACAGAAAGACTGTCTACCTATGCGCAACGCATGCTCGACCGTGACAACATTTCGCCGGAAAAGAGCATTCTGAGCGTAATGGACGAAGCTTGCTCATCCTGTGTCAAGATTAACTATGAAGTCAGCAACCTGTGTCGCGGCTGCGCAGCCCAGGCCTGTCACAACAACTGTCCGAAAGACGCCATCCGTTATGACAATGAGGGCAAGGCATACATTGACCACGACAAATGTATCAGCTGCGGAAAATGTCATCAGGTCTGTCCTTATCATGCCATTGTTTATATCCCTGTGCCCTGTGAGGAGGCTTGTCCGGTGAAGGCTATTTCAAAAGACGAATACGGTGTGGAGCACATCGACCCCAATAAATGTATCTATTGCGGAAAATGTCTTAACGCCTGTCCGTTCGGCGCCATTTTCGACACATGCAGTGTGTTTGACGTACTGAAACGCATCAAGAGCGAGAAGAAGGTGATTGCCATGGTGGCTCCTTCTGTGCTGGCGCAGTTCAAGCAGCCCATCGAGAAAGTATTCGGCGCATTGAAAGCTATCGGTTTCGACGATGTGATTGAGGTGGCTTATGGCGCTGAGGAAACCATCCGCAACGAGGCACACGAATTTAAGGAGAAGATAGAAAGCGGCGCCGCCTTTATGACCACAAGCTGCTGCTCGGCTTATGTACAGCTGGCACGCAAACATATCCCTGAAATCATGCCTTACATATCAAGTACAGGTTCACCCATGCGTTATGCCGCCGCGTATGCCCGCAAGAAACATCCGGAAGGCATCAACGTGTTTATCGCTCCGTGCGCTTCCAAGAAAGCAGAAGGCCGCGAAGATCCGAATGTGGACTTTGTATGGACATTCCGTGAACTGGACGCTGTGCTCGAAGGTCTTGAAATTGACATGGAAAGCTGCGCACCATTTACTCCGGACGAACATTCCGGTCACGACGCTCACGGTTTCGCAAAGACAGGCGGTGTATTCACAGCCGTGAAGAACATGATTGGCGACCCGAACCTGCAGGGTACGATTATCGCTGACTTGAACAAGAAGAATATCGCTGCACTACGTGCTTATGCCAAGACGGGTAAATGCCCGACCAAGATGATTGAGGTGATGGCCTGTCCGGGCGGCTGCATCAGCGGTCCGTGTGCCTGCAACGAAGGTATGGCTGCCATCCGTCAGTTTGACGCCGAACTGAAAAAGAAGGAATAAACACGCTGACTGTACGTGTCACGAGAACAGGCCGACGGAACTGAAAAAAACAGCATTACGGTCTGTATGACAGACAGTTCCTTTGGAAACAATAATCCTATCATAAAAAAACACGCTGCAATAACATTCTTTTATTGCAGCGTGTTTTTTTATTAATGTGTTTGTACCACCGGCAACCGGTTACTCTTCATACATCACCGTTATTTCATTCTTTTTATATTTTCTCCAACGAATGCCGTTAATCAGTTCGGTAATGCCATAGATTATCATGCTGCATCCCAACAGAATAAAAGGCAATGACGCTGTTTCCATCGGTTTGAAAATTACAATAATTCCGATTGCCATAAAGACAAGTGACAGGAGGAATGACCACCAGTTGAAAGGCAGTACCTTACGCAATTTAACGGTATTCCATAACTGGTTGATACCGGCCAATACCAACAGTCCACCCAACAGGAACATCAGATAAGCGATGAAATAACCGGGAAAGAAACCGAGGAACAGACCGAAAAGCAAACTTCCCACGCCGACCAGCGGAAACATCGGAATCACTGCCGGTTTCTCTGAAAACCGGATAATCAGATAGCTGATGATAGACAGCAAACCGGACAAAAGGAACAGGCCTCCTATGACCTGGACAAGCAATGTGGTAATACGCGTAGGATTATAGACCAGCAGAATGCCGACCAGGACAGCGCATACCGAACGGAAAATGTAACTGTTCACGACTTTCATAATAGTATGATTTAATATAACGTTACAGCTAAGATACAAATTAATATTTCCTGACGATAACAAAAAGCATAAAAAACGACAATAAATTGCATTTATGAGAATAAATGCGTTCTTTTGCGCTGCATTTCGTAATCAAAACACTTATGGCTACTGAAATTTATCTTGTACGTCACGGAGAAACAGAAGAGAATCACCGTAATATTCTTCAAGGTCATCTGCCCGGTCACCTCACCAAAGAAGGTATCGCACAGGCACAGCAGTTACGTGACGAACTGGCACAGACGCATTTCGACACCTTGCTTTGCAGCGACCTGAAACGCTGTGTGGATACGGCCGCCATTCTGAACGAACCTCACGGACTGACTCCCGAATACACAACCTTGCTACGTGAACGGGACTGGGGTCCCTTCACCGGAATGGATATTCTGAAAGCCCGCACCATGATTGACGACCGGGCTGAGACTGTGGAATCGATGTTTCACAGAGCAGATTTGCTGTTGAACGACATTCTACGCCGTTTCCCCGACCGGCGTATCCTGGCTGTCAGCCACGGACTGTTCTGCCGGGTGATACAGGCCGCCGTACTGGGAAAAACCATCCGTGACATCCCGCGTATGCACAATGCGGAAGTCCGCATTGTAGAACTTGTGCCGCCTTTCCGCTTCTCCATTCAGGATGAAGAGACAGGAGCTACGGCCAATTAAAATTTCAACTGCTACAGGCTGTCATCCGTACAGACAGTTATAATCATAAAAAAAGTCTGATTCCGTATTTTCTACTGAAATCAGACTTTTTTTTATTTTAATTTAAGTTGTGCTTGCATAACGAATTGACCCAGGTTATCATCCACATACACATTAGTTTACTTATTAACTGAAACCATATCAAGTTACAAAAACGGAACTTAAATTCATTTATTCTTTTGTCCAAAACTTTTGCACTCATAATTTTGTCATATTATGAATAAAACTTACCTTTGTACATAATCTCATACTGAATAACAGACGAGTTTATGTATTGAACGGATACGTAGGATGTGAAAAACAGTCACACTTAGTAAATAAAATACAAAGAAACTCATCTTGAAAAATACAACAATTCCAGAACAGATTATATGTGATATAAAAAATACAAAAAATAATTAATATTTTAGTTGTAACTAAACTTTTATGCCTAACTTTGAAATTAGAAACATAAATGCAGTCAAAGGAAAACAAAAATTCTACAAACTTATCAAAGATGGTACTTGCTTAATTGATGAATTCGAAAATAATCTGGAAGAAGACTATAGGCCAGAATTAAGAACCATATATGCATATATGGATCAGGTAGCTAATCTAAAGTCTTTGCCAAAAACCAAGTTCCATTTCTATAATAAAGATAAAGGAGGTTTTAGAGAATTTGAATTCAAAAGTAAGCATTTAAGAGTTTATGGAATAGTAATAAATGAAGGTAAGCTTATCATCTTGGGAGGAACGAAATCCAATCAAAAAGATGATACAACCATTTTTAGAAGAATAAAAAAAGAATATATAGAATCTACAAAAGGATAATCAAATGGACAGAAAAGAATTATTGAAAAGTCCGGAGTACTGGACAGCGTCAATCCAAATGGAATTATATCGCCAGATTGAGGCTTTTATGAAAGAAAAGAATTTCAATAAGACTCAGTTGGCCGAATATTTAGGTTGTTCTAAAGGATATATTACCCAGCTATTATCGGGAGATTTTGACCATAAATTAAGTAAATTCATACAACTGTCATTAGCTATTGGAAAAATTCCAGAATTCAGTTTTACAGATGTGGATGAATATATTCTGGATGAGACACAATCATACAAGAACACAATTGTGTTCTCCCAAAAGTATACAAGTTCAACATTACCACCGTCAAACAACATAATAGAAAATGCCGCATAAAATGACAACAATACCATATAGAATCAGTGGAATAAAGACCACCGAATTTGCTTTATTTCCGGAAAAATTCATCAACGGCAAAGATATAACTGTACAGACATCGTTTTCTTTCGGATATAATGAAAGATTGGACAGCATCAGATGCATTTCAAGTTTTGAATATTTACAGGATGAGAATATATTGATGATTTCAAAAATACAATGCACATTCGATATAAGTCCTGACGGAACATCAGAACTAAAACAATTAAAAAAAGTGCCGATAGATTTCCTACGTTACATGGCTACGATAGCAACTGGTACAGCACGCGGTATTATCCATGCAAAATCAGAAGGAACCTTATTGGCGGGCATAATACTCCCCCCGATAAACCTTATGGAGGCAATAAAAAATGATTTACCTATAAAGGGGTAAGATATAGTAACAGAATAATTTAACCCATTGGCAGAATTAAATTAACGCATATTTAACTCTGCCAATGGGTTAAATTATTTTAGTTTCTATTCAACCGGCTGTAATCCGGCAATCAGCCTTAACAGGTCCACAGCCTCCTGAACGGAATGAACATCCTTAATCACCATTGAACGACGTTCCTTGACCTCGCGCAAATTACAACGTTGGGCATACATACCCATATAGGCGATGCACTGCCCGAAAGCCTTGCTCCTATAATAGGCACTGTCGTTGTTGTGAATAAAATAGAGTACCATACGACCGGCCTTCAGGAATATCTTCTCTGCACCAAGCTGTTTGCCAAGACGACGCAAGGCAACCACACGAATCAGCTCCTCGCCCTCTTGCGGAATCGGACCGAAGCGGTCTTTCATACGCTGACGGAAAGCTTCGACATCCTCGTCGCGTTCCAAACCGTCCAACTCACGATATAAAAGCATGCGCTCGCTGCTGCTCGGCACATACTCGTCGGCGAAATACATCGGTAAATCGCTCTCGAGCGCACATTCGTCCACAAAGGTCTCACCACCCAAATCATTGCCTTTGGCAATCTCTTCGGCATACAAGTCGTTGAACTCGTCATTCTTAAGTTCCTTGACGGCCTCGGTGAGAATCTTCTGATAGGTCTCATAACCCAAATCGGCAATAAATCCGCTCTGCTCGGCTCCCAACAGATTACCGGCTCCACGGATATCGAGATCCTGCATGGCAATATGGATACCCGAGCCCAAATCGCTGAAACTTTCAATAGCCTGCAAACGCCGGCGGGCATCCGCACTTAACGAAGCCAACGGCGGTGCCAGCAGATAGCAGAATGCCTTTTTATTGCTTCGTCCCACACGTCCGCGCATCTGATGCAAATCGCTCAGTCCGAAATTCTGTGCGCCGTTGATGATAATGGTATTGGCATTGGGGATGTCGACCCCACTCTCAATAATGGTTGTAGATACGAGCACATCATAATCGTAATTTACAAAACCGAGTACAATTTTCTCCAGTTCCTCGGGTGACATCCGACCGTGGCCCAGACAGACTCTGGCATCGGGGACATGCTTATGGATAAGTGCCTCCAAATCATAAAGATTGGAAATACGGTTGTTGACAATAAAGACCTGACCGTTGCGGCTCATCTCGAAATTAATGGCATCGGCTATCAATTCGGCGCTAAAGGTATGCACCTCGGTCTGAACCGGATATCGGTTGGGAGGCGGAGTCTGAATGACAGACAAATCGCGTGCCCCCATGAGTGAGAACTGTAACGTACGGGGTATCGGAGTCGCAGTCAACGTCAGCGTATCGACATTGACTTTCATCTGGCGAAGCTTCTCTTTCGTAGCCACACCGAATTTCTGTTCCTCATCGATGATAAGCAAGCCGAGATCCTTGAACTTTACCGTTTTGCCAATCAGTTTATGGGTGCCAATCAGAATATTGATTTTACCGTCGGCCAAATCTTTCAGGATTTCCTTTGTTTTTGCCGCACTTCGCGCCCGGCTCAGGTAATCTACCCGTACAGGCATATTTTTCAATCGTGAAGAGAAAGTCTGATAATGCTGATAAGCCAACACGGTGGTGGGAACAAGTACAGCCACCTGTTTGTTGTCCGAACAGGCTTTGAAGGCCGCACGGATGGCGACTTCGGTCTTACCGAATCCCACATCACCACACACCAGACGATCCATTGGACGGGCCTTCTCCATATCGGCCTTGACATCCTGCGTAGCTTTCAACTGGTCGGGGGTGTCCTCATACAGGAAGCTGGCCTCCAGCTCATGCTGCAAGAAGCTGTCCGGACTGAACGCGAAACCTTTCTCCTGACGGCGGCGGGCATACAGTTTGATTAAATCGCGCGCAATATCCTTAATCTTGTCCTTTGTACGCTCTTTCAAACGCTCCCAGGCCCCTGTTCCGAGTTTATTCAAGCGGGGCGGTTCACCATCCTTACCACGGTACTTGCTGACCTTGTGCAAGGAATGGATGGACACAAACACCACATCGTCATTCTGATAAATGATTTTGATGACCTCCTGCATCGTATCGCCATTAGGAATACGAAGCAATCCGCCGAACTTACCCACTCCATGGTCGACATGCACCACATAATCGCCGATATTGAACTCCTGAAGTTCCTTCAGCGTCAGAGCCACTTTTCCGCTCCGCGCCTTGTCACTGCGAAGGTTGTATTTATGGAAACGGTCGAATATCTGATGATCGGTAAAGGCGCATATCTTCAAATCTTCGTCGGAAAAGCCGGCGTGAAGGGTCTTGTTGACGGGCAAAAAAGTAATGCCTGTCCCCTGCTCCTGGAAAATGGCCGCCAGACGGTCGGTCTGCTTGACAGAGTCGGCCAGAATATAAATGGTATAACCTTGAGAGATAAAATGAATGAAACTTTCATTGACAAGGTCGAAATTCTTATGATAAATAGGCTGTGGCGTGAGGTGGAAATGCAAGGTGGCCTGAACCTGGCTGCCCGGCTTTGTACCGATTTCCACCCGTTTGAAATTGAGCAATCCTTTCATCAAGGCGGCTCCGTCGACCAGCAATGCTTCGGCATTCAGTTTTTCACGTTTTTCGGCCGCATCCATTTCGCTGACAGCTTCTGCCTCGATGATTGCCTGAGCCGAAAAACCTTCTCTGTAAACACGGTCGGCCACATCGCGCACAAAAAGCAAATCTTTTAAGACGATAACAGAATCATCGGGAAGGAATTCAGTAAAAGGAATCTTACCGGACATATCGGCCCCCAACTCCGGAACAATCACCACTTCCTGTTCTTTTTCTCTGGACAACTGTGACTGTACCTCGAAAATACGCAGGCTGTCTATCTCATCGCCGAAAAAGTCTATACGGAACGGATATTCCGAGGAATAGGAAAATACATCCAGAATACTGCCACGCACGGCAAACTGTCCGGGTTCATACACATAGTCGACCCGCTTAAAACCTAACTGGAAAAGCCGTTCCTCGACAACAGTCATCTCTATCTGCTGACCAACAGCAAGTTTTAACGTACGTTCAGTCAGTTTACCGGATGAAATGACCTTTTCGGCCATCGCCTCAGGAGATGTTACCACAAACAGCGGCAACTGCCCCGCATTGAGACGGCTGACCACCTCAGTGCGCAAAATCTCATTGGCCGCATCGCGCTGACCGAACTTTACGGCACGACGAAAAGACGAAGGAAAATAGAACACATGAGAATCGCCCAGAATCTGAACCAAATCATGATAAAAATAGCCGGCTTCCTCCGCATCGTCCAACACAAATATATAAGGACGTGACAACGCTTCGGGAGCAGCCACCGCCAGACTACTGAAAGCCAACGGTGCGGCCGACGCACAAAGCCCTTCCGCGAAAACTGTTTTCACGGAATCGTCACATAGCACCTTTCCTAAAGCTTTTACCTGCTTATGCCCTGCATAAAGGGCCTGTAAATCCTGTATGTCCATCTTATAAATCTGTACAAAAGTACAAAGAATCACTAAAAAAACGACATCGCCGAGCATTTATTTAAGATTATTGCATGCATTCCTAATTTTATTTTTAACTTTGGAGAAAGAAACACATACAATTCTAACTTACCTAAATTAAATTTCAGAATATGCGTTCAGACAGCGTGGTCATTATACCGACCTACAATGAAAAAGAAAACATTGAGAACATCATCCGTGCCGTATTCGGCCTTTCGCAACCTTTCAATATTCTGATTATCGACGACGGTTCGCCTGACGGAACAGCAGACATCGTCAAACGGCTTATGGCCGATGAATTCAAAGACCGGCTGTTCATTATCGAAAGAAAAGGAAAGTTGGGGCTGGGCACAGCGTACATCACCGGTTTTAAGTGGGCCATTGAACAGAAATATGACTATATTTTCGAGATGGACGCAGATTTCAGTCACAACCCGAATGACTTGCCGAGACTTTACGATGCCTGCGCCAAAGAAGGCTATGATGTGGCCATCGGCTCGCGTTACATCAGTGGTGTCAATGTGGTGAACTGGCCAATGGGACGCGTCCTGATGTCTTATTATGCCTCAAAATATGTACGCTGCGTAACGGGACTGCGTATTCATGACACCACCGCGGGTTTCAAATGCTACCGCCGCGAGGTTCTTGAAACCATTGAACTCGACAAAATACGGTTTAAAGGATACGCATTCCAGATAGAAATGAAATTCACGGCCGTACAATGTGGATTTAAAGTGAAGGAAGTGCCTGTCATTTTTGTAAACCGCGAACTGGGCACCAGCAAAATGAACAGCAGTATTTTCGGTGAGGCTGTTTTTGGTGTAATCCGTTTACGACTTGACGGCTGGTTCCGCAAATATCCGCATGTAAAGAGATAAAAAATATTCTGTTTGCGCCGTCATTTGTCCGGGTTTTCCCGTCAATGACGGCGCAAATTCATTCTGACTGCATTTATTTATTCAAAACATCATACAGTCTGTACAGAACAGACACACTAAAAAGTTTCACGATGAAAACGTTAATAAAGAATGCCACTATTGTTAACGAAGGCCTTACGTTTAAAGGTTCGGTATGGATAGACGGCGAACAGATTATAAAAGTAGCACGACATGATGAGTCGCACAGTGACACACCGGAAGCAGACCGGATTATTGACGCGGAAGGGCTGTATCTCATCCCAGGAGTGATAGACGACCATGTACACTTCAGAGATCCCGGACTGACGCATAAAGCTGACATCACAAGCGAAAGCCGTGCGGCAGCTGCCGGCGGCGTGACCTCGTACATGGATATGCCTAATGTGAAACCCCTGACAACAGATCTTGAGAAACTGGCTGACAAATTCAGTCTGGGAGCAGAAAAAAGCTGCGTAAACTATTCATTTTTCTTTGGGGCGACCAATACCAACGCCGACCTGCTGGAGCAACTTGACCCGAAAACGGTATGTGGCGTCAAACTTTTCATGGGTAGCAGCACCGGGAACATGCTGGTAGACCAGGCAGATGCGCTCCGCCAGATTTTTGAGAAAGCCCCCATGCTCATCATGACGCACTGTGAAGATTCGGAAATCATCAGTTCCAACCTGAAAAGCTGCCGTGAACAATATGGCGATGATCCGGACGTTTGTCATCATCCCGAGATACGCAGTGAAGAAGCCTGCTACCGCTCCACAGAGCTGGCGGTGAGACTGGCCAAGGAAACGGGTGCCCGTCTTCATGTGGCCCATCTTTCTACCGCACGTGAATTAACGCTATTTGAACCAACGCCATTATGTACGACGCCGGACAAACGTATCACGGCTGAAGCCTGCGTGGCACATTTACGATTCTGCGATGAAGACTATGCCACTCTCGGCACACGCATCAAATGTAATCCGGCCATAAAGACAAAAGCTGACAGAGACGCTCTGCGCCACGCATTAACCGACGGCAGAATTGACGTGGTGGGTACCGACCATGCTCCGCATCTGCTGAGCGAAAAAGCAGGAGGTTGTGTAAAGGCCGTGTCAGGTATGCCCATGATACAGTTCTCACTGGTGAGCATGCTGGCCTTAGCCGACGAAGGTGTTCTGTCTATAGAACAGGTGGTGGAACTGATGTGTCACGCACCGGCCCGTCTGTTCCAGATTCACGGTCGCGGCTTTATTCGTGAAGGTGCCTTTGCCGATCTTGTCCTGATACGTCCTGACAGTCAGTGGACATTAAAAAAAGAAGATATCCTCAGTAAATGCGGATGGAGTCCGCTTGAAGGCAGCACATTTAACTGGCGCGTAGAACAAACATACTGTAACGGACACCTTGTATATAATCACGGTCATATAGATACTGCATACCGTGGCAAAGCATTGACTTTTGACAGATGACAGACACATTACACTATTCCATCGCATCGGTAACACCTTATATCAACTGGGTGTATTTTTTCCATGCCTGGGGCTTCCAGCCACGCTTTGCGACCATCAGTTCCATTCACGGATGTGATGCCTGTCGGGCCGGCTGGCTGGCCGATTTCGCAGAAGAAGAACGTGCAAAGGCAGCCGAGGCCATGCAACTGTTCAAAGACGCAAACCGCATGATCTCACACCTGGCTGAGGATTTCAAGACCCATGTACGTTTCGGACTGTTTGACGCAAACAGTGATGATGACAATATCGTATTCCAAACATCAGAAGGTCCTTTCAGTCTGCCTCTTCTTAGACAGCAACATACCGTTAAGGATGGTGAGCCAAATCTCTGTCTTGCGGATTTCGTACGTCCGTTATCGCAAGGTATAGCAGACAAAGTCGGAGTAT
Source organism: uncultured bacterium (assembly GCA_905214795.1). Taxonomy (GTDB): domain Bacteria; phylum Bacteroidota; class Bacteroidia; order Bacteroidales; family Bacteroidaceae; genus Paraprevotella. The sequence continues at coordinate 35,087 of CAJMNM010000011.1, forward strand.
TCGCTGGTACGGTAGACGCCGAAATGGAACACATGTATGAAGAAGGGGATTATGCGGATGATTTCAAGCATATGCTTTGCCAGACACTGGCTGACAGACTGGCCGAGGCGGCTGTAGAGAAGATGCATGAGGAAGTGAGACGCACCTACTGGGGATATGCTCCGGACGAACAACTGACCACAGCCGAACTTTTTCTGGAAAAATTTCAAGGTATAAGACCGGCTGTCGGATATCCGTCACTACCCGACCAGAGCATTAATTTCGAACTGGACAAACTGCTTCATTTTGAAGAACTCGGCATACGTCTGACAGAAAACGGCGCAATGATACCTCACGCCTCGGTAAGCGGACTGATGCTGTCCCATCCCTCATCACGCTATTTCGCCATTGGAAAAATAGGTGAAGACCAGTTAAAAGATTACGCCAACCGACGAAAGCTGCCGGTGGACGTGATGCGTAAATTCCTGTCGGCAAATCTTTAAACCTGCTTTTAAATTTCCCAGACTCTATGGTACTACGTATTTTATATGTTCTGCTCATCACGCTTATACTGCCCGATGCCTACCTTTATTTGAGGCTCATGTATAAACGTCAACGTCCGTTATGGGCCAGGATCTCGTTTTTCGTACCTAACACGATTCTGCTGATAACGGCCTTTGTTCTGGCCCATATAGAAAGTCATACCCCCGAGAACATGAAAACCATGATGTTCTTCTTTAACTTCTATATGCTGGTGGCACTTCCCAAATCGGTTTTCATGCTGACTGACATTGTGGGTGCCGGACTCGGTCTGATATGGAAAAAACTACGACGGCCGGCTACAATATTAAGCACGATACTTTCTGTGACACTATTCATCATTCTATTGACCGGTATGACCTTCGGACCATCACACTTAAAAGTCAGACAGGCGGATTTCAGCTCGCACGACCTCCCCGCCTCTTTTGACGGTTACCGCATTGTACAATTTACAGACCTTCACCTTACATCTTTCAGAAACAAACCGGAAGTTGTAGATAAACTGGTGAATACCATTCTGGCTCAGAAACCGGATATGATAGTATTTACAGGAGACCTTGTGAGTACAGACGTTGACGAAATGGACGGATTTGAAGAAACCTTGAGCAGACTATGGGCACCGGACGGCGTTTATTCAGTGATGGGTAACCATGACTATCTGACTTATGCCCGTTATCTGTCTCATAAAGAACAGGCCATTCACCGCCATGAGCTTATGGAACGTCAGAAACAACTGGGATGGAATCTTCTTCTGAACAGCCACCAGGTTATACACAGAGGCTCAGACAGCATTGCCGTTGTCGGAGTAGAAAATGATGGCAAACCGCCGTTTCCAGAAAGAGGAGACCTGAAGAAGGCACTTAAAAACCTACCAGGTTACAATCAGCCGGAACAAAGTGAACCAAAGATGTTCAAAGTGCTGTTAAGTCATGACCCAACACACTGGCGACGCAAAGTTCTTCCGGAAACAGACATACAGCTGACACTTTCAGGACATACCCATGGCATGCAATTCATGATTTTCGGATGGTCGCCTTCAGAATTTATTTATCCTGAGTGGCGAGGTATGTATACAGAGAACGAGCGCAGCTTACATGTCAGCCTTGGTGTGGGCGGCGCCCTGCTTCCTTTCCGTTTCGGAGCATGGCCTGAAATAAATGTCATAACATTACACAGGAAATAAAAAAAGTGTTAACTTTGTGAAGTCAAACGTTAAGCATAAAAACCATGACTGTTCTTTATAGAATCTATCAGATTTGTATTGCATTACCCATATTGTTGGTATGCACCTTCTTAACAGCCTTGATTACCATTCTCGGCTCATGGATTGGAAACGCTCATTTTTGGGGATATTATCCGGGCAAGATATGGTCTATTATCTTTTGTAATGTATTGTTCATCCCTGTAAAAGTATACGGACATGAGAATGTAGATAAAAAGACCTCTTATGTTTTCGTAGCCAATCATCAGGGAGCCTTTGACATATTCCTTATTTATGGCTATCTGGGACGTAATTTCAAATGGATGATGAAAAAATCACTCCGTAAGATTTTCCTTGTAGGAAAAGCCTGCGAAAGTGCCCGCCACATCTTTGTAGACAAGTCCGGCCCTAAAAAAATTCAGGAAACATACAACAATGCCCGTGAGATTTTAAAAGAAGGCACCTCGCTGGTAGTCTTTCCGGAAGGCTCTCGCTCCTTTACAGGACATATGGGTATTTTCCGTAAGGGCGCTTTTCAATTGGCAGATGAACTTCAGCTTCCGGTTGTTCCGGTTACCATTGACGGTTCTTTCGATATTCTGCCACGTACAGCCGGTTTCTCATTTGTCAAAAGACATAAACTGGTCATGACAATACACAAGCCCATCCCTCCGAAATCAAAAGGGCCTGAAAACATTAAGGCTACCATGGAAGAAGCTTACGAAGTCGTCATGTCCGGTCTGCCAGAAGAACGACAGGGCTATGTGGAAAACAAGGATCAGTAATGAGATCCAACCGCGAACATATACTGATATATATCAGATTATTTTCAAACAAGACGCTGACGGCTACCTGAAACAGAATAAAATCAGGCAGCCGTCTTTTTCAAGGACATTTACCGAACCTATCTTAATGAAACACCGCACTCTCCATGAATCTCATCAGCCTGTATGATAAGCTTTTTCAAAGAGTCTGATCATACGGTGTTTGAACATTCCTGTCTTTAAGCTACTAAAAAACAGCAACGAGCCTGTTCTTGAAAACGTCATGCGTTCAATCAAAGCAAGGCATCCCCGCCATACCGACAGAGACACCGTAAACAGACTCAGTTCTTTCTATTTCTTGGGATATTTTTCGGTTTCTGATAAGCCCAATTCACCTCCAAGAACTTCTGCATCCGGTCTGCCGGACAGGAAAGGGACAGCTCGGCCACAGCCTTCCTGACAGCCTCACGCAAAGCCTGTTCCAGTTTCTCCACGCTCTCTTCCGGAGTCTGAGTGCTTGCCTGTATGCGGATGACCGGATGCACATCCTTATCCGAATCTGCCATCTTCCGGAACTTCTCCTTCAGCATCTGCGTGGCCACCTTCTCCACTTCGACTAACGATACCACTCCATACTTCTTCTTTTTTAAATGCACGTCATCAGTCAGCAAGACCTTGCTCTTCCAATTGATTTTTACGTCAAACACCTCTGGACCATCTTTCATTTCCGCATACCGGCGCTCACACCGCACCGTATCCGCCAGAGTTGCTACCGCAGTTTCCTTTGCCGCCACCCTCTCCTGCTGTTGCGACACGTTCATTTCCGGGCGGGCAAATAGCCAAGCCGTGCCACCCACCAGCGGCAGAGCCAACAACAAGCCTATCCGCCGCCATCCATTCGTTCGTTTTTTAAGCATCATAGTTACACGTTTTTTAAGTGAGCAGTGACAGAAGCCGCTCGCCATGGCCAATCTTTTCGAGCCCACAGACTTCCGCACCAACAAAATCTGATATGTCTTTGCATCGATGCCTTGTTGAAGTACCCCTTCGTCGGCCTGAAACTCATGCAGCTCGCGCAAATCCCTGCGCAACAGCCAGACCAGGGGATGAAACCAAAACAGTACGGTGAGAGCCTGCATCAGCACCTCGTCCCATGTATGACGCAAGCGGACGTGCATTTGTTCATGCAGACAAATAAGAGGAAAAGCACGATAATCCTCGCTGTTCATCACCACGAAATGCCCCACACTAAAGGGTTCCACCGGCTCGTCCGTCAGAATGCCTGTCCACCCCTGTTCTATCACGTGCTCGCCACGGCGCAACAACCGCCACAGGCGAACATAACACAAGCCATAGAAAAGGAATACCGTCGCCGCGCCAGTCCAATAGCCCAAAGGAAGAAGGTTCCATCTCCACGCACCCTCCTTCTCTTTCAAACGTATTTCTACCGTTTCCATTTGCCCCTCCACGGCAACCGGCGTTTCCGGCCAAGTTTCGGACAGCATCTCGCTCCACATCAGCAAGGGACGCTTCGCGCTCGCTTCCTTTTCCGTGGTCCATTGACCCAACGGCAGACACAGGCTAACCGCCAGTCCCCAAAGCATCAGTTTACGGTGAAACCCGAACAAAGTTGAACCGGCGCACAAGCATTTGCAGAATCCGTAAAGGACACACAGGCAAATGCTGCATTTCGTCAGATAGATAAACCATGCAGCCATCATCGTCTCACTCTTTATCGCGTCCTTGCTCTATCCGAGCTATCAGTTGTTTCAACTCGTCCAACCCTATCTTGTCTTCCTCTATGAACTGAGAAACCACGTTAGTGTAGGAATTGCCATAAAAGCGGGACACCAAATCGCCCATGGCACTCCCGCCACATTGCTTTCGACTGACCTTGGCGCGGTACAAGTAAATGTTCCCCACAGCCTCATACTCCACGAAACCTTTCTCCACCAGCAGCTTCACCAGCGTGGCCACTGTATTGTAGTGCGGCTTCGGCTCATCGTAAAACACCAACATCTCACGGATGACCATCGGACCGTGCTCCCACAAAATATCCATTATCTCTTTTTCTTTCAAAGTCAAACTTTTCATATCACGTATACTTTTTATCGGTTTACTCCGCAAATATAAGAAAAACATTAAACAAACTACTAATATATTTAGTAAAACTACTATAATTAACAATAATTAAAAATTTCAGTAAATATCCTTATTTTAAAGGTGAAAGAGAAAGCGCTGATTATGAACTAATAAAAGTTTTCCCGAAAGACCATTCACCCCTTCACAATCCGATACAACACACTGTAGTACTGCGAGTTGCGTTAAATAACTATCCTTCACCGCATGTGTCATGAAACCGGATGCTCCGCTCATGCCCCATCAAAGGTGAACGGGAGGAAAAAGCCTTCTTTGAATATGTACGTATTATACATATCTGCGGGACAAATGTTAAAAGGCAAGAACTCTGTCATGGAAATTCATAAAAAAGAATCGCGACCGCTTGAAAAGTCCGGCGCGACCGCCTGTGAAAAATTTCTGAGCGTCAACAAAAAAATTTATTGCAGTAGAGGAATCTGGCCGTAACCGTAGAAGAATATTTTTGCAGGCGCATGCGTTTTTTAACTTAAAAAGTCTTAACCGTCTGTTGGGAGCTGCATCCCGTGAAGGAGATGCGAAGGGTGTGAAAGATGATCCTTCACACGCAACAGACACGCGTTCAGAATGTTATGAGCGAATGTGAAGAGGTGAAGGATAAAATGGGAAAATACCTTTCTATGGTAAGCGCGTGGGCGCGCGCGATGTTCTTTTTATCCAAAGTGGCCGTTTCCGGTTGAAACTTTCTTATCAGTAAAAAACGAGACGAAAGATCAATCTATCCGATATATACATTCAGGATTGTATATTTTCTATTTTCTTCAATGTCTTCTCTGTTGTCTTATTCATTTTCTTGCTTTTCTCAATCTCCTTTACCAGTCCGACACCTTTTGCATACCATGCCGTGACATCGACAGTTTCGGTAAACATGAACATCTTCATTTTTAATGTATAAGTTACCTTTGCACAATAGAACTTTCCGGCGGCTGTAGAAATCTCCTCAAATCCGGCATAATGTCCCTCCATTGATGTAGTAATTGACATTGGACCTATTTTAGTCACCATCTCGCAAGGAGTTATCTTGTCCCCTTTTTTCACTTTATCATTTAAGACAAGTATAATCTGACCTTTCATATCTAAATTGTCTTTTGCCTTACTCATATCTTTCTTATCGAGCATTCCCGATAACATTGAAATCATATTGGCTTTATCTGTCTCTCCATCCTGCAGGTATACCAACGTATTACCTTTTGAATATACAACACTAGAAAGCAACACCGTATCCTTAAACTGCACATTCTCTATCGAAAAAGAATTGCTCATATCTGAAAAGAAATCCTGCACAGTCACGATACAAGAATCATTCCTGTTTGTCACATCGGATATGACAGAATGAACCTCAGACTTCTTTCCATCAAAAAGTACATCATAATATAATTTCTGTCCTTTCCGGGTACTACAATATTGTGCTGATGAAAAAACAGCATGTACCACGCAAACAAAAAATAATACAATCTTTTTCATAGCTATAATCAATAATGGTTTCATACATCACAAAGTTATCTTCTTTTACCAGAATAAGAAATAAAGAAACAACTTATTTAAAAAAAAATGAGACTGCAGCAATAAAACAGCCGCAGTCTCAGTGTAAAAATCAGATATATTATTTATTATTTTGAAAATACCAATCCGTCGTATACATAACAATCTCCAAATTCTTCATCTCCCAACCTCTGTCTGTCACTGATTGTGATTTTCTTACTTGAAGGATTATATGTCAATACTGCCTGATAGGTATTTCCATCACGTCCGCTTATAAACTTAACCGTGGCTTTATTTCCCTTTGGCTGACTATCAGTTATAACACATTCATCTATCCTTATGCTGGCTCCATTAACTATGGTTACATTAATTGTACCAAAACATTGCACTTCATCACCATCAAATGTCATCCCGACAATAGACTTATTATAAAGGTCTATTTTCATTTCTCCTTCGGAATTGTTTGATTTCAGATTCCAAACACCTTTAAACGGACCGGAGGTATCATATGTTGCCGCTTGAGAAACAGTATCAGCAGCCGCCTTTTCTTTGTCATCAGTCCCTAATACCTTATCTACCGTTTCCAGTACCTTACCTATTTTTTCGAAAAGCTGTGCATTCGCCGGTTTTGGACAGGCTAGACCAATAAACAACACCATTAAAAAAAACACTTTTTTCATATTCGTCATATTTTTATTTATTATGTGAAAAATTACTTCTAAAAAGTCATTTACAATACATCTCAATAATCTCAGGATACTTATACCACAGAATAAGATAACTATTGACTCATACACTTCATATATCAGTATTTTAATTCATGAATATATAAGAAATCAATATCTTTTATAAGGTTATTATCCATATAGTCTTATTATGCGAAATAAATCAATTTATATTTATACAAATCAGTATTTATAAAACACTCAGAAAATTATCATGTTAGATCCATAATACATAACAATATGTAATATTTTATTCCTTTTAATAGATAAAAATAAATCAATTGCAATATTACATAATTAATTACTAATTAACAACAAAAACATAGAAATAAAAATATTTATATACCAATAAAGAATCAAATTCAGGAAGAATAATAGAGCTTAATCTCCTGTTTAACATTAAAATAAACAAATCATGACACTTCTAATAATAACTCCACAAAAAATATTTATCTTCATTTCGTCAACCTAATGCACAAGATAGTTTAATCGGTGATCTGTTATTCAATAATAGACTGTCATCACAGATATTTGTCCTTTTTTGCAAGGATATTAAAAGATTCTATGTAAATTTAATGTCTGAAAAGTCTGACATTAAAAATATCATGATGCAAACCAAGCTTATATCATGTATTTCATATTCTGTGAAAACAGATGAAGAATATCCAGACTACAGATACAAACATTGAACAAAATTTACGACACAGTATTAATTATCATTATCCGACTCAGTATGAAAAAACAAATCTTAATGGAAGGATTATATACAAATGTGGCACATTACCTGTCTGAACTTGGAATAGAACAGACTAATATCAGTTGGACCACACAGCTTACTTTTATTATCATTATATTACTTATTTCGTTTCTCACCACAAAGATTTTCCGACTGCTTATCATGCCGGCCATACATAAAATCACATCGCGCACGAAAGCCTCATGGGATGACTATCTTTTTAATGAGAAAATGATGACGTGCTTCTGCCGGATGATTCCTCCTATCATGTTTTATCTGTTGCTTCCGCTGTTATTCAGCAACACCCCCTGGTTACTCAATTTCTTATTAAAAGTCTGCCTGATTTACCTGGTGGTCATGACCTTATTGCTGATCAATGCCTTTCTGGACTCACTATACGAGATTTCCATCGCTCATGAAACATTCCGTAACCGGCCTTTAAAAGGTATTTATCAGATGATTAATCTGGTTTCAATCGGTATAGGTATAATTGTCATAATCAGCATTCTGATAGACCAGAACGCTACAACAATTCTTGCAGGACTAGGTGCATCGGCAGCTGTACTGATGTTGATATTTAAAGACAGTTTATTAGGCCTTGTTGCCGGCGTACAACTTTCTGCCAACGACATGCTCCGCCCAGGCGACTGGATTACAATGCCTAAATATGGTGCTGACGGTCATGTGACAGAAGTCACGCTGACTACGGTAAAAGTCTGTAATTTCGACAAGACCATCACAACAATTCCTCCTTATGCGTTAGTAAGTGACTCTTTTCAAAACTGGAGAGGAATGCGTGAAGCCGGTGGCCGACGAATCAAACGGTCTATCAATATAGACCTGTCGACCATACATTTTTGCTCAAAAGATGAAAAACAGCGTCTGGCTTCATATCATTGGATTACAAAGGATGAAGCTGACGCAGAAACGAAACTGGTTAATCTTTATGTGTTCAGAAATTACATCATGCGTTACTTACGCAATCATCCCCGAACACATAAAGAACTGATGATTATGGTCAGACAAATGCAGCCCACACCGGAAGGCCTCCCGTTGGAAATCTATTGTTTCACCAATACAACCGTATGGCCCGAGTATGAAGAAATACAGGGAGAAATCTTCGATCACTTACTTGCCGTAGTTCCTGAGTTCGGGCTAAAAATATTCCAACGCCCTTCAGGTAATGATTTTACCAACGCTTATCGGACAGAAGCTTAAAAGGCATATGTGATTAAAGCGTCACACCTGTTTTAAATATGGCTATCCCCCGGTTGTCATGCTTTTCGTTCTGCGTAAGCTGACCACCGGCCACAGCACATATCAAATCGATAAAACGACGACTTACAGATGACATACTTTCTCCTTCGACCAATGTTCCGGCATTGAAATCCATCCAATTCCCCTTATGTAAAAACAAAGGTGTATTGGTTGAAATCTTAAGTGTCGGCACAAATGTGCCGAAAGGAGTCCCGCGACCTGTTGTAAACAATACCATATGACAACCGGCTGCCGCCAAAGCTGTAGACGCCACCAAATCGTTACCCGGAGCACTTAACAAATTGAGACCACCTGTTGTTATCCTATCTCCATATTTCAACACATCACATACCGCCGAACTGCCTGATTTCTGTGTACAGCCCAAAGATTTCTCTTCTAAAGTAGATATACCACCGGCTTTATTACCCGGCGAAGGATTCTCATAGACCGGCTGTCCCTGTTTCAGAAAATAATCCTTAAAGTCATTAATCAAACGGACTGTCTTATTAAACAATTCTGCTGTGGCACAACGATTCATCAATATGGTTTCTGCACCGAACATCTCGGGCACTTCGGTTAATACAGTCGTACCACCACAAGCCACCAGATAATCGGAAAAGACACCTAAAAGAGGATTTGCTGTAATACCGGACAATCCGTCGGAGCCACCACATTTAAGTCCTACACGCAAAGCCGACAATGGCACCGGCGTTCTCTCATCTGCTATGGCAATCTGATAAATCTCGCGCAACAAAGCCAATCCACGCTCCATCTCATCTGTTTCGTGCTGGCATACCATAAAACGAATACGACTTTTGTCATATTCGCCCAACATATCCATAAAGGCCTCGGGCTGATTATTCTCGCACCCTAATCCGATAACCAGAACGCCTCCGGCATTAGGATGAAGCACAATGTCACGCAATATGCGACGTGTGTTCTCATGATCATCACCGAGCTGTGAACAACCGTAATTATGCGGATAAGCCACAATAGCATCTACACCACGACTTCCGGTTTCATTTTTCAAACTGTCGGCCAGACGCTCAGCTATACCGTTCACACAACCTACCGTAGGAACAATCCAGATTTCATTCCTGATTCCCACATCACCGTTCTTACGACGGTAACCCATAAATGTCGGTACATCAATAACAGGTTCCCGTTCATCCGATAAAGGAACCGGAGCATACACGTAACCACAAATACCGGATAAACCAGTATGAATATTATGCTCATTCACCCATCCTCCGGCAGGTATTGATGTTACCGTACGCCCTATTGGAAAACCATATTTTACAACCTCTTCACCGGCACTGAAGTTCTTAAGTGCTATTTTATGACCGGCCGGAATGGTTTCTACAAGTTGGAGCGAAAGTCCTGCAACCTGAATTAAAGTACCTTCCGGCAATGTCTGCAATGCAACCGCCACATTGTCGGAAGGATGAATCTGTGTATATAATGTCATAACACGATACTTTATACAACAATTATTCTGACATCTCAAGAAAACGGGAAACGGTTTCCAACATACCGTTATCGTGAATTGACTGCAAATAACCACACAGACAATCAGTCAGCCCCGGAATGAGATTAAGATTCTCATGCCACAACCACTCGGCACCTAAAACGCCTTCGGCTATCCCTGCCATAGACTGTCCGGCCCACAGCGTTTGAAGCAACGACATAATCTCCGGTGAATCGTTCGGAACAACAGGTGCTCCATCAGCACGCTGCCCACCTTTATAATAGGTAATAATGGCCGCCAAACCCAAAACAAGTCCTTGTGGCAATTTACCAAAACGCTGCAAATAAATCTTCAGACCGGGTAAATCACGCGTGGCATATTTAGGAAAAGAATTGAGCATGATAGATGTCACCTGATGGTCGACAAAAGGATTTGTAAAGCGCTCCATAACATCGTCTGCAAAACGTTTCAATTCGTCTTCGGGCAGCTGAAGTGTCTGCATCAGTTCGTCATACATGACCCTATGAATATACTTTCCGATAACCGGATGCTTGCATGCATCGCGTACAATATCTATACCCGATAAATAAGCAACAGGAGATAAAACGGTGTGAGGTCCGTTTAGTAACGTCACCTTACGCTCATGATAAGGCGCCTCTGACGATACAAAACTTACATTCAGTCCGGCTTTATCGGCAGGAAATTCCTCCGCTATTGACTGGGGAGCTTCTATCACCCACAAATGAAAGACCTCGCCCTGAACCACAAGATTATCATCATATTGAAGTTTCTCTTTAATCTGCGCAATATCTTTTCTTGGAAAACCAGGCACAATACGGTCTACCAAAGTGGCATAAACACCACAGGCTGTCTCAAACCATTGTCTAAACCCGTCACCTAACTGCCATAAGTCGATATACTGTCTGATTGTATCTTTTAATTTGTGCCCGTTGAGAAATATCAGCTCACAAGGAAAAATAATCAGTCCTTTCTGTACATCACCATTAAAATGACAATAGCGATGATAAAGCAACTGGGTCAGTTTTCCGGGATATGAAGCAGCCGGACGGTCGTCCAAACGACAATGAGAATCAAAATTAATGCCGGCTTCAGTCGTATTTGAAATAACAAATCTAATCTCCGGCTGTTCTGCCAATGCCATATAATCATCAAAGTCACGATATGGATTCAACGCACGGCTGATAACATCAATTAAGCGGAAAGAATTAACCTCTACCCCTTTATCTATTCCCTGAAGATTGACATGATAGAGTCCATCCTGGCTGTTCAGCACATCAATCATCCCCTTCTCTATCGGCTGGACCACCACTACACTACTGTTAAAGTCAGTTTTTTCATTCATATTGGATATTATCCAATCTACAAAAGCACGTAAAAAATTGCCTTCACCAAACTGTATGATTCTTTCAGGTCGGACGACTTTTCCTGCTGTCTGACTATTTAACGCTCTCATCATTAAATCAATTAAAATTCAACCAATATACGAAATACTTTACCCGGCTGCTCAGACCAGTTCTTTAAAGCGTCACCTGCTTTCTCCGGCATCACCACACAACTGATAAGACGCTCTTTTGGACATGCTCCATGACGCAAATATTTAATTACCGCACGGAAATCTTCCGGTAAAGCATTGCGTGATCCCCGAATATCCAGTTCTTTCTGAACAAAATATTTTGTTTGAAAAGCCACTTCTGTTTTAGCATATCCTATACATACGACCCGACCTGTAAAACCGACCTCATCAACAGCCATCACATAGGTAGCCGGACTTCCGACCGCTTCGATTACCACATCAGGTCCCAAACCCTCTGTCAACTCATTAAGGCGTGCGTGTACATCTTCTGTCCGGGAATTGATTGTATAATCCGCTCCTATCTCACGTGCCAACTGTAATTTCTCATCATCAAGATCAACAGCTATTACTGTCGCACCACGTAACGAAGCACGCACTACAGCTCCCAGACCAATCATTCCACAACCAATCACCATTACCGTATCACCATCGGTAACCTGACCTCTTGCTACAGCATGAAAGCCCACACTCATTGGCTCAATCAAAGCACAGTCACGTACTGATATACCATCTGCCGGAATCACCTTCTGCCAAGGTAATACCACATACTCCGTCATGGCACCATTGCGCTGCACACCTAATGTCTCGTTATGCTCACAGGCATTTACTCTACGGTTGCGACATGAGGCACATTTTCCACAATTTGTATAAGGATTAACTGTTACCACCATGCCCGGTCTCAAAGTTTCAGGAACACCGTTTCCAGTCTCCTCAATCACGGCACCAATCTCATGACCGGGGATAACAGGCAATTGAACCATCGGATTTCGACCAAGATAAGTATTCAAGTCAGAACCGCAAAATCCTACATATTTAATTCTCAACAACACCTCACCGTTTCCACAATCAGGCTTCTGAATATTTTCAACCCGAACATTACCGGGTTCTACAATCTGAACTGCTTTCATTTTTATATAGTTATTTTTCTGTCATTTTGTTCATTCATTGTTTTTAAAAGATCTCAACCGACATCTTTCTACGAGAAAAAGTAATCGCAGCAAATGTCCTAATCAGTCACACGATATCCTCTCCAACCGTAATACGCACAGCAAACGAAACATACCATCGGTATCAAATATGCTATCGAATAAGTTTCAGGATAATGGTTCATTACGTATGCCGTCAATTGAGGCAGGCAAGCATTACCGATAATAGCCATTACAAGAAAGGCAGAACCACTTTTTGTGTCTTCACCCAAATCGGCTATGGCCAAAGAGAACTGGGTCGGATACATTATAGACATAAAGAAAGATACCCCTATCATGGCATATAATCCAATCATTCCACCACCGCTTATGACAATTACCGCACACAGGACAATATTTATCAAAGCATAGACCAGCAACATATTCTGCGGACGGAAACGTGACATCAAGCCTGTACCTACCCAACGTCCGAGCAGAAACGCAAGCATATACAAACCGAAAAAGGTTGTGGCCTGTCCTTCGGGAATACCGACATAATAACAGCAGTAAACAAGGAATAAACTGTTAATTGCTGTCTGTCCGCCATTGTAGAAGAACTGACTGATAACTCCCCAACGCAGATGTGAACGTTTAAGAACTGAGAAATTAATCAAAGGTCCATGCTGGTCTTTATGCTCCTCTTCCGGAATGGCCGGCAAATGATAAAATATAAAAACAACAGCTATAATCAGCAATAAGCCCGCAAGCAAGAGATAAGGCATCTTCATCGCATCGGTCTCAAACTGAATATATGCCTCCCATCCGCCTTCATAATCCACCGGCAACGTTTCACGGGTAAAATGCTGGCCACTCAATACCAATTTACTAAGAAACATGGCCGAAACAAAAGCGCCAAGCCCGTTGAATGACTGAGCCAGATTGAGTCGGCGTGATGCTGTTTCGGGTGCTCCCAGAACCGTCACATAAGGATTAGCCGCTGTTTCAAGGAAACACATACCGGTAGCTATAATGAAAAAGATACATAAATAAGCCCAATAAGATTTTATCTCGGCAGCCGGAAAGAACAACAATCCGCCACAAGCAGCCAGCAACAAACCGAAGATAATACCGGACTTATAACTGAATCGTTTCATAAACATGGCTATTGGTATCGGGAATATGAAATAAGCCAGCCAATAAGCCGTTTCGGTAAAAGAGGCTTCAAAAGTATTTAACTCACAGGTTTTCATCAGCTGTCTGATCATGGTCGGCAACAGATTACTGCTGATGGCCCATAAAAAGAACAGACTGAAAATAAGTGTCAAAGGCAAGAAATATGATTTACTTTTCATTCGGACATATTTTTAATATACGGCATAGCCTGTTGAGGACCAAAGCCATAAAACATTTGAGCATTTTTTCCCAGGAATTGTGTTTTTTCCATCTCTGTCAACTCATCTGACTTTATAATAAAATCATAAGACATACGGTATGTAATAGCCGTAATTGTACGCGGATAGTCAGACCCCCACATAAGTTTATCCATTCCGACTTCATCAGCAGCCTGTCTAATGGCTTTAACTGCACCGGAAAAAGGATAAAACTCATCATTGAAAAGCCATGTGATACCTCCCGACTCAATCATTACATTCGGATGTCTGGCAAGACGAATCTGAGAAAGCCAGTCGGGACGGGTCACCATACCGAAATGCCCGATTGCTATTTTCAGATTCGGACATTCACTGATAATTTCTTCCATCTCTCCTGTCTGTATCGTTCCATCAGCCAAATCAACGGACAAAATCATGCCATGTTGTTCCATCATATGAAACATCTGCATCATCTCATCGCTGTTAAGCCAAACTCTTCCTTCGGATAACAACAAACGGCCGGCCGGAATTTTAATGGCTTTGAAACCTTGCTTAACCAACTCACAGGCTTGGTTGAAGAAACCCGGTTTACGGAATTCACACATCCCGCAAACCAGAAAACGTTCCGGATATTTTTTTGCCACCCTGCTAAGGTAGTCATTCTGAATACCGTCTATGAATTCCTGGGTCACTACAGCAGCTGAGACCTGAGCATAATCCATGTTAGAAAGAAATACCTCAGCTGTATTTCTACCATCAATCATAAAAGGAGGCAGCATTTGTCTTACTTCTCCCATAAAGAGAGAACGGCCGTTATCCAGCGTGCGTATCGGCTTGCCATCGACCACCGTATCCTGCCACAACCACAAATGAGAATGTGCATCTATAATGGTATAATTCATCTTGTCTCATTTTTAAGAATTAGCCCAACTGACACGTTGTTGGTCACCAATAATATCTTTCACCTTGCGCACCAACTCCCAATCAATAGGTTCTTCTATATAGTGGAGATTCTTCAATACATTTTTCGGATTGGCAGAACTAAACAAGGTTGTGGCAATCCGTGGATTGCTAACAGCATATTGCATAGCCAATTTCTCTATAGGATATCCTTGAGAGTTACAATATTCGGCAGCCCGCTTACAAGCCTCAACCAGTGGAGCCGGTGCCGGATGCCAATCGGGCACACCACGCTGTGTCAATAACCCCATAGATAATGGAGACGCGTTAATCACACCTATTCCCTTTGATTCAAAATAATCAAGAAAATCAACCAATTTGTCATCATTCAATGTATAATGACAAAAGTTCAACACGGTCTCTACCGTTCCTTCGGGTACACGGTCAATCACCCATTGCAAATTCTCCAGCTGCAAGTCTGTTATACCGACATGCCCCACTATGCCTTTATCACGTAACTCTACTAATGCCGGCAGAGTTTCATTGACAACTTGATTCAAATCTGCAAATTCAATGTCATGCACATTAATCAAATCAATATAATCGACATGCAAACGTTCCATACTCTCGTATACACTTTCCGTTGCACGTTTACCCGAATAATCCCAGGTATTGATTCCATCATGCCCGTAACGCCCCACTTTAGTGGACAGAAGATATGACTCACGGGGCAATTCCTTCAACGCTTTCCCCAATACGGTCTCCGCTTTATAATGTCCGTAATATGGCGACACGTCTATAAAGTTCAGTCCGTTATCCACCGCTGTGTATACGGCTTCAATAGCATCTTTCTCACTGATAGTTCTGAAAACTCCCCCAAGTGACGAAGCTCCGAAACTGAGCCGCGGCACCATCATTCCTGTTTTTCCGCAATTTACGTATTCCATAATATTAGATTTACTTTTTTTAGAATTTCACTTTTATTGTTTTACCTTCATACAAGATTTCTTTACACGGTTGTGACGCTCCATCACCCGCTCCAGTCTCGTTTGAGACAAGAACCACATTCAAATGTTTCACTTTCTCCATTCCTGGAAACGAACCCTTCCGTTTTCCTATTTCCAACACATTACGACTGTCATCCCATTTCAAAGGAATCACAGCATAACTGCCGTTCTCATACCCGTAATTGTCTCCTTCGTCCTCATACCAATCCATGACAGCGTCCGCTCCTTTATAGATTCTGATTTCCACCGGTTTATCGGCTTTCTCAGTTGTATACTGTTTGCCGAAGTCCATCGGAATAATCGAACCACCCCTTACAAATAAAGGCATTTGGGGCAATCCGGCCTTAACATTCACTTTCTGTCCGCCATTATATTTTATTCCGGTCCAGAAATCAAACCATCCACCCTCATTCACCGGCAGATATACCGGCCATGTATTGACAGACGGAGCCGTTACAGGAGCCACAAGGAATGACGGGCCAAACATAAACTGCGCATCTTGTGCCAATGCCAAACGGTCATTTGAAAAATCCATCACTAACGGACGCATAATCGTATACCCTTTAAATGTAACATCGGCTGCGCACGAATAGATATAGGGCAAAAGGCTATAACGTAAACCGATATATTTCTTGGAAACCGTCTCCACTTCATTACCATAACGCCACGGTTCCGTCTGACTCATATAACCATGCACACGCATTAAAGGGAAAAATACCGATGCCTGCAACCAACGCAGAAAACATTCGTGATAGGCTGTATCCGTGTACTGATTTTGCGGTCTGAAGAACCCACCGGCATCATAAGTCCACCATGGCAACCCTGTGGCCATCAATCCCAGTCCGCCTACAATCTGGCGACGCAATGTTTCCCAATCATGCCCTACGTCACCTGTCCATGTGGCCGTAGCATAACGTTGCATACCCGAAAACGCACTGCGGGTAAAAAGCATCACACGTTTGTCTGCTTCTTCTTTTCTTAAACCTTCATAAACGGTTTTGTTCACAAACATAGGATATACATTACGGTATACATCTCCGGCCACAGTACCGTTGCAGATCATCCGTCCCGTTAAATCATCGTTCTCCGGTTCCGTCGCATCGAGCCACCAGGCATCAATCTGATACGGCTTCACCAGCCTGTCACTAAAATTCCGCCAATAAAAAGAGGCCGCGTCGGGATTAAAGAAATCTATCCATTCAGTACCCGGAATATAATATCCTTTATCATTTATTTCACGTCCGAGTTCGGACTTCCGGTCTACCTTAGACCATACGGAAAGCATCAGACGCATGTCCATTCCATGAAGCTCCCTGACCATTTCAGCCGGATCGGGATAGTTTGTCTCATCAAACCTCATGGCATTCCAACCATGTCTTCCCCAATACTGCCAGTCCTGAACTATCAAATCTATCGGAATACTCCGTTTACGAAATTCCTTCGCATTCTCAAGCAATTCCTCCTGAGACTTATAACGCTCCCGGCAATGGATATATCCCAAAGCCCAAACAGGCATAAGCGGTGTTCCGCCGGTCAGTTTTCTATAACTGCCAATCACCTCATCGGCATTTCCGGCAAATACCGTATAATCCATAATCTGCGCCACAGGTGAACGGAATACAGTCTCATCGTTAACTTTACGCCAGTACAGTACCGGTTTGTCATTTTTGTCTCCCTGTACTTTAATTTTATGCTGTCCTTTCTTCAACTCCACAATTAGCGAAGTGGTTGGCGGAAGCCAGAGATTATTTATATCCAATAAATTGCGCCCATCTATGGTAAGATGATACTTTCGGGCCATTCTCTGCCCTACATCCAACAACAAGGCATAGTTACCGTCCTTTTCTATCATTATGTCAGCAGTAAAGGCGTTAACCTCTCTTACCTCACGCTTGTTTCCGGTTGTCGAGGTGACATCTACTGTAACGGTCTGTCCGTCTTCTCCATCCGGACGCAGACAAACCTGCTCAGACGCCGGATTAAAGTCAGTAAGTCCGTAATTATGCCACAGCAATCCATACCCTTTGCTGGAAAGCACAAAGGGAACCGCAATCTGCGTGTTAACCTGAGTCAGACGACGAGACAATCCTCTGACATTGAGATAACCGTCCTGAAACTGTCCTGTTCCAAAAAGGAATTCATCTTTGGGAGAAACAAAATGCTGTTCTACCATATAGTTCACCTCTCCCTCTGCCGACTGTTTCATCATTCTTCCTCCGGCCACCTCTTCTAATATGATTCTTCCACTTTTATCTTTAAATGCAAGAGCCTCGCTTTTCTTATCATATTCTACAGAAATGTCCGGTAAAGTCATCACAATACTGACGCCTTTATCCTCGGTCTTATATTTTACCTTTCTGTCAAGCTCGGAAAACACCAGTTCATCCGGCATTTTTGAATCGGTCTGTAAAAATCTGACTCTAATGGCATTGTTTTCCACTGGTGTCAGTCGCAGCATTCCGCTTTCGGTTTTAATCTCCACACCATCGTTTTCGGGATTATTCCCTAGCACGACACTTACAGAGCACATCAGGCACAAACTGACAGCTATTCTGTTTCTGCATAGCCATTTTCCAAAAATACGGACCGATTTTCCTCTTGCATTTATCATATTCATTGTTCTGACATTTTTATATGTTAAGAATCAATCATACAAATAAAACATCCGTTCCATCAACTTCCACTTCTCCGCAGACGCTTCGCCCGGGATACATTCCTGAAAACGTGCCACATAGTCTTCCCATTCCTGCTGTCTTGGCAATGTAGCCAACCTTTTCATGGCTTCATCCCATTCAAAGTCGAGCGGTGTTTCCACAATCATAAACAATGTGCCACCATAAATATAAATCTCCATTTCCAGTATCCCCACAGAACGTATGCCGGCCCTTATTTCGGGCCAGGCTTCCGAACGACTGTGTATCCGACGGTATTCCGCTATCAATTCAGGATTATTTTTCAAACAAAGCGTCTGGCAATATCGTTTCACTCTTTGTTTATACTCTCTGACCAAATATCCTTCTTCTGCCATACTATACTTAAAAATATTATTTTTTGATTTTAAAGACAGGAGCTATATTTTTCTTTGCATCCTGAGGTATAGAAATTTCAAGTCCGTCTTTTGTACGATTGAAAGTTACTTTTCCATAACCCAACAATTCCACTTTCTTGATTGCATTTTCAAATAAGCCATTGCCTTCTGCTAAAGATTTAATCATAACCTTATTATTATCCGGCCATGCTAAAGCCGTCGCATAAAGATATTTTTTTGTCTGGGTAAACCGGACTTCATCAGAAGTAGCTTTACTATACGAGCCTTCGTTAAATCCCTGAGCATTTATCTTTATATCAGAATTAGCTATTGGGCCTTCACCAAAAATTGTCCACGGACGCGTATCATAAATAGCCTCTTTATTGATTGCCATCCAATCACCAAATTCATCCAAAATAGCCTTTTCCTTCTCATCGAATGTACCATCGGCACGCAAAGGAACACTCAACAACAGATTACCATTCTTACTGACCACATCCATTAACAGTTTTACAACATCTGACGCTTTCTTGTAACCATTACGCTCTGCTAAAGCAGTATC
The DNA here is from genome assembly GCA_905214795.1 of uncultured bacterium. Classification (GTDB taxonomy): domain Bacteria; phylum Bacteroidota; class Bacteroidia; order Bacteroidales; family Bacteroidaceae; genus Paraprevotella. Next base: position 54,762 of record CAJMNM010000011.1, read on the forward strand.
ATAATGCCAGCCACCCAAACATGAACAAGTTTGCCACGGATCGGCTATAATCTCATTCGGGGCGCCACGTTCTACATCCCATATCAATGCCTTACGCTGATTTTCATCCAATATCTTACCGAACATTACAGCCTCAAGTTTTCCTTTATGATTCGCCATATTATGGTTATATAAATGAGCCGCAATTTTCAATCCGGCATCACTGATTGGATAAAACGGCATTACAGTTACGTCAAAATACAACAAATCCGGATTATAACGGTTAATTACTTCAAGCGTACGGTTATAAAAATTGGTGACATACTCTTGAGTAGGAATACAAGCGCCATTTCCCCAAGCCCATTGACGATGAATCGCACCGTTATCCCAGCTGTTTTCACTTAGCGGATGATTCTGTGCGTATAAGTCTTGTGGATCGTATCCTTCCCACCATTTCCCTTTTCCGTCTGCCTTAGTCAGCTTACCATCATATGGTATGCCTTTTTTCGGCCCTTTTGTATCATGACGCTGCGAAGGCTCATACCATGTCCAGGCATGATCTGCATGCAGACTGACTCCAAAATACAATCCATGCTTTCGGGCAGCTTTCTCCCAACCGGCAAGAATATCTTGTTTCGGCCCCATGTTAACAGAATTCCAAGGCTGATACTTACTATCCCACAAATCAAAATTATCATGATGATTACCCAATGCAAAAAAATACTGAGCACCAATTTTCTTATAATAAGCTACAAGCTTGTCAGGATCCCACTTCTCTGCTTTCCATAGAGGAATAATGTCCTTAAAACCGACTTCAGAAGGATGACCATAATTAGCCACATGATGTTTATACTCTCTTGAGCCTTCAATATAAAGCGAACGTGCCATCCAATCTCCCGAACCTTCTACACATTGTGGCCCCCAGTGTGCCCAAATACCGAATTTCACATCACGGAACCATTCCGGAACCTCATAATTCTCTAAAGATTCCCATGTCGGTTCAAATTCACCTTTCATCATCGGTTCATCATTCTCTGATACAGGTACCTGATAAGTCTGGGCTGACAAAGTTCCAGCCAAAAATAACGTTGCGAACAAAATTTTACTTCTCATAAATCATTCATTTAGTTTTTCATGTCTAAAGGTAATAATTGTTAATGAGGCTATCATAGGACTTTATCGACTTTCAATAGGACAATTTCGACTTTATACCAACAAAAAAATTCTAAAATAGAATTTATAAAGACTTCTATTCCCTACTTGTTTATTTTATTTATATCTTTATTGCTGAAAAACCTTTTTCGGCCATGACTTCATTAATTGACGAACTTCATCCCCTGGTACTCAATGTGGGACTTGCCATCCATAATGCAGACTGGAACTGGAAAAACGTAAACAGTCCATTCCACCGCATGTATTATATCACCGAAGGGTCTGCACAAATAGTGCTTCCTCAAGGCATACAGACCCTTAAACCTGATCATCTGTATTTCATACCGGCTTTTACAACGCATAGTTATATCTGTAACACCCATTTCGGGCATTACTATATACATATTTATGAAGACCATGAACAATATGACTCCAACATTCTCGATAAATGGGAGTTTCCGATTGAAATGAAAGCCAACAATATAGACCAGTCTCTTTTTGAAAGGCTTAGCAAAATCAATCCACACATGAAGTTACTACACTCGAATCCTGATACATACAACAACAACCCAACTCTAACAAAAGACCTTCAGAAAAACAGAGAGCGGGCATTATGCGACAAGATTGAATCAAGAGGAATCGTCTATCAGTTGCTGTCCCGTTTTTTTAAATTAGCCCATCCCAAAATAGAAACTAAAGACGAACGTATCGAGGAGGCATTGGACTATATCAGAAAACATATTTATGAGGCTATTGACCTGGAGCTACTGGTCCATCGTTCCTGTCTGTCAAAGGATCACTTTATCAGACTATTTAAAAAAGAAACCGGAGAAACACCCCTGAAATACATCAATACAAAAAAGATGGAACGTGCGCAACTTATGCTGGTCACACAAGAGGAATCCATCAAAAACATCGCATTGGCTCTTGCTTATGAAGATTTCTCATATTTTTGCAGAGTATTCAGAAAAGCGACAGGTGTTACTCCACAAACCTATAGGGCACGCCAATGAAAAACAAACCGCATAATGTTTTAAGCTCAACATTATGCGGTTTGTCTTTCATTTCATCTTTCCTGTTATATTAAAGAAGATAATCTTCAAAAGCATATAAATCTGTTGAAAGATATCGTTCACCCGTATCCGGTAAAATCACCACTATCATTTTACCTTCATATGCATCCTGACGGGCCAATTCCACAGCTGCACTGACAGCTGCACCCGAAGAGATTCCGACCAGAAGCCCTTCTTTTCTGGAGAGTTCACGTCCCATACGTAACGCATCGTCATCGGTAACAGTCATGATGCGGTCAACAAGTTCCTTACGATAAATCTTAGGTATAAAGCCTGCCCCTATACCTTGAATCTTATGCATTCCGGCAGATTTTCCCGACAAAACGGCTGATGAAGCAGGCTCTACGCCAACAATCTCAATATTGGAGTTATGACGCTTCAATCCCTCGGCAGTTCCGGTTATTGTTCCTCCGGTCCCAACCGTAGCCACAAAAACATCTATCGCTCCATCTGTATCCTGCCATATTTCTTCTGCCGTGGTACTGATATGGCCCGCAGGATTAGCCGGATTCTCAAATTGCTGCAAGATGACACTTCCCGCGATTTCAGCATTAAGCGCTTCTGCCTTTTTTATCGCGCCACCCATTCCCTCGCTTCCAGGTGTCAGTACAATTTCTGCCCCCAGAGCCTTCAACAACATCTGGCGTTCCTTGCTCATTGTTTCAGGCATAGTCAGAATTGTCTTATAACCTTTCTGACGCCCTATCCATGCCAAGCCAACACCTGTATTTCCGCTTGTCGGCTCTATGATGACAGCACCGGGTTTCAATATCCCTTTTGACTCAGCATCCCTAATCATACTTAATGCCGTACGATCTTTAATGCTTCCGCCCGGATTAAAAGATTCTATCTTAACAATTACACGAGCTTTAAGCCTGTATGCGGCAGACAACTCTGTCAACTCAAGTAAAGGTGTATGCCCGATTAAATCAATAAGACTTTTATAAATATGAGACATTTACAGAAATACTTTAAAAATAAATTTTAAAATCATGGCCTTACACCAATCGAAGACACAGAATCTACGGCCCCATTATCAAGATTCATATTCTGACGAGCAGCATCAATATAACGGCGCACATAGGAATTATTCTTAAAATACGGAGTTGCTTTTACCAATATCTCTTCTATCTGAGGCGTCATGATTGGATAAGGAAAACTACTTGTCAATATCATGAAAACTCCTGTTCCCAACACATTGTCAGAATTAGAAGTAATAAACTGCGTAATCAGACGGTCTTGTTCGGCAGCCAAACGTTGAGCCTCATCATTCAAACGCAACATGATGACATCTTCATCCACTCCATCCATAATCATACGGCTTTCCTTATGAGGCAACTCTGCCATCTGGTTGTCCAAACGGCTTTTGGCACGAATAAAATTATACAATGAATCATTCAACGGACTGCCTGTCACATATTGCTGAGCCTTATCAATATGAATCTGTAAATTTGTCTCATCTTCAAGCACCAGTGGCAACAGTCCTTCGTCATCCATAAAAAGGCTGACCATCATTGTGGAATCAACAGAACCTGTAAAATGGAACACACCGTGTATTACCTCACTGGAATCAATATTTACCAGATTGCCATCTTTATAAACCTTCAGATATAACTTTCTGCCATCCATACTCTGCACTGTAGACTGTCCTTCTACATAATACTGCCGAGAAGCACACGACGTGAAAACCATCCACACACACAACAGAGAAAATACAATATTCTTCATCATTCCACTGATCTAAATTGGAGTTGCAAAGATAACATCTTATTGTAGACTTGTAAAATGTTTTATCACTATTTAAGTTTGAATTCGAGGTTTTTAAAATTATGATTTCTTTTTTTTCTCACGTTCAAGCTCTGCCGGAATACGAAATGCCGTATAAAGTTCCAGTACACAAGACACTGCCAAAGCCACCATCCATTCATTGCGCCGGGCAAAACCGAAATTAAAGGTTTGCATGGCCATTAAAACAGCTGTCACCAACAAACATATTCCTCCCAGTATCTGCTGTCCGCGCAAACGCCTGACAATCAGACTCGCCCCGTCATAACGGTCAGCAAACTGTATAAAAGAAAAGAGACAAGCCCCTATACTATATATATAGAAACAAATTCTGTCATAAAAAGGATAACCGGCCGCGCCCACCAATACCAGCACTGCTCCTATCTTAAAAGCCACATCACGCCATTTATTCATCATCTTCATCTGATTTTGGGGTTTCAAATACGAAAATATCCTCATCATCTGTTTTCATAAAATATTCCTCACGCGCTATTTTGGTCATCAGCTTAGGATTTGTATTCATCTCTTGCAGATAACGTGTGTCATGTTCATACATTTCCGTATACTTTCGTATATCCGCACGCAACCGGCGCAATTCTGCACGGTATTTATATCGTTGCCAAAGACTGTTTTCACCCACGACTCCAATCAGCAAAGCAAAAATAATAATCACCACACTGTATTTGTGTCTGCGTATATACCCCCAAACTGTAGATAATCTATCCATGACTGAAATTATTTCTTTTGGACAAAGATACGACAAAATACGTGAAAAAGGTGGATGCGCCCGTTTTTTTTGCTAAATTTGCATTCATTAGGAGTTAAGACAAACACATCTCATGGAACAATATATCGTCTCTGCAAGAAAATACCGTCCGTCAGCATTTGATGCAGTAGTCGGTCAGGAAGCACTGACCACTACACTGCAAAAAGCCATTAAGGCCGGCAAGCTGGCACATGCCTATTTATTCTGCGGACCACGTGGCGTCGGCAAAACCACATGTGCGCGCATTTTTGCAAAAGCCATAAACTGTCTGAATCCGCTTCCGGACGGCGAGGCATGTAATGAATGTGAATCTTGCAAAGCCTTCAACGAACAGCGTTCAATGAACATCTACGAACTGGACGCCGCTTCCAATAATTCAGTAGACGAAATCCGTACCCTCATTGAAAAAGTCAGAATTCCGCCACAGGTGGGCCGTTACAAAGTCTTCATCATTGATGAGGTACATATGCTTTCAACACAGGCTTTCAACGCTTTTTTAAAAACGCTTGAAGAACCGCCTTCATTCGTGATATTCATTCTTGCCACAACCGAGAAGCATAAAATTCTGCCTACCATTCTCAGTCGTTGCCAGGTGTACGATTTCAACAGGATGAGCATTGCAAATATAGTCAGCCATCTTAAATTTGTAGCCGAAAAGGAAGGTTTCACATACGAGCCGGAGGCCTTAAATGTTATCGCGCAAAAAGCAGACGGCGGAATGCGTGACGCATTGTCCATATTCGACCAGGCGGCAGGTTATTCCGACGGACATATTACATATCAAAAGGTCATTGAGAATCTGAATGTCCTGGATTATAACTACTATTTTGACGTTATCGATCATGCGTTGAATAACGAAATGCCTCAGGTATTGTTACTTTTCAACGAAGTATTATCAAAAGGATTTAACGGGCGGCAATTCATAAACGGTCTGGCAGACCATCTGCGCAATCTTCTGCTCGTACACGACAGCATCACTCTTCCGTTACTGGAAGTCAGTGAAACAATTCGCACACGCTACCAGGAACAGACAAAGAAATGTAAACCGCAATTTCTTATCAAAGCCGCAAAATTATGCTCGGACTGCGATTTGAACTATACAGTCAGTCAAAATAAACAATTACTGATAGAGCTGACACTCATTCAAATCGTACAACTTAACAACGAGGATGAGACCGAAGGCTCGGGGCTTCGGCCCGAGAAGACATTAAAACCAATATTCAACAAGACACAGGTCATAGACAATAAAACAACAGACAATCCCTCTGTTGCGTCACGGACAGCCACAAACCAACAACAGGCCACAGCGTCGTCACAGGCTGCCTCAACAAAACCCGCCGCTGAGCAGACAAGACCAACCTCTGTCACACAGGGGCATAACTCTCCATTACCTCAGGAGCAAACAGAAGAACGAAAGATTCCTAAGATAAGAATGAACGACTTCGGACCGTCCATTCATAAAAGCACCAATACCGAACAAACCGGCAACGTCTCACCGGTACAAACGGTACAATCCATCGCTTCCGAGCCGACAGAAAGTTATGAAGACTATCTTGTAACCGAAAAAGACATATGCTTCTACTGGCACGAATTTGCCAATCTTCTGCCGGTTGAAGAGACCGCCATGGCGCAACGCATGAAAATCATGCAACCCAAACTGATCAAGGACAACACATTCGAAGTCACGGTAGACAACGAACAGGTAAAGATTTACATGAACGAGATGTCCGAACGTATAGTCAGTCACATGCGCCATCAGCTGCACAACCGTAAGATTACAATGCAAGTACGCATTGCCGACCCGAAGGAAGTAGTACGTACTTACAGCAAACCACAACAATTCATAAACATGAGCAAGCGCAACCCCGCGCTTTTAAAGTTAAAAGACGAATTCGACCTGGAGCTGACTTAAAAACGCCCTGTCTCAAAACCATACATTAAAGGCCGTCCCGATTCCATTTCGCGACGGCCTTTAATGATGAAATTAAAAATCAGCAGAGGTTATTTCAAATCATGATTCATCATGCGATATTCAGCCATTTGTTCAAACTTCGTCCCCTTGCGTCCGTAATTCGCGTACGGATAAATAGAGATCCCCCCCCTTGGCGTAAAAATCCCGGTCACCTCAATATACTTCGGATCCATCAGCTTTATCAGGTCCTTCATGATTTTATTTACGCAATCTTCATGAAAATCGCCATGATTTCTGAAACTGAAAAGATACAGCTTCAAACTTTTACTTTCTACCATACGGTGGTCGGGAATATAGCTGATGCGTATTTCAGCAAAATCAGGCTGACCTGTAATCGGGCATAAGCTCGTAAATTCAGGACAATTAAACCTTACCCAATAATCATTCTCCGGATGCTTGTTCTCAAACGCTTCCAATACCTCAGGCGCATAATCCTGACGGTAAACAGTCTGTTTGCCTAATGCGTGCAGACCTTCTTTCTCTCTGTCGCTACTCATCTTTGTATAAATTATATTATTCACTTCTGTACGCGCTGAGCCTTCAACGCCAGATACTGTTCCAATCCCTCACGACGTAATTTACATGCCGGACAATGTCCACAGCCATCTCCCTGCACCCCATTATAACACGTCAGTGTTTCATTGCGTATCAAATCCAGCACACCCAGCTCGTCAGCCAAGGCCCAGGTCTGACACTTGTCAATCCACATCAGCGGCGTATGCAAAACAAACTGTTCTTCCATAGCCAGGTTGAGTGTTACATTCAGGCTCTTGATAAAAGCATCACGACAATCAGGATATCCGCTATAATCCGTCTGCGACACCCCCGTCACAATATGATTAATACCACGTTCGCGGGCATACACCGCCGCTATACTCAGGAAGAACAGATTCCTTCCCGGTACAAATGTATTCGGGCAATGGTCGGCCGGTTTTTCCTGATCCATCACCATTGTACTGTCTGTCAATGAGTTCTTACCCAGCTTTCCGATAAAAGACACATCCATACAATCCCATTCAACTCCCGCTTTGGCGGCAATTTCCTTAGCCAGTTCAACCTCCTTAACATGCTTCTGTCCATATATAAAGCTAAGCGCAACCACACGTTTAAATTCCCGTTTCGCCCAAAACAGACAAGTTGTCGAATCTTGTCCTCCACTAAAAACAACCAAAGCTACATCCTTATTCATCTTCATGCTTCTGATATTTTTAATATATTATATGAGATATGATTATCATAAACATCTATACCCTCAGTACGTTTCACATAATTAACCACCCGGCATGTCACCGGCAAAACAATAATTTCATATGCGGTCTTCAACAGAACCTGCCAGCACATCATAAGTAACAAATTCTCCACAGGAACAATTCCTCCTAAAGCGATAGGGAAAAAAATCAAAGAATCGGCAGTCTCACCTACGATTGTCGACAGTATCGCACGCAATGAAAACCGACGCCCCTGTGAAGCGACCTTCATCACACTCATGATATATGCATTGAGAAACGAACCTATAAGAAAAGCTAAAAAAGAAGCAAATGCCACTCGTGGAGCCAATCCGAACAGATTATGAAATCCCTCTTCGTTATTCCAATACGGCGCTCCTGGAATCAAATCAGCAATAAAACCGAAAATCACAAAAAGGAAATTCATCAGAAACCCTATCCAGATAATCAATTTTGCTTTATTAAATCCCCAGACTTCAGCTATGCAGTCGTTAACGATATAAGATATGGGAAATACAATTACTCCTGCCGTTATGTTAAACGGCCCCCACATAATCTGTTTTGTAGCCAACAGATTTGCCGAAATCAGACAAACACAAAAGAGTATCCCCAACAACATAAAGGATACACTAACCATTTTTCCTTTCATATATTCTTGTTTTTTACGAGGTTACCAAGCACTCATCATCAACCATACAGGCGAATCGGCTGCAAAGTTAATGATTTAAATTCAAAAAAAAATTGGTTTGATAAAATTAACGCTTTAATTAAATGATAATAGTAAAAAAAGAACCTTATCTTCATCAATCATATACACATATAGCCATTATTTGTTTTTTATTTTTTTCTTTAATATTCTTTATTCGTTTTTTATAAAAATGTAATTATTCCTTTATTTATTAATATTAATTAACAATGTTAAATTCAAACATAATATTATAAAAAAGAAGTAGTATTTATAATTTTGTAACACAAAACCAATAAATAAATAATAATATGATGAACTTTACTACTAAATTCAAGACATTATGTCTTTGTACCATTTCACTATTGTTTAGTTCAGCAATGTTGGCTGACACATATCCCGGTTCTGACGAACTGATTGGGCGTTATCATTTTTCAGGAAAATGTTCTGTTGAAGCACCTAACGTTCCTGCCGTAAATGATTACGATGTGATTATTCTCCCTACCGAAACAGAAAATCAGTTTTACATCTGTGGTTTGCTTGGATTTGGCGGAGGTGTAGTTACTACTTACAATCCTGAAGACGGAACCCTGACATGCAACTCAGAAGGTTATTTATGCTCAAACATTGATTTATCTACTTTCACAGGATACTATTATGTCTATTCATACACTAATGTCCCCCCTTTTACTTTAGAAGCTAAAAAAGAGGATGGAATCATTATAACAGCTACTTCCGACTTCACCTGTACTGATGGCGTATCTGGAAGCAATATTACTTATGAGGCCGGTTTTACTTTAACTGAAAAAGATGTCAATATCCCGGTAGAAAAGTTCGTAGGTTCTTACAACTTCAAATCTAACTCCGGTGTTATTTCAAACTTCATAGAAGAAGCAAAGTCTGATTTTACATTAAATATCACTGCTAATGGAGAAGATAAAGTAAACATCAAGGGCTTATTCGGTTTTAACGATGCTATCGAAGCCACTTATATGAAAGAAGCCGGAATTATCCTTCTTCCTCACAATTATACTTTTTCCAATGAAATGATAATGGGTGATGACGAGAGCCTTGGTCTGTTCAACACTGAACCATATCCATATTTTCTTGTTAATGAAGGCTCACTTGAAACGCCAAGCAGCTTCGTTCTGAATAATGGTGCTGACGAGACTTTGGGAATGCCACTACAATTCTCATTTACCGGTGGTACCGCATCAATCACCGATCCCGACGCAGTAAAATCAACAGTTTCAAACGACGTCAACATCTCAGTAAATAAAGGTACAATAAACGTAATCGCTCCGGAAAAAGAGAATATTACAGTCTATTCAATCCAAGGAACCAAAATCGGTTCAATTCACAGTCAGAACGCTTCATTCAGCAATCTGACTCCTGGAACATACGTTGTTAGCGCTGGCAAGACCAACATAAAGGTAAACGTTCGCTAACCCATTTATAAGTCATACGAAGAGAAACAAGAGCATCAATGGCTACTGTTTCTCTTCGTTTTTAATTATTATCAAAGGCACAAATCTTTCATAATGAGAAGAAATCAGATTATGACCTCTACATTCATAAAGTCCTTCTACTCGGCATTGCCTTACGTATTGCCATTTATAATCTGTACCCTGTCCTCACAAACAGTTTTTTCAGGTCAATTCAAAACCCGTCAAAACAACCCGGTTTTTCAGACACAGACCAATACAAAAAAAGTAACCGTAAAGGGTACTGTTTTCGATAAGGAAACCAACGAAACCATGGTTGGTGTTTCCATTCGCGTATCAGGTACAGATATCACTACAATAACAGATATAGATGGTAATTTTGTCCTGTCATTACCTGAAGGAACCTATAAACTGACACTTACCTACATTGGATATGACAAAGTAGAATGTGAGTTCAACACCAATAAGCCCGATAAGCTTAAACGCATTGAAATGTCCACCGGCACCACCAAAATACAGGAAGTTGTCGTTACGGGTATCTATCAACGCAAAAAAGAAAGCTTTACCGGTTCTGCAGCCACATTCGATGGTACAGAACTTAAAAAAGTGGGTGCCCAAAACATCTTGCAAAGTTTAAAGACTCTGGATCCCTCATTCAAAATAGCCGATAATATTCAATTCGGTTCAGACCCGAACAGAATGCCTGACATTGAAATACGCGGCAAGAGCAGCGTGATGGGTCTTAAAGAACAATATGGTACGGATCCCAACCAGCCTCTTTTCATTCTTGACGGTTTTGAAACAGATCTGGAAACAGTTACCGACCTCAATATGAATCGTGTAGCTTCTGTCACCATCTTGAAAGATGCCGCTTCAACAGCCATATACGGTTCAAAAGCAGCCAATGGTGTTGTGGTCATAGAAACTGTTAAACCGGAAAATGGACGCCTGCGCTTAAGCTACAAGGGAGATTTCAGTGTCACTGCCGCTGATTTAACCGATTACAATCTGATGAACGCCAGCGAAAAACTTCAATTTGAGGAATTGGCCGGCGTCTATACAGATTTGACAAACAATCCTCTTAACCAGCTGCGTTTAGACAACCTCAAAAATGAAAGAGAAAAAGAAATAGCGCGCGGAGTCGATACATATTGGCTCAGCGTACCTTTGCGCACAGGATTTACACAGAAACACAATGTCTATGCAGAAGGTGGTGAAGAAAACATACGCTACGGACTCGGATTGAGTTACGGCAACACCAAAGGAGTCATGAAAGGCTCAGACAGACAGACGTTGGCCGGTAATCTTGATCTTATATACAGAACCGGAAAGTTCCAGTTCAGCAATAAGTTAACAATAAACTATCTTGATACATCCGACCCCACTGTACCGTTCTCTGACTATGCCCTGGCCAGTCCGTACTACAGAAGTCACAACGCCGACGGAAGCATAGACAAATATTTATATGTGCCGGAAGACGATACGGAGTCACCGGTTGCCAACCCTTTGTGGAACGCCCATCTCAACAATTATGATGTCAGCGACAACTTCGGTTTCACAAACAACTTCATTGCAGAATGGTTCGCTACCCGCGACCTGCGTGTACGGGCTAAATTCGGTTTGACAAATGAGGTCGGCACCTCTGACACAAGACTTTCCCCACAGCATACAGACTTCGACAGCATGTCTGACACAGAAAAAGGTTCTTTCACACATTCTGAAACCAAGAATTTTCAATACGAAGGCGATTTGTCTGTCACATTCGGTAAACTGATTAACGACAGCCACATGGTCAATCTGGTCGGCGGATTTAATTTTTCCAACACACAAATAGAATCAAACGGCTATCAGGCCACGGGATTCACAGAAGACCAGTTTGGTGCGCCGTCATTTGCCAACAGCTATCCTGATGGAAGCAAACCTTCGTATAACGAAAGTACAACACGCGCCGTCAGTTTCTATTTAAATGGAGGTTATTCCTATCAGGACCGCTATCTGCTCGACTTGAACTATCGTCTCGACGGTGCCTCTATGTTCGGAACCAACAACCGTTTCCGTAACACCTGGTCTGTGGGTATCGGTTGGAACATACATAAAGAGAAGTTCATGCAGAACACTGATTTATTCCAGCTTCTGAAACTCCGTGCATCTGTCGGAAACCCCGGAAACCAGAATTTCTCAGCCTATCAGGCTTTTACGACATACGCATTCAATTCTCTGATGACCAACGTATTCGGCGCCGGCATGCTGATTTCATCATTAGGAAATCCTGATTTGATGTGGCAGAATACGCTCAACTATACTGTTGGTACAGACATAACCATGTTTAAGAACCGTCTCAACATCAACGTGGATGTTTTCCGCAAAATCACAGACCCTCTGCTGGCCGTCATCACCACTCCCGGCTCTACCGGTATAAAAAGCGTATCCATGAATGCCGGACAGCAAACAACAGACGGTGTGGAAGCCACATTGCGCATCTCTCCCATTTATGACACCAAACATGGTATCAACTGGACCATCAGCGTCAACGCCCGCACATACAACTCATGGTATGACAACATAGGTAACTCTTTCAGCGCGCTCAACAAAGAAGGCCAGACAGCCGCTACCGGAACAACACGTTATTATGACGGTGGCAGCCCTACCGCCATTTGGGCTGTACGTTCGGCAGGTATTGACCCGGCAACAGGAAAAGAACTGTTCATCAAAAAAGACGGAACATATTCTTTCGACTACGATGTCAACGATGAAGTTGTTGTGGGAAATACACAACCCAAAATCGAAGGTGTCATCGGAACCACATTCTATTATAAAGGATTCTCACTGGGCTGTTACTTCCGCTATCAGCTCGGAGGCCAGATTTTCAACTCTGACCTTTATAACAAGGTAGAGAATATCGATCTTGCTGATGTAATGTACAATCAAGACAGACGCGCCTTATATGACCGGTGGTCCAAACCCGGACAGGTCGCACAGTTCAAAGGTATTTCATTGGTGCAGAAAACCGACAAATCGTCACGTTTCGTCATGGACGAAAATACATTCTCCGGCGAATCATTCAATGTCGGCTATGAGTTCCACCAGGACTTTATCAAAAAAATCGGCTTGTCTTCACTCACTTTACAGGCCAACATGAACGACATGTTCCGCATCTCTACGGTTAAAGCCGAACGAGGAATAGACTATCCGTTCGCACGAACCGTGTCTTTCTCAGTCTCAGCAACATTCTAATCTTCATTCACATGAAACAGATTAAATTTATCATACTTTGTACTACCATCATGATTGGTTTCACCGCTTGCAGCAAGTGGTTAGACGTCAAACCTTACGATCAGGTCGCGGAAGACGACCTCTACAGCACGGAAGAGGGATTCAAGAAGGTGCTCAACGGCGTTTATATTGATTTAAATACAGACGAACTGTACGGTCAGACACTGACTGTGGAAATGGTCGAGATTATGGCTCACTCTTATCTTGTGGACGACGACATCCTGACCTGGGGTAATTATATAGATCTTGACAACCGTAATTTCACGAGCGAATACTGGCGTAACCGTTTGGACAATACATGGAACAAAGCATACGCCTTAATACGCAACTGCAATACCCTTCTTGAAAAAATGGAACAGAAAAAATCTCTGTTCACCGGAAACAACTACAACATCATCAAAGGAGAAGCTTTGGGATTGCGCGCCCTGCTCCACTTTGACATGTTCAGACTTTTCGGTCCGGTATACAAGCTGAACCCGACAAAAGAAAGTATCCCCTACTGTACAACAACGTCACTACAGGTTCAGGAACTGCTTCCCGGTAACGAAGTCATGCGTCATGTTATTGAAGACCTCGAAGCCGCCTCTGAATGTCTTAAGGACGACCCTATCATTACATCAAGCGACCATTTGGTCAACCACAGTACTACCGGAGACAATTTTCTTGAATACCGCACGCTCAGACTGAACTACTATGCCATACAGGCTCTGCTCGCGCGTGCCTATTTCTACATCTCTTCTTATTCGGACGGAAACCAGGCCGAATACAAAAGATTAGCCCAGCACTATGCTGAAAGTGTCATCAACGTGGCCTCAGAACATTTCCCGTTTGTTGATAAAGCCAATATTCTGGGTTCACCTGAAAACGTAGACCGCATCTTCGCATCCGAGCTGATTTTCGCATTGTCGAATACCAATCGCAATCTGATGTTTAAAAACAACAATGATCCTGACCACCGTCCGCAGCCTGTGCTGACAATGGATCCTGTTCTCCTCGAAGCACCCTATTTCGGAGGTGGCGAAACAACCGGCGGTTCAACCGATGACTACCGCTACATCGCCAACTGGAAGAAAAGCGGCAACTCATACTATTTCTATAAATATGCAGATCTCAATGATGTCAGTCTCATACAAAATACCATGGTACCCATGATACGCCTGGGAGAGATGTACATCATCATTGCCGACCTTTATGACGATTACAGCGAGCGCCCCATCATGGGACAATGGGCAAACAAACTCAGAGAACACCGCGGTGTAGAGAAAATGGACGAGTCCACATATGCTCCGCGTTACCTTGTCTACGAAGCTGTAAGAGAATTGTATGGTGAAGGACAACTGTTTTTTTTCTATAAAAGAAACTATTCATCCATTCTCACTGTGTATGAATCACCAAGTCAGTTTACAACGCCATCTGAAAAGTTCTACGTAGTGCCATTACCCGATACTGAAACCGAAAACAGACAATAACAACAATGAAACATTACATTATAAAAAACCTTGCAGGACTTTTCACCGTCTGTGCCATTCTGAGCGCATGCGACGAAAAGACTCCGGAGACTTATCATGCTCCCGACGGAATATACTTCAACAACCTTTCGTCAAGCCAGGTCCTGACAGATACAACAACCGTCTCATTCGTCTATCAGCCGGACGGGACAGAATATCTTGACATCCCGGTCAAAATACAGACCATAGGGTTCCAGTCTGACGGCGACCGCCCCATCAACATTAAAGCCACCTCAGACAATGCGGTTGAAGGTGTTGACTATTCACTGATTACGCCGGCCATCATTCCGGCAAACACATCTTCCATAGATTATACCGTACGGCTTATAAAAACAGATGCCTTGCTCACCGAAATCAAATCAGTAACGCTTGAGTTAGGAAGCAACGATTATTTCAGCACATTTCTGCCCGACGTGTCCACCGGTGACAACAATCACCCCATTGCAAGCCGGTTCACATACCGCATAGACTTCTCCAATTTCTATTCCACACCACCGGCCGGATGGCTGGAAGAATACGTTGGTGTCTTTTCCGAACGTAAGCTGCGACTTATATGGAAGCTTTTCGACAGCATCATCCCCCGCGAAAAATTCAACGAAAAAGGCGCCATACCTTTCAATCAGTGGGTCTACATGAGAAACGAGCTGGACACTTACATGACAGAACAACTCTACATTATGTTAGGGCTTATTTCGGGAGAAGTCGACCCTGATGCCTTGGTTGATCCTGATGCACAAGGCGACGACAGAGAATTACTTGATTTTACTCCTATAACATCAGAATATTAACAAAGAATTTATATGAAAAAATTCTGTTTACAATTGACACTGGCTGTCATCACATGTCTATGCCTCTCAGCCTGCGCCGAAGACAAAGGTAATTACGACTACAGAGACCTGAACGATCTCACCATAGATTTTGACGATTCCTATTCTGTCATCGCACGAGAAAATTTCACCATAGAACCTAAAGTGACGGCCAAAGCCGGATTCAATCCGGATTTATACACCTATGAATGGAAGGTATACGATATAAACGGAACACAGGAGCCCGCCACTCTCGGTTCCGAGCTTAATCTTTCCGGTGAACTTTTGCTGACTCAGGGTGACTACAAGCTTGTTCTGAACATCACTGAAAAATCTACCGGCATCTATTATCAGAAAACTGCCAGCCTGCATGTTGACACGCCGCTGTCATCCGGATGGCTTCTCCTGTGTAACGACAACGGCAGGGCGCGCCTTGATATGGTATCACATATTAAAACAACAGACAACATCTACCACGATTTGCTGAAGAACACCGACCTGGAAGACTGGCAGGAACCACGCCAACTGCTCTGCGACCCGAAAATGGCCGAACCCTTCTATCTCGTAACCGGAAGCGGAACAACACGACTGAGCAACAGCGATTTTACATGGAATCCCTCATATATGATAGCCAATGAATTTGGTAGCGGTACTTTCACAGGCAGCGTAGGCCGCATGGCCACCCAGTTTCCGGGTAAAATACTGATTGATGCCAATGGCAGAGTTTACTATTGCAATACGCTTACCGGCGACGGTTTGTTCAATACCGTACGTTCAAACAAATTTTATGTATCACAAGCCATCGGCTACAACGCCCTTGCCAACCAATTCGTTCCGTTTTTCCTTATGTGGGACAAAAACAACAAGCGCTTTGTCGTCTGTGCACAGGAGTTTACAAGTATAGGGTTGGACAACCTGAGCGACGTGGCTGTAAGTGATTTGGCCGAAAGTGGATTTCCCACTGTCAATGAAGACTTATTCAAGTGGCCCGGCAAATCTGACAACATGGATCTGATACATCTGGAAAATACCAAATATGATAAGAACATGAGCGGAAACGGCGTAACCTATGCCGTTCTTTCACAAGGCAACAAACGTTATCTTTACGGCATTATCCTAGGAGATATGTATACCTTTATCGACACAAAATATGGCAATACTTACGAAAAAGCCTATAATGTCGACATATCCGACTGTACCGGTATCACCTCTGCCACCCATTTTGCTTTCAGCTCATTAAAATCATTCATGTACTACTCTGTGGACAACAAAGTCTATCGGGTAAACTTTGCCAATGCAACTCCATCAGCCGAACTTCAATTCGAACTTCCGCAAGGCGAAGAAATCACATGTCTGAAATTCTATCTATGGACACAAGACGATAAAGATAACCGAACTTATGATTTAATCGTAGGAAGCAAAGATGCTGAAAATGTAAGTCATCTGCGTATTTATGAAGGATTCAGCTCCGAAGGAAACTTCAAAGATGCCCAACCCGAAGAAGCATACAGCGGATTTGCGGATATCGTCGATGTCATCTACCGCGAGAGTATAATTTATCAACAATAAACAACAAAAACCATTATACACATGAAAACTATTTTAAATACCGTCTTCAGCCTGAGTTTACTTCTGTTTGGTCTTCCAACAGAAATGAAGGCAGACATCGTTGTCAACATTAAGACAACCGATCCCACCCAGTCAAAGGCTGTCATTGTTTACCAAACCACCATTGATGAAATACCGCTCGACGAAAATGGATGCGGAAGCAAGACATACACCAATATGAAAGCCATGTATGCCAGATTTTTCTATGGTATGGAATCCAAAAACATATTCCTTGAGGATGGCGACCGCATCAATATTACTTTCAACGGCAAAGACTTTCTTAATACAATGAAGTTTGAGGTTCAGGACGGAAAGGAAAAAATATTCGACTACCTGAATCAGGTTAAACTTCCCAATGTAACCGACGACAAATATGCCCTACCCTTTGACCAATACCTCAAGCTGTTGGCCGACAAAGAGAATCTGGCTCTTAAGTTACTCAAAGCATGGAAGCTTGACAAACTGAAATCTTGTTTCACAACAATGGAAAAAGGACGGATAAAATACACCTATGCGGCAGGAAGCATGATGTATGCGGCAGGACATCCGCTGATGTCAAAAGACACCACCTACCGTCCTGATGAAGCATATTATAACACCATAAGACAGAACTTCACAGAAAATGAAAACTGGCTGGACATTAAAGAATACCGCGAATACATGAAAGAAGCAGCCTATATCTTGGGATGCGGAAACGAAGACATCAAGTCCATTTATGAGAAAACACTTTGCCAGATGAACTATCTGGCAGACAATCTGCAAAACGAGAAAGTACGCCAGACCCTGCTTAACGTCCTGGCCATTGAACAAGTGGAACAATACGGCACCAAAGATATCGACGACCTTCTGAGTATTTACAACACTTATGTCAACGACCCGATACTTCGCGCCATGTTCCAGGAAAAATGTGACCTTTGGGATCTGACACGTCCGGGAAAGCCATCACCCGATTTCAAGGCCTGCGACCTCAACGGAAAGCTCTATACATTAGCTGATTTTAAAGGCAAATATGTCTACATTGACCTGTGGGCAACATGGTGCGGGCCTTGCCGTCGGGAAATACCCCATTTACAGAAACTGATAAAAGAATATGAAAATAAAAACATCACTTTTGTCAGCCTGTCTACCGATTCCAGAAAATCAGACTGGACCGACATGATGAGCAAACAGCAAACAAGTGGTGTCCAACTTTACCTCGGTTCCGGCAGTGATTTCCAAAAGGCTTATAAGGCAGACGGTATTCCTCATTTCATATTGCTCAACCCCGAAGGCATTATCATTAACAACAACATGCTCAGACCATCCTCTGAAGACATAAGAAATTATCTTAACGTTCTTCCGGATTTAAAATAAATCTCATCATAACGGAACCATATCACCCATACGATATGGTTCCGTTTTTTTACTGTTTCATCCGTTATCCCATAATACTTTACTTTGAATATCCGATTGTGGCATTGAAGAATCCGGCGGTCATGTCGGTCAGGCTTCCGCTACATACCAAGTTGTGTAAAACAAGCCATGGCATCCATCATCTTACGCTTCAGAAAATAAGCCATACACTACAATTATTATTTTCCCGAAAAACTCCTTCACCCCTTCACAACACGCCTTAACTCTCTTATTATCTGCCACATAAGTGTGAAGGGGTATCCTTCACATTCCGGTTAGAATCCGTTTTTTATCCATCACAGAATTCTAACCGGTCGGATGCCCCCGAAAACACACCGTTTATTTTTTTATTATTAAAAAATTCATACAAAAAACCTGTGGCCGACACCGTAACCGTGCAGAAAAATATTCCGGTACGGTAACGGGCATCACCGTAACCGTGCGGAAAAAGATTCACAAAGTGCAGGATTGAATCCGTAACCGTACGGAAAAAAACTCGTAACCGTATGCGTTTCGGATAATTTCGTCCGATGTGAAGGACCGGTGAAGGAGATGTGAAGGATAGTCCTTCACACTTAACCCGTTGTCTGTCTGCTGTTTGAATGGCATTGTGAAGGAGTAAGGCCAAAAAGCGGAAAAAAACCTTATAAGGGAAAACGCGTGGGCGCGCGTGCGCGTATGCATAAAGTCCTGAACCCTAATCGCGTTTTTGCAGACAGAGCGCGGAGCATCTGGAACAAAAACAGAATTACCCGAACCATACCGTCGCAACTGTAGAATATCAGATTATACCACATAAAGCATGTAAACACTGTCATCATTTTAAGAAACATTCATACTCTCAACTGACAAAAATTCATATTTCAAGACATTTTGACATTTTTACGACTCTGGCAAGTTTTTTGGAGTTATTGAGATGTACGCCGGTGACGACACTGCTAAAGCGCCTCAGCGACGGACCTCCGCCAAAGCGGAGCACGAATCAACAACTATGACAAAATCAATAATACAAACAACAAGAAAGGAGAATTGCCATGAACTTTAACAAATTTACAATCAAGGCCCAGGAGGCCATTCAGGAGGCTATCAATCTGGTACAGTCACGTGGCCAGCAAGCCATCGAACCTGAGCACTTGTTGGCAGGAATCCTAAAAGTGGGCGAGAATGTGACCAACTTCCTGTTTCAGAAACTGGGCGTCAACGGACGACTGATTGAACAGGCATTGGACAGCCAGATCGCATCTCTCCCCCGCGTCCAAGGAGGTGAACCTTACTTGAGCCGCGCGAGCAACGAGGTACTGACCCAGGCGCAGGATTATGCCACCAAGAGTGGTGACGAGTTTGTCTCGCTCGAACCAATCATATTAGCCTTGCTGAAAGTAAACAGCACTGTAAGCAAGATTCTTAAAGACGCGGGAATGACCGAAAAGGAACTGACCGCGGCCATTCAAGAATTACGTAAAGGCGAAAAGGTAACTTCACAAACCAGCGAAGACACTTATCAGGCTTTAAGCAAATACGCCAAGAATCTTATTGAGGAAGCGCGTAGCGGTAAGCTCGACCCTGTTATCGGGCGTGACGAGGAAATCCGTCGGGTACTTCAGATTCTGAGCAGACGTACCAAAAACAACCCTATCCTGATAGGTGAACCGGGTACCGGTAAGACAGCCATTGTCGAAGGACTGGCCCATCGTATTCTGCGAGGTGATGTGCCGGAGAACCTGAAAGACAAACAACTTTATTCACTGGATATGGGAGCGCTGATTGCCGGCGCGAAATACAAAGGTGAATTTGAGGAACGTTTGAAATCCGTAATCAACGAGGTAACGAAAAGCAACGGTCAGATTATCCTCTTCATCGATGAGATTCATACGTTGGTGGGAGCCGGAAAAGGTGAAGGCGCCATGGATGCCGCAAACATCTTGAAACCGGCATTGGCACGTGGCGAATTGAGAAGCATCGGTGCCACGACGCTTGACGAGTATCAGAAGTACTTCGAAAAAGACAAGGCTTTGGAACGCCGGTTCCAGACCGTCATGGTAAACGAACCGGATACGTTGAGCAGCATCTCTATTCTGCGAGGATTGAAAGAACGTTATGAAAACCATCACAAGGTACGTATTCAGGACGATGCCATCATTGCCGCCGTAGAACTGTCTAACCGATATATTACAGACCGTTTCCTGCCCGACAAAGCCATCGACCTGATGGATGAGGCTGCGGCCAAGCTACGTATGGAACGTGATTCCGTACCGGAAGAACTCGACGAAATAGAACGAAGACTGAAACAGCTCGAGATAGAGCGTGAAGCCATCAAACGCGAAAATGACCAACCCAAACTGGAACAACTGAGCAAGGAAATCGCAGAGCTCAAGGAACAGGAAAGCAACTATAAAGCCAAATGGGAAGCCGAACGAGGCCTGGTCAACAAGATTCAGCAAAACAAACAACAAATGGAACAGCTGAAGTTTGAGGCCGAACGTGCCGAGCGTGAGGGCGACTATGGCAAGGTTGCCGAAATCCGTTACGGTAAGCTGAAAGCGCTTGAGGATGAAATCAAACACATACAAGAAGAATTGAAGAAGACTCAGGGCGGCGAAGCCATGATCAAGGAAGAAGTTACGTCTGAGGATATCGCTGACGTAGTAAGCCGCTGGACGGGCATACCTGTAAGTAAGATGCTTCAGAGCGAGCGCGAGAAACTGCTCCATCTTGAAGAGGAATTACATAAGCGTGTCATCGGACAGGACGAGGCCATACAGGCCGTAAGTGATGCCGTACGTCGTAGCCGTGCCGGATTGCAGGATCCCAAACGTCCAATCGGTTCATTCATCTTCCTCGGTACTACGGGTGTAGGTAAAACCGAGCTTGCAAAGGCTTTGGCTGAATACCTGTTCGACGACGAGACCTTGATGACGCGTATTGACATGTCCGAATATCAGGAAAAGTTCAGTGTGAGCCGGCTTATCGGAGCTCCTCCGGGCTACGTTGGGTATGATGAAGGCGGACAGCTTACCGAGGCAGTGCGTCGGAAACCCTATTCCGTTGTGCTCTTCGACGAAATAGAGAAAGCTCACCCCGATGTGTTCAACATCCTGTTGCAGGTTCTTGATGACGGACGTCTGACCGACAACAAAGGTCGTGTTGTAAACTTTAAGAATACGATTATCATCATGACCAGCAACTTAGGCAGCAGTTATATCCAAAGCCAGTTTGAAAAGCTGAATGACAATACCACTGCCGGTGCGCGCGAGGCTTTGATTGAAGAGACGAAGAAAGAGGTCATGAACATGTTGAAGAAAACCATCCGGCCTGAGTTCCTTAACCGTATAGATGAAACAATTATGTTCTTACCTTTAACTCACAATCAGATTCGTCAGGTTGTCAATTTACAGATTAATGGCATTACCAAGATGCTTGAAGGTAACGGAGTCACGTTAAAGCTCACTGATAAGGCCATCGATTATCTGGCCAACGCAGGATACGATCCCGAATTCGGCGCACGTCCGGTTAAACGTGTTATCCAGCGTTACTTGCTTAATGATTTGTCAAAGACCATGCTTGCACAAAATATCGATAAAACCAAACCGATTATTGTCGATGCAGGAAATGAAGGTTTGACTTTCAGTAATTAATACCGGTTTCGGTATCTGTAATGATTCAATAATTCAGGTATCTTAATTCATAGGGGCTATGTCAAAACAGACATAGCCCCTTGTCTTTACGTCACGCCGTCATCATCTGTCCGGACAAAAAGCAAGAAGCCCCCGGCACTGCCGAAGGCTTCTTTTTTATTCTTTTATCTCACTTTTCAATAACCGCAGATACAATCTCTGTAATGGAGAGACTGTCCGTGTGTTCCATCACGTTTCCCTTTCATACCAATACTTTGTTTTGGGGATTTTGCCCATTCCACTCCATCAGCAATTCATCGGCAAGATATTCATCGCTAAGGCAATGCATATCCCCCACTCCATTGCTGATAAGTTTATAAGTTTCAGAATCATAAAAGAAAGCAAGCGCATCTTCGTATTTAATCTGTAACTTGTCAGCAAATAAGCGGACAATACGCGCATATTTCATCTGCAAGACTATTTTATCAGCCAACATGTTCACCTCCTTCTGCATTTATTTCTTCTGCACCTACAAAATGCAAATGATGTAAAAGTACATCTTGATTTAATATACACAACTGATGATTGGGATGCTCATATGCCAATCTGCCAAGCGCATCCTCTTTACTCATAGCACCTGAAAAATACAAATCTATTGTATTAAATACTTTATCGTTGGCTATACCTCCTTCTACAATATCATACGTTATTTCATTAATTCCCTTACGGCATTTACCAACATAATCCAACCACTCCTCATCATAACTTTTAAATACTTTCACGACATAGCCGGACAAGTCCTCATCCAATAGATATTCATTAACAAAAGCATGCTTGCCACGCAACAAAAAACGTTGCGCATACTTTTCTGCCTGCATGCGTATAGATGTCAAATAAAAACCTTTGCCAAAATCCAGATGTTCACGTGAATGATATACATCAGGACTTTCTATCACTATATCCGAAGCATGATACAGTCTCATTCCAAAACTCCTTTCTCTTTCATATATGAAATCAGGTCGTCCACAATATATTCTTTACTGAATGTATGCAGCACCTCATATCCCGGCAACAGATATCCGGTAAGAATACCAGACGAGCGCAACATACCATACACTTTACCGGCACTCATTTTCAGAGCATCAGCCAGACTGCCGACACAAAATGTTGTAAAACACAGTTGTTCAAAATTCATAAAATTATAATTTGGAATGTGGTATATGCAAATATAAAACTTATTAATCAGATATAACCTTGCCAGCACATATTTTTTCGTTTTCTTTGGTTTTTATGATATTTACTCTTTACCTTCTTTACATTATATTCCAAATGCACGAAGCCCCCGGCACTGCCGAAGGCTTCTTTTTTATTCTCTTATCTCACTTTTCAATAACCGCAATACAACTGTTATACTTCGGTTATCTTTCCGTTTCGGGCGGAACTTTTCCCGCCCGACGGTTTACTGTTTCTTTAATTTAGGCAAATTGTTGTCACCTGTGAGTTCGTAACACCTGTCTGAGCTTGAACTCTGCAAGGCGGTGTTCATCTGATTAACGATCGTCAGCAGATACGGTATATCCCGGGTCTTTTGCCGCGGCAAGGGAGACGGTGTAGGTATATTCCTTGCCCGCCTGCCAGTCGGCATCGTTCTCCATCTTATAGACGAAGACCTTGCCGTTGGTGAATTTGCAGGTGATGAAGGCCGTGCCCGTTGCCACACTTTGCGGGGCTACGAGCGCAGTGTAGGTGTCACCGCCCTTGTCATACGGGGCGATTACAGCCGGGTTTCCATTCTCGGTGGAGAGGCCCGTCAGCCACACGAACATCTGCTCCTCGGTGTAGTCCGTCAGGACGACGGTCACCCGTGCCGTGCGGTGGGTGAAGCGGAGTGTGGGGTTGCCGTAGCTCACCGTCTGTTCCTCGGCCACGATGAGGTCGCTGCCCTCGAAGTTCTTCCGGGCACTTTGGTCGGCAGCTACCTTCACGGCAGGCGGGGTTGTCTCGCCAGCGGTGTAGGGCCACCACGCCGTGACGAGGCGGTCGGTGTGGTTGGTCCAGTAGTGCGGGTCATCGGAGGTCAGCGTGGCGCCGGTGTTGTCGGAGGTGGAGGGCGTCACATTGTATGCCTTCACCGTGCCGTCCATCCTGACTGCCACGCTCTGCACGCCCTCCCAGTCGCCGTCCACGGGGGCACGGGTGCCGGCGGTGGCGGTCGCGTCGGGGTTCAGCCCCGTGGCGGTGAAGACGATGGGTGTGCCTTCCGCCCCTTCCGGCAGGAAGCCCGCTTCGTCCTGCGTGCAGGCGGCAATGCCGAGCAGCAGGGCGAGGGCTGCGGATATATGGATGGTTGTTCGTTTCATGATGCGTGTTGTTTAGGGGTTGTTATTGTTTCTTTTGCAGTACGGGCAGACCGTCTGTGCCGAGTGCCCACTGGTAGTCATTGTCGGTGAGGGCGATGTTCATGCCGTCGACGGCTGTCTGCCATTTCACGGTCGCGCCGTCCACCTTCGTGGCATCTACCGTTCCTCCTTCAATACGGAATACTCCTTGCCCGGCATTGCCTCCCCAATAACAGGAAGTTATATCAGCGTAGTTATAACGCACTATAGCTCCATTGTTAGACTCTTTCAATGTGCCGTCGAACCAGCAAGCGATGATATCGCCATAATTTGATTCGGCTATACCACAAGTTCCACCATATGATGCAGAAATTTTTCCCGTCACAGAGCAGGCAATGATTTGGCCATGATTTCGGCCCACTATTCCAGCAGTATTTCCACTACTGCCATACAGATTCACATCTATGAGTTGTAGGTTCTTTATCACTCCACGTTCACTTAAGAGTGAACCCAAAAATCCAGTATTATTCATTGCTGAAGAGTTAAATCCTGTAATGCGGTGTCCCTGCCCATTAAAGACGCCGGAGTAGAATGTAAATATGCCTGACCGTGTCCATTCCTTACCCGTCAGGTCGATGTCAGCGGCGAGGGTGCAATTTATCGATTCATCTTTTTGTGAGGCTTCGTTCCATGCCAGCAGGCCGTCGGCGTTATAGACCGTGTAGGTCTTGGTGTTGCTGTCGTAGATGTAGCCCAAATCCTCGGCTGCGCCGCTCTCGCCGCCGCCGTCAGCCCAGCTGCCGATGGTGCAACCCTCTAACGTCAGGCCGGTGGCGTTCACCTTAACGGTATATTTATAGCGACTGCCTGCTGCCAACACGACGT
>CAJMNM010000012.1 GCA_905214795.1 uncultured bacterium
GTCTTTTCCATAATGTTACCTTTTTTGTTGTAACGCTATTCCAGGACTAGACATATATATAAAAAAAAGAGACATCAATTGATGTCTCTTTTTTTATATTATGTAAGAATGATTTTTATTCAGCAACAACTTCAAATGGAATTTCAACAGAAACTTCCTTGTGGAGTTTTACTGTAGCTTTATATGAACCAACTTCTTTAACGTCTTTTACAACGATAATCTTACGGTCAATGTTAAAGCCTAATTTCTGTAATTCATCAGCAATCTGTAAGCTGTTTACAGAACCATAAATAACACCTGTTGCACTGACTTTAGTAGCAATAGTCAGAGAAACTTCTGCCAATTTATCAGCCAAAGCCTGAGCTTCATTTTTAATCTTCTCAAGCTTGTGAGCTTTTTGTTTTAATTCTTCTGCTAAAACTTTTTTTGCTGAGTCTGATGCAATAACACCTTTACCTGTTGGAATAAGGTAATTACGGCCGTATCCTGACTTTACGTTAACAATGTCATTCTTGTAACCTAAGCCTATTACGTCTTCTTTCAATATAATTTCCATACTTATTCCTCCTTTGTTTATTTCATCATGTCAGTTACGAATGGCAGAAGTGCCAAGTGGCGTGCTCTTTTTACAGCTTGAGCTACGCGGCGCTGATACTTTAAAGAAGTTCCGGTGATACGGCGGGGAAGAATCTTACCCTGTTCGTTCAAGAATTTCTTTAAGAATTCAGGATCTTTGTAGTCGATGTATTTAATGCCGCTCTTTTTAAAACGACAATATTTTTTCTTCTTTACGTCTACTGTTGGCGGAGTTAAATATCTGATTTCTGATTGCTGTGCCATAATTTAGTCCTCCTTTTTTGTTTTATTGTTTCTTCTCTTTTCAGCATATTCTGCTGCGTACTTCTCTTGCTTTACTGTTAAATAACGAAGTACTTTTTCATCACGACGGAAGTTTACTTCCAATGTCTTAATAACTTCAGGCTGTGCCTTGAACTCCATAAGGATGTAGAAGCCTGTAGACTTCTTTTCAATAGCGTAAGCCAATTTCTTAAGGCCCCAGTTCTCTTCGTTGATAATCTCCGCACCGTTGTCGGTAAGAATACCTCTGAACTTGTTGACCGCTTCCTTCATCTGATCGTCAGATAAAACGGGAGTTAAAATGAAAACGGTTTCGTATTGATTCATAATACGTTAAATGATTAATTAATAATTATTTTTAAAAATTCGCTGCAAAGTTACAACTTTTTTTTGATATACCAAACTTTTTCGTAGTTATGGAGGATTTTGAGGGTAAATATTTAGAGTCAAGTAGCCTTTTATGGCTTATTTTAATTGTAACAGGGAATTTTTATTATGAACTAATTTATATATCTTACTGTATTTCTGAACAAATTCTTAATTAAACAAAAATATAAGACAATAATGAACATTTCAAAAAAATATCATATCTTTGTAAGTTAAACAATAGTTCTAAAGAAAACTTATAATAATGAGTGAGCAATTCAATTTTGATATTAAACTTATCTTTGCCATATTAAATGGTAAGGTATCTGCCGCCATTAATAGAAAATTGTATCGTAATTTCAGGCAATATAATGTAGAAATTACTCCCGAGCAGTGGACTGTGTTACTTTATTTGTGGGAAAAAGACGGTGTCACTCAGCAGGAACTTTGTAATGCGACATTCAAAGATAAGCCAAGTATGACGAGGTTGATTGATAATATGGAACGTCAGAATTTGGTAGTGAGAATAGCAAGTAAAACAGACCGGCGTACTAATTTAATTCATTTGACAAAGACTGGGCGTGATTTAGAAGAAAAATCCAGATATGTAGCAAATAAAACCCTAAAGGAAGCTTTGAGAGGATTAACTATAGAAGAGCTTAGTATAAGTCAAGAAGTGTTACGTAAGGTGTTTTCTAATGCAAAAAGTTGAAAACAGAGAGACGGTTACTTTTTTTTGGAAAAATGTTTCTGTGTTTGAAGAATTATGCTTTAATTTGTGGTATTAAAAATGAAAAATATAAAAATAGAAATACAATGAATGGATTTTTGAAAAACTTGGGGCTTATCATGATCATTTTGGGAGCCATCGTTTTGTGTTTGAGTTATGCTTTGAACTGGGTGGATTACAATTGGGTAGATGGTACCGCCTTCTTGGTTATGATTTTGGGTCTCATCGTTCATATTATTATGAATAAACGCATTCAAGACTGAACAAAAACACAAGTAAATTAAAAAAAAATCCCGGATGAAAATCCGGGATTTTTTTAATTTAGTCAGCTGTTTCTTATTAATACTGTAACATAGCGATGTTTTCCTATTCGTCTTCTGTCGGTACAATTAGGCGATAACCTTTTCCGTGAACGTTATTAATTTCGATAGATGGATCGTCTTTTAAGTGTTTGCGTAATTTAGTTATATAGACATCCATGCTTCGTGCATTGAAATAATTATCGTCAATCCAGATTGTTTTTAAAGCCAGTTCACGTTGTAAAACATCGTTGGCATGAGCGCAAAGTAAAGATAGAAGTTCACTTTCCTTTGTGGTCAATTTTGTTTGTTTGTCGCCGATTGCCAGAATCTGACGTTGAGTGTCAAATGTGAATTTACCCAATTTATACATATTTGTTTCTTTTGTCTTTTTCCCTCTGACACGGCGTAAGATAGCTTCCATACGGAATACGAGTTCTTCCATAGAGAATGGTTTAGTGATGTAATCATCTGCACCAATTTTAAATCCATCGAAGATATCTTCTTTCAGATTCTTTGCAGTAAGGAATATGATAGGAACTTCTGTATTAATTTGGCGTATTTCCTGAGCAAGGGCGAATCCGTCCTTTTTGGGCATCATTACGTCCAAAACGCACATGTCATATTTGTTTTTCAAGAATGCTTTATAACCGGCGTCACCATCAGGATATAATTCAGCTTCGTATCCTTTTGCTTGCAGATATTCTCTCAATAACATGCCTAGACTTTCATCGTCTTCGCATAATAATATTCTCAATTTGTCTTCCATAAGTAATTAATTATTTAGTGTGAATAATGTTATAATGAATTTAGTTCCATGTCCGTATTCGCTTTCAGCACGAATAGTTCCTTTTTGTAGACTTACAATTTTTTTAACATAAGCAAGACCGAGTCCGAAACCTTTAACATCATGCTTGTTTCCGGTGTGTACACGGTAAAATTTTTCAAAGATTCGTTTCAAATCATCCTTTTGGATACCAATACCATTATCTTCTATGGATATATTGATTTTGTTACCAGTATTCCATGTCCTGACTGTTAGTTGCAGATCTGTATCATCACGTTTATATTTCACTGCGTTGTCCATGAGGTTGAATATGACATTAGTAAAATGCATCTCGTCAACATATATCATGGATTTTTTAGCCTGAAGGTCAGATATAATTTGTCCTCCATTTTGTGAAACTTTTAGTGTGAAGGTTTTTATAACTCCTTCTATTAATGTATTAGCATCGAGTTCCTTTTGCTTAAAGGCAATGTTATCGCGATCATACAGTGACATTTGTAGAACCTTTTCTACCTGAAAGCGTAAGCGCTTGGTCTCATCGTTTATTACGCGGGATAGATTTTCATACATCGCTTCACTCTTGGTAATTGATTTGTCATTCAACATTTGAGCCGCTAAAGAGATAGAAGATATAGGGGTCTTAAATTCATGAGTCATATTGTTGATGAAATCATTTTTCATTTCGGTTATTTTCTTTTGTCTGAATATGACATATATAGTAAATACAAATGTCACGAATAATATGATGGTAAATGCTAAAGCCGGAATCATCATGCGTGCGGTTCCTAACAGGTAAGTATTCATATCTGGGAAATGTATTTTGACAATTCCCATTTTATTGGATGGGTCGTTGCGGA
This sequence comes from uncultured bacterium, assembly GCA_905214795.1. Lineage (GTDB taxonomy): Bacteria > Bacteroidota > Bacteroidia > Bacteroidales > Bacteroidaceae > Paraprevotella. The sequence continues at coordinate 3,898 of CAJMNM010000012.1, forward strand.
ACAGTACTTGTGAGTAAGAATAGTATTCTCCTTTTTCTTCATAATCTGGACAGCGATAAACTTCACGTCCGTCACTTGTTGAAACAGTGAAATGATAAGGAATACTGATACCGTTATTTTCAAGTGCATATCTGATATCTTGATCTAAAAGCTTGAAGTTGATACGTTCTTCTAAGGGCTTATCACTGGCTGTGTATAAAATACTATAAACGACTTCATCCAAAAGGCCTTTTTGATATACGTATGCGTTCTTTACATATTCCTGAAAATTCTTTGATGCCTCAGAAATAGAATTTGAGCTTTTTAGACGTAATACTTTTGGTATGGCGGAAGGATGTTTTACATGAGTCTGTAATTCAAAACTTGCGGTATTACCTTGTATGCTGTATTTGGTTGTCTGAGAAATGATTTTTTTTGTATCCAATTTTTCAGGAGTAGAATCGCGCTTGTCAAGTAAAGCCTCATTTGCAACTTTCTCCAAATAACGGAAGGTTTCATTCTGCTCTAAATTACGTGAGGCTTGATCCAGACTACGTATGACAGATTCGTCAAATTGCTCTTTGCGCATTTTGATCATCTGATTTATATATTGCATCTGAATAAAAAGGAGTCCTAAAAATGAGACACCTATAATGATGCTGACGATTATAATAGTTATTTTTTTCATGTGAGCAAATATAACAAACCACCTTGAATTATAAAGATATAAAAATGAAAAACATATGTTTTTTTTAACATGATTAACTGTTTGAAACATCGAAATGTATAATATGAGCATTTATTGCTCTTCTTTTCTTAAAATGAGGGGTGCTGTTAAATCATATAGAATATGAATTAAGATTTGTGTGTGATAAATGAAATTGGCATCTTAAATATTTTACCGTGAGTTCGATATAAAATCATAAAATCGCTTCTGTTAAGTTAAACAACCACGTAGTATATCAACCGTTTAAAGTTTACAAAAAAAAGTCCTTCACCCCTTCACAAATCCATGTAACACGCTTATTGTCAGTGTGAAGGATGTGAAGGATTATCCTTCACATCCTTCACGCAGCGGTTTAAATCCGTCTTTTGCTCATTTCAGAGAACCAACTGGTCTGATAAGTCAGAAAAAGAGAGAGGGCAGTCTGTATTCATTAAGAATTTCTGACAAAAACGATACGAAAGAAACCGTAACCGTGCAGAAAAATGTTTGGTTACGGTAACGGGCATCACCGTAACCGTGCGGAAAAAAAATTGTAAAGTGCAGGATTGAATCCGTAACCGTACGGAAAAAAACTCGTAACCGTATGCGTTTGAAACAAATTCGCCGGATGTGAAGGACCGGTGAAGGAAATGTGAAGGATAGTCATTCACACTTAACATTCTGTCTTTCTGCTATTTGAATGGCTTTGTGAAGGAGTAAGGCCGAAAAGCGAAAAAATACCCTTATAGGGAAAACGCATGGGCGCGCGTACGTAATATTAGCCTTTCTTTAAAGATTCAATTTTTGCTTTTATTTCACGTCGTTTTATGGTGCTTATTTTAAATATAATGTGTGAGTGAGGTTCTCGAATGAGGTAAAAGTGGCGTGGAGGATTGAAGTGACGTATATTTGTATGGTTGTGTAATTGTTCTAAGAACTTATAAAAAGGAAATATGATGGGGTATTCTGTTGGAACGATAATTCAACAGGTATTCATAGCAGATTGTTTGCCTGTTATATGGAAAGTCTCATAGAATGATTGATGGGTGGATTAATTGCTAAGAAATCTTTTCCCGTATATAATATTTGAGATCTTTGTTAAGTCTAATAAGTAGGCTAAAATGAATGACCCTATTAAAACAAATGTAACAGCGAATATCATAAACAGGATGGATGTAGGGTCAAAAGAAAATAACGGTATAAAGAATTTTGATAGCATTGTAAAAATAGGTGAAAAAAGCAAAATGACAAAAGTATGTCTTCCTATATATAATAGAAAACGTGGCGTTGTAATTTTATTAAATATAAAAAGTAATGTGGAAAGGCAAAAATAAACAATAAGCAGACCATTGATTGTTGTGCGTTCATAGTTGGTAGGATTATAGATAAGTAGGATTAATGGAAGCACAATTATATAGGAACGGTTGTAAAGAACTTTTAATATATCAATGTTGAACACTTTTAATGTAGCGCCAAAGAGATAATAAATAGCATTGGAAAAAGACAGTAGTCCGATGAAAGGATGTGATAAAATGAAAAGAAATGATCCTGTAATGAATATTCCTATGTAACGTTTGTCCCTGGATTTATTGATGTCTTTTTCTATGTATGTAGATATTTTATGTGGTTTGTAGATAATATTTATAAGTTTGAATGTGGTATAGTATATGATTTCACAGAGAATTAGTGTGTGTATGAACCAGTATGGACCAATAGGATGCAATAATAATTTGTCGAGAAAAAGACAGGCGTCAAGTGTGTTTATATGTTCTCTGATTGGAAGAATAGATGCCATGATGATGTAGCAGGATTCCATGATGAGATATGGTAGAGCCATGTTACGAAGTGATATCATGAACTTTCTGGTTTCTTTTAATCTGTTTGTAAGATATCCGGATAACAATAAAAAACCTGGCATATGAAATGTATAGACAAAACGTTTCAGTTCTGGATATTTATCGCCGAAACAGACAAGATGGAACATGACCATAAATATAATCAGTATGCATTTAAGGAAATCCAGTTCGTTGATTCTTTTTGACATAATGGATAATTTTAATTCTGCAAATTTAACATAAACTTGTTATAAAGCCAAAAACAGTTTTTGTTTATCGGGTATTTAATGTCTGTGTGTAGGCTTAAGTTTTCTGTTATGAGAATGATTATTAAAGGTAGAGAATGATTTGTTATTTAAAAAATAGGCCGTTTGACGAAGTTTTATTATTTTTGCAGTCAAAGTAATTATCTAATCCTTTATAGATTGTATGACAACAATTTCTTTTTTTAGAACTTCTGGTAAGAGTGTGATTGCGACAGAGTCGGATCATGTGTTGACAGCAGAAGAGATTGACAAACTGTGTTGGCTTTATGGTGACGCAAAGTTGGAGGCATCAGACAAATTGGATGGTTATTTTGTCGGTCCTCGTCGTGAAATGATTACGCCGTGGAGTACAAATGCCGTTGAAATCACCCAGAATATGAATCTGGAAGGCATTACACGTATTGAAGAATATTTCCCCGTAAAAGATGAAAATGCGGAACATGACCCGATGTTGCAGAGAATGTATAAGGGACTTGATCAGAGTATTTTTACGGTGAATATCAAACCGGCTCCAATTGTTTTTATTGATAATCTGGAAGAATATAATGAGCAGGAAGGTTTGGCGCTTTCACCAGAAGAAATTGAATACTTGCATAAAGTTGAAGGGCAGCTTAACCGTAAGTTGACAGACTCAGAAGTTTTTGGTTTTGCACAAATCAATTCTGAACATTGTCGTCATAAAATATTTGGTGGTACATTTATTATCGACGGTAAGGAGATGGAATCTTCTCTTTTCCAGATGATAAAGAAAACTACCAAAGAAAATCCTCACAAGATTATTTCTGCATATAAAGATAATGTTGCTTTTGCACAGGGGCCTGTTGTTGAACAGTTTGCGCCGAAAGAGCATTCAACATCGGATTATTTTGTGATTAAGGATATAGAATCCGTTATATCCATTAAAGCGGAGACACATAACTTCCCGACAACAGTAGAACCGTTTAATGGCGCTTCTACAGGTACAGGTGGTGAAATCCGGGACCGTATGGGTGGTGGTGTTGGTTGCTGGCCTATTGCCGGAACTGCTGTTTACATGACTTCTTATCCGCGTACGGATGAGGACCGTGATTGGGAGAATATTTTGCCGGTACGTAAATGGCTGTATCAGACTCCAGAACAGATTCTTATAAAGGCTTCAAACGGTGCATCTGACTTTGGTAATAAATTTGGTCAACCTCTGATTACCGGATCTGTGCTTACATTCGAACACCAGGAAAATGGCGAGCGTTATGGATATGATAAGGTCATAATGTTGGCTGGTGGTGTTGGTTATGGCACCAAACGTGACTGCCTGAAAGGTACTCCGGAGAAGGGTAATAAAATAGTTGTTGTGGGTGGTGATAACTACCGTATTGGATTGGGTGGTGGTTCTGTATCTTCTGTTGATACAGGTCGTTATTCTTCCGGAATAGAGCTTAATGCTGTCCAAAGAGCGAATCCCGAAATGCAGAAACGTGCTAATAATCTTGTTCGCGCGTTATGTGAGGAAGATGTAAATCCTGTTGTATCTATTCACGACCACGGTTCTGCAGGTCACGTTAATTGTTTGTCAGAACTTGTAGAAGATTGTGGCGGTTTGATTGATATGTCAAAGTTGCCTATTGGCGATAAAACTTTATCAGCAAAGGAGATTATCGCAAATGAATCGCAAGAGCGTATGGGATTGTTGATTCAGGAAGAACATATAGAACATGTACGTAAGATTGCTGAACGCGAGCGTGCTCCGATGTATGTGGTCGGTGAAACAACAGGAGATGCACATTTCGCATTCCAGCAGGCTGATGGCGTTCGTCCGTTTGATCTTGAGGTAGCTCAAATGTTTGGACATAGTCCCAAAACATATATGCGTGATAAAACTGTAGAACGCACTTATGAAAATGTATCATACGATCCGGCTAAGCTGAATGAGTATGTAGCTCGTGTGCTTCGTTTGGAGGCTGTGGCATGTAAGGATTGGTTGACAAATAAAGTAGACCGTTCTGTAACCGGAAAGGTTGCGCGCCAACAGTGTCAGGGCGAAATCCAACTGCCACTTAGCGATTGTGGTGTCGTAGCTCTTGATTATCGTGGAAAAGCAGGTATTGCAACAGCTATCGGTCATGCGCCTCAGGCTGGTTTGGCTGATCCCGAAGCTGGTTCTGTACTTTCTGTTGCAGAATCATTGACTAATATTGTTTGGGCTCCATTATCAGAAGGTTTAGATAGCGTATCATTGTCGGCAAACTGGATGTGGCCGTGTCGTTCACAAGAAGGTGAGGATGCACGTTTGTATAAAGGAGTGCAGGCTCTTTCTGATTTTTGTTGTGCTTTGGAAATCAATGTGCCGACAGGTAAGGACTCTTTATCTATGAGTCAGCAATATCCGAACGGAGAAAAGATTATTTCTCCGGGAACTGTTATAGTCAGTGCCGGTGGCGAAGTGAGTGATGTCAAAAAAGTCGTGTCACCGGTTATGGTTAATAAACAGAAGAGTACATTCTATCATATAGATTTTAGTTTTGATGAACTTCGTCTTGGTGGATCGGCTTTTGCACAGTCTTTGAATAAAGTAGGTTCTGATGTACCGACTTGTAAAAATCCTGATTATTTCCGTGATGCTTTTAATGCGGTACAGAAGTTGGTTAGCAAAGAGTTGATTTTGGCGGGTCATGATATTTCTGCAGGTGGATTGATTACCACTTTGCTTGAGATGTGTTTTGCTAATACTGAGGGCGGTATGGAAATTTCTTTGGATAAATTTAAGAAATACGATATCGTAAAGACTTTGTTGGCAGAAAATCCTGGTGTGGTTGTACAGATAGCAGATAAGGATAAGGCTGAGTTTAAGAAAATATTGGAAGACGCTGGTGTTGGCTATGTTAAATTGGGTCATCCGACAGAAGAACGCCATATCTTGGTTAGCAAAGATGGGGCAGAATATCAGTTTGGCATAGATTATCTGCGCGATGTGTGGTACAGTACTTCATATTTGCTTGATCGTAAGCAAAGTATGAACGGTTGTGCAAAAGCTCGTTTTGAGAATTATAAAATGCAACCGTTAGAAATGGTCTTTAACAAGGACTTTACAGGTAAAATGTCCCAATATGGTCTGAATCCGGATCGTCGTACACCTTCTGGTATTAAGGCTGCTATTATTCGTGAAAAAGGAACGAATGGTGAACGCGAGATGGCTTATGCACTTTATCTTGCAGGTTTTGATGTGAAGGATGTAATGATGACAGACTTGGTTTCCGGCCGTGAGACATTAGAAGATATCAATATGATTGTCTTCTGTGGCGGTTTTTCTAATTCAGACGTTCTTGGTTCTGCCAAGGGATGGGCTGGTGCATTCCTGTATAATCCTAAAGCCAAAGAGTCTCTTGATAAATTCTATGCTCGTGAGGATACATTGTCATTGGGTGTTTGTAACGGATGTCAATTGATGATTGAGCTTAATTTGATAAACCCCGAACTACCTAAGAAAGCTCATATGTTGCACAATGATTCACATAAGTTTGAATCAGAATTTGTCGGTCTGACTATTCAAACAAATCGTAGTGTGATGTTCGGTTCTTTGAGTGGTAATAAATTAGGCATTTGGGTTGCGCATGGAGAAGGTAAGTTCTCTTTGCCTTATCCTGAGGAACGTTATAATATTGTGGCAAAATACAGTTATGATGGGTATCCTGGAAATCCGAATGGTTCTGATTACAGTACTGCTGCTATTTGTAGTGCGGATGGTCGTCACATTGCAATAATGCCTCACTTAGAACGTGCGTTCTATCCATGGCAAAATGCATGGTATCCGATTGATCGACGTCATGACGAGGTTACACCTTGGATTGAAGCATTTGTTAATGCACGTAAATGGGTTGAGGCTCATAAAAAATAAGGAATACGATTATAAAAAACAATGTCCCGGAATATGTTCCGGGGCTTTGTTTTATTTATAAACAGTTAGATATTGCACTTTTGATGAATTGACTGTAGTTTTTATGCTTGCAGGAGAATATGTCAGTTCTTTTAATGGAGTTTCATCAATTGTGTAAACCTGATATGAATTATTTATACCTATGAATGTTTATTGGGATAGTTTCTGTACATTCTTTCGGATTGGTTTGTTTACCATAGGTGGAGGATATGCAATGATACCGCTAATAGAAGCTGATGTCGTTGAAAAGAATAAATGGGTTGCCCGTGAGGATTTTCTTGATTTGATGGCTATTGCTCAAAGTTGCCCGGGTATCTTTGCTGTTAACATGAGTATTTTTATTGGTTATAAGCTTAGAGGGGTGAAAGGTAGTATTGTGTGTGCGTTAGGTACTATCTTGCCGTCTTTTCTTATTATTTTAGCTGTAGCGCTCTTTTTTCAGGAATTTCGGGATAATGAAACCGTACAACGTATTTTTATGGGAATACGTCCTGCTGTTGTTGCTTTGATTGCAGCCCCTACTTTTAAAATGGCTAAAAGCGCAAAAATTACATTTACAAATGTATGGATTCCTGTAGTCAGTGCATTTTTGATTTGGCTGTTAGGCGTTTCGCCTATTTATGTGATTATTGTAGCAGGATTGGGTGGCTATTTATATGGTAAATATATTAAACCGACTGAGAATTGATTATGTGGTGGCTTTTTTTGAATTTATTTTATAGCTTTTTTAAAATTGGATTATTTGGTTTTGGTGGTGGTTATGCCATGATTTCATTAATACAAGGTGAGGTGGTAAATCGTCATCATTGGTTAACAAGTGGACAGTTTACCGATATTGTGGCAATTAGCCAGATGACACCGGGACCGATAGGTATTAATTCGGCGACTTATGTTGGATATACAAGTGTAGTTAATGCTGGTTATAGTCATGCATGGGGGGTATTAGGAAGTGTAACGGCTACATTTGCAGTTGTTTTTCCTTCCTTTGTACTGATGTTGTTGATTAGTAAATTCTTGATGCGTTTTAAAGATCATCCTATTGTCGAAAGCGTTTTTCAAGGATTACGCCCTGCTGTTGTGGGACTTTTGGCTGCAGCTGCATTATTGTTGTTGACTGCAGAAAATTTTGGTACCCCCGATTGTCCTTGGCAGTTTTATATCAGCATATTTTTATTTGTATTTACATTTATAGGCAGTCATGTTTATAAGATGAATCCGATATTGCTTATCTGTATTTGTGGTTTTGCGGGTTGGTTGTTGTTTTGATATTGATTATTATTTCTTTCCCGTTGGGTTGTAATCAGATGGCGAGAATGTTTTCTCAAACAATACTTTTCCGGTTTTTTGCGATAAATAGATATAATGGAAGTTTACTTCTTTTTCTTTATATGAGCGTAGTTCTACAGAGGTTGTTAATTCTTTTTTGAGCTGTTCAACAAATGCATTAGCAACTTCCTTATTGATGACAGTATCATTGTCTAATTTACCTTCAAGACAGTAATAATAGGAAAATGTATGTGTTTCGGAATCGAATACAAGACTGTCCATCATTGTATACTCGTTCATGCGACGTGGGCAGTATTTTTCTGTGTATTCTTCTGCTTCACGTGTGCAGCGTTCGTCAAAACTCTCGAAATTACATGAACAGATTAAAGCGGTTAAACTGACTGTAGTTATAAATTTAATTATCTTCATAAATGTATTTTTATCATGCGAATATACTTTATTCTTTGTAATTTTGCAAATGTATAAAATGAGAAAGATGAAAGATAAAGAAGAAAGAATAGCACGTGCGGTAGCCTATTTTAAAGCTGGGTATAATTGCTCCCAGTCTGTCGTAGCTGCTTTTGCAGATTTGTATGGCTTTACTGAGAAGCAGGCTTTTCATATGGCGGCATCATTTGGGGGAGGTATAGGACGAATGAGGCTGACTTGTGGTGCTGCATGCGGTATGTTTATGTTGGCAGGTTTGGATTTTTGTGCGATAGAAGGTCAGGATAGAGTTTCAAAATCGAAGAATTACGCTATTGTTCAGAATTTGGCAGAGCAGTTTAAAGCTATAAACGGTTCTATTACTTGTTCGGAATTATTAAAATTACGTGCAGGGACTCCTGTAGTTTCAGAAGCAGAACAACGTACTCCAGAATATTATGCTAAAAGGCCATGTGTAAAGATGGTTGAGACTGCTGCAACATTATTTGCAGAATATTTGGAGTCAAAAGAGTAATCTCAATAAAAGATTATGTAACGGATTTATTATCTTATCGTTAAAAAAAATTATATTTTTCATGTTTTTTTAAGTTTTTTTAGGTTGGATGATTTTTTCATTGTAAATTTGAGAACTTTTAAAAACATCGTGTAAACGATGAGTAATTAATTAAAATTTTAAGTATTATGTTTGAAAAAGCAGGTGAAATTGCAGGACAAGTCTGGAACGCATTGAATGAGAATGGTCAACTTGGTGCAAAGGAACTGAAAAAGGTTGCAAAAATCAAGACAGATAAAGAACTTTATTTGGCTTTAGGTTGGTTGCTTCGCGAAGAAAAATTAGTTGTGGCAGGTACAGAAAAAGAGCCGCTATTCTCATTGAAGTAAACAGATTCTTGTTAAGATGTATGCGTTCGTAGTTAGGTATTACGGGCGCTTTTTTTGTCTTATCAAGAATTAAAGCTATATATTACTATTTGTATATTGATTTAAATCTTAGAATATTAGGAAACTCAAAGAAAGTTCTTTTTAATGTTATAGGGTAGTATATATTGGGGAGTTTTTAAACTGATATTTAGTATCCTGAGAAAGGATTATGATTGCTTTCATTTTATTATTATATATTTTTGTTTTTGAGAAGATAATAGCAGTTTGATGAGTTTGAATTTTATATAAAAACAGTAAGAAATAAGCATAAATTAAACTCTTTCTCAGAAAATGAAAATTTTTGTTATAAAAAGTATCTTTTATAAGTTAATCTATTGATATGTTGATTGCTATTTGTATAATATCAGACGGGAGAGTTTGGTGTCTTGATAAAATGAAATAATAAGGCTTTGGAATAATGATTTTTTTGACAAATAGTTAGGAGGAGCGTATCTTCTTTTTTTTACGAAATAAATAGAAGAATAGTTTTATATAAATAAAGATTATTCTTAAGTCTTGATAACTTATCCTGTAGTATATCGTTTTTTTTTGTATCTTTGTGTGGATTATACTTAATTATCACACATGAAGCATATCAGAAATTTCTGTATTATTGCACATATAGATCACGGAAAGTCAACATTGGCAGACCGTTTGCTTGAATATACCAATACTGTTAAAGTGACTGAAGGCCAGATGCTTGATGATATGGATCTGGAACGTGAACGTGGTATCACCATTAAAAGTCATGCTATACAGATGGAGTATCTTTATAATGGAGAAAAATATATTTTAAATTTAATTGACACCCCGGGACATGTGGATTTTTCTTATGAAGTATCCCGTTCTATTGCAGCATGTGAAGGTGCGCTCTTGGTCGTAGATGCTACTCAGGGTGTTCAGGCACAAACCATATCAAATCTTTATATGGCTATAGACCATAATTTGGAGATTATTCCGGTGATAAACAAATGTGATATGGTTAATGCGATGCCGGAGGAAGTTGAAGATGAAATTATTGATCTTCTAGGGTGTAAGCGTGAGGATATTATTCGCGCGTCTGGAAAGACTGGTGAAGGTGTACCTGAAATATTGAAAGCAGTTGTAGAGCGTATACCGTGTCCGGTAGGAGATGAAAATGCTCCATTGCAGGCTTTGATATTTGATTCCGTATTTAATTCTTTTCGTGGCATTATTGCTTATTTTAAAATTGTTAATGGTAGTATAAAGACGGGGGATGATGTCGTTTTTATAAATACTCAAAAAGAATATACGGCAGACGAAATTGGAGTATTGAAAATGGATTTGTCTCCACGGCGTGAGTTGCATTGCGGTGATGTGGGATATATTGTATCAGGTATTAAGACTGCAACAGAAGTGAAGGTAGGTGATACCATTACTCATACAGCTAATCCTTGTGAAAAGGCAATCTCCGGATTTGAAGAGGTTAAACCAATGGTCTTTGCCGGAGTTTATCCTATAGAGACTGAGGATTTTGAAAATCTTCGGGCTTCACTTGAGAAACTGCAGTTGAATGATGCTTCTTTGACTTTTCAGCCTGAGTCATCAGTTGCGTTAGGTTTTGGTTTCCGATGTGGTTTTCTTGGTCTGTTGCATATGGAAATTATTCAGGAACGTTTGGATCGCGAATTCAACATGGACGTGATTACAACAGTGCCGAATGTTTCTTATATGGTATATGATAAACAAGGTGGTGTAAAAGAAGTACACAATCCTGCAGGAATGCCGGATCCGACCTTGATCGACCATATAGAAGAACCATATATAAAAGCTTCAATTATTACCACGACAAATTATATAGGTCCGATTATGACATTATGTTTAGGTAAGCGTGGAGAATTGATTAAGCAAGAATATATTAGTGGAAATCGTGTAGAGTTGTATTATTCTTTGCCATTGGGTGAGATTGTAATAGACTTCTATGACAAATTGAAAAGTATTTCGAAAGGTTACGCTTCATTTGATTATCATCAGGATGGATTCCGTCCTTCAAAATTGGTTAAGCTGGATATTTTGCTTAATGGTGAGCCTGTAGATGCGTTGTCAACATTAACTCATGTAGATAATGCGGTGACATTTGGTCGTCGGATGTGTGAGAAATTAAAAGAACTATTGCCGCGTCAGCAGTTTGATATTGCGATTCAAGCAGCTATTGGTGCAAAAATTATTGCCCGTGAAACTGTTAAGCAATTACGTAAAGATGTGACGGCTAAATGCTATGGTGGCGATGTGAGTCGTAAGCGTAAGTTGTTGGAAAAACAAAAGAAGGGTAAAAAGCGTATGAAGCAGATCGGTAATGTAGAAGTGCCGCAGAAAGCATTCCTTGCCGTGTTGAAGCTCGATTAACATATTCCGTAAAAATAATAATTGTTGCATTATGGACAGGACACGAGACGTGGCAAGAGAAATCGCCCGTATTTATTGTCGGCTGACACCGGCTGGCATAGAAGCTTTGTCGGAGATTCTGGTACCTTTTAAATATGCTAAGGGAGATGTTGTATTACCTGAAGGTCATATTTGTGAACATATGTACTTTGTGGATAAGGGTATGGTGCGCCAATATTATTATAAGAATGGACGTGATGTAACAGAGCATTTTTCATACGAAGGAAGAATTGTTGTTTGTATTGAAAGTTTTCTCAAACAGGAACCTTCACGTCTTATTGTTGAAGCATTGGAAAACAGTTGGCTTTATGGTATTCCTTATGATGCTTTACATAAGCTAGCTGATGAAAATAAGGAGATAGAAGTTCTGTTCCGTAAGATTATGGAACATGCCTTGATTAGTTCTCAGATTTATGCGGATAGTCAGCGGTTTGAAAACGCCGCAGAGCGATATCTGCGTTTGTTGAATACTAAACCTGAGATCCTTCTTAGGGCACCAATGCTGCATATTGCTTCCTATCTGCAAATGTCACCGGAAACATTGAGTCGCGTGCGTGCTGCACATATTGCGGAGGAGATGGAACAAAGTAGAAAATCAGCTGTGTCTGATGCTGCTGTGAAGGTTGATGTATCATCTAAAGGTGAATCTGTCAAGATGGAAACAGCTGCTACGGTTAAGCAGATAACAGCTGTTAATAATATGAAGGCTGAAACAGTGTCTCATAAGCAATCGTCGGGTAAAACCGATTCAAAAAAGTCGGAAAAGAATTAATACGTATATTATTTGCTCTGTAATGGCCGCATATTATTTCAGCGTCATGTTGTATGAGAGTTTAGGTGAGTATAATGTTAATTTTTTTTTTTTTTTGATAAATGATGTGAAAAGGCGTAATATAAATAGATTATCTTTGCAAATAGCTACGGAAAATGGTTAATTTTGTAAATTAACTTTTATATTATATTACTATGAATAAGTCTTTTTCAGGTAGTTCCGTAGGCTTAGTATTAAAAGCCTTTTTGATCATTCTTTGTGGGAGTGCAATACAGGTTTGTCAGGCTGGAAATCAGTTTAATGCTGTAAATAGTCAAGTGTTGGCAGAAAACAGTGATGGTATTAATAATGCCTTGAAAGGTTTTTGGAAGAATAAATGGGTATGCCGTAAGAGTGATAACCAATCAATTGTTTATCCTTATGTCCATTATAAATATTATGGTGATGATCATGTACTTTCTTTAGCTGTAAAATATATGGATGAGGGGGATGAGAATATTAGTTATACAATTCGTTATATGCCTTATAATTATGTTTCAGATTCATTGATTCAAGAAGACAACGGAGATTTACCCATATCAATAATAGACGAGAAGCATTTCAATTTAACTTGGACAGACTTTTCACCTTCGGGTAAGATACAGCTTGAAGAAAATTGGGAGCGTTCTTTTCTGCCGTCCGGTTTGGCTCGTGTTTGGGTTGGTGCTTACCATGGGATGAACAGGAAAAATGGTAAATTTAGTGGTTGTTGGCAATTGAAGGGAACCCGGAAAACTTCAGAGGGTGAAATCATTCCTGTAAAATCTCCTTTATATTATAAAATATATGGTGACGGTTATTTCTTTGCTTTTATTCCCTGGCAGGAAAGCGAGACCAAGACGTTTATTTCTGGAAAAGCGGGTACCTTTAAAAGACTGACAGATAATCTTATTGACGAGAGTGGAATAGAGAGTCCGATTAAATGGTTGGACGAGAATACTTTCGAATTGAAATGGTATGATGGAAGTAAGACGAATTTTGAAATATGGGAGTCTGTCAAATTTCCATCAGAGTACAGTAAGCTTATTGAGCCGTATGACCAGTGTGTTATGACGGCTTTTGAAGGACAAAAGAATGCGAAACCTGAAGCTATGGGGCAGATTGTTGAAGCGCCTGATGTACTGCCGCAGTTTCCTGGCGGTATGAATGCCTTGATGACTTATCTTTCACAAAACATTAAGTATCCGGAAGCGTGTAGAAAAGCAAATATAGAGGGACGTGTAATGGTTTCATTTATTGTAACCAGAAGTGGAGATATTTCAGCTTGTAAAATAGTCAAGAGTCCGGATGAACGATTGAGTGAAGAGGCTTTGCGTGTAATCCAAGCTATGCCATCCTGGATTCCGGGTAAAGTGAATGGTGAAAGTGTATCAACGAAGATGACGCTTCCTGTTTCGTTTAAATTGAAAAACAAAAAATCAGATAAATAGAAATATATGAGAAGATAAAAAATAATAGTATGTAAAAAATAAGGCCGTTTTAAAACGGCCTTATTTTTTATATTTCTGCATCAGCATATAAGAATCGTTTGATACTTCGTTTTGGAGTTTTTTCGAACTCTTCATTGTAGATTTTTATGCCGCTAAGGTGAGCATATGAAGGAAGTGCCGCATTGAGTTCTGTACGATTCTGTTCCATGACACCTGCCAGATCGTTGGTTTGCAAACCAAGCTTTTCAGCCTCTTCAAAGTCCGGATAAACCAAGCCATAAAGTTTGTCACCTTTCTGTATGACGATGCTTTCATTGACCAATGTCATATTGTTGAGTAAGTCTTCAATTTCTTCCGGGTAAATATTTTGACCATTAGCTCCCAGCAGCATATTCTTACTTCTGCCTTTAATGAAAAGATTACCTTCTTCATCCATTATACCCAAATCTCCGGTGTGATACCAGCCATTGACAAGAGTTTCTTTTGTTGCTTCCTCATTTTTATAATAACCGAGCATAACATTGGTACCACGTACAAGGATTTCTCCAACTTCATTATGTGGGTCTTTACTGTCAATCTTTACTTCCATTCGTGGAGCCGCTTTGCCGCATGAGCCTTGTTTGAAGTTTTTCCAGTCTTCATATGTAATGATTGGTGCACACTCAGTCGCACCATAACCTACCGTATAGTTAAAACCAATGTCATGAAGCAAGGCCTCTATTTCACGGTTAAATGCAGCCCCTCCGATAATCACTTCATAATAGTTTCCACCAAAAGCAGCTTTGATTTGTTCGCAGATTTTGTCTTTAATCTTTTGACGTACTACCGGAATCTTGAGCAACATTTTAACTGTTGTATCTTGAATTTTAGGTAATACTGCTTTACGGATAATTTTTTCGATAACTAATGGTACAGCGATGATAATTGCTGGTTTAATTTCAGCAAAAGCCTTGAATAGAATTTGCGGTGATGGAACACGGGTAAGAAAGAAAACCTTGCAACCGGCGCAAAATTCATAAATAAATTCAAATGCCATACCATACATATGTGCCATTGGCAACATCGATACTACTCGGTCACCAGGTTTGATGTGTGGTCCTAATGCAGATTGTGCGAATTTAAGATTAGACCATAAAGCACGATAGGGTATCATTACCCCCTTTGAACGACTGGTTGTACCAGAAGTATAGTTAATTACAGCAAGTTCATCATCTTCACCTTTATAATATGAAATATGATGTTTGCGGAAGTTCATAGGATAACGTTCTCCAAACAATTGATTAAGATGTTCGCGTGCGAAAACGACTTTTTGTGTTCGTCCTACCAAAAGTGAGTAGTCGGCAATGCATATAATGCCTTCCAGATTAGGCATTTCATTTGCATCAAGTTCTTTCCATACAACATCGCCCACGAAAAGGAGTTTTGCTTCGCTATGGTTAACAATATTATGTACCTGTTCTGCTTTAAATTCATGAAGAATAGGTACGGCTACAGCCCCATAAGTAAGTGTGGCAAAAAATACAGCTCCCCAGTGGGCACAGTTTCTGCCGCATATGGCAATTTTGTCCCCTCGCTGTACATTACTGTATTCAAAGATAATGTGAAGTTTTTCTATGATTCGTGCGATATCTTTATATTGGAACGTTTCTCCCATATAATCAGCTAAAGCATCAAGGTCCCAATAGTCCTTGATGCTTTGCTCTATATATTCATTAAATTTCAGTTCGCTCATTGCACATTTTTTTAAGATATGTGCAAAACTAATTGAAAAAAATTAAATGAGCAAGATTTACTTACATTTAATAAACTCTTTCTCCAAAAATCTTACTTCCTACTCGTATTAATGTACTTCCTTCTTCTATTGCAATAGGATAATCGTGGCTCATACCCCATGAACATTCTTTAAAATAAGGTATGTTAGTAAAGAATTTCTCTTTTGCTTGAATAAAGAAATCATGAGCACGCTGGAATTCTTCGTGAATTTGATTGGTGTCATCTGTATTAGATGCCATACACATCACACCACATATTCTGATATGGGTCAGATTATGCCATTCACCTTCTTTAAGCATATCCATACATTCTTCTGGGGTAAAACCATATTTGGTTTCTTCCTGTGCGACGTGGAGTTGTAAGAGACAGTCAATAACGCGTCCTGCTTTTTCGGCTTGTTTGTCTATTTCTTTGAGTAGTTTTAATGAATCTACAGCGTGAATCAGTTTGATATAACTTGCAATATATTTAACTTTATTAGTTTGCAAGTGACCGATAAAATGCCATTCAATGTCTTTCGGAAGCTGTTCATATTTTTGTTGAAGTTCTTGAACATGGCTTTCCCCAAAAACACGTTGACCGGCAGCGTAAGCTTCTTCTATACTGCTTGCTGGATGAAATTTAGAAACGGCAACTAAACGAACACCTTCCGGCAATTCGTTTTTAATTTGCTTTATTTCTTCTTTAATGTCTGGCATAATAAGATTTTAGTTTGTTTGCTGCCTTTTAGGCTTCAGGAAATTCCGGTTTTTCGTCTGCTTCAGCTTTATATGGGAAAATATCCATAATTGGAGTTTCTGCAATGGATACGATTTCATAATCGGCCATAGTGCCTTCCATTCCTTTATCAAGTTGTTTAACGGCATCGCGTAAGTCTGTAGCCTGTACCAGCATGTTTTGATTTGTACGTTTTTCAACACCATTCTTTTCATCTAGTGTGATAAAGGCAACTTTAGCTTTGAACCAGCGGTCAGCACTGGAATCTTCACTTTCAAATAGTTCGGCATATTTTGCACGTTTGATATCAGTAACTTGGAATTCGCCGGACATGAAAGGTTCCATTTCTTCTATAAAGCGATGTTCTGCTTCTGTGAAGCTTAATGCGTCTACCAGATAAGGTTCTGTTACTTTCTTAACTTGGCCGTTTTCCAATGTTTTTTCGTATCGAACTTTACATTCAAACCATTCGTTCATCATAGGTCGTTATATTTTGTGTGATTAATGTATAATTCATACAAAATTATAAAAAACGTCTGATAGTACGAAAAAATATAGTGAAGAATAATATTTCATTATGAATAACACTCTTGTTTTGTGGGAGTATTCTCGAGGATATGTTTTTGCAATACTAGAGTTATTACTTTTTCGGGAAGTCTGTTTAAAGGAATGATATGTTTTTTTATAATGACGGTTTGTTTTAGGTATTAGTTTTTCCGTGGGTAATTATGGGAACTTGAGAAACTTTTTTATATTGTGGAACTTTTTATATTAAAAAAGTTTGATGAATATAGTCTGTTGTTCATGTTTTTATTTTATTGTAAATGAGTGCTCTAATTCGCTTGTATACTTGGGTTCTATTTTGACAAATTAGAAAAAAGTATTATCTTTGACGAAACTTAATCTCATTATTACGAAAAACCAAAAAAACATGAAGAGTTTAAAATGGATTGTTCCGGCACTTTTGTCGGGACTGGTTTGCTTTACATCTTTATATGCCGAAACCGGCATTGGTGAAGCAAAAGAAAGCAGTGAACTAGAACAGATTGTCTTACCCAATCCGGTAGTAACTGATGTAGTCTTGCCGTCAAAAACAGCTTCCGGAAAGCAAATTGTATGGACTTCCGACCATAGTTCTGTTCTTTCGGCTGATGGCCTGGTAAATTTACCTCAGGAAACAACAGAAGTGAAGCTTACTGCTACGGCAGACGGCGAGAGTCACACTTTTACGGTCAATGTCAACCCGAGAGATATCACAGCCAATAAGGTATTGGAATATGAATTCGAATCAGATGATGTGTACACGGTTGACGATGTACGTTATGTAAAAGACAAAAGTGGAAACGGACGTGACGCAAAGCTCTTGGGCAGTGCAAAGGCTGAGGGAACGCTTGACCTTACGGCCAATACAGCTTCCGGATTTTCAACCAACGGTTATGCCATTGCTCCGGAAGGAACGCTCAACGGTTTGCGCAGCTATACCTTTTTTATGATGGTTAAACCGGAACATCTGAACAGCAGTCCGCGTCTGTACGATTTCGGTCTGTCTGCCGGAAACAGCCTTTTTGGACGTGCCAGTGGATTTACGGCCGGAATGAAATACAATGACGGTACAACTCAGATGGTTAATTCCGGACGTACATTAAATACCGGTGAGGAAAACTATGTTGCCTTTGTTTTTGACGCTAAGACCAAAGAAACAAAAATATATCTTAACGGTTCACAGGTGGCAAGCGGAGAAAATATCGTTCACGAACCATATGAGATTACAACAATCGGTGCCGATACGCGTAATTATATCGGCCGTACCCAATGGTGGGATTCGGGCGTAGCATCCAGCAACATTGATTATTGCGGTACGATGGACCATTTCCAGTTATATAACATAGCATTAACCACAGAAGAAATCAGAGATCTTCAGCGCCCTTATTCAGAACCCGAAATCATTGAGCCTTATTCCGGAGAGACTGTGACTGAAGAAGGAGCCTGGTGTTGGTTTGCCGATCCGCGTGCTTTGCATTATGAGGATGAGGCTGCGGGCATTAACATGACATACGTGGGTTATATCGACATACACGGAGCCATTAAGGCCATGCAGTATGATTTCAATAAAAAACAGCAAAGCGAAGTGCTTATCCGTTCTTATTTCCAGCCGGATGATCACGACAATCCTACATTCCTGGTTTTGCCCGACAAACGTGTGATGATATTCTATTCACGCCACACAGATGAGGCTTGTTTCTATTATCGTGTTTCTCAGAAGCCGGGGGACATCACTTCTCTGGGCGAGGAAAAGGTTATAAAGACAAGTCATAATACGACATATCCTTCACCGTTTATTTTGTCTGACGATCCTGAACACATTTATTTATGCTGGCGTGGTATCAACTGGCATCCGACCATAGCCCAGCTCAGTATACCGGACGAGAATGATGATGTAACCTTTACATGGGGGCCTTATCAGATGGTACAGTCAATAGGTGCCAGACCATATGCAAAATATCTTTCAAACGGTAAGGATAAACTTTATGTAACTTATACAACAGGGCATCCTGATAATGAGAATCCTAATTTTGTTTATTTTAATGTTGTAGACATAAAGAGTAAGACTTTACAGGATGTTAATGGTAATGTCTTGTCAAATATTGCGGACGGTCCTTTCAATGTAAACAAAACATCTTCCTATGTGTCTACCTATCCTTCTACTGTTGTCGATAATCCGTCTAATCAGAGAGACTGGGTTTGGCAGGTTTCAGAGGATAAGAACGGCTATCCGGTAATTGCCATGGTTCGTATCAGTTCTGGAAAGACCTCTCACGATTACTATTATGCACAATGGACCGGTACATCATGGAAGAAGACTTTCCTGGCCAATGGCGGAGGTGCTTTCCATCAGACACCCGGACTGGAAATGTGTTATAGTGCCGGTATGGCTATCGATCCGGTGCGCCCCAATGAAGTGTATTGTTCGGTGCCGGTCAACGGGGTTTATGAAATTGTGAAATATACGGTAGGAGATGACGGTTCAGTTACATCAAAGCCTTATACCTCTAATTCATTGAAAAATAATGTGCGTCCATACATTATTCCTGGTTATAATGGTGAAGAGCCGCAGGTTGTTTGGATGTATGGTGAATATTACGATTGGATTGTCAATGAGATTCGTCCGTTGGGCTATTGCACAGCCATACACCGTGGATTTGATTTTCCGTCGGAAACAGCGGATACCGAGAATGGTCTGGTTATAGACGAAACATACGACAAGGCTGTTGAAGGTACAGCTACAGTAAAGGACGGTGTGCTTGTATTGACAGACAATACTGTTGCAGAATTGGCTACAGATAAGCTTTCCACCTTCAGCATTTCGCTTTCTCCATATTTGTATGCCAGTTCTTTCGGCGGTACGCTTTTGAGCTTTGGTGATGTGATTTATACCGTCAATCCTCAGACACTTAAGCCGGTACTTACAATTGGTGATAAAGTTTATGCAAGCAATAACATACTGGGTAATTCCGACAGCTGGAAGTATGAAGACCGTGGAACCGGTGGTATCTGGTTTGATCCGGTTAAGTTCGGTTATTTTAATTTGACGCTTACTTATGCCGATGGAGTACTGACAACGTATGTCAACGGGCTGATTGACCAGAAGGTAGAGGTTGAGGGACTGACATTAGACCGTTGCAAGATTGGTGGTTTCAATGGTTGGGTAGAGGATACCCGTGTTTACAACCGTGCGCTCAATCAATCAGAAGTGGTCGAGCTGACTGCTGTCAGTCAGAAATATACGCTAGATGATGAGCTTATCGCCGATGCGGAATTGGAATATCTTTTTGTGCCGAAGGTGGCTCTGACCGATATTGTGCTGCCGGTTAAGACGCTGTCCGGTAATACCGTGACATGGTCTTCCAGCCATCCCGACGTACTGAGCTCTACCGGTATTGTGACATTTCCCGATGAGGCTACAGATGTGAAGCTAACAGCAACAGTGGCAGGAAAAAGTCATGATTTCATTGTCAACGTACAGCCCAGGGATTATACCAAGAACATGATTCTTTCATATACTTTTGAGCCCGAGGATGTATATGAGGATGGCGGAAAGACTTATGTAAAAGATATGAGCGGCAAGGGTCATGACCTTCAGGTAATGGGTAGTGCAAAGGTTAACGGAGTGCTTGACTTGACAGCAAATACTGCCACCGGATTCTCGACTAACGGTTATGGACTTGCTCCGGCCGGAATTCTGGACAGTCTGAGAAGTTACACGTTCTTTGTTGAGGTTACACCGTCAAACTTAAACAAAAGTCCACGTATTTATGACTTTGGTTCCTCATCTGGTAACAGTGTGTTTGGACGTGCCAGTGCGTTGACAGCAGGTGTGAAATATAACTGGCAGGCAACTAAAATGGTCGATTCTCCCAAAAGTCTGACAATAGGTAAATCAAATAAAGTGGCTTTTGTGTTCGAAGCCAAGACCAAGACAACACGCATTTATTTGAATGGTGTGCAGACAGTGGCCGGAACAGACATTACACAAGAGGTCTATCAGTTAGCTCAGTTAACCCAAGACAAGCGCAATTATATCGGCCGTACTCAATGGTGGGATACTTCAGAAGCCGGAAACAATAATGATTATTGTGGAACAATAGACAATTTCTATATGTTCAATGTAGCATTGACGGCAGATGAAATCAAAGAACTGACCGAAGCCACATCTGTGAATACTAAGGCAGACATGTCGGCTGAAGGCACGTTCAGTTTAGATCGTCAGCTTATTGAGAAGGGAGAGAGCCTGACACTGTATATTAATGGTGATGAAAGCGTAAAAGGTTTGCAGGTGACATTGTTGGATATGAACGGACGTGTGGTACGTCAGTGGACTCCGGTTGCTTCACCCGCTTTGTTAGACTGTATTTCTGTTGCGTCAGGAACTTATGTAGTCTGTGTGACAGATACGCAGGGAAAACGTTGGAGCAGTAAGATTATGGTACGCTAATTCCGGAATCTTATAATAACGTATTAGAGTAATGAGTCTGTAAAAAACAGGCTCATTACTTTTTTTTATATGCTTTCATGTTGTTAGGTCGTTGTAGCAGAAAAATACCGATAAGCATCCTGACAGACAAGTAGTGTTATATTGATTTTCCGGTAGTTTGTTCCCAGCGTTTTCCCTAAGGAAGTTATTTTTCTATTTTATCCTTCACCTCTTCACATTTGTGTGTAATATCTTGTTATTTATAAAGTTATGTGTGAAGGATAGTATTCACAAGTCCTTCACATTCTCTTCACTTTTAGTGAGAGAATATTAAGAAAAATTCACAGTTCGGTCGCAAAACAGATACGGTTGTGAGTTTCATTACATACGGTTATGGTTTGTTACGGGTACGGTTATGAAGTTTAGTGTGAACGGTTGCGGGTTTCTTCGTAACAGTATGCGTATGATTTTCTGAACTGTTACGAAAAAGTTCACAACCGTATCCGTCTTGTTTTGTGTAAAGAAATATTATTGTTAATGCCGGTTTTGACTTATATTGATGTTATATGTTAATTTGTGTTTTAAATATTGGCGCATAAAATAGTTCATCAGACAATGAAATATATCGGTTATAGAAAAAAATTTAGATGTGTATACTGTGAATGATTTGATATTTTATCCTTCACATGTAATGTTTTGAATAATAGTGTGTTATGTTATGATGTGAAGGGGTGAAGGAGTTTTTTTGTAACTTTGTAACTACTTGATTAATAGCACCATGTCTTTTTGTTCCTTATAAAGATAATAATATTGAAGTATAAACATATAAAATTATATAACAAGCTTGTTATAAGGTCGTTATATAATTTTTGCCAAACTGTCGGCTGATTTGTCTTGGTTTTCATCTCTGTGAAATGTTTTTATGTTAAATATATTAAAATGTATATTATAACTATATAAATAGTTTGTCAACTATAAGTATAGTTCATATATTTGAAGCGTTCATCTTTAAATCTGTTTAATATTAATTTATAGCCAATGAAAAATTATCGGGAACTTACGAAAGCCGAATTGCAGTTGATGAATTTGCTTTGGGACAGAGGAGAAGCGTTTGTCAATGATTTGCTTGCTGATATGCCGGACCCTAAACCGGCCTATAACACTGTTTCTACAGTCATGCGTGTGTTGGTAACCAAGGGCTTTGTGGCATATCATGAATTGGGAAAGAGTCATCAGTATTATCCCCTTGTAAGCCGGGAAGAATATTTGGATTCGTTTATCTCATCAGTGAAAAAGTCGTTTTTTCGAGATTCTTTTGTGTCTTTAGTATCCTTTTTTGTGAAGAAAGAGAAACTGACTTCTTCGGAAATAGCTGATTTGATTAAGATTCTTAATGAGAACAAAAAAGACAGTTGAGCCTTTAGTATTTTAACCTTAAATTAAAAAGATTATGGACATATTGGGTGAGATGGGCTATTATTGCGGACGTTTTATATTGGCTTCTGCTTTCTTGATGCTGATTTACTGGCTTTTGCTAAGAAAAACGGCTGGATACGCATTTTTGCGTGCATATTTGCTGGCTTTACCTTTGATTTCATTGTTTCTGGCATTTTTGATGATAGAGGTTGGAGACAATGTGCAACAAGTGGTGTATGTTGATTCTTACACTCATGGTGTACCGGCTGCCGGCACGAGTGATCATGCTTTGTTTAAAGGTGGTGTTTTACGTCCGGTGACAGAAGAAACTTTTCATTTTCCGTTGAAAGAGGTGCTGTTGGTTGTATATAGTGTCGTAGCAACATTGCTGATGTTACATCTTTTCTATGGTGCATTTTGTATCTGGGGCAAACGCGTAAAGTCATCGGTCGTTCGGTTCGGAAAGTTCCGGATATATCGTTCTGCGGATATCAGTTCTCCGTTTTCTTTCGTAAACGCGGTTTTTTTGCCTCTGCATATGTCCGGCAAGCATCGTTTCTTTATTATGAAACACGAATTGGCGCATATCAGATGCCGTCACTATTACGATATCTTTTATATTGAGACGGTTACACGTATGTTGTGGTTTAATCCGGTTCTTTGGGCTGTGTTGGTGGAACTTCGCAATATACATGAATTTCAGGCAGACGCCAGGGTGTTGCAGACAGGTGGGGATTTACATGTCTATCAGACGCTTCTGTTGGAAGAGGCATTGTCAGTCCGTTACGGGCTGACCAATGGTTTTGGGCACTCGTTTATACGGCGTCGTTTTATTTTGATGAAGCAAAATGCGTCCCGTCATCTTGGTAAATTGAGAGCCGCGGTGTCTGTCGGTCTGTTTGCTGTATTCTTTTCTGTTTTCTGTTTTGCCAAAGCTGAGGCGGAAGTTGTTTACAGATTGCGTCAGAGCAGTGTGTCGGCTGTTGATAAAATGAATGTTTCCCGTCCGGTTGTGGAGGTTGCGGATTCCTCAGATGTAGTGTCTTCGGGAGATGCCTTTTCTGTAAAAAGTGTGGATTCGGTAAAAGTTGTCGGGAATCAGCCCCTTGCTTATGATGAGCCGGATACATCGTCTTTGGCGGTAACAAGTCAGGACGTGTCTGCCGTAGGGAATAACAGTGCGATACAGGTTGTATCTGCTGATACACAGGTTCATCATCAGACAGAGCACACTGTATTCGAACCTTTAAACGATAATATTTCTGATGACGACATTCCTGTCAAGACACATGCTAAAGGGGCTCTTCCTTCATCGGAAAGCAGTGGCAGTATACAAGCGGAATTTCTTTCTATGAAAGTCCCTTTCTATATTATACGTGGAAAAAAAGAAACACAGTTGGTATTGTTGTCTTATGTGCAGTCTGACAGCCCTACATATTTCTTTTCCAGTAATATTTTTATTGTAGACAAGGATACCGGCGATAAATATAAGGTTCGCAGAATAGAGGGTGGATACAATCTGGACGAACGTTTTCGTCTGCGGTATTACAAAAATAATGTGATAGAGTTTACTTTGATATTCCCGCCTTTGCCAAAGTCGGTAAGCAGAATTGATGTGATAGAATCCGGTACTACGGAACGTTGGAATTATTTTAATATCAAACTCAAAGACATAGAGCGTGAACGTATAAATGTGATTCTGTAATGAAGAGAATAAATACGATACTTGGTTTTTAATCTTAATTTTTAATCTTATGAAACATTTCAGAAAAAGTCTTTTGGGAGTGACAGTTTTTGCTTTGTTTGTATGTAGCTGTAAGACGGGTGTGCAATATTCATCTTTTCGTCCCGAGAATAGGAAACCGGATATGGTCCGTCCCGCCCGGTCGTATACGATTGCAGACGAGAGAAGTTTTCCCGGATATACCAATGTGCAGCAGGCTGATGACAATACGTTGCATGGAGACTATTATCCCATAACCGGAATATGGCGTACATCAGAAGCAACCTATGTGGCCTATTGTTGGGTGCCTCAAGAAAACTGGTGGTGGATACGTTTTAATAGTGAAACCTATTTGCGTGACTGCGATACCGGTGATTGTTATAAACTGCGGTATGTAGAGCATTTTCCGACAGACACTTGTTTCTTTGTCGGTGACCAGGCTCGACAGACTCTTCGGTTTATTCAGGTATTTCCACCATTACCGGATAAGGTAAAAACCGTTGATTATATTTCAAGAACCGGCGAGACGCGTGAGAATATGAATGTTTATCCGCCGGTATTGGGTATTGATTTGAAGGTGTTGGCCGGGCAGTCTGTTAAAAAGAAGCAGGGAAAGGTTATATATTGATGGTCTTATCGCATAAGACAAACATAAGAAAGTATGTGTCATGAATCTGAATGTTCTCAGAGGTGTGATGTCTTACTGATGTGTTAGAGAAATACAGCGTCTGTATAAAGTGCTGAAAGGTTGTATTATAAAAATCCCCCGAAAGTATGGTGAAACACTTTCGGGGGAAATTTTTGTTTATACAGTTGTTACGTATAGCAACTGATTTGTGTTTAAATCTGACGATAGTTGGACAGTTGTTCAGCAGTAAACTTGCGGATGAAATTGAAGTGTTTCTCTACTTCTGATTCTGCATAGTTTATGTAAACAGTCGCGCTCTTGCTGAACAGGTCCGGACGGTTTGTAGCGTCTTGAAGCAAGAGGTGAGACATGATGGTGACAGCTGCCATTTCCATCAGGCGGCGGGCTACAAAATCGTGCAGTTCCTGATCGTTGGCTTCCTTAACTGCATTGGTGCAGGCATCGAATTTGTTGGCCATTTCTTTCACACGGTTCATCAGTGGCTCAAATTCAGGAGCTACCAAGTGTTGTTCATATTCGCGGATGGTGGCGATATATGCGCCATTGGTTACATAACGGATGGCCGCTACGGTTTGCAGCTGGGTTGTACCTTCGTAAATGGAAGTGATACGTGCATCACGGTAAATACGCTGGCAGGCGTATTCGAGCATGAAGCCGGAACCGCCGTGAACCTGAATGCTGTCGTAAGCGTTTTGGTTGGCGTATTCTGAGTTCATACCTTTAGCCAGAGGAGTGAAACTGTCGGCCAGTTTGGCGTAACGTTTCTGTTCCTGACGTTCTTCCGGTGTCAGTTTGCGTTCGCGGGCAATGTCATCAAGGGCTTTGTAGATGTCTACGTAGCGTGAAGTCTGATAGAGTAGCGCGCGTCCGGCATCCAGTTTGGCTTTCATGATGGAAAGCATGTCGTAAACAGCCGGGAAATTGATGATTTCCTTACCGAATTGTTTACGGTCTTTGGCATAGGCCAGCGCTTCGTTATAGGCTGCCTGACTCAAGCCGACAGACTGTGCCGCGATACCCAGACGGGCACCGTTCATCAATGCCATGACATATTTGATAAGACCCAGTTTGCGGTCGCCGCAAAGTTCTGCGCGTGCGTTTTTATAAACAAGCTCGCAGGTTGGAGAACCATGGATACCCATCTTGTTTTCGATACGACGGACGTCTACACCGCCATCGTTTTTGTCGTAGATGAACATAGACAAGCCACGTCCGTCTTTGGTGCCTTCTTCTGAGCGGGCCAGAACGAGGTGGATGTTGGCATCACCATTGGTAATGAAGCGTTTCACACCGTTCAGACGCCAGCAATTGTTAGCTTCGTCGAAAGTTGCTTTCAGCATGACGCTTTGCAAATCGGAGCCGGCATCAGGTTCGGTAAGGTCCATAGACATGGTTTCGCCGGCGCATACGCGGGGAATGAAACGGCTGTGCTGGTCTTCGTTTCCGAATTCGTATAATGTTTCAATACAGTCCTGCAAAGACCAGATGTTACCGAAACCGGCATCGGCAGCTGCTACAATCTCGGCACACATGGTATACGGAGTGATAGGGAAATTCAGTCCGTTGTAGCGGCGTGGCATGGTCATACCGTTCATTCCGGCCTTAACCATGGCATCAAGATTTTCTTTTGTGCCGCTGGCATATTCCACGCGACCGTTCTCACAATGAGGACCTTCTGCGTCAACACCTTCTGCGTTTGGTGCGATTACATTGGCAGTGATATCGCCTACAATGTCCAACACCTTGTCATAAGAATCCATTGCGTCGTCAAAGTCAACCGGCGCATAGTCAAATTCGTCTTTGTCTTTAAAGTCGCGCTCTTTCAGTTCTACGATGCGCTTCATCATCGGATTGTTCAAGTGATACTTGAGTTCCGGAATATCTGAATAATAGTTAGCCATGTTTACTTGCTGTTTTGTTTGTAATACTTAATGAGCTTGGGTACCACTTCTTCTACCGTACCGTTGATGACATAGTCGGCAATGGCATTGATCGGAGCGTTGGGGTCGCTGTTGATAGAAATGATAATGCCGCTTTCTTTCATACCGGCAATGTGCTGGATGGCACCTGAAATACCACAGGCGATATAAACTTTCGGGCGAACGGTGACACCTGTCTGGCCAATCTGAAGATCGTGGTCGCAGAATCCGGCATCTACGGCCGCACGGCTGCCGCCCACCTCTCCGTGGATTTCCTTTGCCAGTTCGAACAGCATGTCAAAGCCTTCCTTGCTTCCCATACCATAACCGCCGGCAATGATGATAGAAGCGCCTTTCAGGTTGTTTTTAGCTTTTTCTACATGACGGTCTATTACCTTAACCACATAATCTGTCTCGGGGACATATTTGACTACATCGTGAACAATAACCTCACCTTTATAGTTGGGGTCAAGAATCTCTGCTTTCATCACACCGCTGCGGACGGTGGCCATCTGCGGACGGTTTTCGGGGTTGACGATGGTGGCTACAATGTTACCGCCAAAGGCCGGACGAATCTGATATAACAGGTTTTCGTAGTGCTTGTTGGCCTTTTTATCGTCGTGAGGACCGATTTCGAGAGCTGTACAGTCGGCAGTCAGTCCGGAATGTAAGGCTGAAGAGACACGTGGTCCGAGATCTCGTCCTACAACATCTGCTCCCATCAGGCAAATCTGGGGCTTTTCTTCTTTGAAGAGGTTGACCAAAACAGAAGTGTGGGGAAGTGAAGTGTAAGGTGACAGACCTTCAGCATCGAAAATATGAAGTTTGTCTACTCCGTAGGGTAGAATCTGCTGCTCTACCTTGCCGGTAATGTCTGCGCCGGCAACGACGGCCTCTAATTGTACGCCTAGTGTATTGGCTAATTTGCGGCCTTTTGTTAAAAGTTCCTGGCTTACTTCGGCAACGGTTGTGCCTTCAAGCTCGCAATATACAAATACGTTGTTCATGATTATCCGATAGTATGATTAGCCAATAATTCCTGAATCAGTCCTTCGATGTCTGCATCGGAAGACGTAAGGGTTTTACTCTCTTTTGCCTTGAATACGATGTTCTGCACCTGTTTGACTTTGGTCGGTGAACCGCTTAAGCCACACTGATTCAAGTCGGCATTGACATCGGCAGTGTTATACTGTCCTAAAGTCAGGTAAGGCTTTTTCTGGTATTCTTCGGCATAAGCTAGTCCTTCGGCAGGCATTTCCATCGGAACCATGGCACGTTTATATTTCATAACGAGTTTGGCATTGCGCGGGCGGCAAGGTGCTGCACTGCCGTTTACTGTCAGTACGACTGGCATCGGTGCTTCAACAGTTTCCACACCGCCGTCAATATGACGTTTAACGGTCATTTTGCCATCGGCGCATTTCAAAATCTCTTCTACGTATGTGACCTGTGGCAGACCGAGTTTCTGGGCTACCTGAGGACCAACCTGTGCGGTATCTCCGTCGATAGCCTGACGGCCGCCAAGAATAACATCAGGAATACCTATTTTCTGAATAGTTACAGCCAAAGCATAACTTGTGGCCAACGTGTCGGCGCCGGCAAACGCGCGATCACTCAACAGATAGCCGCCGTCTGCGCCGCGGTATAAGCTTTCGCGGATGATTTCAGCGGCACGCGGAGGTCCCATGGTTACTACTGTGACAGTGGAGCCCGGATTCTGGTCTTTCAGTCTCAGAGCCTGTTCCAAAGCATTTAAGTCTTCCGGATTAAAGATAGCAGGTAATGCGGAACGGTTGACGGTGCCTTCGGGAGTCATCGCGTCCGGACCTACATTACGGGTGTCGGGTACTTGCTTGGCGAGTACAATGATTTTTAAACTCATAGTTCTTTTTCTTATTTTGTCGAAATATAGTGATAAGATTTGTTTTTCAATTTTGCAATTAGGGCAAATGTACTTAATTTTTGTGTGAAGTCAACAAAAAAAATGCGAAAAAAGCATTTTCTCTGTTTAAAGTTCAGTACTTTTGTTATTAGTTAAGGTTTGATAGTGATACTTTTATGAATATAAAATCAGTCAATAATAATGGTAAGCCGTTGAATGAAACAAGCAAGCGGTTAAAGTTGCCGGCTGTAGTCAAGGCTTTTATGCATTGTTCTCATGCGATGTGGTTTTTTGTAGCTGTGTGGGTATGGGCATCATGCTGGTATGGTGATGTTTTTGTGATGGCCCGTGAGTACAGCTTTTTTGCTTTTGATAAATTGCTGATGAAGCCGGTTTGGGAACAGACTTATGGCAGTTTGTGGATTGCGGGTCGTGCATTGCTTAATCTGTTTGCTTTTCCATGGTTGGGCGGACTGGTGTTGTCACTGCTGTTGACGGTAATCAGTTGGCTGGTGGGATATCTGTTGCGGGTGCCTGCCCGTTGGCGTTGGTTGCAGTATGTGCCGGCAGCTGTATATATTTATGTGGTAACCTGGATGGGATTTGACGCATTTGTGTTTAGAGAGCCCGGCTGGCTTTTGGGCATTCCGTTGTGTGTGGCTGTTATTTTGATTTTACAAGTCGTTTTTTTGCGTAGTTTCAGTCATCGTCGTCTGGCTTGGATTTGGAAATGTCGTGAAGATGAGACCGTAAGTATCAATGCGCTGTTGGTGGCAGTAGCTTTGCTTATACCGGCCGGGGCGGCGGTATATGGTAGTGCCGGACGTTCGGATGTCCGGTTGACGGCTAAGTTGCAGCGTTTGATGAGAGAACAGAAATGGGACGAGATGGCTCATGCGGCCGAAGCGTGGAATGGCAGCTCGCGTCAGGTGGCGGCTTATCATGCATTGGCTTTAGTCCGGAATGGTCGTCTGTTGGATGATTTGTTCAAAGTGCGTTATGATTTCCGGCCTGTTCATCTCGTTTCACGTAAAGGCGAACCTTCTATGGGACGTGAGATTTATGAAGCGGACTGTAATTTCCATGCAGGACTAATTATGTCTGCTTATCGTAATGATATGGAGCAGATGACATTTGACGGTATTGGTACGGCACGTTTACGTCGTATGATTCGCTACGCGTTGCTACGCCATGAAACCAATCTGGCTTTGCGTTATCTGCTTGTATTGTCGAAACAACCGTTTGAAGGTGATTATGTAGCTTATTACCGGAAATTGGCGTCAAATCCTGATTTAGTAGAAACGGATTCTGAATTGAAGGCTATTGCTGATATGTTACCGGTTGAGGATCAGTTTGAAGGATCTTTCGTCCGTCCGCTTTTCATTGGATATTATCTTGGAACGAAGAATATAAGAAGCCGGGGCGCATATGATGTTGCTACGGCTGCAAGTCTTTATGCCCGGATGATGCCTTTGTTTTGTTATCGTGCTGTGGCTTATGCCAAAGAGGGGAGCTATCCGCCGGTAGTGGCCGATGCTTTGGGAATGCTTAAAGTAATGCAGCCGGAGGCGGTTTCTGCTTTTTCCGGAATAGATATGAACGCAGGGCGTTATGTGGGGTTTGCCAAATCGTTCACTGGAACGGACACGTTGGCCGTTTATCAGCGTGCCGTTGGACAATTTAAGAACTACAGCGGTTATTATCCTTATTATTATTTCTTTGGCCATCCGGATGTTTCGGATAAGTCTGTAAAAGAGGAACAGGAGAAAGGAGGAATAAATTGATGAAACGATATATGATAGATTATATGGGGTATATACGTTATCAGATTGCTGCTTGTCTGATTTTGTTGTCGTTTTTGTTTGTCGGTTGCCATAATGAGGCACGTGTACCGTCAGATTATGTTTCTGTTAATGAGCAGCCGAAACTTTATCCTGATTATTCCAATGTGACCTGCCCTCCTAATATAGCTCCTTTGAATTTCAGTCTGCTGAATTCTTGCAAGCAGTGTGTGGTGGAATTGGTTGGCCGTCATTCATCGCTTGTTGTAGAAGGAGGAGCTGATGGAAAAATAATATTTGATGAGAATGAGTGGAAAAGTCTGCTGAAGAAACATGCGGGTGACAGTCTCGCAGTCAATTTGTATGTCAGACGCTCTGAGTGTTGGCAAAAATTGCGTTCATGTCAGTTGTATGTCGCGGCTGAGCCTATAGATAGTTTTCTTTCTTACCGTTTGATTGAACCAGGATATATTCCATATCGTCGTTTAGGTATCTATCAGCGTAATCTGACTAATTTTGAGGTGGAGCCGGTTTATGAGAATAATGTAACCGATGATCCGCAACAAAATCATTGTATTAATTGTCATAATTTTCAGCAATACGGTACTTCACGTATGCTGTTCCATGTCAGGGAAAATCATGGTGGAACTATAATATATGACAATGGAAAGCTGACAAAAGTGGATTTTAAAGGTGACAGTATTCCCGGCGGGGCTGTTTATCCGGCATGGCATCCGGTAAAGCCCTGGGTGGTATTTTCAACTAATATCACAGGTCAGTCTTTTCATATTAATAATTCGGAAAGAGTGGAGGTACTTGATATGGCTTCTGATCTTATTTTCTGTGACTGGGAACATGGAACGGTAAATTATATTCTTCATACAGATTCTGTGATGGAGAATTTTCCTCATTGGAGTCCTGATGGTAAGCGATTATATTATACAGCGGCAAAAATTCCGGAAATGGCTGAACTGGATATGGAAGGTCGTGATGTGTATTCAACGGAGCACTATCGCGAATTGCGCTATGATGTGATGTATATGGATTTTGATGAACAAAATCAGACGTTTAGCACTCCGCATTTGTTGGTGGATTGTGCGAAAAATGAGAAAAGTGCATCGGTACCCCGGGTAAGTCCGGACGGGCGTTATGTGCTTTATACATTGGGTAATTACGGGCAGTTCCATATCTGGCACAAAAGTGCTGATTTATGGGTTCACGACCTTAAAAATGGAACTGATTATCCTTTGGAGGCTGCTAACAGTCACGATGTGGAAAGTTATCATACGTGGAGCAGTAACGGGCGTTGGATAGCTTTCAGCTCAAAACGTGACGATGGGGATTATACGCGAGTTTATATCGCTTATTTTGATAATGAAGGCAAACCACGTAAGGCATTGATGTTGCCGCAGGAGGATCCTGAAGAAAATATTTTATTGTTAAAGAGTTATAATGTGCCGGAATTAACACGTGAGGCTGTTCATGTCTCACGCAAGGACTTTGAAAATGCAGTCTATAAACAGCCGGCTTGTAAAGTAAAGTTTGAGTCTGTTTATATGTCGAAAGGTGTGTCCAAATGACAGAAGTGGCGTTCTAATGTAAGAAGCTTCTCTTTGACTAGCAAACCGCCTGCATAACCGGTTAGGGTACCGTTCTTGCCAATAACCCGATGACAGGGGATGATAATAGGTAGGGGATTGTTATGGTTTGCCATTCCTACGGCACGTATGGCTTTGGGATGATTAATTTGTGCTGCAAGTTCGCTGTAACTGATAGTTTTACCATAAGGAATGGTTTGTAATGCTTGCCATACTTTATGTTGAAATGGAGTTCCGGTTGTTATTTTAAATGGAATACAGAATGTTTTACGTTGTCCGTTGAAATAAGATTCGATTTGACGGAATGCTTCATCTATCAATTGGCTGCCGTGGTTAATTACGTTGTGCTCGGTCCATGATATTGCTACAATATAGCCTTGAGACTCATAGATTGTCAATGGTCCTAATAATGTTTGAACACATTTACAATGATCATATTCAATTTGTTTTTTCATTAGATTATAGGATATTAATTGAATGACAAACGGATGAAGTCGCTATCTTCTTCCTCTCTAAAATGGTATAATAAGAACATTATACCCCTCCTTTCAGTAAATGTTTTACTGGAGGAGGGGTGGTGGATGATGTTATTTGATGATGAATTTCTAGATTAATGTCATTCCGGCATCTTCACATTGTTTACGCATTTCTTCCGGCCAGATGCTGGATTGTGTCTCACCAATATGTGCCTTTTGAAGTAGAATCATACAAAGACGGCTTTGTCCTATACCGCCACCGATGGATTGGGGAAGACTTCCTTCAAGCAGACGTTTGTGAAAATATAATTCTTTTCGGTCTTCTTTTCCGCTTTCTTTGAGCTGACGGAGTAATGCTTCCTGGTTGACACGGATACCCATTGAAGATAATTCGATTGCACGTCCCAATACGGGATACCATATTAATAGGTCACCGTTAAGTCCAGGCTTGCCAAGTTCAGAAACTGTTGTATAATCGTCATAGTCGGGAGCGCGCATGTCGTGTACTTTGCCATTGCTTAATTTGCAGCCAATACCTATAATAAATACAGCGCCATATTCTTTGCAGATTGCATCTTCACGTTCTTTGGGAGTCATGTCGGGATAACGTTGTAATAGTTCTTCGGCATGAATGAAATGAACTTCTTCTGGAAGAAACGGTTTGAGCTGTGGATAGGTTTCACAAATATAAAATTCAGTACGTAAGATAGCAGAGTAGATTTTGCATACAATTTTCTTCAGAAAATCAAGATGCCGTTGGTTGGGAGTCATGACACGTTCCCAGTCCCATTGGTCAACGTATAGTGAATGTAAGTTACCAAGTTCTTCGTCTGCACGAATGGCGTTCATATCTGTAATAATACCATAACCTGGCGCTACTGCATATTCTGCCAGTGTTACGCGTTTCCATTTTGCCAGAGAGTGGACAACTTCAGCAGGCGCTTCATTCATGTCTTTGATAGGGAACGTTACTGGTCGTTCAATTCCATTAAGGTCGTCATTCATTCCTAACCCTTTGAGAACGAATAGTGGTGCTGTGACTCTTCGCAAGCGTAACTCTGTAGAAATGCTGCTTAAGAAGAAATCTTTGATTTTTTTTATCGCGATTTCTGTTTGTTGTAAATCTAGTTTCGCCGTATAATTTTGGGGCTTTATTAAATAACTCATTGTTTTGCTATTTTTATTCGTTGCTTTCAATTTGTACGGCAAAGATATGTAATTTAAATCAAATGACATTATGTTTTTCTATAAAAAGTGTCTATATGATTATTTATATTCAGAATGATTTTTATAACAAGCTTGTTTTATTCTATTTTTTTTTCTACTTTTGCAAGCAATTTAAGGCTCCGTAGCTTAGCTGTATAGAGCGTCAGATTCCGGTTCTGAAGGTCAAGGGTTAGAATCCCTTCGGAGTCACATTAAGAACGAAAGAAAGATTTTCTCGAGAATTTCTTTCTTTCGTTTTTTAGTATATAACTTGTTTAGATTCAGATAGAAATATAAACTATATTGTTTGTATGTAATCGACAAAATTTAATTATTATGTACTTCAATTAGTATATTTTTTATTCATATTGATTTTAAAATTCAGAAATATTTTTAGCAACAGTATAGCCTGTTGTCCATGCAGCCTGGAGATTAAATCCACCGGTAATGGCATCTATATCTAATACTTCTCCGGCAAAAAATAGTCCTGGGCAGCATTTGCTTTCCAATGTATTGTGTGAAATAGCATTTAGACTGAT
Source organism: uncultured bacterium (assembly GCA_905214795.1). GTDB lineage: Bacteria > Bacteroidota > Bacteroidia > Bacteroidales > Bacteroidaceae > Paraprevotella. The sequence continues at coordinate 38,526 of CAJMNM010000012.1, forward strand.
ACCGCCGCAAGTGACAAATTCGTCTCTGAACCGGCTTTTACCATCTACTTCGTAAATGTCCGAAGTTAATATGGAGGCTAGTTTGTTTATACCTTTTTTGCCTATTTCTCCCCATCTTTTGTCCAATGACAAGTTTGATTTCTCAAGTAAATGATTCCATAAACGTTGTGGTAATTGGTACGGACATAGATTGGAAATCAATTTTATAGAATGTTGATTTTGAATGTTTTTAATTTGTTCAGAGACAAGTTCTGTATTGTTGTTTTCAATCCAACGTACTTGAAGTGTGAATTTGTAATTGTTTTCGTGAATCCAGCGGGCAGCGTATGATGATAGTTTTAGTATAGCAGGTCCGCTCATTCCCCAATGTGTAAAAAGTAAGGCTCCGGAACTTTTGAATTTTGTTCCCGGAATCCAGACCGTAGCATTTTCAATAACAATGCCCATAAGTTGACGGATGGCATCACTTTTAATATTAAACGTGTAAAGTGAAGGAACAGAAGGTTCCGTATGGTGTTTTATTGTTTGAAGGTATTGCAAATCTTTTGAAAGAGGAGCACCTCCTGAAGTAACTGCTACACGATTTGCTTTGTAAGAAGGGATATTGTCAGATCCAAAAGATAAAAGGAAAGAACCGTCTTCCATTTTTTCGATTTTGGTAACTTCATGTTGGGTTCTTATTTCAACGCTGTTTTTCTGTGCTTCCCTTTTGAGACACATGATGATGGATTCTGAATCTTGTGAAGCAGGAAAGACACATTGGTCTGGTTGAGTTGTTAATTTGACTCCTTTATTCTCAAACCATTCGTATGTTTTTATATGGTCAAAGCTTTTAAAAAGCTTTTTCATAAGTCTGTGTCCTCTTGGATAAGCGTGTGATAAATCTTTTATTTCCAAAAATGAATTGGACAGATTGCACCGTCCGCCTCCGGAGATTTTTACTTTGTTCAAAACATTTTTAGCTTTTTCAAAAATAATGATTTCTGTATCAGGGTTGTTTCTTCTGATATTGGCTGCAATAAAAAATCCTGCTGCACCTCCGCCGATGATGGCGATATTGTTTGTTGCCATAAATTAGTTTTGTTTATGCTGCGAAGTTAGAATAAAAAACGATTTAAAATAGTAAATGATAACAATTTGCTTATGAATTTTATAGAATATATAGAATCAGGCGGGAAGAATGTTATTGTCTCAGTTGTATGATTAATGATAAGAATATTGAAATTATATGCATACTATAATATATTATAGAAGAGGGAATACTAATCTGGTTTTATGTATCATAAAGTATTGTTGTTGTATTATTGTGTTTTATTTTGTTTGTTTTACGGCTAATTTTGTAATAAAATGATTTTATTTTTATTGCTTTTTATTTTAATTTGTTATACTTGCTGTTTTATTTGATAAAATGAGCTTGTTTTTGTTTTATTTTGTGTCTTTTTGAAATAACTTTGCCTTTGTAAAATAAAAAAAGAAAGTTTAAACGTATAATTTGCATTAAAATGATAAGGTTGTACAACGGATGAGAGAATAAACAAAAAGTTAAAGCTTAAAAATGGAACACAATGAAAAAAGAGATTCTTACAACAGTAATGTGCGGTTTGTTAGTGACTATGTCTACAAACGCAAGCGCGGATGATTCTTTTGATGCATCTGTTGGTGGAAGTTTGGTTAGTGGTTACGTTTGGCGTGGTCAGGATTTAGGAGGTGTTAGTATTCAGCCTACTGCGTCAGTTGCATGGAAAGGTTTGTCGTTGACAGCGTGGGGATCGGTAGGTTTTAAGGATACAGAAGATGTTGGTGGTGCGTTTACTGATGCAAAAGAATTCGATCTGACGTTAGGATATGCTTATAAGGGTTTTAGTGTATCCGTTACAGATTATTGGTTTAACTGTGCGTATAATAACTATTCTGGTGAGGCCATTTCTGGCAACTATTTTCATTATGGGAAAGGTGAAACCAATCATGTGTTTGAGGCTCAGATAGGTTATGATTTTGGTTTTCTGGCAGCAAACTGGTATACCAATTTTGCAGGTAACGATGGTTTGAATAAAGACGGAAAACGTGCTTACTCATCTTATTTTTCATTGTCTGCACCATTTTCATTTGCTGGCTTGGATTGGAAAGTAGAGGCCGGGGCAACTCCATGGGCGACAACTTTCTATAATGGTGGTGCCGATCATTTTGAAGTTTCAGAGGTTAGTCTGAAAGCTATGAAGGCAATTAAGATTACCGATTCATTCTCATTGCCATTGTCAGCAAAGGTGGCATGGAATCCGGCTACAGAGGGTGCGTATTTCGTATTTGGAGTGGATTTGTAAATATAATAAAAAGATGTTGATATAGTGCTGATGATTGATATAGATGGAAAAACTTATTGAGGTAGTAGTTTAATTCCTGGCCAGGATATTTTAAAAGGTAAAAAGATTTTCAGAGAGAAGTTGAACAGTAAAAACAGAGGTTATGAAAAAGATTGAAGCGATTATCAGACGATCAAGATTTGAAGATGTGAAGGAAGCTCTTTTAGCTGCGGATATCGAATGGTTTTCATATTACGATGTACGTGGAATAGGTAAGACTCGCGAAGGACGAATCTATCGTGGAGTAGTATATGATACAAGTAGTATTGAACGTATCTTGATATCTATTGTGGTCAGAGAAAAGAATGTTGAAAAAACGATTCAGGCTATATGTAAGGCTGCTCATACTGGAGAAATCGGTGATGGACGTATATTCGTTATTCCTGTAGAGGATGCAATCAGGATTCGTACAGGTGAACGGGGTGATATTGCTCTTTATAATGCAGAACAGGAAAAGTAAAATACTATAATTCAGTTTGCAAAAAGAGTTACAGAAAAACAATAAATAAAAAATGATGATTATGAAGACAAAATATATCCTGAAAATGTGTGCTGGAAAGTGTCGGATGATATCGGCGCTTATCGCTGGACTTATGTTGCCTGCCGTAGCTTTTGCGCAGACAGATACTCCCGTGTTGGATAGTGGAAACACAGCATGGATGATTACAGCTACTATTCTGGTATTATTGATGAGTATACCAGGTATTGCCTTATTTTATGGAGGCTTGGTTAGACAAAAGAATATATTAAGTGTCATTATGCAGACTCTTTTCATTGTAGCTGCAGTAAGCATAATTTGGGTTGTATTTGGTTACAGCTGGGCTTTTGATACAAGTTATGCTGCAGAAGGAAATCCTTTATCTGCAATTATGGGAGGGTTTGGCAAAGCTTTTTTGAATGGAATAGGAATAGACACGTTAAGTACAGGTAATATTCCTGAGCTTACATTTGTAATGTTTCAGTGTATGTTTGCGTTAATAACGCCTGCTCTTATACTTGGTGCATTTGCAGAAAGAATTAAATTTTCAGGTTACACTGTTTTTATCCTTCTTTGGGTGATATTGGCTTATTTGCCAATGGCTCATTGGGTATGGGGAGGTGGTTTCCTACAACAAATGGGAGCTATTGATTTTGCAGGTGGTACGGTAGTACATATTAATGCCGGCATTTCAGCCTTGGTTATGGCCATAATGTTAGGTAAACGTGAAGATTATCGTGTAGGGCATCCGATCATGCCACATAATATAACTTTCGTATTCTTGGGTACAAGTTTTCTTTGGTTAGGCTGGTTCGGTTTTAATGCAGGTAGTGGACTTGCTGCGGACGGTCTTGCGGCCAATGCTTTTATGGTTACTCATGTGGCTACTTCTGTAGCGGCTATGACGTGGATGGCAATAGATTGGTTATGTAATAAGAAGCCGACAACTGTTGGAGCTTGTACCGGAGCTGTTGCAGGTCTGGTTGCCATTACACCGGCTGCTGGGACTGTAGGTATTCTTGGAGCGATATGTATAGGTTTTGTTACACCGATTATATGTTTCTTTATGGTGGCTGTTGTGAAACCACATTTTGGATATGATGATGCCCTTGATGCTTTTGGAGTACATGGTATGGGCGGTATAATAGGTTCTATCTTGACTGGTGTTTTCGCAACGCGTACCATTACTGGTGAAGATGGTGTGCAAGGTGCACTTTATGGAGATTGGCATCAACTTATGGTTCAGATTATCGCGACAGTCGTTTCAATTGTATTTAGTGCTGTTGTAACCTATATCCTTTATATTGTTGTAGACAAACTGGTCGGAATACGTGTTGATAAACGTGTAGAGGAAGAGGGATTAGATGTCTACGAACATGGAGAGTCGGCTTATAATCATTAAAAAGTGAATAATCTTTCAGATCAAAATAATAACCATTAAACAAGAATTGTTTCATTATAAAATTAATTAAGTATGTCAACATTAAGATTCAGTGTTGTAGAAAAAGCCTTTCAGGCCAAGGCTCATGATGTAGAGATACCGGCAGAACGTCCGAGTGAATATTTTGCCAAGTATGTGTTCAATCGTGAGAAGATGTTTAAATACTTACCTGCAAAGGTGTATGAGCGTTTGATTGACGCAATTGATAATGGAGCAGCGCTCGATAGAAGTGTGGCTGATGAAGTTGCAGCAGGCATGAAACGCTGGGCAACAGAATTGGGAGTGACCCATTATACTCACTGGTTCCAGCCTTTAACAGAAGGTACAGCTGAAAAGCATGATGCTTTTGTTGAACCGGATGGAAAAGGTGGAATGATGGAAGAGTTTTCCGGCAAGTTACTTGTACAGCAAGAACCAGATGCGTCGTCATTTCCAAATGGCGGTATCCGTAATACCTTTGAGGCGCGCGGTTACAGTGCATGGGATCCTTCATCACCAGTATTTGTTGTAGATGACACACTTTGTATTCCTACAGTATTTATTGCATATACCGGCGAGTCACTAGACTATAAAGCACCTTTGCTTAAGGCGTTGAGCGCTGTAAACAAAGCAGCTGTGGATGTCTGCCATTATTTTAATCCGGATGTCAAGAAGGTTATGGCCTATCTGGGTTGGGAGCAGGAGTATTTCTTGGTTGACGAAGGATTGTATGCGGCTCGTCCTGATTTGTTGCTGACCGGTCGTACCCTGATGGGACATGAGGCATCAAAGAACCAGCAGTTAGAAGATCATTATTTTGGCGCAATTCCTACTCGTGTGGCAGCATTCATGAAAGATCTTGAAATTAAAGCTCTTGAGCTTGGTATTCCGGTCAAGACACGTCATAATGAAGTTGCTCCAAACCAGTTTGAGCTTGCGCCGGTGTTTGAGGAATGTAACCTGGCTGTAGATCACAACATGCTTATCATGTCGCTGATGCGTAAAGTTGCCCGTTCACATGGATTCCGTGTTCTTTTGCATGAGAAACCGTTCAAGGGGGTAAACGGTAGCGGTAAGCATAATAACTGGTCACTAGGTACGGATACAGGCATTCTTTTGATGGCTCCGGGTAAGACAGCAGAAGACAATCTGCGTTTCATTACTTTCATCGTGAATGCTCTGATGGCAGTTTATCGTCATAACGGATTGTTGAAAGCCTCTATCATGAGTGCTACAAACGCTCACCGTTTGGGCGCCAATGAAGCACCTCCAGCCATCATCTCTTCTTTCCTTGGAACTCAATTGAGTCGCGTTCTTGATCATTTGGAAGAGTCTTCTGACGAAGAACTTGTTTCTCTGGGCGGAAAACATGGTATGAAGTTGGATATTCCACAGATTCCGGAATTGTTGATTGATAATACTGACCGTAACCGTACATCGCCATTCGCCTTTACCGGTAACCGGTTCGAGTTCCGTGCAGTAGGTTCAGAGGCAAACTGTGCAAGTGCAATGATTGCTCTTAATGCAGCGATGGCTGAACAGCTGGTTTGTTTCAAAAATGAGGTAGACGCTCTTATGGCAAAAGGTGAGGATAAGATTCCGGCATTATTGCAGGTTATCCGCCGTTATATCAAAGAGAGTAAACCTATCCGTTTCGACGGTAATGGCTATAGCGAAGAGTGGAAAGCAGAAGCTGCACGTCGCGGTCTTGACTGTGAGACCAGCTGTCCGGTTATTTTTGATAATTACCTGCGTTCTGAAAGTGTTGCCATGTTCGAGTCAACCGGTGTAATGACCAAGAAAGAGCTTGAAGCACGTAATGAAGTGAAGTGGGAGACTTATACCAAGAAAATCCAGATTGAGGCTCGTGTCTTAGGCGATTTGGTAATGAATCATATTGTGCCGGTTGCTACAGAGTATCAGAGTAAGCTGATTGATAATGTGTATAAGATGAAGACATTGTTCAGTGAAGATGAAGCAGCCAAACTTTCGTCTGAGAATATAGCTATCATTAAGCAGATAGCAGAGCGTACGGCTTATATCAAAGAGCATGTAGATACAATGGTTGAGGCTCGTAAAAAGGCTAATAAAATTACTTCGGAACGTGAAAAAGCAATAGCTTATCATGATACGGTAGCGCCGATGTTAGAGCAGATTCGTTACCATATCGATAAACTTGAATTGATAGTTGATGACCGTATGTGGACATTACCTAAATATCGTGAACTTTTGTTTGTAAGATAAAGAGCTTCCTTTTTCTGTGGCTTTTGCCGGCAGAAAGGAATCCTGTTTATTGGTTGTTTTGATTGGTGCCGGGTAGCCGTGAGGCTGTCCGGCATTTTATATTGGGTTCAACCTCCATTATATGTATGATATCTTTTTAGTATTTCTGATTTTTATCATATAGATAAAACCAAGATATTCTATATTGGTTGTTAATGGTTTATTGTAATACTTGTAATACGGATAATAGAACAGGATGCTTCTGTGTATGAAACAAATAAAAAAGCACTATGGAGCAATCATAAAAATAGAATTGTCCATAGTGCCTAAACTTTTTTGAAACAGATGTGTTATGAATAGTTCCTGTTTATTTTATTACTTTTTGTCCGTTTATGATATATATACCTTTAGGTAAATTGTCAAGCGCATTTGCTCTTTTCACGTTTGAGCGAATTGTCATTCCATTCAGGTTGCAGACATTTACAGATTGATTTCCATTATCGACAGTTGTTAAATCTGTATTGGTAATATCTTTGTCTAAATAAAGTACGTGTAAATTGGTTTCGCTAGTGCCTGGAAGCTGCAGATATGCATGATTGGAACTTATCCATGGCTGAATGTTCTCAACCTTATAGAAAGCTGTTTCGTTGTTCTGATTTTGTAGGACATATGAGTTGACCGGTGCCTTCATGTCACTATATATACCTGTTAACAGGCCGGATGTATATGTGTCAGATTCGGCGGTATTAGTACCTTTAAATGTATAAGTTCCGTTACCTGAAACAATATATGGAGTGTTGGCACAGATTGAGTTGGTTTTGTCGAGTGACAGGTAGTTTCCGGTGATACTGTGGCAGCTGTATACTGTCATGCCGTCCGGAATCTGTGAGTCGAAAGGCAGCATCAGTGTACCCCAGCCGTAATTGATGTTGTATTCAACCGTAATTTGTGCGTCAGGTTGCTCGGTCAGTTCGTTTTCAATATATTCGGTCAGAGTGATAGGATTAATTCCTTGATTGGTGGCAACAGTTTTAATGATAGACCCGTCCGTGTCGAATTCCAGTTTGTCTATGCATATTTCGCGGTGCAAGTCCGGCTCATTATTGATATATTTGTTATTTATGCGATGATAGACAATGTACCATTCGTCTTTATCGGGATTTTGAATGACTGCACAATGGCTTGTACCGTAGATTCCGGATTCTGGAACAGATGAGAGTACAATATTATTCTCAGATACGGTAATAGGTCCTTGTGGAGACGTACTTGTACCGTAAACGATTGTATTGTCGGTATTTCCGTTTTCTGTATCGTTCCATAAATAATAGTAGATGCCTCTTCTGTAGAAAACATGAACAGAATTGTTAAAAGCAGATTGGTTGTTTGTTACAGGTGTAATGTCGGTACTGCTTTCGCAAGATATCAGGTCTTCGTTCAGTGTGCTGACAGATAAATTACTGTTTCCCCAGTACAGGTAAGTCTTACTGTTTTCTTTGTCTGTAAAGACATCGGGATATAAGGGTTCGTTGCCGTCAGATGGTGTTATCAAAGAGCCGTAATCCTTAAACGGACCTGCCGGATTGTCTGAAACGGCTACACCAATGATATTTTTGCCTTGGTTTTTATTATAAGCATTATAGTACATGTAGTAGGTGTATTTACCGTCAGCGTATTTTTCTTCAACAGCAGGAGCCGTAGAGCTGTATTCAACATTATTGGATGAGTTTTCTGCAAAATTGAATGCATAACCTTCATTCTTCCAATAGACAAGGTCCGCAGAAGAGTATACATCAATACCTGTACTGTTTTGATTTTCGTCAACAGAAGCGGAATATATGTAGAATCTTCCGGTTTTTTGTGAGAATATAATTTCGGGGTCTGCATGGAAACCGCTGATGATGGGGTTACTGCACAGTTCGGCCGTTATGCTATATGTTGAACGGTCGCCTTGATTGGATATGGTATATTCAACAGGGCCTTTGCTGAAGTCTTGTTTACCGGAAGGGGTGATCTGACAGCCGGCCGGAACAACTAATTCCGGATCAAATTGAGTAAGATCTGTGCCGTATCTTACTGGTAAATAGATTGTTCTGTCCTGTTGTATAATATTCTCCTTTATAATGTTGCGGTTGTTGAAGTCGGCTATATCCGTACCCATATTATCAGTAGGGAAAGCTGCAAATAGCGCGTCTGTTTCTTCTTTTGAGATAGGAATTACCGTTCCGTGTCTGGGAGTGAAAGCGCCGCTTGTAGTTGTTTGTGCGCGCAATGTGAAGTTAATAAGGTCATCACTGGAACAGAACTGATAGTATCCGCTCGTGTAACAGTCATACATGAGTATCCATGTATCGGAATTGATTAATTTATACATACCTCCGCCTTCAACGGCTACATTTGTTTGTTGCAGGTTTCCTGACGGAGTGCTCCACTGGCTTCCTTCCGGCATACCGGGTTCGGCAGTCAGTCGTTTTGAAGTGACCTGGCAGATGCCGCCGGAGCCTTCATTCTTGTAAATCATATGGTAGGTTCCATCTCTTTCGTCATAGATAATATCAGAGTCGATAGTTGCCGAACCACGGTCATAAAGGAAGACTGGGTCAGAAATAAGTCCGGTAAAATCATCGTTCGCATAGCAATAATAAACCTTGTCATACGGACATTTTCCGTCATTGGTAAGCAGGGAGAAATAAATCATATATCGTCCTTTCGAACCGTCTTCGTTCTGGTAATCAGGATCCCATATTGTTTCCGGAGCCCAAACTCGTGTTACGTTTTTCCATTCAGGAAAACGGTCCGGAAAGTGAACAGTGCTGTGTTGCCAATGGATAAGGTCAGTACTTTTATACATTACAATGCCGCGATTGGAAGCCCAACCTTCAGCACATCGCATGTCTGTTGCTACCATGTAGAATGTTTTTCCATCCTGTCCTCTCAGAATATGAGGGTCTCTTATTCCCTTTTTAATAGCTACGCTGTCGCTCCACATTACCCTTTGTCCGTTGTTCAGAGGAGTGTAGTTGTATCCGTCTTTACTGATTGCGTAATAAAGGTTTTCGTCTGCGTTATTAGGGAAATATACAAACAGGTATGAGTCGTAATTCTCGTCTTCGGCAATGTTAATCTGAAAATCTTTGGTCTTTTTCAGGTGCTTTCTGTAGCCTGTTGCCGTCATTGTAACAGTCTTTTTACCACTTCCGGATGGAGATAGCTGTAACAGATTTCCGTTGTCAGAGATAAAATCCTTGTTGCTGGAGCTCCAGGTGATAATGGTACCTTCGCTGGTCGAGGTTGGGAGAGTGAGATCACTTCTCAGATTATTAAGGTTGCCATTGAGGTTCAAATTCGCTAAATCATATTCTAGTGCCTCATTGTCATTTAATTCGGCTAAAACAACAGCCGTATATTCAGCTGTCTGGCTGACATTACCTTTGGTGAAAGTAGCTTTCAAAGTGACATTGACATTATTTTCACCTTGTTTGGGGCGGGTTACCTCACCGTTGTTTTTGATGTATGTTTGGTTCAATGATTCCCATGTGGCTGAGATTCCGTTGTCAAATGCAGTCGGAAACGTGATGTTGCTTCTGATTTCATTGAAGTTAAAGCTATGGGTCTTGATAAAATCGTTGATTTGTTCTTTATGTATTGATTCATTGAGCTTGTTAAGATTCTCAATATTATATGCGGTTGAAATCTGGGCTTCAGAAATTTCACCGGTATATATGCGGACATCATTGTAACAGGCATTTCGTAGGAAAACATCGCCATTATATGGTGAACGTCCTAACCAGTTTTGTGTGGTGCGTCCTAAATCGGATGGTAACATACTTATGTTTCCGGTTTTCATCTTTTTGCCGTTCAGATAAATCGTACCTTGCGTTTTGTTTTGGGTATAGGTCAGGTTTACCCATTCTCCTTGTGTGAAGAATTGTGACAGAGTCAGTGTAGATTCTCTGGAATAATTAGTAGGTGTGATACTGTATCTTGTATTATTTGCGCTGAAGAACATGTATCCGGTCTCACTAGAATGTCCGAAGTTGAAGATAAAATTACCGTTTTGTCCCAGACCATAGTTGCTTGGTATAAATACATTCATTGAAATGGTGAAGGCTTCATTAAGACTGGATATAACGTCACCTACGTTTTCTCCCATATCAAAGTATCCGTTATTATTTCCTAATTCTAGGATAGGGATATTATTAAGTGTTGACAGTTTAGCGCTTCCACCAAGTTGTCCGTTGTATATTCCCGATTCATCGTTGGTTGAGGAAAAAGTATATTGTAATATCAGTTCCGGAGCGGTTTCTGCAAGATTTTGTATTGCGTTTTGTGTCGTTGCGCTGATGGTTTGTTCGTGTATTTGAGAATTGTTAGGATTGTTTGACAAAATTGCTCCATTTGTTGTGTTAGACACGACAAGGGCATTACCCATGAAGGTAAGAATCAGTAATTTCTTTTTTGATGTCATTGAGGGATTTTGATTTAATTAGATGAAAATTTTTGCAAAATTACTTCATCTTCTCCTTATAAACAATTAATTAATAGCTTTATTTATTGGCTTTTGCTTTTATTTGCAATTAATTCCGTTTAATTTTTAAGTATGCTGATAGAGTCCATGGCGTTTTTGTTTTTTCGGAACAAATATACGATGGGGTAGAAACCGCCGTGGCAGCTTATGGTAACTTTTGGTCACTCTTGAACGCATTACGTCACATTTTGCAGCTTTCCTTTTCGTTTGTCTGCTTGTAGGAAATCAATTCCGTCCGTAACGGAAGAAATATCGTGCCTGCGCGCCCCTGCGTTTTCCCTATAAAGGTATTTTTTCACTTTCCGGCCTTACTCCTTCACAATGCCATTCAAATGGCAGACTGACAGTATGTTAAGTGTGAAGGGGTATCCTTCACATCTCCTTCACCGGTCCTTCACATTCACCTCCGGTTTTACAAAACGCATACGGTTACGAGTTTTTTTCCGTACGGTTACGGATTCAATCCTGCACTTTACGAATCTTTTTCCGCACTGTTACGGTGATGCCCGTAACCGTACCGGAATATTTTTCTGCACGGCTGCGGTGATGACAGGAAAAGACGGACGGAAAATTATGGATTTCGGGATGAAAAAATCTGATTTTTGCCTTGAAATATTGCGTTAAATTCTCAAAAAAGCCGATTTTCATCTCACAAGTGTTTAAGTGAAGGATGTGAAGGATAGTCCTTCACACGCAATGCACTGAATATAAGTGTTCTATGACGAAATGTGAAGGGGTGAAGGACTTTTTTGAGAAAACATTTTTAGGGGATGGAAAAGCCTGTCAGGCGTATTCATACAGAGATGAGTGCTGACAGGCTTGAAGTGATATGACGGGTTTAACACCCTTTTCCGTCGAGACAACAAGAAGTACCATTCTCGATAGAGCGTGATTGTAATTCTGCCTTTCCCGGTGTCGGAGTCATTCTTCTTATGAAGATTGGTGTAGATGGAATATTATGATAACGGCCGGCATGTCTTATATGTGAAGGACTTGCCGGCCGTTTGTTTTTCAATTATACAAATGTCAGAAACTGCTCTTGATACGTCGCATTGCTTCGATACAGTCTTCGCGGCGTCCGAATGCGGTTAAACGCAGGAATCCTTCGCCTGATGGTCCGAAACCGACGCCGGGAGTACCTACTACGTGTGCTTCGTAGAGCAGGCGGTCAAAAAATTGCCATGAACTGAGTCCGTCCGGAGTCTTGAGCCAGATGTAAGGAGCGTTTTTACCGCCATAAACACTAAATCCGGCTTCGGTCAGTCCTTCGCGTAGCAGACGTGCGTTTTCCATATAGTAAGCAATGGTGTTTTTAACCTGTTCACGCCCTTCTGGACTGTAAACCGCTTCGGCTCCACGTTGGGTAATATAACTTGTGCCATTGAATTTTGTGCACTGACGACGGTTCCATAACGGATTCAAGTTGACACGATCACCGCTAAGGGTGGCTGCGGTCAGTTCTTTTGGAACAACAGTATATCCGCATCGCACACCGGTAAAGCCTGCCGTTTTTGAGAAGCTGCGGAATTCGATGGCACAGCGTTTGGCACCTTTTATTTCATAGATGGAGTGGGGAACATCCGGTTCTTGAATGTATGCTTCGTAGGCGGCATCGAAAAGGATGAGTGTGTCGTTGTGCAAGGCATAGTCAACCCATTTTTTCAGTTCCGCCTTGGTCAGAGTGGTGCCTGTCGGATTGTTGGGATAGCACAAGTAAACCATATCAATGCGTTCTTTCGGGATTTCTGGCACAAAGTTGTTTTCTACCGTGCATGGCAGATAAGTGACATTGCTCCAGCGTCCGTCTGGTCCCAACTCGCCTGCACGTCCGCACATCACGTTGCTGTCAATATAAACAGGGTAGATTGGGTCGGTTACCCCCATACTGTTATCCCAACGCAGGATTTCACCGATGTTACCGGTATCGCTCTTGGCGCCGTCGTTAATGAAAATTTCAGATGGTGACAGACTGATGCCGCGTGCGGCAAAGTCGTGTTTAAGTATCGCTTCAATAAGGAAACCGTAACCCTGCTCAGGTCCGTAGCCATGGAATGTATCGGCAGAGGCCATTTCGTCTACCGCACGGTGCATGGCTTGAATGCAGGCGTCGGGCAGTGGTTGTGTCACATCACCGATTCCCAACCGTACAAGAGACTGTTTGGGGTGGGTTACTTTGAATGTGTTTACTTTTTTAGCAATATCCGAGAAAAGATAACTTCCCGGTAATTTAAGATAGTGCTCGTTAATTAATGCCATATAGGTATAAATTGATTTAAATCTGATTTTAAAGTTTCTTCTCGCCGTCGAAAACAATGACGGCCGGACCGGTCATGTAGACCCGGTTGTCTTGTTCGCGCCATTCGATATGTAATGTGCCGCCATCCATAACAATGTCTGACTCGCGGCCATGATGTTGGCTGAAAGCCGCTGCAACAGCAGTAGCACAGGCTCCAGTACCACAAGCCATTGTGATGCCGGACCCCCGTTCCCAAACGCGCATTCTGATAGTGCTGTCCGGATTGATCTGGGCAAATTCTACGTTTACACGATCGGGGAATAGCGGATGGTGTTCCAAGTCAGGCCCTACTGCGGACAGGTCAATGGATTCCACATCGTCTGTAAAAATAACCAGATGCGGATTGCCCATATTGACAGCTATGCCATGTGCAAAATCATAGCTGTTTCCGAGATCCACAGGATGAATGTCGGTCGGTTCTCCCATTTCTACCGTTACGGCGTTGACTGTGCCTTCTTTGTCGGGGTGCAGATAAAGTGTCTTTATACCTGAGAGAGTTTCAAGTGTGACGGTAGTCTTTTTTGTCAGTCCATATTCGTAGAGGTATTTACCTATACAGCGGCTGGCATTGCCGCACATACGGGCTTCGGAACCATCAGCATTGAATATGCGCATGCTGAAATCCGCAACATCTGATGAACCTATCAGTACCAGTCCGTCGCTGCCTATGCCGGTATGCGGTTTGCTCCACGCTATGGCGACGGTTTCAGGATCCTGAATGGGGTAGCGCAGCGTATTGACATAGATATAATCGTTACCTGCACCGTGCATCTTGGTGAATCTTACGTAATAGGGTGAATCACAAGTATATGAATAAACAGGTATTTTCCTGATTGCAGTCATAATGTATATGGTGAAAAATAAAAGGTCTGATGTTTTAAAATCTTTATATTAATAAGCTTGTTCGTGCACACCGGCAACGGCACGTCCGCTCGGATCGTTCAGGTTCTTGAACGATGCATCCCAGGCTAAAGCTTCGGCTGTAGAGCAAGCTACGCTTGGCACACTGGGTACGGAACGGGCTGCAGACTCGCTGGGGAAATGCTCTTCAAATATGCTGCGGTAGTAATACTCTTCCTTGTTCTGTGGTGGATTGATGGGAAAGCGTTCGGCGGCATGGGCCATCTGTTCGTCACTGACAGCTTCTGATGTGATAGCTTTCAGTGTGTCAATCCATGAATAACCAACACCATCCGAGAACTGTTCTTTCTGTCGCCAAGCCACGCTTTCGGGAAGCAATGAGGCAAACGCGTCGCGTACTACTTTTTTCTCAATCTCTTTACCGGGGCACATTTTAGAAGCCGGGTTAAGGCGCATTGCTACGTCAAGAAATTCTTTGTCAAGAAATGGCACACGTCCTTCAACGCCCCAGGCCGAGAGTGACTTGTTGGCACGCAGACAGTCATACATATACAATTTGGAAAGTTTACGGACGGTTTCTTCATGAAAAGCCTGTGGCGTGGGGGCTTTGTGGAAATAGAGGTAACCTCCGAAAACCTCGTCAGCGCCTTCACCGCTGAGTACCATTTTGATACCCATTGATTTAATGACGCGAGCCAACAGATACATCGGTGTAGATGCACGTACCGTTGTGACATCATAAGTTTCGATGTAGTAGATGACATCACGTATGGCATCAAGTCCTTCCTGAATAGTATAGTTTATTTCATGGTGTACCGTACCGATATGTTCGGCTACCAAGCGTGCTTTAGCCAAATCGGGTGCTCCTTTCAGTCCAACTGCGAAAGAATGTAACTGTGGCCACCAGGCAGCTTGCGTACTGTCGGTTTCAACACGTTTAGCTGCATATTGTTTTGCAATGGCTGAAATGACAGATGAATCCAAACCTCCGGATAACAAAACACCATACGGAACGTCGCTCATTAACTGTCGGCGTACAGCGTCTTCTAGCGCTGTGCGTATTGCTGTCACTTGGGTGCGGTACGCTTCCTCGTCGGTAGCTGAGGTGGCATTGGTACGTGTGTTATTAGTCGCTCTGCATGTATAGTTGTCTTTTACAGCGTCGTATTCTGTCCAGTCGCGTTTGTACCAGGGACGCATTTCTCCTTCACGGCTCCAATAGTAATGGCCGGGCAGGAACGGCTCGTATTCGTCGCACATGCCTTCGAGCGCTTTCAGTTCACTGGCGCAGTAAACCGTACCATCCTTATCTTTTCCGATATAGAGGGGAATGACACCTATGGGGTCGCGGGCAATCAGAAATTCATCACGTTCTTCATCATAGAGCGCAAAGGCGAAAATTCCGCTTAGACGTTCAATAAAATTGATGCCATACCGACGATAGAGAGCAAGAATGACTTCGCAGTCACTACCGGTCTGGAATTCATATTGTCCGGCAAAATCAGAGCGGATATCACGGTGGTTGTATATTTCACCGTTGACAGCCAGAATCTGTTTGCGATCGGGCGAGAAAAGAGGCTGTCTGCCACTTTGCGGGTCGACGATGGATAGACGTTCGTGAGCCAGAATGGCTGAGCCGCCACAATAAATGCCACTCCAGTCCGGACCGCGGTGGCGTATGCGTTTAGCCATGGTGAGCGCTTTTTGTCTCAACTCTGGTGTCTGTTGCTTAATATTGAAGATGCAGGCTATTCCACACATAATGTTTTCAGTTTAAAATGGTTGTTTGTAATATCCGGTCGTAAGATTATCGTCTGACGTATAATTCGGGACCGAAATTTTCTATAAGCTTTTCTGTTGGCGTTATTTGTCGGACAGCATTTTGTCGATATCGGCTGCGGCACGACGTCCGGCTGCGATGCACTTCACAACAAGTGAAGGACCGGTGGCTGCATCGCCGGCCACAACCGCATTTTTGGGCAGCTCGGGTAGTTGAGGCTTGAGGAAGCCCATTGCCAGCAATACGAGGTCGGCTTTTATGGTTTCTTTTTTACCCGTTGGTTTCATGATTGGACGTCCGCCGTCTTTTGCCGGCAGCCATTCAACTTCTTCAACCTCCACGCCACATACATGTCCATTCTTCCCGATAAATTTATTGGAGTTAAGTGACCAGCGACGGACGCAGCCTTCCTCGTGACTGGAGCTTGTTTTCAGCACGATGGGCCATTGTGGCCAAGGAGTGGATGGATTGTGTCCGACCGGTGGTTTGGGCATGATTTCAATCTGTGTGACGCTTGTTGCTCCTTGACGGTGAGAGGTTCCGATACAGTCGCTTCCGGTGTCGCCACCGCCAATAACCAGTACATGTTTGCCTTTGGCTGTAATACGTTCTTTATCAGAGACGTTTTGTCCGGCTAATATGCGGTTTTGTTGTGATAACATTTCCATGGCAAAATGAATACCGGCAAGTTCACGTCCCGGTATGGCGAGATCGCGGGCCTGCGGGGTTCCGGTGCAGATGGCGTATGCGTCGAAACCTTCGGGGAGCTTGGATAGATTGATTTCTGTGTTGGGCTGAAATGTTATTCCTTCGGCTTCCATGACTTTCAGACGACGGTCGATGATGTTTTTGCTCAGTTTGAAGTTGGGTATACCAAAACGGAGCAATCCGCCAATCATTTCACTGCGTTCGAATACAGTGACGTCATAGCCACGGTGGTTCAATTGATTTGCAGCTGCCAGTCCGGCAGGTCCTGAACCTATAACAGCAACGCGTTTGCCGTTTCTTGCATATGTTTTTGGCGTGACGTAATCTTCGCGAAAGGCCGCTTCGATGATGGCACATTCGTCTTCACGGATAGTAACAGGTGAATCGATTGATAGTTTCAACACGCAGCTCTTTTCGCAAAGAGCGGGACAAATGCGACCGGTAAACTCCGGAAAGTCATTGGTGGCACTCAATATTTCATATGCTTTTAGCCAGTCGCCATTGTAAAGGGCATCCTGAAATTCAGGAGGACGGTTACCTAGTGGGCAGGCCCAGTGGCAGAAAGGTACACCGCAGTCCATACAGCGGCTGGCTTGGAGCTTACGCTCGCTGGTGTTGAGTGTTTGTTCTACTTCGCTATAATCGTTAATTCTTTCGTGTATCGGTCTGTATCCTGCTTCCTGACGCGGGATGGTGAGAAATGCTTTAGGGTTTCCCATGATGTATATCTATTGTTGCGAAATTAATAAATAGGGTGAATTAATAGTCGCGTTGCACTTCAGCGATTTTCTGCTGAAGCTTGCGCATTTGCTCTTCGGCCAGCACTTTCTTATATTCGATAGGTGTTACCTGAATAAATTCTTCAACGTAGCGTGGCCAATTGTCGAGCATGGTACGTGCCAGTGCAGAACCGGTGTAGAGGTAATGCTGACGGATAAGTTCATGCAGTTCTTTACGTGCCGTAGCATCTTCGAGCAATGACAGTTCAACCATGTCCATATTGCAGAAGTAGTCGAAGGTGCCTTTCGGGTCCCAGACGTATGCCACACCACCACTCATTCCGGCAGCGAAGTTTCGTCCTGTCTGGCCTAAGACAACTACACGTCCGCCTGTCATGTATTCACAGCAATGATCGCCAACACCTTCTACAACAGCTATTGCGCCTGAGTTACGTACGGCAAAACGTTCGCCAGCTCGTCCGTTGATATAAACTTCACCACTTGTGGCACCGTAGAGCAGTGTGTTACCGACAATTGTATTCTGTTCGGCAGAGAAGTTACTGCGTACAGGAGGCAATACGGCGATGTGACCGCCGCTCAATCCTTTACCTAGATAGTCGTTGGCTTCTCCTTCGAGTTTGAAACTGATACCGTGTGCCAGGAATGCGCCGAAGCTTTGTCCGGCTGATCCCTTGAACTTCACACAGATAGTTCCGTCGGGCAGACCGTCATTACCATATTTTGCAGCAACGGCTCCGGATAGCATCGCACCAACAGCACGGTCGGTGTTGCCAATAGCATATTCAAGAGAAACTTCACGGCGGCTTTCCAAAGATACAGCTGCAGCTTGGAGCATCTCAACGTCTTTTACGTGTGCGATGTCATGCTGTTGTTCTGTGCAGTGGTGTAACGCAGCGCCGTTTTCAACACGATGGAGCATACGGCTGAAGTCGAGCAAGCTGGCTTTTGTACCCTCTGTTGCAGGATGAAGCTCGATGAGATCTGTACGGCCAATAATGTCATCCAGTTTTGTGAAGCCCATTTCTGCCAGATATTCACGTACTTCCTCAGCCAGGAAGCGGAAGTAATTCACAACATATTTATAATGTCCGCGGAAATGTTCACGCAGGCGAGGGTCTTGTGTGGCTACGCCTACCGGGCAGGTATTGGAGTGGCATTTACGCATCATGACGCAACCCAGTACAATCAGTGCGCTTGTACCGAATGCGAATTCTTCAGCGCCGAGCAAAGCCATACTGATTATATCACGACCTGTTTTCAGCTGGCCGTCAGTTTGCAGACGAATCTGACCACGCAGGCCGTTCAGAACCAAAGTCTGTTGGGTTTCGCTTAATCCGATTTCAGGAGAGATTCCGGCATAACGGATTGAAGAGGCCGGTGATGCGCCGGTGCCGCCTTCGGCACCTGAAATGACAATCAGGTCGGCTTTTGCTTTAGCCACACCTGCGGCAATGGTACCTACACCACTTTCAGCAACAAGTTTCACGCTGATGGCTGCATTTGGATTGACATTCTTTAAATCGAATATCAGCTGGGCTAAGTCTTCGATACTGTAAATATCGTGATGTGGCGGAGGAGAGATGAGTGAAATACCCGGTATTGAATGACGGGTGCGAGCAATGACCTCATCAACTTTAAAGCCTGGAAGCTGTCCGCCTTCACCCGGTTTTGCTCCTTGAGCCACCTTGATTTGTATTTCTTCTGCATTGACTAAGTATTCAGCTGTGACACCGAAACGTCCGGAAGCAACTTGCTTGGTTTTGCTTGATAAACTGATGCCGTCTACTTTTTCGTGGAAACGGATGCTGTCCTCTCCACCTTCACCAGTGTTGCTTCGTGCGCCCAGTTCGTTCATGGCTAAAGCCAAGGCCTCGTGAGCTTCTTTACTGATGGCGCCGAATGAGATGGCACCTGTAACGAAGTGCTTAACAATGCTCTCTACCGGCTCAACTTTGTTGATGTCGATTGGGTTGCGTTTGAATCCGAAGAAATCACGTAGGAAGAGCGGAGCCTCCTTATCGTCCACCTTATGGGTGAACTCTTTGAATTTCTTGTAACTTCCAAGACGTGTGGCCAATTGTAACGCACTGATGGTGTCGGGGTTCCAAGCATGACGCTCGCCATCTTTACGGTAAGACATCTGTCCGATGTGAGGTAACAGCGGTTCGATCTCAGACGGAACGAAACCGCTGTCGTGAAACGTAATATAGTCTTTGGCAATTTCTTCGAGACGAATACCTCCGATAGTTGAGGTGGGTGTACCAAAATAGCTCTTAAGGAGTTCTTCGCTCAAACCTACGGATTCGAATATTTTGGCGCCACGGTATGAACGGATGGTGCTTATACCCATCTTGCTCATAATTTTGTAAAGTCCTTTACAGATGGCTTTAATGTAGTTCTTTTCAGCCGTTTCGTAATTCATCTGAACTTCACCTTTCTTTACGAGGTCGTCTAATACAGCATAAGCCATATATGGACAAATGGCACTGGCGCCGTATCCTAGAAGAAGAGCTGCGTGCATCACTTCACGTATTTCACCACTTTCAACGATAAGCGCGGTCTGAACACGCTTTTGAACGCTGATAAGGTGGTGGTGAACTGCGCTGATGGCTAGCAGTGACGGGATGGCAGCTTGAGAGGCATTGATATCGCGATCGGATAAAATGATGTAATTTGCCCCATCGGTTACAGCCTGTTCGGCTGCTTTACAAAGTTGTTCTATTGCGTCCTGAAGTCCCGCTTTTCCACGTGACGCTTCAAATAACATTGGCAATTTTACAGTGTTGAAGCCTTTGTAACGGATGTTGCAAAGAATGTCAAGCTGTGTGTTGGTCAAAATAGGGTGTGGCAGACGAACCATCTTGCAGTGTGTTTCATTTGGGAGCAGGATGTTCATGCCAACGGCACCAATGTATTCGGTAAGAGACATTACGAGTTCTTCTCGGATAGGATCTATGGCAGGGTTGGTAACCTGTGCGAACTGCTGACGGAAATAGTTGAACAACAGTTGTGGCTTGTCGCTTAATACTGCTAACGGTGTGTCGTTACCCATAGAAGCTGTTGGTTCGGCGCCATTGCTGCACATCGGTATGATGAGTCGTTCAACATCTTCGCGGGTGAAACCGAATGCTCTCAGACGGCGGTCGTAGTTTTCTACCGTATTGGCAACTTTACGTCCGCTTTTTAAGGTATCCAACTCGATGCGGTTGGCTGATAACCATTGGCGATAGGGCTTGGCGGTTGCAAGTTGTTCTTTAAGTTCACCGTCGTAATAAATGCGTCCTTCTTCGGTGTCGATCATAAGAATCTTTCCTGGTTGAAGACGTCCCTTTTCCTTGATGTTTTCGGCTTCGAAGCTGATGACACCGGCCTCGCTGGCTACAACCATTGTTCCATCGTGGGTGATGAGGTACCGTGCGGGACGCAGGCCATTTCGGTCAAGCATACCGCCGGCGTATCGTCCATCACTGAAAAGTAAGGCTGCCGGGCCATCCCATGGTTCCATCAAAATAGAATGGTATTCATAGAAAGCTTTCAAATCTTCACTGATAGGGTTTTTATCATTGAAAGATTCCGGAACAAGCATAGCCATGGCATGTGGAAGACTTAGGCCGGACATCACGAAAAATTCCAAAACGTTGTCAAGTGATGCCGAGTCACTCATATCCGGTTGGATGATAGGACGGATATCTTTAACATTGCCCAGTATAGGCGTAGAAAGTACACTCTCGCGTGCTTCCATCCAACCACGGTTGCCTCGGATTGTATTGATTTCACCATTGTGTGCCAGCAAGCGGAATGGTTGTGCCAAACTCCATGTCGGGAAAGTGTTTGTGCTGAATCGTGAATGTACAATAGCCAGTCCGCTAGTGAAGTATGGTTGGGTCAAGTCACTGAAATATGTACGGACTTGAGTGGAGGAGAGCATACCTTTATATATAATGGTACGACTGGATAGTGACACAATGTAGAAATCTTTATGGTGAATACGCTGCTCAATCTTTTTACGGATGATGTATAGCGTACGTTCCAGATTCTCTACATGTCCGTTACCGGTAATAAATATCTGCTTGATATCCGGTTCTGTTTCACGAGCACTCTGACCTAGAATATCTGAGTTGACCGGTACCGTGCGTAGATGCATCAAAGTGAGTCCTTCGCGTTCTACCTCTTCGATGACAATACTTAGAATATGCTCCTGTTCTTTCTGATCCTTAGGCAGAAAGATCAATCCGGTACCATATTTCCCTTTTTCCGGTACAGGAATACCTTGGAGCAGAATAAATTCATGTGGTATTTGAACCATGATACCGGCACCGTCACCGGTTTTATTGTCTGCACCTTCAGCACCGCGGTGTTTCATATTCTCCAGCACTCGGAGTGCGGAATCCACCAATTCGTGTGATTTACTACCGTTCAGGTTTACAATCATTCCTACGCCGCAGGCATCGTGTTCATGAGCAGGATCGTATAGTCCCTGTTGTACGGCTTGACCGGATGTCTGTCTTTCTTCTTGTTTGATAAAAAGCTTCTCTTTCATCACTGGTTATTTGCGTTTGTATATTGTATTTATGTTTTAGCTTACTTTTTGTTTTGCAAAAATACGAAAATACTTTCAAAATGAATATTAAAAAGACAAATAACCTATAAAAAAATAAATCTTATTCACGTAAAATAACTATTTGATACTTATTTGATGAAAAATATATCAATAGTAAATATTTTACGGTTTTAAAGTTTGTAATTGTAATATTTGAAATTTTTTAATAAATAAATCAGAGATTTTTATAGTATGGATTAGGGCCTTGAATGGTGTTTTTGACTGTAAAAAATAAATTTATATGTTCAAACAACTGCTTTGTCATTTCTAAAACAGTTGTTTGAACAATATCATTTTGATTTATTAAACGTACAAATTCTGTCTATTTGTAATATCTTTCCTTTTTTATCTTTTCCCAAACTGCTTTTTCAAGTCCGTAGGACGCATCTCCGCCGTTGGCAATGCAATGGCGCAGTTCTGTGGAACTGATGTTAATGAGAGGTGTGTCGACTAGAATAACGTTTTCGGGTAGGGTGTCGGCGTTTACCGGATAATTTTTACGCGGATAGATAATGATACGATGATGGCGTAAAATTTCGTCTGGGTCTTTCCAATAGCTGAAAGATTGCCAATTGTCGGCACCAATAATGAGTGTGAACTTTCGTTCAGGATAGGCTTCACGTATGGCTTTCAGAGTATATACCATATATGAAGGGCGAGGCAGATGGAATTCAAAGTCACAGGCTTTGAGCTGTGGGCGGCCTTCCACTGCCAGTTCTGTCAGTTCCAATCGCTGTTCTTCAGGGAGTAAATCATGAGCTGATTGTTTGAACGGGTTTTGCGGAGAGACGAGAAACCATAATTCATCTACTTTGCCACTTTGGCAAAGATATTCTGCTAATCTGATATGTCCCTTGTGAATTGGATTGAAAGATCCACCGTAAAGTCCTGTTTCAATCATGAATGTTTAGGGGTGTTTCTTCTGAAATGTGATTTCGACCGACGTTTCTTTCCTAACCATATGCAGATCATATAAGCTTGCAGTAAGGCCAATACAGCCATAACAATGGCAATTTCGACCCATCTGAAGTACAATGCCAATAAGCACATCAGTAATGCGAGTATGCAAAGAAAAGCGCTTGTCATGATGCTGCGCTTGATTAACTTGTCATCCATACAGATCTTTCTTTTATATATTAAGAAATGTCTTTAATTTCTCTAAAGCGTTTGCTTCGGCTTGTTCAAGGTTATCGTTGATAACAATTACATCAAATTTGGGTGCAAAGCTTAATTCATATTCGGCACGGGCGATTCTGTCTTCAATAACTTCCGCACTATCTGTGCCGCGTCCGTTAAGACGACGTCGCAATTCTTCTATTGAAGGTGGTTGTATAAAAACACTTAATGCACGGTCTCCATAATATGATTTGATACGGCAACCTCCTTTGACATCAACATCGAACACAACATTTTGTCCGGCTTCAAGTTGCTTCTCGACTTGAGATTTCAAGGTTCCGTAGAAGCGGTCTTTGTATACTTCCTCGTATTCCAGAAATTCATCGTTTTCAATACGTTTTTTGAATTCTTCCGGTGTAAGGAAGAAATATTCTACACCGTTTTGTTCTGTACCGCGTGGTGGACGGCTTGTCGCACTGATACTAAATGCCAGATTCAGATTCTGTTTCATCAGGAAGTTGATGATGGTGCTTTTACCGCTACCGCTTGGTGCGGAGAAAATAATCAGTTTACCTGCCATGACGTATTACATTACATTAAGTACTTGTTCCTTGATTTGTTCAAGCTCATCTTTCATCTTAACAACGATGTTCTGCATTTCTGCCTGATTGCTTTTACTGCCGGTTGTATTTATTTCACGTCCCATTTCCTGAGCGATAAAACCAAGTTTTTTACCTTGGCCGTGGCCTTGTGCCATTGTATCCATGAAATACTTTAAATGATTAGCCAGGCGTTGTTTCTCCTCGTTAATGTCTAGCTTCTCAATATAGTATATCATTTCCTGTTCCAGACGGTTGCGGTCATAGTCTACTTCCGGGATAGTTTGCAGACCATCGATAAGTCTTTGTCTGATTCGTTCTGTACGGCTTTTCTCAAAAGGTTCGATACTTTTAAGCAGAGCGCTGATGTTATTGATTTTTTCAGTAAATTTCTTTTCTAACGCCGCACCTTCCTGTATACGGAAATCAACAAGTTTGTCAATAGCTTTTGTTATAGTATCATGGACAATATTCCATTCTTCTTCTGTTAACTCTTCAGCTTCTACTCTGGTCATGACATCAGGCATTCTGAGAAGAGTAGAGAACCAGTCTTCTGGAAGTGGTATTTGAAATGTTTTGCTGATTGTTTGGATTTGTTGGTAATAATTGTTCAGAATGGCTCCATTGATAGGAGTGGCATCTGTGCCTGCATCTTTTTCTATCCACAGGCTGAAATCTACTTTGCCCCGTTCGAGTGCGGAAGCAATCATGTTACGAATTTCTATTTCTTTTTCGCGGTATAGCGGCGCGATACGTGTGGAAAGGTCTAGTGCTTTACTGTTAAGGGATTTTATCTCCACATTGATTTTTTTGTTCTCGAATACTGCGGTCGCTTTGCCGTAGCCGGTCATGGATTGAATCATAATTTAACAACTATTTTATGCAAAAGTAGGAAAATAAAAGCAGAAAATTGTAAATTTGCGGAGTTTTAAAGGAAAAAAATAAAAATATGTCTTGTATTCTGCATGTAGAAACGAGTACAAAGGTGTGCTCGGTAGCTGTTACAGAAGACGGAGCAGTGTTGTTTGAGAAAGCCGATTTTAAAGGTCCATCACATGCTGTGCAATTGGGTACATTTGTAGATGAAGCGCTTTCTTATGTTGATAATCATGGAATACCTTTTGATGCAGTAGCCGTAAGTTGTGGTCCTGGTTCCTATACAGGTCTGCGGATTGGAGTGTCAATGGCCAAGGGTATCTGTTATGGGCGGGAATTAAAGTTGATAGCCATTCCTACTCTTGAAGTATTGTGTGTGCCAGTGTTGCTTTATCACGAATTGCCGGAAGACGCATTGCTTTGTCCAATGATAGATGCGCGTCGAATGGAAGTTTATGCCGCAATTTATGATCGGGCTTTACATGCGGTCCGTCCTATCAGTGCGGATATAATTGATGAAAATTCATATAAAGAATTTTTAGAGAATCATCCGGTATATTTTTTCGGTGATGGTGCAGATAAGTGTAAGGATAAGATTACTCATCCTAATGCACATTTTTTGTCAGATATTGTTCCGTTAGCTAAGAATATGGGACCTTTGGCCGAAAAAGCTGTTGCAGTAGGCCGTTATGAGGATGTGGCTTATTTTGAGCCGTTCTATTTAAAGGAATTTGTTGCCTCCAAACCCAAAAAACTTTTGTAATGGATTATAATACCCAACGAAAAAGAATGTTGATTCCGGAATATGGCCGGATTATACAAAATATGGTGGATTATGCTTTGACGATTGAAGATAAAGAAGAGCGTCAGCGTTGTGCCAATACCATAGTTTCTATTATGGGTAACATGTTTCCCCATTTGCGCGATATTCCGGAATTTAAGCATAAATTATGGGATCATCTGGCAGTTATGTCAGATTATAAACTGGATATTGATTATCCATATGAGATTACCCCAAAAAGTAATTTTACTCAAAAACCGACGCCACTTCCATATCCAATGAAAAAAATCCGTTATCGTCATTATGGATACTTATTGGAAACTCTTTTGAAGAAGTTGGTGGATATGCCTGAGGGGCCGGAACGTGATGAATTGTCTATGTTGGCAGCGGGACAGATGAAGCGTAGTCTTAATGATTGGAATAAAGATGCACTGGATGATGAAAAGATTGTTGCTGATATGACTGCTTATACCAATGGTGCGGTTCATCTGGATTTAGAGCGTTTTAAAGCATTTTCAGCAGCTGTTTCACGTCAGAATATGCTACAGATCAGTCGTGGCAATAATTTGCGTCGTAATAGGAAAAAGGGATAAGGGATTTTTTATTAATTAAGCTGTAAATAAGCTGAATAGATTAGAATATGGCTTCATTTATTATTGAAGGAGGTCATCGTTTGACCGGAGAAATTGTTCCGCAAGGAGCCAAAAACGAGGCTCTTGAAGTGATTTGTGCGACTTTGTTGACTTCTTCACCAGTACGGATAAAGAATATTCCGGATATATCGGATGTCAATAACCAGATTAAATTACTCAAGGACATTGGCGTTAAAATTACTCATCATGGCAAAGGGGATATGACATTTCAGGCCGATGAAGTCAATGTGGATTACATTCATAGTGAAGAATTTCTTGAGCGTTGCACCAAATTACGGGGCAGTGTGATGTTGATAGGTCCGATGGTTACTCGTTTTGGTCAGGCTATGGTTGCAAAACCTGGAGGTGATAAAATTGGCCGTCGTCGTTTGGATACGCATTTTCTGGGTATTCAGAAACTGGGTGCCAAATTTGATTATGATGAGGAAAAAGGAATTTTTGACATACACGCAGACCGTCTTAGTGGCACGTACATGCTTTTGGATGAAGCCTCAGTAACAGGTACTGCCAATATCATTATGGCGGCTGTTCTGGCAATGGGGACAACTACCATTTATAATGCAGCTTGTGAACCGTATATTCAGCAACTGTGTCATATGCTGAATGCGATGGGAGCTAAAATTAGCGGTATTGCTTCCAATCTGCTGACTATTGTAGGAGTAGATCATTTGCATGGTGCAGAGCATACCATTTTGCCCGATATGATTGAAGTCGGTAGCTTTATCGGAATGGCAGCTATGGTTGGTGATGGCATACGGATAAAAAATGTGAAGTATGATCAGCTGGGTATTATTCCTTATACATTCCGCCGCTTGGGAGTACAGATTATACGTGAGGGTGATGATATATACATACCGCGTCATGATAATTATGAAATAGAATCGTTTATAGATGGTTCATTCATGACATTGAGTGATGCGCCGTGGCCGGGATTGACTCCGGACCTTTTAAGTGTATTGTTGGTTGTGGCTACACAGGCAAAAGGTTCTGTGCTTATTCATCAAAAGATGTTTGAAAGTCGATTGTTCTTTGTGGATAAGTTGATTGATATGGGAGCACAGATTATTTTATGTGATCCGCATAGAGCTGTGGTTGTAGGACATGATCATCAGATTCGTTTAAGAGGTGGAAAAATGTCTTCGCCTGATATCCGTGCCGGTATTGCTTTGCTGATAGCTGCATTAAGTGCAGAGGGAACCAGTTATATAAGTAATATAGAGCAGATTGATCGTGGCTATGAAAATATAGAAGCTCGGTTAACTTTGTTAGGCGCTAAAATAAAGAGAGTGGTTGAATGAAATGATACGAGAAGACGAAGTATATAAAATAGGTATGCTGACCAAAACGCATGGTGTCAGCGGCGAGTTGAACATGAGTATTATTGACGATGTGTTCGACCGTGTAGAAGCTGAATATCTGGTTTGTCGGATGGATGGCATACTTGTTCCTTTTTTTATAGAAGAATATCGTTTCAGAAGTGATACTACGGTACTGATAAAATTTGAAGGCATTGACAATGAGGCTCAGGCCCGAAAAATGGTCGGAGTCGAGGTCTTTTTCCCTAAAAAATTAGCTGATGGTGGGGAAGATGGTACCTATTCATGGCGTTATTTTGAAGGATTTGAAGTGGTGGATGAGGTACAAGGTTCGGTCGGACATATCAAGTCTGTGGACGATTCTACAGTTAATGTCTTGTTTGAGATAGAAACCTCTATGGGAGAGGATGTATTGGTTCCGGCAAGTGAGGAACTGATTACTGATATAGACCATCAGAAGAAAATCATATATATGGCGTTGCCCGAAGGACTTTTGTCTTTGGACAGCGATGATGAATCAATCGGATAATCATGGAAAACAAGAAGAAGATAGCTATTTTAGGTTCTACTGGTTCTATCGGAACGCAAGCTCTTCAGGTAATAGAAGAGCATTCTGATTTATACGAAGCGTATGTGCTGACCGCTTATCATAAAGTAGACTTGTTGGTTGCGCAAGCCCGCAAATTTGTGCCAGAGGCTGTAGTTATTGCTGACGAAGATAAGTATACAGCGCTTCGCGATGCTTTGGCTGATTTACCTATTAAGGTTTATGCAGGAGCTGATGCTCTTTGTCAGGTCGTTCAGGAAGAGCCTGTTGATGTCGTTTTGACAGCGATGGTTGGTTTCGCAGGTCTGATGCCGACAATCAGTGCTATTAAAGCGGGTAAGACAATAGCGTTGGCAAATAAAGAAACTCTTGTAGTAGCCGGGGAGTTGATAAATAAACTGGCAGCTGAATATAAAGTCCCTATTTTACCTGTAGACTCGGAACATTCTGCTATTTTCCAATGTCTGGTTGGAGAGCCGAATCCAATAGAAAAGATTATTCTTACGGCTTCTGGTGGTCCGTTCCGTCATTTTACATTGGAACAATTGGCTACAGTTACAAAAACACAGGCTTTACATCATCCTAATTGGGAGATGGGAGCTAAAATAACCATAGACTCTGCGTCTATGATGAATAAAGGTTTTGAAGTTATTGAGGCAAAATGGCTTTTTGGAGTGAAACCGTCTCAAATACAGGTTGTGGTCCATCCCCAGTCTGTTATTCACAGTGCGGTGCAATTTGCCGATGGTGCTGTAAAGGCTCAGCTAGGTGTGCCGGATATGAGAGTACCAATACAATATGCTTTTTCATATCCGTATCGTCTGAAAAGTTCGTTTGAACGACTCGATTTGTTTAAAACGGCTCAGCTGACATTTGAAGAGCCTGACGTGGTTCGTTTCAGAAATCTGCAACTGGCTTATGACGCATTGGATAAAGGTGGCAATATGCCATGTATTGTTAATGCGGCAAATGAGATAGTCAATCGTGCGTTCCTGGAAGATCGTATCGGATTTTTACGTATGAGTGAGATTATAGAAGCAACCATGCAGAAGGCAACTTATTTGGCTTCACCTACATTTGACGATTATTTACAGACAGACGCCGAAGCACGTCGTATAGCTGCTGCTATGCTATAGCGATTAAAAATAGATAAATAAAATAAAAACGAATCATACTGATTATTAATTAAACTAGAGAATAAATAATGGATGTAGTTTTAATGAAAGCCCTCCAGCTCATTTTGTCACTGTCTATTCTGGTGGTGTTGCATGAAGGAGGACATTTCTTTTTCTCCAAACTGTTTCATGTAAAGGTGGAGAAATTCTTTATGTTTTTTGATCCTTATTTTCATTTGTTCAGTACACGGGATAAATGGTTTACCCGTTTGTTTCCGCGCTTCAAAAAGAATGAAACGGAATATGGTATAGGCTGGCTTCCATTTGGTGGCTATGTTAAAATTGCCGGAATGATAGACGAAAGTATGGATACAGAGCAGATGAAGCAACCTGTTCAGGATTGGGAATTTCGAGCTAAACCGGCATGGCAGCGTTTACTTATCATGATAGGTGGTGTCTTGGTAAACTTCCTTCTTGCTTTGTTTATCTATGCCATGGTTCTTTTTACTTGGGGCGAGGATTTCATGTCTGTAAAGGATATGAAAATGGGATTTCAGTTTAATGAATCTGCTCAGAAAATAGGATTCCGCAATGGTGATATGCTTGTCAGTGCAGACGGTGTGGATTTTGGAAAATGGGATGCAGATGTTTATCGTACTGTTTCAGAGGCTAAAGTTATTACAGTTTCCCGTAATGGACAATTGGTAGATATTAATATGCCGACAGACATGGATATGCTTAAGATGCTGAAACAGGATCCGCCTTTTTTGGCTCCTTATATACCTTCATCAGTTGACTCGGTAGTAGTTGGATCACCGGCATTTCAGGCAGGTATGCGTAAAGGCGACCGCTTATTGGCAGTAGACGGAAAGACTATAGCGACATGGAGTGATTTCGACCAGATAATGTTGCGTAAAGCTGATGTTCTTGCTGCGGGATGTACTGCAGCTGATAGTGCAAGATTGCGTAATTTGTCTGTGGTTTACCAATCAGAGAATAGTTTGACCCCAGACACCGTACAGTTGATGCTGACGGAAGATTATAAATTGGGCGTAGTGAAAAAAAGTTTGCTGAGCTATTATAAACCTCAGCATATAACATATGGTTTCTGGGCCAGTATTCCGGCTGGAGTTAATCATGGAATAGATGTGCTTTCAGGATATGTCAGTGACTTGAAGTATCTTTTTACGTCAGATGGTGTAAAAAGTGTTGGTAGTTTTGGTACAATTGGTAGTATATTCCCGGCAACCTGGGATTGGGCGCGTTTTTGGGAGATTACAGCCTTCTTGAGTATCATGCTGGCATTTATGAATATTCTTCCTATTCCGGCTCTAGACGGAGGTCATGTGTTGTTCCTTATTGCAGAAATCATTATGCGTCGCAAACCCAGTGATAAGTTCTTGGAAAGAGCACAGATGGTGGGAATGGTTCTACTGATGTCACTTATGGTGCTGGCATGTTATAATGATATTGTACGCTTTTTGCTTTAGATTAATCATATAGGATAATTAATTGTAATATTGGGTCCGCATTTTCTTGACTTAAATCAAGAAAATGCGGACTATTTTTATATTGCGGGTTTTAATTTTTGTGCGCAATTTATTCAGTATGTATTTTTGCATTGGAAAAAAGAACGTGAAGGCCTTCAACAAAGGTCTTGAACGATTAAGATATAAGGTGTTAGTTCTTATTTAAGGTAAAAGGATTGTTTGTATATGGATACACATTCCATGATGATGCTGTTGATAACAGGAGTAGTTACAGTATTATGTATTGTAATGTTGGTTTGCAGTTCATCAAATAAAAATGAATATTTATAGTAAGGTAAAATAATTGGAGGTAGGTAAAATGAATGAAATGCCTAAAGATCCGATGATGTTGATGAGTTTCGTTAATATGCGTTTACGCGACGGACATCTGACTTTGGATGAGTTTTGTCATGATATGGATATCAATCGTTCTGATTTGGAAAATAAAATGGCTGAAGTGGGATTTGAATATAACCCGGCAGCCAATAAATTCTGGTAATGATTGCTTTTTGTTAAAAACAGACACACAAACACAAATCTTGTTCGTGAGAACAGGAGGATTTTAAATATCATCCCCTTCATTTTGTTTAATACAGAATGGAGGGCTTTTTGTTTATTGGGTATAATCTGATTTTGTTTTTAGGAGTAGTAGAATGAGGAGTAATAAAAATACTCATACAGTTGCGCATTTTTTATGAAGACGAATCTTATCCTTAATTTATAGGATTTACTTAGAATAATTTGATTTTAGTATTGAGGGATTTCAATTTTCACGTTGAACATCCTGTTGTTATAATTTAAATTGTATAAGACATATTGTGAAATGCATTATTTTACTATTCAAAGATTGCTTTATACTATAATAATATTTTTCTTAAAAACTCCTTCACCTCTTCACATTATGATGTAATACATTTATTTTCTGTAAGATACGTGTGAAGGGTTATCCTTCACATCCTTCACTTAAACACTTGTGAGATGAAAATCGGCTTTTTTGAGAGTTTAACGCAATATTTCAAGGCAAAAATCAGATTTTTTCATCCCGAAGTCCATGATTTTCCGTCCGTCTTTTCCAGTCATCACCACAACCGTGCAGAAAAATATTCCGGTACGGTAACGGGTTTCACCGTAACAGTGCGAAAAAATATTTGTAAAGTGCAGGATTGAATCCGTAACCGTACGGAAAAAAACTCGTAACCGTATGCATTTAGGATTATTTCCTTAGTAGTGAAGGATTGGTGAAGGAGGTGTGAAGGATAACCCTTCACACATAACATATTGTCTGTCTGATGTTTGAATGGTGTTGTGAAGGAGTAAGGATGAAAAGTGAAAAAATACCCTTATGGGGAAAACGCATGAGCGCGCGTGCGCGATAGCTTTTTCTTATCAGCTTTGTGTGCTTTGTCTGAAATCGGATAATTTATCAGGAAATAGGTTGATGATATAAAATGCCGGAAAATATTATTTTTTATAAGGCATTTTATTTTTCATATTTATCACCTTTTTCATCGATTTCAATTTTTCGTAGATAAAATTTGACTTTTGCGCAAAGTTCATCAAAATGTTGTTCGATATAAAAGACTTTAGTACGTTGCTTATAAAATTCCAGATTTGTTCCGCGTTCTGTGCGTTTTTCCATTGTATTGAGATAAGCCTTTTCTGTTCTTAGCAGGCTGTCTATGATGGCCAGGCTGTCTTGTGTTTGCAAGAGTTCTATGCTATCTAAAACAATAATGCCTTCTGTTCTTGCATTAAAAGCTTTAGGAAATTTTTCGCGCATTGCCAAAATGGAATCTTTAGCGGCTAAATAGTTTTTTTGTGCCATGAGCATTCTTGCTGAGGAAAGCATATTATGTGCTCCTATTTCTGGATCCGGTTCTTTCCGACCGCAACTGCAAAGTACGATTATGAATATGAATAGGGGGTATAATTCTTTTTTCATGCTCATCTTCTCTTGGTTTGTTCCGCAAAAGTACCATTTTTTGTGAGATTCTGTTATTTGTCAGGGTAAAAAATAGTATTTTTGCAGATATTTTATAAATTTTTGAAGATGAGAAAACTGAATCGTGAGGATTTGATACATTTATTAGACAGAAAGATTTTTCATTTGATAGGTGAAACCGCTGATGATTTAAATATGGAATGTTATGTTGTTGGTGGTTATGTGAGAGATTTGTTTCTGGAACGGCCGTCAAAGGATATTGATGTTGTGACGGTTGGAAGTGGTATCAAATTAGCTCGAGCCTTGGCTGAGAAGTTAGGTAAGGGAGCTCATCTCAGTGTATTTAGCAATTTTGGAACGGCGCAGGTTAAATATCATGGAATGGAGGTTGAATTTGTGGGAGCCAGAAAAGAAAGTTATAGTCACGACTCCCGCAAGCCGATTGTCGAGGATGGCACACTGGAGGATGATCAGAACAGACGTGATTTTACGATTAATGCGTTAGCTGTTTGCCTTAATAAGGCACGTTTTGGTGAGTTGGTTGATCCGTTTGACGGTGTTTGGGATATGGAAGACCGTTTGATTCGTACTCCACTAGATCCCGATGTGACGTTTTCTGATGATCCGTTGCGAATGATGCGTTGTATAAGATTTGCCACACAATTGAATTTCTATATTGACGATGAAACGTTTGAGGCGTTGGAACGTAATAAGGAACGCATCAAGATTATCTCGCGCGAAAGAATCAGTGATGAGTTGAATAAAATCATGATGACGGCCAAACCGTCTAAAGGTTTTGTCGATTTATCGCGTTGCGGGCTTTTGCCGCTGATTTTTCCGGAACTTGCGGCTATGGAAGGTGTGGAGACAGTCAAAGGAAAAGCGCACAAGGACAATTTTTACCATACGTTGGAGGTGCTTGACAACATTTGTGCCAAGACTGACAACCTTTGGCTGCGTTGGGCTGCTTTATTGCATGATATAGGAAAACCGCGTACAAAACGTTTTGAGCCGACAATAGGATGGACATTCCACAATCATAATTTCGTGGGGGAGAAGATGATTCCCGAAATTTTCAGGAAAATGAAACTACCCATGAACGAGAAGATGAAATACGTTCAGAAATTAGTTGGTTTGCATATGCGTCCGATTGTGATTGCCGATGAGGAAGTGACAGATTCAGCCGTACGCAGACTGTTGTTTGAGGCTGGTGATGACATTGATGACCTGATGACGCTTTGTGAAGCTGATATCACATCAAAGAATGCACAGCGCAAACAGCGTTTTTTAGATAACTTCAAACTGGTGCGCCGTAAACTGGTGGATTTAGAAGAACGGGACCGTATACGTAACTTTCAGCCTCCTGTCACTGGTGAGGAGATCATGGCTGTATTTGGATTGAAACCTTGCCGTGAAGTTGGAAGCCTTAAAAGCGCGATTAAGGATGCCATACTTGATGGCGTTGTGCCTAATGAGCACGATGCCGCTTTTGAATATATGTTACAGAGAGCTGAAAAAATGGGACTGAAACCTGTTGATAAATAATATGCTTTTATTTGATAAATAAGGTCTGTATATAATTGATTAATGCTTTTGCTGTAATTTTTCCCTGAATAGTTTAGGAGAAATTCCGAATAGATTCTTTACATATTTTCCAAAGAAAGATAAGTTGCTGAATTTTAATTCATTAGAAATCTCCTTTATACTTTTTTCTCTACATTTCAAAAGGTATTCTATATCTTTTGCCACGTATTTTTTGATAAGTACAGATGCTGTTTCACCACAAGCTTCCTTACAAACAGATGATAGGTATTTGGGACTGACATAAAGTTTGTCTGCATAGAATTTTACAGAACGTTCTTTGGGGTAAGAAGATGATAAGAGCTCTAAGAATGATTTAAATAAATTACTGGCAGAGTTGAATGGTGCAGGACTTAATTGAACGATATGTTCCATGCAGTCTTGAAATTCAAAGACAAATGCTTGTAAAAGAGCATCGATAATTTCTTTTTGATGTTTGAAAGTCTTTTTAGTCAGTTTTGATTTTAAAAGATTATAATATTGGCAAAACACATCGCGTTCTTCTTCTTTTAAGGCGAGAACAGGGTTTACGTCGATGAATTGTTCCCATGTCCACTTTTCAAATGAAATAGGGAAAATTTGGTTTATATATTCTTGAGTAAGTCCGAATCCATATCCTTCAAAATCCTGACTGGTTTTGATAGCTTTAATAATTTGATTAGGATGACATATAAACATGTCGTCAGATCTTGCGGTACATAGATTATTGTTTATTATAACTGAAATTTCTCCTTTAAGACACAATATGGCAATATATGTATCTAGTTTAATAGGGGGAAGTTTAGTTGTATTGATAGATCCCAATTGGTCTATTATGGCTATATTATCATTATTATAAATGATGT
The DNA here is from genome assembly GCA_905214795.1 of uncultured bacterium. GTDB lineage: Bacteria > Bacteroidota > Bacteroidia > Bacteroidales > Bacteroidaceae > Paraprevotella. The sequence goes on from CAJMNM010000012.1 coordinate 73,417, forward strand.
TTTTTTCTAAAGTAGCTAAATAAATCTTTTTGTCCTGTGAATTCATGTGTTTATGTTTTTTCATTGCAAAAATGCGTAATATAACTTAGAATTCATTGTCCGAACTTTCCTAGAAATTATACTAAATGGATTATTATAACTTATGAAGGAAAATTGGAACATTTCCTCGGTATAATATGTTCCTTTTGTCTGTGATAAATGGTATTTCTTTGTGCCCAAATTGAAAATGGTATTTAATTTAAGATAAGAAGAATGAAAAAGAATTATTGTTTTCCAGTTTTATTGTTTCTTGTTACTCTGACTGGATGTGGTAAACAGAATGAAGAAACATCGACCGAAAATGGAGTTAAAGTAGAGATTTTGAAAGTGAATTCAACTGCTCAAACTATTAATTCCAGATTTTCTGGAACGGTTGAAGAAAAAAGTTCCAGCGTTTTGAGTTTTTCTGTCATGGGGATGGTTAAAAGTGTCTGTGTCGGACTTGGGGAGGAAGTACGTAAGGGCCAGCTTATTGCGACTGTAGATCCTGCGTCAATGCAAAGTAGTTATGATGCGGCCAAGGCTACTTTGGAGCAGGCTCAGGATGCTTATGACAGGATGAAAAAATTACATGATAAAGGAAGTTTGGCTGAAATAAAATGGATTGAAGTTCAAAGCAAACTACAACAGGCAAAATCAGTTATGGAGATTTCCAGAAAAAGTCTTAATGATTGTCGGTTATATGCTCCTTATAGCGGTACGATAGCTGAAAAATTCACAGAAGTTGGTCAAACCGTCTCACCGGGAACGCCTGTTGTGAAATTGATTACAGATGGTACCCTGAGGGTGAATATATCTGTGCCGGAAACAGAAATTTCATCTGTGCGGATTGGGCAATCAGCATTAGTTAATGTTTCAGCTTTAAGTGAACAAGGAATAGTAGGAAAGGTTGTTGAAAAAGGTGTTCAGGCTAATCCCTTATCACGGGCATACGATGTGAAGATTGCTTTGAACAGAACAGTGAATGGGTTGATGCCGGGAATGGTTACAGAAGTTTCTTTGTTGGGAGAAGATAGTGTAAGCGCATATGTAATTCCTGCAAATATTCTACAGCTGGACGAGAATAATCAATATTTTGTATGGTTAAATGTTGGAGGAAAGGCAACAAAACGGCAGATCGTGTGTGGTGAGTTTACTGCAGATGGTGTGACTGTAACGTCTGGTTTGAGAAATGGTGATGAGATTATAGTGGAAGGTCAGCAGAAAGTTTGTGAAGGTTCTCGGCTTAAATTATAAAAACAGGTAGATTATGGAAAAAAAACGAAGTATCGTAGAATGGGCGATGCATTATCGTCAGATAGTCATTCTTGTGACTTGTTGTTTGGTTGCATTTGGTATTTATAGTCTTCCACAAATGCAGAAGAATGAGTTTCCTGACTTTACCATACGTCAAGGTATGGTTGTAGCCGTTGCACCTGGCAATACAGCAGACGAAATGGTTGAGCAGGTGACTAAACCTTTGGAGAATTATATTTTTACTTATAAAGAGGTAAAGAAAGAGAAAACGTTTTCTACTACCCGAGATGGAATTGTCTATATTCAAGTAGAATTAAATGATGATTTGAATGACAAGGATGCTTTTTGGAGTAAGTTTAAACATGGAGTAGCTACTTTTAAATCTCAGTTGCCTTCTAACGTACTTGCAGTACAGGTAATGGATGATTTTGGTGATACTTCTGCTTTACTTATTGCTATGGAAAGTCAGGACAAAACTTATCGTGAGATGTCGAAGTATATGGACGATTTGAAAGAACGTCTTTATCAGATTAAAAGTGTTGGCCGTCTGACGGTAAGTGGTGAACAGAAAGAGCAGATTTCAGTTTATTTGGATCCGGCACGTTTGTCTCAATATGGTTTGAACGAGCAACTCATTGCTGCAAATCTGTTCGCAAAGGGTTTTGTAACTACTGGTGGACGAGTACAAAACGATAAATACGTATTGCCTGTTCATGTTCAAAAATCACTTAATACGCTGTATGATGTGCAACAGCAAATTGTTTACAGTGATCCATCTGGACATAATGTCAGATTGAAAGATGTGGCACGTGTTGTTAAGGAATACCCTCATGCAGATAGTTATATTAAATATAATGATACGAAATGCCTTTTGCTTAGTGTGGAAATGAAGAAAGGAATGAACATTGTGCGTATGGGAGAAGACGTAAACAATGTTCTTGATAATTTCGAGAAAGATTTACCAGCAGACGTAAAATTACATCGTGTAACAGATCAGGCTCAAGTAGTGGGAGACAGCGTGAATAATTTTTTGCATGAGTTGGTTATTGCTATTGTTGCGGTTATCATAGTTGTGATGTTGTTGTTACCTTTCAAAGTCGCATTAGTGGCAGCGTCAACTATTCCTATAACAATCTTTATTTCGTTAGGGTTATTCTATGCTTTTGGTATTGAATTAAATACAGTTACGTTAGCTGCATTAATTGTTACTTTAGGAATGATAGTGGACAATTCAATTGTCATTATTGACAGTTATCTGGAGAAGATAGGTGAGGGGATGTCTCATTGGCATGCTTCTATTTACAGTGCAACACATTTCTTTAAGTCAATCTTTTCAGCAACGTTAGCTATCAGTATAACGTTTTTCCCTTTTCTTATAGTCATGACAGGTATGCTGCATGATTTTCTTTTGAGTTTTCCGTGGGCTATTACGCTTATATTAGGTATTTCTTTGATGGTTGCCATGCTATTGGTTCCATTCATACAGTTTTGGTTTATCCGGAAGCCTATTCCTGTCAAGAAAGGTTTTTCCGTGTTGGGAGCCATACAGGCATTTTATAATAAGGTGCTTGATTCTTGTTTTGCCCATCCATATATAACCTTGTCAATAGGAGTGGGTTCTGTGATATTGGGTATATTTTTGATGGGAAAGTTACCACAAAAGTTAATGCCGATAGCAGATCGTAATCAATTTGCGGTTGAAATATATCTGCCTACTGGTACAGCTGTAGAAAAAACAGCTCAGGTGGCGGATAGTGTAGAACATCTGTTGCGTAAAGACTCACGGACTTTGTCTGTGGCTTCTTTTATAGGGTGTTCATCGCCACGTTTTCATACAGCATATGCGCCTCAGTTGGCAGGAACAAATTATGCACAACTTATTGTCAATACAAAGGGAAACAAAGAAACGGTAGATATGCTTGATGAATATACTCCTAAATATACAAATGCTTTTCCCGAGGCGAGAGTACGGTTTAAACAGATAGGATTCAGTCAGGCCGTTTATCCGATAGAATTGCGTTTAAGTGGTCCGGATATAGATTCATTGAATATTGTGGCTAATAAGTATCTGGCTTTGTTGCGCAGTTTGCCGGAAACACAATTGGCTCAGATTAATTTTAATGAACCTCAAACTGTAGCACGAATTAAATTAAAAGAAGATGAGGCATCACGTCTGGGAATCAGTAATGCTCAAGTTGAAACCACTTTAGCTATGCGTTATGGTAATGGCGTTTCAATAGCTTCAACATGGGAGGGAGATTATGATATTCCTGTGATGTTGAAAGCAGAGAAAGCTGACAGCGCGGGGTATGATGATTTAGACGATGAATTGATACCTGTGGTTGGCGGAGTCGAAAAAGTTCCTTTAAGACAAATTGCAACAATACAGCCTATGTTGGAAAACGGGCAGATTGTTCGTCGCAATGGAATTTATACAATAACTGTTATGTCAGATCTTCGCCGTGATGTCAATGCGGCAGCTTTTACGAAGACTTTGAAAGAAAAACTTAAGGAAATACCATTACCAGAAGAGGTAAAATTGACTTATGGTGGAGATGACGAACAGGATAATGAAAACATGCCACTTATTATGTCTGCACTTGCAATTGCGACATTTATCATATTTTTCATATTGCTTGCACATTTTAAGCGCATCAGCATCGCATTGCTTATTTTTGCCAGTATGACGTTATGCTTGTTTGGAACAGCCATTGGTGTTTTAATTCAGGGGGTTGATTTTAGTATGACATGTACACTTGGAATTATCAGTCTGATGGGTATTATTGTACGTAATGGAATTATTATGATAGATTATGCGGAAGAGCTTCGTAAGGAAGAGAAGATGTGTGTTCGTGACGCTATATATCATTCGGCTCGTCGTCGTATGCGTCCGATATTCTTGACTTCCATGGCTGCGTCAATGGGTGTGATACCGATGATATTAGGCAAGAGTGGTTTGTGGATGCCAATGGGTACTGTTATTTGTTATGGTACATTAATTACAATGTTGTTCTTATTGACAATTCTTCCTGTCAGTTATTTATTAATATTCAGAGGCAGTACTAAAAAACGTGCGCAGAAAGAGGCGATGGAGTTATATTAATAATGTTTATGGAAACAGATAATGAAAACTATGAGAATAAATAGGAGATATAAATCTTTTTGTGTTTTGTTGTTATGCATTCCTGCTGTTTACGGACAGCGTGTTTATACGTTGGATGAATGCATTCGTTTGGCGGAAATAAATAATGTAAAAATGAAAACCGCTGAGAATGAAATAAAAATGGCAGAACGGGATTTAAAGGAGGCTCAGTCAAAGTATATTCCGGAAATAAGTGCAACAGGTGTCGGATTCATGGCTAATAAAGGTTTGGTTGAGATGAGCATGGCGCCAGGTGTGGATATGTCTATGTTTAAGAATGGTGTTATAGGTGGAGTAACAGCTATGGTGCCTTTATATACAGGTGGACAGATTATCAATGGTAATAAGTTGGCTGAAGTGGGTGTTGAAGTTAAGCAACTTCAGTGGAATATGACAGGCAATCAGGTTTGTTTGACAACTGAACAATATTATTGGCAGATAATACAATTGAAGGAAAAACTAAAGACTTTGGATTGTATTGAAGAACAGTTGACAAATATTCATAAGGACGTTGCCGCTTCTGTTGATGCCGGACTGGTTACCCGTAATGATTTGTTGCAGGTTGAGTTGAAACGTAATGAAACGTTGAGTACGCGTCTGCAAGTTGAAAATGGTTTAGCGGTTACAAAGAATCTTCTGGCTCAATATATTGGTGTGAATGCTGATAGTATCGACATCGTTTCCGACGTCGATAAAATAGTCTCAGAAACTCCAGACAGTATTTATTGTGATCATCTTCAAGCGCTTCAGCAGACCAATGAATATGATTTATTACAAAAAAACGTGAAGGCTGGAAAACTGCAATATAAGATGGCCGTAGGTAAGAATATGCCGACGGTTGCAGTTGGAGGGGGGTACATGTGTGATAATTTCATGGATAAGAAACACCCTTTTTGGGTAGGAATGGCTTCTGTAAGTGTTCCCATATCAGGTTGGATTGGTGGCTCACAGGCAATGAAGAAACAGAAATTGCAGATTCAAAACAATGAGAATCAGTTGAATGATCAAAGCCAGCTTTTAGTTATTAATATGCAAAATGCGTGGAATAATCTGAAAGAAGCCTATAAACAGATAGATGTGGCACGAATGTCTATTGACCAGGCCTCAGAAAATCTTAGAATGAATAAGGATTTTTATGCAGCTGGTACTACAACGATGAGTGACTTACTTGATGCTCAATCCATTTATCAACAGTGTCGTGACAAATATGTAGAGGCTGTTACAAGTTATGAATTAAAAAAACGTGAATATTTATGACATGCACCCCGAAAGTTAGACAAAAAACTTTCGGGGTTTTGTTATGTCTA
>CAJMNM010000013.1 GCA_905214795.1 uncultured bacterium
GCGCCGCCCATACCTACATAACGCGCCGAACCGGACAAGTCGGGTGACAAAAGATCCTCGTTGATATATGGTGTCTGTGAATAGCCGGCACCGCCCATACAGAGCATTCCTGCCAGCAATAGCATATTTCGTTTCATTGTTGTTCTATTTTTACAGATTATCAAATTAATCGGTCCTGAAAAGCCGCCCTGCGGTTAACGCCTGCCACCCCGTGTAGGAGCAACACGACCGCCACCGCCACCTGACGAACGGGTCGGAGCGCTATAAGACGGTGTAGACACTGTACTGCGCGTCGGTGTATAGCTCTGACGGGTGGTTGTAGTACTACGTGTCGGCGTGTAAGTCTGACGGGTAGTTGTAGTACTGCGCGTCGGTGTATAGCTCTGACGAGTGGTTGTAGTACTGCGTGTCGGCGTATAAGTCTGACGATTGCTGTTTGTTGTCGTACGGTTAGGTGTCACACGGGTACCTGTTGTGGTAGTGGTACGGGTCGGTGTAACGCGTGTGCCGGTTGTGGTGGTACGGGTCGGAGTGACACGTGTACCGGTTGTCGTTCCGGTTGTTGTACCACGGGTTGGCGCTACGCGTGTACCGGTTGCTCCGCCTCTGGTCGGTGTAACACGTGTGCCGGTTCCGCCACGTGCCGGACGTACATTGGCACCTGCCGAATTGCCGCGCCCGTTAAGCGTCTCACGATAGTGTACGCTGGGCCTGTTGACCGGACGTCCGGCATAGTGCGGACCGCCCCATGACGGATGATGCCAGCCACCATACCAGGGATGATGCCAATGACCGCCATACCACGGGCCGTACCATGGATCATACCAGCCGCAGTACCACGGATTGTACCAGCCGCCATACCATCCCCAGCTCCAGCTGTAAGGACGGAATCCCCATCCCCAGGTATAATAGGCACTGTTCCAGCTTGACGGAAACGCATAAGCATAAAAACCGTCATCGTAAACATTCCAGTAGATGGCATTCGGTCCGTAACACAAATCCCAATAAAGCGGACTGCTCACCGGTATTCCCACTGTCGGTGAACAGAACATCAGGATGCGTTTGGTGTATTCATAATCACTTTCGGAGCCGTTAAAACCATTCACCCAACGGCCTTCCGGCTCATTATCCTCTTCTGCCACTTCACGGGCCATAAGGGTCACACTGTCTTCAGCCGTCTCATCACTGAAACGGTAACGACGATTATATTCGTCCACATCACGAATCTCACCTGTGGCGTCTCCGGTTGTCGCGTCGGTCGTCAGCCGGAAAGATGTAGAAGCGGAGTTTGTCGCTGTGGTTCTGGTTCCGGTTGTGGCAGACTCCGTCGTCGTGTTTGTTTTCGGAACCGATGTCTTCTCGGTCTTTTTCTTGGGGACGAAATACATATCGTCATATTGGGCATAGCTACACAGCGGCAGCAATGCCAGCATCATTGAAAATATTATTCCGTTTCTCATAACCATTCTCATTTTAACTGTTCAAAATATACAGATTACGCTCTGTTTAATGCAAATATAATTCTTTCTGTGAGTGTTGGCAAACACTAATTCATAATAAACGTTATGAAGCACCGTTTTTTGGGTATTTTAGCATTGGTTGTCAACGAAAAAACGTATTTTTGTACACTTTTAAACTTCGTGACAGCCCTTACAGAGGCCGGCACGTTTTTTTTAAATAAAAACATCTGCTATGAAATATTTGGAAGTGGCGTTCAGCCTCACACCCGACACCGAAGACCGCCGTGCCCTGCTCACCGCACTGGGCGGCATGGCCGGAATGGACAGTTTTACAGATACCGAGAGCGGACTGACCGGCTATGCGCCGGAAAACATGCTCGACACTACCCTGCTCGACGAACAGATTGCCGGTTTTCCTTTCGGCGACACAAAAATCACATATACCGTCAGACAGGCCGAAGACCGTAACTGGAACGAAGAATGGGAGAAAAACGGATTTACCGAGGTACGCATCGGTGACCGTATCTGTATTCATCCTTCAGACAGACAGCCTGAAGGGGGACCGGCAGAATATGACATCAGAATAAATCCCCGACAGGCTTTCGGCACAGGAACCCACCAGACCACATCCATGATTCTGGCTCATCTGGCCGACGCCGAACTGAACGGCAAGCGGGTTATCGATGCCGGTTGCGGCACCGGTGTATTGGGCATTTTCTGCGCCATGCGCGGAGCCGGACATGTGCTGGGCTATGACATCGACAACTGGAGTGTAGATAATACGAAAGACAACATGGCCCTGAACGGCATCGACCGGATGGAAGTGCGCGAAGGCGGCGTAGAAGTTCTTGCCGGAGAAACGGGTTACGACCTGATTATAGCAAACATCAACCGTAACATTCTGTTGGCCGATGTCCCACAAATGATACATGCCCTGCGCCCCGACGGCAAGGTGATACTCAGCGGATTCTACGAGGAAGATGTACCGCTGTTGACCGAGATGGCTGACGGATTAGGACTGCACCTCACACACCGCACCGAGAAAGACGGTTGGGTGATGCTGGAACTGAGCCACTAAAAAAGGTAAAGAATATTTATACGGATTTTTTTCACCAGGCGCTACAGCCCTTTATGCACGTAATACCCAAAAAGTCCTTCACCCCTTCACAAGTGGTCATAAGGATTTATAAAACAGCATATTGCGTGTGAAGGATTATCGTTAAAAGTCCTTCACACGCATTTTTTCAAAACTAAAAAAATTCAAGACATTATATTCCGTGAAAATTATTGTTTCGCAAGCGTAAGCAAGCTCTATTGCACACGTTTACGAAATATATTGACACCCTAAAAACCGGATTTTCCGGCCCACAGACCCTGCTTTCAAAACGCATACGGTTACGAGTTTTTTTCTGCACGGTTACGAATTTAATCCTGCACTTTATGAATATTTTTCTGCACTGTTACGGTTACGCCCGTAACCGTACGGAAAAAAATTTGTAAACGGTTACGGATAAAATAACCGCACATAAAATATTTTTCAACCAAGATTCATATAACGGGCTCTCCTCAAAAAGTTAAAATCCGTCATCATCCGTCAAAAACCCATAAAATAAAAGGTCTGTCATTACTTTTTGACAATAAAAAGTCATAAGAGAATCCAAATATGTAAATATATTATCAAAATTCAATCTTATGATGAGTGTCATGCAGGCGTTACCCGATGTGAAGGCAGACATATGATATGTGAAGGAGAAATGAAGTTTATCCTTCACATACAACTATATGTAAATCAGAATATTATAACAAGATGTGAAGGAGTGAAGGATAAAATGGAAAAAACCAAACTTACTGGGGAAGACACAGCCAAAATATCCGGCCCCGACTAGAAAGACATCTTGCCTGAGCAGCCCTTCACAATATCATGAAAAAAGACAAGAAGAAAAAACTATCCTTCACACAGTATGTAAAAGAAAATATCCTAAATTCCAAAAACATATGGGACACCTACTCCGCCCAGTCCTCACCGTAAAGGTCGGATTCCTTAATGGTCAAATCCATCATTTGCTGCAGCGAACCATTAAAGATATTACAGTCTACATCGCCTTTTATACCCTCAACCTTTCCACAATCGGTATGTTGCCAGAAATGCCATTTGCCCTTATACGAAAGTTTCTCTACATAATAATGAGCTATCCAATATGGATAAGCATCGAACATCGGATCGTTGAGATAACGCAACTTGAACTTATAACCGGTATAGATAATCGGTTTAACATGGTATTTGTTCTCCACTATATCGAGCCATGTCTTGACCGCCTTACGAAGCTGCGCGTCGGTCAGTTCACCGGCCTTTTCCACGTCGAGCACAGGAGGAAGATCGCCGGGTTCAAGATGTACCTGCCTAAGGAAAAAACGTGCCTGTGCGGCTGCGTCTACATCGGGAGTAAAAAAGTGATAAGCGCCTCGTAATATGTCGTTTTGCCTGGCTTCATAAAAGTTTTGGTTGAAGTTCTCGTCAATAATGGATGTGCCTTCCGTGGCCTTGATAAACACAAAGCGGATTGGCTTTGAATCGAGACTGGCGTTGCGTACACGCTCCCAATCAATATCTGCCTGATAATGCGACACATCAATGCCATGGATGTCAAAACCGGCGGGATAAACCGGGTCACTGTACATGGCTTTCCATCTAAAAGAATACGGTCTGACAAAAAAATAATTGAAAGCCAACACATAAACAGCGGCTATCAGTACAGCACCTGTCAGCACGGCCCATGACGGCCACCTTTTGAAAAAAGCAAACCGGCCGGTTTTCTTCTTTCTGCTCCGCGGTTTGCGCGGATGTGAAGCCGAACTGCCCGAACGGACTACACGGGAGGCTTGTCCGCCACTCCTGCGGCGAAGCGTCTGTCCTGTTGTAACTCGTTTTTTATCTGTCGGTATCGTGCCCATTGCTGTTTTCGCGCGTACGTGCAATTGATATGCACATGAAAATCAGTCCCCCCCCACACGCGAGGGGGGACTGATGAAATAAAATGAAAATGCTTTTGTTTCAGAGAAAAATTACTTAGCCTGCTCCAACTGAAGTGTCTTAGTCGGCTGGTCGCATACTTCTGTCGGACCGAAGTACTGGATAGGACCAGGATAAACGAAGCAAGTCTCACGTGCCCACTTGTCACGTTTTGCGGCAAAAGCCTTGAATGGCGCGCCATCCAAACGTACAAGAGCCTTCTTGATAACCGGTTTCATCTCGCCGTGACGTTTCTCCATGTTCATCATCATAGTGATAGGCACACCACCGGCAACCCATTCAGCTGCAGGAGCAGTAGTATTCTTAACGATAGCCATGTAACCGGTCTTACCGTTGGCAATCAGCATAGAGGCGCTTGTACCCAACGCATAGCAGTAATCGGCATCGTAGTTAGACGGCGCAGCGCAACGTCCTTCGTAACCGAAGAAGTGGTGCAAAGCGGCGAACTTGCCTGTATATTTGCCTTCCTTCTTCCAAGCCTCGAGCTTGCTTGCCACCATTTCAGAAAGCAACTTCTCGGTCTCGATCAAAGATACCTGTACGTTTCCGTGCGGGTCGCGCTCCATAGTAAGCTGAGCAGCTACGCCGAGCGGAAGAGATTCGTAAACGGCCTTGTTCTGAGCAGACAGCTTGCCAAGAATCCATTCGCGCTGCTGGTCTTTTGCCACGCTCTCGCCTTCCGGAGTAGCAAGAAGGTCGTTCAGTTCGGCAATCAGGTTCTTCATGGCCGGGATGAACTCAATCAGACCTTCAGGAATCAATACTGTACCGAAGTTGTTGCCATCGGCAGCACGGTCGGCAACAGCCTGTGCGATGTAAGTCACGATATCATCAAGAGTCTGGTTCTTTGCCTCAACCTCTTCTGATACGATACAGATGTTAGGCTGGCACTGCAAAGCACACTCCAGAGCGATGTGAGAAGCTGAACGGCCCATCAACTTGATGAAGTGCCAGTACTTGCGTGCTGAATTGGCGTCACGCTGAATGTTACCGATAACCTCAGCATAAGTCTTGCAGGCTGTATCGAAACCGAATGAAGTCTCAATCTGGTCGTTCTTCAAGTCACCGTCGATAGTCTTAGGACAACCGATTACCTGTACGCCGTAGTTCTTTGCAGCATAATACTCTGCCAATACACACGCGTTGGTATTTGAGTCGTCACCACCAACGATAACAACAGCCTTGATGTCAAGCTGACGGATAATCTGCAGACCTTTCTCGAACTGCTCTTCCTTTTCCAGCTTTGTACGACCTGAACCAATCATATCGAAACCACCGGTGTTACGGTACTCGTCGATGATGTCGGCTGTCAGTTCAATATAGTTGTGATCAACCAAACCGCCGGGGCCGAGAATGAAACCGTAAAGCTTATTGGCCGGATTCAGACGCTTCAAACCGTCGAACAGACCACAAATCACGTTATGACCACCAGGAGCCTGACCACCAGACAGGATTACACCCACATTAGTCTGAGGGTAAGTCTTGTCCTCGCCCGGTACGAACTCGATAAGAGGCATACCGTAAGTGTTAGGGAACAATTTCTTGATTTCTTCCTGGTCTGCCACAGACTGAGTGGGCTCGCCTTCCTTTACAGAGACACTACCCTGCAAGCCTTTCGGCAATTTGGGCTGATAAGCGGCTCTGGCAATTTGCAATGCGCTTTTTTCCATAATACTTTATTATTTAAATTATAAAACTCGCTATTTCTGAGACAAAATTAATGTTTTTTGTCGGAATAGAGAAGAAATCGGGCAAAAACATATTTTTTTCCTTTTTACATTAGCTTTTCTGTTTGCGTTTCAAACTTTTTTCTTATCTTTACCACGTTGTTTAAATTTAAAAATCATGGCAAACAGAAGAGATTTAAAAAAGAACATTAATTATATCTGCAGCGAGTTATTTGCAGAGTGTGTGGCAATGATGCATTACAATCTGAACGTCAAGCAGGAAGACGTAGATAATATTATGGCACGTATCCTGTGGACCCAGGATGAGTTCATCAGTCGCATAAGCCACACCGAACCCGGTAATGTAAAAGGATTCTATAAGAAACTCAGAGCGGACTTTAACGCACAAGTGGAAGAAATTGTAAATTCTATCAGCCAGCTTTGCTAATGATAAGACGGATTTGCAGTTTCCTGCTTTTTAAAGTCATGGGATGGCAGGCTAATGTAACCGTTCCCATGGGTGAAAAGTATATTATCGCACTGGCTCCCCACACCAGCAACATGGATTTTATCATCGGACTGCTTTACAGCAGGGCAATGGGTATACGTTCAGACTTCTTAATGAAAAAAGAATGGTTTTTCTGGCCCGTTGGTATATTAATGCGCAAACTGGGAGGTATTCCGGTCAACCGAAGCCGGAAAACAAGCATGACCGACCAGCTGGCACAAATCGCAACGGAACGGAAAACTTTTCATCTGACCATCACGCCCGAAGGTACACGCTCGCGGACCAAGGACTGGAAAAAAGGATTCTATTACATTGCCCTGAAGGCCGGACTGCCTATTCTGCTGTATGGTGTGGATTATCCCTCTAAATACATCTGCTGCACAAAATGCATCATCCCCGACGGAAGAGTGGATGAGCAGATGCATGAAATCAAGCTTTATTTCAAGGACTTCAGGGGCAGACACCCTGAGAAATTTGACACGGGACTACCTGAATAACAAAGAAAAATGAAAAAAGCCATACTGATCCTGGCAGGATTTGTCCTGCCGGGGTTTTCTTTATTCGCCCAGCGAGAGGACAGAAACCTGAAGGAGTGTCTGTCAGCTTACTTCAACAGTTATGAGACACAGTTCACCACGCCACGTGACCGGTGCCGGGTTGACCGTGTAACAGTAGACAGCAACACCAAACAAATCAATGTTTTTGCCAACGAGCTGTTTGCCTCGCAGCCTTTTACACCGGAAAATGTAGATGTCATCTACAAAACCGTAAAAGGACGGCTTCCGGCAAGCTATAAATCATACAATGTTACGGTTTACGGCAAAGACTACCCCATTGAGGACCTTATCCCCAATGATATCCGTAAGAGTGCTGACCCGCAACGCAAATGGAATACACTGTACCGTGGCGCACCGTGGGTGGAAGAGGTGTCACGTCCATACCGTGCTACGGAAGGTCTTGAGGGACGTCATATGACGGTCTACGCCAGCCACGGAAGATATTACAAGAACGACATGGGTCGATGGAAATGGCAAAGACCATGTCTGCTCTGCTCCTGCGAGGATTTGCTGACACAAACCTTCGTAGTACCGTTTCTTATCCCGATGCTGGAAAACGCGGGTGCCTGTGTGTTTACTCCGCGCGAAAGAGACTGGCAAAAAGCAGAAACCATTGTAGACAATGACCAGCCGGCACAAGGGGGTACGTATACGGAAAAGGACAACAAATTCAATTGGGTGACCGCCGAAACCGGTTTTGCCCGCAGAAAAGCCTATTACATAGAGGGTGAGAATCCGTTTACGGACGGAACAGCCCGTTTCACCCAGGCCACCAACAAAAAAGGTTCCGCCTCGGAAATCAGATGGACCCCCCAGTTGCCTGAAGACGGACGTTATGCAGTATATGTATCTTATCAGTCATCGGCAAACAACGTACCCGACGCACGTTATGAAGTGCGTCATAAAGGAATAACAAGCATATTCCACGTCAATCAGCGCATGGGCGGCAGCACATGGGTTTATCTCGGCACATTTGAGTTTGACAAAGACAATCCGCAGCGCAACTATGTCTGTCTGAGCAATCTGAGCGGATACCGTGGCATTGTGAGCGCGGACGCCGTACGTTTCGGAGGCGGCATGGGGCTGATTGCAAGAGGCGACTCGCTGCAACCCGTGACAAGCGGAGTTCCCCGTTATCTGGAAGGTGCACGCTATAATGCGCAATGGAGCGGCATGCCCCGTTCTGTATACAGCAGCAAAAACGGTTTAAATGATTACAGCGACGACATCAACGTACGCTCGTACATGACCAACTATCTGGCCGGAGGCTCATGCTACCTGCCGTCGGACAGCGGACTGCATGTACCCATCGAACTTTCCGTAGCCATACACAGCGACGCAGGTCTACGGAACGACAACTCGTATATAGGTACACTGGGTATCTATACCACAGATTTCAACGACGGCAAGCTGCCCGCAGGAATGCATCGCCTGAGTTCACGTGACCTCTGCGACCGCATAATGACACAGGTAGACCATGACCTGACAGCGCTTTACGGACGGTGGCAGCGGCGGGCCATGTTCGACCGTAACTACAGTGAGACACGCGAACCGCAAATACCTTCGATGATTCTGGAAATGTTCTCTCACCAGAATTTCAGCGATATGGTCAAGGCTCATGACCCGATGTTCAAATTCAACATGGCCAGGGCAGTCTACAAGGGAATTCTGAAATATTCGGCTTTCCAGCACGGTAAATCTTATACGGTGGCTCCGCTTCCGGTAAAGGATTTCTTTATCCGTCTGAACGAAAGCGAGCATGAGATGGAACTGTCATGGGCGCCGCAAAACGACCCGCTGGAAGCATCGGCACGCCCTTCCGGTTACATTGTCTATACCAAGAAAGGCGACAGCGGATTTGACAACGGCACGTATGTAAAATCGCCAAACCTGACCATCGGAGTGGAACGCGACTGTATGTATGCCTTCAAAGTGGCAGCCGTAAACGAAGGCGGAAAGAGTTTTCCGTCTGAAACCCTTACAGCCATGATAGCCGGACATCCCACAGCCAGAATTCTTATCGTGGACGGCTTTCAGCGTGTAGCCGGACCACAGGTGGTGGAAACGGATTCAACACGCGGATTTGACATGAACTATGACCCTGGAGTGCCCTACGGTAAATTCCCCGGCTACTGCGGCAACCAGCTGGTATACGGCAGAAACGGCTCGGCAGCCGGCATGAGCGGTAATGAGCTGGAAACGCAACTGATTGCCGGAAACACGTTTGACGGCTGTATGACACACGGCGAAGCCATCATGCACTCCGGGAAATACTCATTTACATCGGCCAGCCGTGGAGCCGTGGAGAATCATAAAATAGACCTGAAAGATTATCACGTGGTGGATCTCTTTCTGGGACTCCAGAAAAACGACGGCTACAGCACAGTGGCCTATCCTACACTGACGCCACAGATGGTCAACGCGTTACAGGAATATACCCGTATGCGCGGCAATCTGCTTGTGAGCGGTGCCTATCTGGGACGCGACCAGCGTACACGCGAGTCACTCGATTTCATTGGCAATACGCTGAAAGTGGATGCCTATGCTCCGCACAAAATGGACTCGGCCGCCGTCATCTCGGGCATGAACCTGCGTTTCGGCGTTTACAGCCGGCTGAACGAAACACATTATGCTGTAACCAACGCCGACTGTCTGATGCCGAAAAATGACGCTTACTCTACCTTGCTTTACGCGCCTTACAATTATTCGGCCGCCGTGGCCTATCCCGGTACAACCTACCGTAGCATTGCCATGGGATTCCCGTTTGAATGTATTACAGAAGCAGACGTACGGAACAGAATTATGGAAGCTTTTCTCAATTTTCTGCTCGGACGATAGGTTGAGAACAAAAAAAGACTATATTTGCATGTTAATTTAAAAATAAAGATTATGTACGAAATACAAACCAACGAAAAGGGTTCAAGACACATGTTCATCTCAGACGAGCATCTTGACACCATTGAGAAATACAGACTGTTCAACGAACTGATTGACAGTACAGGCATCGTAAACGAAATGGTGCTGGAGAAACTGCGCCTGAACGTACGTGCCCTGATGGAAGCCGACAAAGAGGCAACCGACCTGATTGATCTGTGCAAAGATGTGCTTTACCACGAAAATATGAAAGCCTATGGTCTGAACCAGCTCATGCACCTGTATAAGAACTGGCAGGAGACTCACAACGAACTGACCGAATCGGCTGAAGAGGAAGAATAAAGCACAACACGCCGCTGATGAAGAATTACCGACTGACCGACTGGCTGCCTACAACAAAAAAAGAAATGGAACTGCGCGGATGGGCAGAAGCAGACATTATCCTGTTCAGCGCAGACGCTTACGTGGATCATCCGTCCTTTGGCGCGGCCGTCATCGGCCGCCTGCTCGAAGCGGAAGGACTGCGGGTGGCCATTGTACCCCAACCCGACTGGCATGGCGACTTCAGAGATTTCAAGAAACTGGGACGCCCACGTCTGTGGTTTGGTATCGCGCCGGGCTGTATGGACTCAATGGTGAACAAGTATACGGCCAACCGGCGTCTGCGCAGCGAAGATGCCTACTCGCCGGACGGACGGCACGACCTGAGACCGGAATATCCGACAATTGTCTACACACAAATTCTCAAGAAGTTATATCCGGACGTACCGGTGATTCTCGGTGGAATCGAGGCTTCACTGCGCCGTCTGTCTCATTATGACTATTGGAAAGAAACGGTGAAACCGTGTATTCTTCTGGAAAGTCATGCCGACCTGATTGTATATGGTATGGGCGAAAAGCCTGTGCTGGACATTACACGGCGCCTGACAGACGCCATAGAATCGGGAAACGAGAATCTGGATTACGATGAAAACGGAGAAGCGCGCATCAACATGCGCACATTCAACGAGGTAATCCGCCGTGAGAGTCTGCCGCAAACGGTGATGGTTTACAAACGGGAACAGATACCCGGCGGCATCAAAGCAGACGACATCTGCCTGCACAGTCACGAAGAATGTATTGAAAATCCGCGCGCACAGGCAGAAAACTTCCGTTTCATCGAAGAAGAAAGCAATAAATACCACGCCAGCCGCATAATTCAACAGACGGGCGACCGCTTTACCGTTGTCAATCCGCCATGGGAACCGATGTCGCAGGCAGAAATCGACCATTCCTTCGATTTGCCATACACAAGGTTGCCGCATCCCAAATATAAAGGCAAGCGTATTCCGGCTTATGAGATGATTAAATTCTCGGTGAATATGCACCGTGGCTGTTTTGGCGGTTGCGCGTTCTGTACCATATCGGCCCATCAGGGCAAGTTTATCGTGAACCGCAGCAAGGAGAGCATTCTGAAAGAGGTGAAAGCCATTACGGAAATGCCTGACTTCAAAGGGTATCTGTCAGATCTGGGCGGTCCGTCGGCCAACATGTACGGCATGCGCGGCAAGAATCTGAAAGCCTGCGCCAAATGTAAGAGGCCATCGTGCATCCATCCCGAAATCTGTCCGAACCTGAATACCGACCACAGTGCCCTGCTGGACATTTACCATGCCGTAGACGCTCTGCCGGGTATCAAAAAGAGTTTCATAGGCAGCGGCATACGATATGACCTGCTGCTGCACGATACAAAAGACGAGCATGTGAACCGTGTGAACGCACAATATACACGGGAGCTGATTACACGCCATGTGAGCGGACGACTGAAGGTGGCTCCCGAACACACCAGCGACCGTGTGTTGTATCTGATGCGCAAACCGTCTTTCAAACAATTCGGCGAATTCAAACAGATTTTTGACCGTATCAATAATGAGGAGCATCTGCATCAGCAGATTATCCCCTATTTTATCAGCAGTCATCCCGGATGCACGGAAGAAGACATGGCCGAACTGGCCGTGCAGACCAAAGCACTTGACTTCCAGCTGGAGCAGGTACAGGACTTCACACCGACACCTATGACTGTAAGTACCGAAGCATGGGCCACAGGCTATCACCCGTACACACTTGAACAGGTGTTCAGCGCCCATTCGCCCCAGGAAAAGCTGGCACAGCGCATGTTCTTCTTCTGGTACAAACCCGAATATCAGGAACAGATAAAGAAAGAATTATATCGCATACACCGTCCTGACCTTATAGCCAGACTTTTCGGCCCGCATGGCGGACAGAACCACTTCCGCACAGAGAACAAACGGAGTGAATCCGGACAGGATGTCCGCGGGGATTTCAGAGACAGGAAACGACGCAAAAAATAAACAGATAGTGACAGAAACAATCAGCACATCAGTAACTGACGATTTTGACACCTATGTTAGACATCATTAATAATTTTCTGTGGGGCTATGTGCTTATCATAGCCTTATTGGGTTGCGCCGTATATTTTACGGTGCGCAGCCGTTTCGTGCAATTCAGAATGATTCGTGAAATGGTACGGCTCCTGAGCGACTCAGGCGCCAAAGACGAAGACCGTGCCGAACACGAATCGCACCAACATATCTCGTCATTTCAGGCTTTTGCCATCTCACTGGCCAGCCGTGTGGGTACGGGGAATCTGGCAGGCGTAGCATCTGCCATTGCCGTCGGCGGTCCGGGTGCCGTATTCTGGATGTGGATTATCGCCCTTCTCGGCGCAGCCAGCGCCTTTGTGGAAAGCACACTGGCCCAACTGTATAAAACCCGCCACAATAAAGCGTATGTGGGCGGACCGGCCTATTACATGTGGAAAGGTCTGCACAGCCGTTGGATGAGTCTGACATTTGCCATACTTATCACACTGACTTTCGGTTTCGCCTTTAACTCCGTGCAGAGCAACACCATCTGTGAGGCCATGACCAAGGCTTTTGACTGGAATCCGGTCTATATGGGAAGCATACTGACCCTGCTGACCGCAGCCTGCATATTCGGCGGATTACGCCGAATCGCACGAATCAGCAGTGTTATTGTCCCCATCATGGCACTGGGGTATATCCTGCTTGCGCTGGTCATCGTGATTATGCGCATCGGCGAGCTGCCACATGTCATCGGACTGATTATATCACACGCATTCGGCTGGGAACAGGTATTCGGCGGCGGTGTAGGTATGGCTGTCATGCAAGGCATCAAACGCGGCCTGTTCAGCAACGAAGCCGGAATGGGTTCGGCTCCGAACGCAGCGGCCACAGCAAGTGTGTCACACCCTGTCAAACAAGGACTGATACAGACCCTGGGCGTCTTTACCGACACACTGCTGATTTGTACCTGTACGGCGTTCATCATCCTGTTCAGCGGCGCGCCACTTGACGGTTCAGCCGACGGTGTGCAACTGACACAACAGGCACTGACCATGGAAATAGGCGGAAGCGGTGAGATATTCATAGCCATAGCCATTTTCTTTTTTGCCTTCAGCAGTATATTGGGTAATTATTATTACGGCGAAGCAAACATCCATTTCATGACCAAACGGCGTTGGGTCATCACGTGTTACAGGCTGGCTGTTACAGGCTTTGTACTGTTCGGCTCGCTGACCACCCTGCGTACGGCATGGAATCTGGCAGACCTGATGATGGCGCTGATGACACTGTGTAATCTGGTAGCCATTATCCGACTGTCGCCTGTGGCTTTCATTATGCTGAAAGACTATATGAATCAAAAGAAAGCCGGACAGAAAAGTCCGGTGTTCCGCAAGACTTCGTTACCTGAGCAAGTGCAGAAGGACGTGGAATTGTGGTCCTGACAAACAATTAATCTGTAATCGCCATGATATTTTATTTCTCAGGTACCGGCAACACGCGCCACACTGCCAGAATATTGGCCGAGCGCACCAATGAGCAGCTGTTTGACCTTGCGGCCGAGCTTCGTCAGCACAGCGGGAAGGGTTTCCTGCATTACGCACCGGATGCGGATGAGCGTATCGGTTTCGCTTTCCCCGTCCATTCGTGGGGGCCGCCAGAAATCGTGACAGATTTTATCAGACGGCTTGCCCTTGACGGTTATCAGGAACAATACTGCTATTTTGTATGTACATGCGGAGACGATGTGGGTGAAACCTGTAACATTCTGAAACAGGTACTGGCAGAAAGAGGTTACCGGCTAGACGCAGGATTCAATGTATTCATGCCGAACACTTATGTGTCTTTTCCGGGATTCGATATAGATGACGAACAGACTGCCACAAGGAAACTTCACGACGCTGTGGAACGAACAGACGCCATCTGCGAAAAGATTATCGCACGCGAACGGAACCGGTTTGAGCTGTTCGAGGGAACCTGCGCCAAGCTAAAAAGCTATGTGGTCAGACCTCTGTTCAACCGTTTTCTGCTGACCGACAGGCCCTTTCATGTGACAACCGATTGCATATCGTGCGGAAAATGTGCCACTGTATGCCCCACGGGCAACATCAGGATGACGGACGGGAAGCCACAGTGGCTGGGCCACTGCACCAGTTGTCTGGCCTGCTATCATTACTGTCCGTCACATGCCATCATGTATGGTCGCCTGACCCGACAAAAAGGACAATACAATTACGAGAAATACACTAAAAAAAGCATAAAATGAGTACTACTATCATTGAAACGAACTCCATCAAGGCCTGGTTACTGGCTGCCCGTCCCAAGACACTTACCGGCGCAGCCTCGCCTGTACTCATCGGTCTGGCCATGGCTTCAACCGACGGGCATCTTAAATTCATACCTGCCCTGCTCTGTTTCCTTTTCGCCTTTCTGATGCAGATAGACGCCAACCTGATTAATGATTATTACGATTTCAAGAAAGGCATTGACAACAAAAAACGTCTCGGTCCGAAACGGGCCTGCGCAGAAGGATGGATTACCATGCCGGTGATGCGAAAAGGCATTCTGCTCATAACGGGACTATCCTGCCTGACCGGCCTGCCACTCATCTATTATGGGGGGGCTTCAATGATTCTGATAGGCATGGTGTGTGTAGTATTCTGTTTTCTTTATACCACACTGATGGCCCGAAAAGGTCTTGGCGATATTCTGGTGCTGGTGTTTTTCGGCATTATACCGGTGTGCGCCACTTACTATATACAGATACATCAGTTCAGCTGGGTGGCTTTCACGCTGTCAATAGCCTGCGGACTGGCCATAGACTGCCTGTTGATTGTAAACAACTACCGTGACCGGGAAACGGATGCCGAAAGCGGGAAAATGACACTGGCAGTCAAACTGGGCGAACGAGGAACCGAACAACTTTATCTATGGATAGGAATAGCGGCCGTTGTCCTGTGCCAAATCATGTGGTTTGACGGACACCGTGCCGGCGCCATTCTACCCATGATTTATCTGTTCCCACACATTACGACATGGCAACATATGGTGAAAATAAAACGTGGCATACAACTGAACCGCGTCTTAAGTCAGACGGCAAGAAACATGTTTTTCTTCGGTATTCTGCTGGCTATAGGACTGGTTATCTAGACATGAAAGAAGAATAAATCTACATATAAGTCAAAAGAATAAAAACATTAACTCTTTATATTTATGGCAACTACAGACGATAAAAAGATTATTTTCTCAATGGTCGGCGTCAGCAAGACCATACAACAAACCAACAAACAGGTTCTTAAGAACATTTACCTGAGTTTCTTCTACGGCGCAAAAATCGGTATCATCGGTCTGAACGGTGCCGGTAAATCTACATTGATGAAAATCATAGCCGGACTGGACCAGAACTATCAGGGAGAAGTGGTTTTCTCACCGGGTTATTCGGTAGGTTACCTGCCTCAGGATCCCCAACTTGACCCGAACAAGACTGTTAAAGAAGTTGTTATGGAAGGGGTACAACCCATTGTAGACGCCCTGACAGAATACGAAGAAATCAACCAGAAATTCGGTCTGCCGGAATATTATGAAGACGAAAACAAGATGAACGCGCTGTTTGCCAGACAAGGTGAACTGCAAGATATCATAGACAGTACGGACGCATGGAATCTGGACAGCAAACTGGAACGCGCCATGGACGCGTTGCGTTGTCCGCCGGCCGACCAATCGGTAGAAAACCTTTCAGGCGGTGAAAGACGCCGTGTGGCATTATGCCGTCTGCTTCTGCAAAAGCCCGATGTATTGCTGCTTGACGAGCCTACCAACCACCTGGACGCTGAAAGTATAGACTGGCTGGAACAACATCTTAACCAATATGAAGGTACTGTCATCGCAGTTACCCACGACCGTTACTTCCTGGATGACGTAGCCGGCTGGATTCTTGAACTGGACCGTGGCGAAGGTATTCCATGGAAAGGAAACTACTCTTCATGGCTGGAACAAAAAACCAAGCGTATGGAGATGGAAGAAAAAGTGGCCAGCAAGCGCCGCAAGACATTGGAACGTGAGTTGGAATGGGTACGCATGGCTCCGAAAGCCCGCCAGGCCAAGGGTAAGGCCCGTCTGAACTCATACGACAAGCTGCTCAACGAAGACCAGAAGGAGAAAGAAGAGAAACTGGAAATCTATATCCCCAACGGACCACGTCTCGGCAACAAGGTTATTGAAGCCATCCATGTAAAGAAAGCCTTTGGGGAGAAGGTGCTGTTCAACGACTTGAACTTTACACTTCCACCCAACGGTATTGTAGGTGTAATCGGTCCGAACGGTGCGGGAAAAACAACCCTGTTCCGTCTGATTATGGGTCTGGAAACTCCTGATGCCGGTACGTTTGAAGTAGGCGAAACCGTGAAACTGGCTTATGTGGACCAAACCCACAAAGACATCTCACCGGAAAAAACCGTTTATGAAGTTATCAGCGGCGGAAACGAACTGATACGCATGGGCAACCGTGACGTGAATGTACGTGCATATCTGAGCCGTTTCAACTTCTCGGGCGGCGACCAGGAAAAGAAATGCGGTGTGCTTTCGGGCGGTGAGCGTAACCGTCTGCATCTGGCCATGGCTCTGAAAGAAGAAGGCAACGTGTTGCTGCTTGACGAGCCGACCAACGATATTGACGTGAACACCCTACGCGCGTTAGAAGAAGGTCTGGAGGCATTTGCAGGCTGCGCGGTGGTAATCAGTCACGACCGCTGGTTCCTGGACCGTATCTGTACGCACATCCTGGCCTTTGAAGGAGACGGCAACGTTTACTTCTACGAAGGCAGCTATTCAGAATATGAAAGCCATAAGATGAAACGTCTCGGACTGGAAGAACCCAAACGTATACGTTACCGTAAACTGATGGAAGACTAATGAAAAAAGATAATGACTGGAAATCAAGATTGGGGATGGTTTACTCGACCAACCCCGATTTTGAATTTGAAACGGACGAAGAAGAGGAAGCCGCTACCCTTCCGCCCTCTCAGCAGAAACTGCGAGTAGCCATTGAACGGAAAAACCGGGGCGGTAAGGTAGTTAGCGTTGTCACAGGATTCACCGGCACAGAAGATGACCTGAAAGCACTGGGCAAACTGCTTAAAACCAAATGTGGTGTGGGCGGCGCCGTAAAAGACGGTGAGATTCTGATTCAAGGCGAATGGCGCGAGCGACTTATCGAACTGTTGAAAAAAGAGGGTTACACCAATACCAAATAACCGAAAGGCCGGACATTCTGTTAATACAGCTTGTCCGGCCTTTCGGATTATTATCGACAACACAACATCATTGACGGAATTTAGCTGCCACACGTTCATAGGTAGGCGCCTCTATTCCCCACTTATGGCAAGCATCCAGCATGTCGAATAACTGTCCCTGTATCTCTGACTCATGGCCTTTGGCCAAATCTTTCTGAAGAGAAGAAGTGGAATGCGGGTCCAAGGCATCGATTACACGCAGATTTGCCGTTACGGGATCTTCAGGAAAACGAATGCCCATTTTCTCGCCCAGAAGTGTGCTTTCACGTGTCAGTCCGATAAAAACATCGCGTGCCGGACCTTCATGCTGCACTTCGCCCATAGGTACGTCAAAATAAGCTCCCGTACAGGCCATCGCACTGATAAATCCCCATTTCACAAAGGTATCGCGATTGATGTCATCGGAACATATCGCCTTAATGCCGGCATTGGCCAACAGTGTACGGATACGTTCAAGACGCTCAGCCGGTACATCATCGGACGGACGGGCACCGAAAATCAGCTTGAAGACCTGCCCCATCTGTGTCACCTCGCCCGGCGCATTGACAAAACCGACAATATAGATACAACCATCTATCACATGCACACCCGGACATGCACGGGCTATACGTGGTCCGGAACCATACACATTCAGGATGGGGACTACCACCGTATGGGGCAATGCAGCACGACGGATGCATGGTGCCACAGAATCAACAGAATAGCCTTTAACACAAACAAAAATAACGTCTGCCGTATCCATGTATTCATCGGTAGAACACACCTGCATATATGGCATTGCCGCATCGGACGGCAGCTGACCGGACTGATAACACGGCAATATAATCTCGCCTTTCAAATCGGAGTGAAACTTCAATCCATGCGCAAGCATATTTTCCTTATGAGCTCCCCTCACAATACAAGTTACTTCGTTACCGGCCAACGCCAGAAAAGCAGCTATAGACCCGCCAACACCTCCGGCACCCACAATCAAACATTTCATAATATCCTATTTTTCTGAATTCATCATTTAACCAAACTGCCAATAGCATCCACCAACTCATCATGGGTTGCCAAAGGCTCGTCTGTGAAAACAAAACGTACGGTCTGAGTACTATCGACCACATAGATACGCGGTATACGCGACGAAGCAAACAGGTTATATACCGTACGGTCGGTCTGCGCAGAATACGGCATGGTCAACCCATTCTGCTGCCAATAAGCCGAAACAGACGCATCGTCCTCTTCACGACTGATACATACGAAGCTGACATCGGAAGTACTGAATGCTGTACTGACCTGCTGAAGTACAGGAAGTTCTGCCTGACAATCACCGCATAACGTATTGAAAAAAGTCAGGCACAGGACCCGCCCCTTCAAACTGTCGGGAGAAAACATGTGACCATCATCAAGCATCACCGAAAACTGCGGCAAACGGTCGCCCACTACAACTTTATCTTCGTCGGGCAGTTCAAAGTCCTCGCGTATACAACCTGTAATGAAACATAACAGGCAGAAACAACATATCATCAGACGAAATATCTGCGTTTTCATACCTCATATCATATTTATAACCCAATGAGGCCATGTCTTGCTGACATGGCCTCATGTGAAGATATATGCGATTGATAATTAATAGCGGATGTCCAAATCTTTAAGAATAGCTGAAATCTTCTCCATGGTAGTCAGACGTGTCGGTACCAACGGCAGACGAAGCTGATTCTCAATCATTCCCATAGCATGAAGCATGGCCTTTACGCCAGCCGGATTACCATCGACAAACAACAGCTTGAACAATTCGGCAAACTTGTGGTGAATGGTCCGGGCGCTTTCATAATCACCATTCAACGCCAGTCTGACCATACGGCTGAATTCTGCCGGAAGCGCATTACCGATAACAGAAATCACACCTACCGCACCCAACGTAATAAGAGGGAATGTAATGCCGTCGTCACCGGAAATGACATCGAAATGTTCGGGCTTGTTCTTGATGATATCATCCATCTGAGTGATGTTACCGCTCGCCTCCTTAATGGCAACAATATTCTCAAAATCGTGAGCAAGACGCAATGTCGTATCGGCAGTCATATTAACTCCGGTACGTCCGGGCACATTATAAAGCACAAGAGGCAACGGAGAAGCTTTGGCCAAAGTTTTGAAATGCTGATAAAGTCCTTCCTGGGAAGGTTTGTTATAGAACGGACAAACAGACAAAATACCATCAATACCCTTCCAGTCGCCATGACTGATCTCGTCGGCTATGGCCGCCGTATTGTTTCCACCACAGCCCATCAAAAGAGGTACTCTTCCGGCTACACGTTCAACCAGAAGATTTTTCAGTGTCTGCTTTTCTTCCTTAGTCAGACATGGCGTTTCAGCTGTCGTGCCCATAATGCAGAGAAAATCTGCGCCATTCTTTATCTGATATTCTACAAGACGAAGCAGCGCGTCATAATCTATGCTGCCGTCTGACTTGAAAGGCGTAATCAAAGCGATTCCCAAGCCTTTGAACTTATTGTGTACCATAAAAACTTTGGTTTTATTTTCTTTTGTCGGACAAAAGTACGAATTTATTCCGATTTTACAAATATATTTAATAATCTATGAGTGTAAGAAATTCATCTTCACTCAGTATTTTAACTCCTAATTTCTTCGCTTTCTCCAATTTTGCCGGTCCCATATTCTCACCGGCCAGGATAAACGAGGTCTTTGATGAGATGCTGCCCACGTTCTTACCGCCGTTTTTCTCGATGAGCGCCTTGTATTCGTCACGGGAATGTTTTGAAAAAACACCGCTAATCACAATGCTTTGTCCGGACAGTTTATCAGAATGTGCACTCAACTCATCCTCAGCTAATTCCATCCGTACTCCCTTCTCACGTAAACGGGCAATCAGCTGTCTGTTATCCTCACGGGCAAAAAAGTTGACTACACTTTGCGCAATGACCTGTCCGATACCGTTGACAGCAGACAATTCTTCTACCGTAGCAGCAGCCAAAGCATCAATAGACTTGAAATTACGGGCCAGAGCCTTGGCAGCAATCTCTCCTACGAAACGGATACCGAGCGCAAAAACAACTCTTTCGAAAGGAACCTGACAGGAATCAGAAATAGACTTAACTATCTTGCGGGCTGATTTCTCACGTCCTCCATCGTCACCGTTTATCTGTTCTACCTTAATATCATAGAGGTCGGCCACATTACGGATAAGTCCCCGGCGATAATAATCGTCGACCGTTTCCGGACCAAGACTGTCTATGTTCATGGCCTTACGACTGATGAAATGTTCAATACGCCCCTTTATCTGCGGCGGACAAGCATTCTCGTTCGGACAATACCAGGCCGCTTCACCTTCATATCTGACAAGTGGTGCGCCACATTCCGGACAATGAGTAATGAATCTCACTTTCTCACCGGTTGAGGAATTACGGGCGTCGGTGTCTACACCAACTATCTTCGGAATGATTTCGCCTCCCTTTTCCACGTATACCATATCACCGACATGCAAATCAAGCTGCTCCATCACATCAGCATTATGAAGTGTGGCACGCTTGACTATCGTACCCGCCAATAACACCGGCTCCATATTAGCAACCGGCGTAACCGCACCTGTACGACCGACCTGAAAGGTTACTTTGTCAAGCCGGGTACATGCACGCTCGGCCTGAAACTTGTAAGCAATGGCCCAACGTGGACTCTTGGCCGTATATCCCAATATACGTTGCTGTCGTAACGAATTAACTTTCAAAACGATACCATCTGTCGCAACCGGTAGTTTCTTGCGAGCTTCATCCCAATAATCAATATAATCATAAATATCCTGAAGCGTCCGGGCTTTCTTCATGCCTTCAGAAATCTTAAATCCCCACTGACCGGCAATCTGTAAATTCTCAAAATGCCCGTCGCCCGGTATATCCTCTCCCAAAAGGTAATACAGATACGCATCCAACTTACGCTGAGCCACTACAGCCGAACTTTTACTTTTCAGTGTACCGGAAGCTGCATTTCGTGGATTGGCAAATAACGGTTCTTCACGTGCCTCACGTTCTTTGTTCAATTTCTCGAAACTGGTCCATGGCATCAGTATCTCTCCACGAATCTCAAACTCATCGGGATAGTTGCCTTGCGTTAACTGCAACGGAATACAACGAATGGTACGCACATTATCGGTCACATCGTCGCCCTGAACGCCATCACCACGCGTCACGGCACGGACAAGCCGCCCATGCTCATAGGTCAGTGAAATGGAAAGGCCATCGTATTTCATTTCGCAGCAAATCTCAAAATCCTCGCCCTCAAGTCCGCTTTTAACACGGTTATAGAAATCCTCTACCTCTTCCTTATTATAAGTATTGGCCAATGAGAGCATAGGATACTTATGAGGAACCTGCACGAATTCATGATTTATATCGCTTCCTACCCGTTGTGTAGGTGAATTAGGATCTGTATATTCGGGATGCTCCTTTTCAAGATTCTGAAGTTCCAGCATCATCCTGTCGAACTCCTGATCTGAAATTTCAGGTGCGTTAAGCACATAATAATTATAGTTATGCCGATGTAAGGCCTCACGTAACTGTAAAATCTGTTCTTTTACATCCATGTTCAGATAATTATATTGATACGTTGTCGTGTTACTTTAATCTCTACACAAAAAATATGGAAAGGTAAATGCAGAAAGAAATAAAAAAAACGTTTTCAAAATCTACTTAAACCTTTCGCCAGTCTATACAAACATGCCACCGTAATGATTCCCGTCTAACGTCTTCTGCGTCCCCTACCTTTGCTTCCGACAAGCATGCGGTCAACGGCATACTTTCCCGGACCAACCAGATAGAGCAGAATAAAAGTTACAAAATATATAAAAGAAAGTTCACCGTTGCTTATGCTGCCATTATGTACCATAAAAAAGGCAAATCCCATTGTAACAATCATAGGAATCATGCACAATCTGTATAGGAAACCAAATATGAATGACAAGGAACATATCAACTCACCAAAAATAGCCAAAAGAACCGAATACTGGCTGCCTATCCCAAACGGATCGGGAAATGTGGTTGAGAGTTCGGTCAGACGCTGCCATTTCTCAAATCCATGAGTCATGAGCATTCCACCAAAAAAGAGACGTAAAGCCAAAATAAACAGCGAAGTACCGGTCTCACCTATGGTTGGAGGAAACAAAAAAGAATTCTTCATATTAGCATGCTTGATATTTATTGGCAATAATACACAAAAAAATAACAAGAAGCAAGGTTGACAGACGAAAATGTGAACTCAGAACCGTTTTTTACCACATTTTACTTAATGTTTGACAGTTTTTATAAATGAACTATATTTCCGGCAGGCTGGGATGTTAAAAAGAAAATGACTACCTTTGCAGTCATAAAGAACAAGGACAGAAATGAGAATAGACATTATCAGCGTGTTGCCGGAACTAATGGAAGGCTTTATGAACGAATCCATACTAGGACGCGCACAAAAGAAAGGATTAGTAGAAATCCATCTGCACAATCTGCGGGATTACTCTACGAATAAATACAGACGGGTGGACGACTACCCATACGGCGGTTTTGCCGGCATGGTGATGCAATGCGAGCCGATAGACCGCTGTATCTCGGCATTGAAAGCAGAACGCGATTATGACGAAATTATATTCACCAGTCCAGACGGTGAAAAATTTGACCAACCAATGGCAAACAGTCTGTCCTTATGTCAGAACATTATTATATTGTGCGGTCATTACAAAGGTATAGACTACCGTATAAGAGAACATCTCATCACAAAAGAAATCAGTATCGGCGATTTTGTACTGACCGGCGGTGAACTGGCTGCCGCAGTGATGGCCGATGCCATTGTACGTATCATTCCTGGAGTTATCGGAGATGAACAAAGTGCCCTATCCGATTCGTTTCAGGACAACCTGCTGGCCGCACCGGTATACACCCGTCCGGCAGATTATAAAGGTTGGAAAGTACCGGAGATTCTTTTGTCCGGTCATGAAGCACATATCAAGGAATGGGAACTTCAACAATCGATTGAACGTACCAAACGCCTACGTCCCGACTTACTGGAAGAGAAATAAGCCCTCAGTCCATGCAGAGAAACTGAATCAGCACGTCCCGCACGGCAATGATATGACACACAGAGCCGCCTAATACAAAAAAATGGAATACAGAATGCATGAACTTTTTCTGATGTAATGAATAAAACAGGGCACCTGTTATATAGAACGCTCCTTCTGCCAGAATCCATGCAATGGCTTTCATATCGACCACAGACATCAAAGGGCGAAACGCAACAAGTATCACAAGTCCCATGGCAATGAAACAAACTGTTTCAAGATTGCTGTGCTCCTTTAATTTTCGCAAGCTCATGACTGTGCCGACCAACGCACAACACCAGACAAAAGCAAACAATCCCCATCCCCAGAAGCCCTGCTCACGCAAAGCTACCAGTGTAATCGGAGAATAGCTTCCGGCAATATGCCAGTAAATGGCCGCATGATCCCATTGGCGTAAACGCTCCTTCAAAGAAGACCGGGACGGCCATGCATGATATAGCGTAGAAGTTAAATAGGACCCTATCATACCTATAAGGTAAAGAGATACTCCCCACTGTGCCCAATGATCGCCATTACGGATACACAGCCGGAGAAAGAAATAACCGACAAGAGCACCTAACAATATACCTGCACCATGTGAGATATAATTGGTTCTTTCCTCTGCTTTTGTATAGATAATACTCATGATATTGCAAAGTTAGAATTATTTTAAAAAACGTGTCCTCAGAAACACAAAAAACTTACCAAAAGTTTGTGCTTTTCTAAAGCATATTTGTATATTTGCGTTTAGGAATAAACCTCATTCTGTATGTCTGATAAAAAACTTAAACTGTATGTGATTGCCGGATGTAACGGTGCCGGCAAAACAACAGCCAGCTTTACTGTACTACCCGAAATGCTGGAATGCCGGGAGTTTGTCAATGCAGATGAAATAGCGGCAGGACTTTCTCCTTTCAACCCGGAAGGGGTAGCCATTGAAGCGGGACGATTAATGATTAACCGCATCATTTATCTTCTTAAGGAAGGAGAAACATTTGCTTTTGAAACAACATTGGCAACCAGATCGTATGTCAAACTGATACAGCAGGCCCAAAAGCGTGGCTACTTTGTTACTTTACTGTTTTTCTCTCTATCAAGTCCGGAGCAAGCCTGTATGAGAGTAGCCAAACGAGTCAGTGAAGGCGGCCACAACATTCCGACGGACGTCATCTACAGACGATATGACAACGGACTGAGCAATCTGTTCAAGCTTTATATGCCCATTTGTGATTATTGGACACTCTA
This sequence comes from uncultured bacterium, assembly GCA_905214795.1. Lineage (GTDB taxonomy): Bacteria > Bacteroidota > Bacteroidia > Bacteroidales > Bacteroidaceae > Paraprevotella. The sequence goes on from CAJMNM010000013.1 coordinate 25,073, forward strand.
TGACAACAGTACTTGCCCAGCCAATAAGATAGCTTGCGGAGGAAAAGATCAAAAACTAACAATTTTGCAACCGACTATATATGAAAAATTTAAAGAACAGTATGGCGAAACAGACGATAATGGATGAGGAAGAAATAGCCGAGATGCAACAAAAAATTGACAAAGGCATACAACTCGCCCAAAAACGTCTTATCGAACGGGCCAAACATAACAATACTACGTTGGTGATTGCCCGTAATAACGAAGTTGTAGAAGTAAAAGCAGATGAACTTTGAGTTCATCTGCTCTTTTTATCGGTCAGAACGTCCAATAATTACGTGCAATATGATAAAGGCGACGACGGTCGGGCACAATATCCATCTCATCAGTCGTCATACATAAATCGGAAAGAGCATATATATCCTCCGACTCATCGGTAATAGATGAAGAAAGAGTCTCAAACAAATGATTACGGGCGTCAATAATATGAATGGCCTCGGTGGAATATGTCACGTCTTTGGCATATAATTCATTGGCCACATAACGAGCCAACTCATCTACAAACAAATCTACTTCGGGTAACATCATGTTTTTAACTCAAAGGTAAGCATTAAATATACAAATATCAATTAAACCTATAAAATAATATGGAAACAGGACTATCTTATACAAGCACACTTACTGTTACAGAAAAAGATCTGGCTATACATATAGGAAGCGGCGACCTGAATGTACTTGCCACCCCGACAATGTTGGCATTGATGGAGAATGCAGCCATGATGGCCGTAAAGGATAAAGTTGGCGAAGGAAATACAACCGTAGGCAGTAAAATCTGTTCATCACATCTTAAACCGACAGCTTGCGGACAAACCATTACCGCAACCGCGACACTTACTGCTGTTGAAGGACGCAAACTGACATTCCATATCACAGCATCAGACGAACAGGGACTCATCGGTGAAGGTGAGCATGTACGCTACATTGTCAATACTGATAAATTTATGAGTAAATTAAAATAAGCAATAAGCTGAATAACATCAATAACAGCTAAACGGCTTAGAAAGAAAACAATAGATCAGACCGGGAAAGAACAAAACAACGACTTTCCGGTCTGATTCCAGTTCTGTTAAAACAGAAAAACAACATTTTCCTCAAAAAATCCACGAAAATATTTGGAAGATTAAAAGAAAACAACTACCTTTGCACCGTCAAAATGAGACAAGAACTTCAGAAAGCAATTAAGCTGAATGAAAAGAAGTCAGAATTTGATTATATGGCGCTTTCGTCTAGCGGCTAGGACACATGCCTCTCACGCATGGAACACGGGTTCGATTCCCGTAGGCGCTACTTCAACAACGGCCAATCATCAGTACGATGGTTGGCCGTTTTCCGTAACAGACAAGCACATAAAAGTAATCCCTAACCACAATAACCAATGACACGCACACACTACCATCGGGAGATTCTCAAAATAGCCCTGCCGTCTATTTTATCCAACATCACAGTACCACTATTAGGATTAGTAGACTTAACCATTGTAGGGCATCTCGGGTCGGCAGCCTACATCGGTGCCATTGCCATAGGAAGTACGATTTTCAATATGATTTATTGGATTTTTGCCTTTCTGAGAATGGGGACTAGCGGAATGACATCACAGGCATATGGTGCCGGCAGACCTGATGAAGTATTACATCTGCTTTGCCGTTCATTATCAGCCTCCGGATTGGTGGCTTTAACTGTACTTATATTACAGGAACCAATATTACAACTCTCACTTCATTTTCTCTCTCCCACACCAACTGTATATGAACTATCTACAACTTATTTCCATATTTGTGTGTGGGGTGCCCCTGCTGTGCTTGGCCTTTATAGTCTGACCGGTTGGTTTATAGGATTACAAGAGGCCAAATATCCATTATATGTAGCGATTTTCCAGAATATTACCAATATTGCAGCCAGCCTGTTTTTCGTATTCGGCCTGCATGCCGGTGTAAGCGGCGTAGCTTTAGGAACCGTCATTGCACAATATGCAGGACTGTTCCTTTCATTGTGGTGTGCCTACAAAGTATGGAAAACCCATCATTTACCTTCACAAGTTAATTATCATGAGGTATTCAAGGCAAAAGCATTACGATGGTTCTTTACCGTTAACAGGGATATTTTTCTGCGCACCCTTTGCCTGGTCTGTGTTACACTTTACTTCACTTCTGCCGGTGCACAGCGAGGAGAGGTGATTCTGGCTGTCAACGCCTTGCTGATGCAGTATTTCACATTATATTCCTATTTCATGGACGGTTTTGCTTTTGCAGGAGAAGCTTTATCCGGACAATGTGCAGGTGCTCACAATTACATAAAATTGCGCGATGTCATACGAGATCTTTTTTTATGGAGCTTTGGCGTTGCCATACTGTTCACCTTATGTTATACCATAGGTGGAGAAGCATTTCTTAGTCTGCTGACCAATGATAAAGAAGTAATCAGCGCCGCCCTGACCTATCTGCCATGGGCCATGGCTATTCCAATCATTGGTTTGGCCGCTTTTACATGGGACGGTATATTCATCGGACTGACCGCAACGCGTTATATGCTGATTTCCATGTGTACAGCCATGATTATTTTCTTTGTCTGTTTTTTCTGGCTTTCGCCTTATTGGGGAAATCACGCGCTATGGATAGCTTTTTTGCTCTACTTGTTTTCACGCGGAGCAGTACAGCACGTATTGTATCAAAAGAAAATTATATCTTTGCAGACAAACCCAAACAAAATATCTGAAGAATGAATTACACTGGAATTTTTATCGGTCTGGTCACATTTCTGATTATAGGATTATTTCATCCATTAGTCATTAAAGGAGAATACTATCTCGGAACAAAATGCTGGTGGGGTTTTCTCATAATGGGAATAGGTTTCGGCATCTTATCGCTCCTGCTCGCCAACACCAATCTGAGTATTATATCCGGAGTTTTGTCCTTCTCTTCTTTTTGGTCTATTCTTGAAGTCTTTGAACAACGTGAACGGGTTCGTAAAGGATGGTTCCCGATGAATCCCAAACGCAAAGACAGCTATATAAAGAAATAAAGATTAGGATAAGACTGGAACCAGAAATAATCAAGATCTTTCAACCGCATAATAAAAAACATCGTAACCTCCGATTTCAACAAGAAGTTACGATGTTTTTATATTCATTATAGTTTAATTACTTCTGACGGGCCTCTGCTATATATCCCAAGGCCTCCTTACACTTATCAGTAACATATGCCCAATTTCCGGCTGCGACCTCTTCTTTCGGGAATAGTTTTGAACCCATACCTACGCAATATACGCCGGCTTTAATCCATGCCGTAAGGTTTTCTTTAGTAGGAGCTACGCCACCAGTCACCATAATCTTAGACCAAGGACAAGGAGCCATCATGCCTTTTACAAAAGCCGGTCCGTATACATCGCCAGGGAATACCTTACAAAGATCACAACCTAATTCCTGCGCCTTTCCGATCTCGGATACTGTTCCACAACCAGGACAATAAGGAATAAGACGACGGTTACATACCGGAGCTATCTCAGGATTGAAAAGCGGACCGACAATAAAGCAAGCACCTAACTGAATATAAAGAGCCGCTGTAGGCGCATCTACAACAGAACCTACGCCCAATGCCAATTCCGGACACTCCTTCTCTGCAAACTTCACACATTCTGCAAATACTTCGTGAGCGAAATCACCACGATTGGTAAATTCAAAAGCACGCACTCCACCTTCATAACAGGCTTTAATAACTTGTTTAGCTATTTCAGCGTTCTTATGATAAAAAACAGGAACCATTCCGGTTTCTCCTATTTTCTGCATTACTGCTATTTTATCAAATTTTGCCATTGTTATTCTGTCTATTAAATATAAAATCCGATTCCTTTTAAAATCTGAAAAACATCCCGTGATCTCTTATCGCTGAACACGTCCGTTAGCAGAGCCACCAGCCAAAGCGGCTACTTCTTCAACTGAAACCATATTGAAGTCGCCTGGAATTGTATGTTTCAAAGCTGATGCGGCAACTGCAAACTCCAAAGCCTCTGCCTGAGTATCCATTGTCAACAAACCATGAATAATACCACCTGAGAATGAATCACCACCACCTACGCGATCAATTATAGGATCAATATCATAATGTTTTGAAACATAGAACTCTTTACCATTGTAAATCATAGCCTTCCAGCCGTTGTGTGTAGCTGAGATAGATTCGCGAAGAGTAGAAATCACGTACTTGAAACCGAAGGTTTCCATCATACCTTTAAATATACCTTTGTATCCTTCTGCATCAGTACTACCACCTTCAACATCCGCATCCGGTTTGAAGCCCAAGCACAATTCAGCATCCTCCTCATTACCGATGCACACATCAACATACTGCATCAACGGCTTCATCACACTCTGTGCCTTTTCTGACGTCCACAGTTTTTTACGGAAATTCAAATCACATGATACTGTTACACCATGTTTCTTTGCCGCAATACATGCCAAACGCAAACATTCTGCGCTCTGATCTGAAATAGCCGGTGTAATACCACTCCAGTGGAACCAGTCCGCACCTTCCATAATAGCATCAAAATCAAAATCCTCGGGTTTAGCCTCGGCTATAGCAGAACCGGCACGATCGTAAATCACCTTTGACGGACGCATTGAAGCACCTGTCTCCAGATAATAAATACCAACACGGTTTCCACCACGCGCAATATATTCTGTATTTACTCCATAGCGACGTAAAGCATTCACTGCCGCCTGTCCGATTTCGTGTTTAGGCAGTTTTGAAACAAAATAAGCCTTGTGACCGTAATTGGCACAACTTACAGCCACATTTGCCTCACCACCACCGTAATTAATATCAAACGTATCGGTCTGCACAAAACGTGACTGACCCGGTGTTGACAAACGGAGCATAATCTCTCCCATCGTTACAATCTTTCCCATAGCATCAATTATTTATATTTCTATTTCTGTTAACCTTAACAGCTTTTAATTAAAGACTTGCAAATTTACATATTTCTTTTTGAAAAAAAAGATTTCGAGTAAAAAATAAAGATATAGAATAATATTTTTTATATATTACCCCCAAATCGCTCAAAAAATCCTATCTTCGCATTTAAAATCACATTACACCTAAAATAATCACGGTTTTATGGAGGATACTTTTCAGACAGAAAAAGTCAGAATTAAAGATATTGCAGAAAAATCAGGCGTTTCTATCGGTACTGTTGACCGTGTATTACACAACCGCCCTAATGTATCGGCAAAATCACGTAAGAAAGTAGAAGACGTACTGAAAGAAATCAATTATCGCCCCAATCTTTATGCCAGTGTCTTAGCTTCAAAAAAGAAATATGCCTATTACTGTCTTCTACCCGACCACGATGAAAACGCATATTGGGTGGAAGTAGAAAGAGGACTGACAAATGCCGTTACTCAAGGAACAGATTTCCATCTTTCGCTGAAAATCTGTTATTATGACCAGTTTGATCACTGTTCTTTCAGTAAAAAAAGTGATGAAATACTGAAAAACAATCCCGACGGTGTTATTATCGTTCCACAGGATGAAGCATATACAATTGAATTTTGCCAAAAATTGTCTGAAAGAAAAATACCCTATACATTTCTCGATAATGACCTGCCTGAATTACAAGCTGTCACATATTTTGGGCAGGATGCTGTACAAAGCGGTCATTTTGCCGGTCATCTGTTAATGCTTTCAGGGCGTCATACAAGTGAGATTATGCTGATGAAACTCATGCGTAACGGACGAGTCGCCTCACACCAGCAAAGATTAAGAGAAAACGGCTTCAAGGAATATATGAACAAGCATTTTCCAGATTGCCATATTGTAGAATTACAATTACCACTAAAAGACGAAGATGACTATGAAGAAGAACTGAATCTTTTCTTCGCAGCTCACCCTGACATCAGGCACTGTATCACGTTCAGTTCGAGAGCCTATCTTTTAGGAGAATATCTACAACGCCATCATATTACTGACATGCATGTATTGGGATATGACATGATGATTCGTAATGCTGAGAGTCTGAAAAATGGCGGTATCGAATTTATTATTGCCCAACATCCATGGCGGCAGGGTTATCAAAGCATACAATCATTATCTGAACATATTATTTTAAAGAAGGCAGTCTCACGCTATCATTACATGCCCCTGGAGCTTTTGACAGCAGAGAATTTCAACTTTTACTCATATTACGACAAATAATCATGACATCATACCGTAAAGGCCTGATTGCGCTAAGTCCATTATTCTTATTTATCGTTATATACCTTGTACTCAGTTTATGGGCAGGTGATTTCTATAAAGTACCTATTACTGTAGCTTTTCTGGTCTCATCCGTCTATAGTATAGCCATCACCAAAGGATTACCATTAGAAAAACGTATTACGCTCTTTTCAAAAGGTGCAGGAAAGTCCAATCTGATGCTGATGATATGGATATTTATCTTAGCGGGGGCCTTTGCCAGTTCTGCAAAAGAAATGGGTGCCATTGATGAAACAGTAAACTTATCTCTAAAACTGTTACCAGACAACCTTTTATTAGGTGGTATCTTTTTAGCAGCCTGTTTTATTTCATTGTCAATCGGAACCTCTGTGGGTACAATTGTTGCCCTTACTCCAATTGCAGCCGGTATTGCACAAGGAACCCAGACAGACGTTGCCCAACTGGTTGCCATCGTAGTGGGCGGAGCGTTTTTTGGCGACAACCTTTCCTTTATTTCTGACACGACCATTACAGCAACCCGCACGCAAGGGTGTAAACTCAGCGACAAATTCAAAGTCAATTCCCAAATTGTCATTCCTGCAGCCGTCATCACCGTTTTACTCTATATTATGATGGGGGTTCATATACATTCCCCACAAAACATACCGGATATCAATTGGATTAAGATTCTACCATATCTCACCGTCCTCGTTACTGCCATATTCGGCATTAATGTCATGATTGTGCTAACCATCGGATTGCTATTGTCCGGTATTATCGGTATGTTTACCGGCGCATATAACCTGTTCGGCTGGTTCGGCGCCATGGGACAAGGCATCATCAGCATGGGAGAACTGATAATCATTACCATGCTTGCAGGCGGACTGATGGAAACCATACGCCATAACGGTGGCATAGACAGTCTGCTGCGAATGTTAACCGCACACATCCATACGAAGCGCGGAGCCGAATTCAGCATTGCCGCTCTCGTCAGTCTGATTAATATATGTACGGCCAACAATACAGTAGCCATCATCACCGTTGGTCCACTAGCCAATGATATCGCCAATAAATACGGTGTAGACAAACGAAAAAGCGCCAGTATACTGGATACTTTCTCTTGTTTCACACAGGGTATCATTCCATATGGCGCTCAAATACTCATGGCCTCCGGACTGGCAGCAATCAATCCGGTCAATATTCTGCCATACCTGTATTATCCGTTCTTGATGGGTATCTGTGCTTTATTATGTATTATTTTCCGTTATCCGAGAAAGTATTCCTAAGAAACAGTAAAACAAGATATTTTATTTTCTTGTATATTTGCATTATCTTAAAGACACAAAGAACATGCAAAACAACGAAATCAGGTTCTTCGGACTATTCATCTTGTTACTGACAATCACCGCATGCAGTCAAAAACAAAATGACACCTCTCATCCGGTCACATTCAACCGAATAGAAATGAACGATACGGCAAGACTTATTCCTCAAAATGACAGTCCATACTGCCGTTTTACCATTGATATGGAACAAGCTTCAAAACCGGACTCTGTGGCCCGTCTCATTAATTACGCCATCGTAAAACAGGCTTTTAGCCAAGAAAACATGATGTTAAAGGCAGCTATCGATTCTTTCAAAACATACAAATCAGCACTATATAAATCGCAGCTTGCCGACTTATATGAATCTGATAAAGCAAACAACATCACATCAGAATGGTACGATTATGCTTACAGCTTTAAAGGACAGCATTCTATAGGTTACCATCACTGTATCTGTTACCAGATTGATGTCAAACGATATGAAGGCGGTGTTGATGCCGTTTGTGAGACTTTTTATATGAATTTCAATCCAGAAACAGGCAAACAATTGACACTAGCAGACGTTTTTACTCCGGAAAGCAGCTCAGTCCTACAACAAAAGCTCATTGAAAGTCTGGAAGAAAAATTCAAATGCGACTCTATCGGCCTGCATGAAAAAGGAATCTTAAAACATACTCCCCTTTTCGTAACCGAAAATTTCAAATTGGGTACAGACAGCATCACATTCTTATATAATACATATGAGATAGCTCCTTATAATATTGGTGCAATCAGTCTGCAAATACCATACCACAGAATTAAAGAACTTATGCTTAAAAGTGATAAATAACAGACAATCAATATGGAACAAATATTAAATTATTTCCCACAACTGACACCTGAACAGACTGCACAATTTGCAGCCTTAAATGACCTTTATCATGATTGGAATGCTAAAATCAACGTGATTTCACGAAAAGATATCGATAATCTTTATGAACATCATGTCCTTCATTCTCTAGGTATTGCCAAAATCATCAATTTTAAGCCCGATACCTCTATCATGGATTTAGGAACAGGTGGCGGTTTTCCGGGAATACCGTTAGCCATACTTTTCCCTGACTGCCGCTTTCATCTGGTAGACAGTATCGGTAAGAAAATTAAAGTCTGCACAGAAGTAGCTAATGCCATCGGCCTGAAAAACGTCACATTCCGTCATTGCCGTGCTGAAGAAGAAAAGGCAACATTCGACTTCGTGGTAAGCAGAGCCGTAATGCCATTGAACGATTTAATCAAGATTATACGGAAAAATATCAAGAAAGAGCAACATAATGCCCTACCCAACGGATTAATCTGTTTGAAAGGTGGCGAATTGGATAAAGAAATCATGCCCGTCAAACACAAAGCTTTTGTCACACCGCTTAGCGATTTCTTTAAAGAAGAATTCTTCGAGACAAAGAAAGTGGTATATGTTTCACTCTAAATAAACCTCAGCCCTATGCTTACAATCAAGACCTTAAAAATGAATATGCTGGAAGAAAACTGTTATGTGGTATCAGACGAAACTAAAGAAGCTGTTGTTATCGATTGCGGTGCATTAATGCCAGCTGACAATAAAAAGTTAACAGACTACGTATCAGAAAACAATCTACATATCCTTCACCACCTTTGCACCCACATGCACTATGACCACTGCTTTGGTGCGGCTTTCATGAAAGCCACATTCGGCACAGCACCTGAATATGACATTAAGGATGAAGCTATCTATCAGGGGCAAGGCTCTGAATTCTTCGGTCCGCTTAGTAACATCATGAAAGAACACGGCACCCCTAAGGCTACTACCTATCTGAACGAAGGTGATGAAATCCGATTTGGCACACACACACTGAAAGTTATCTCAACGCCGGGACATACTCCCGGAGGCATCTGTTTTTATTGCGAAAAAGAACGGGTTCTGTTTGCCGGAGATACACTTTTCTTTTGTAGCATAGGACGTACAGACATCACCGGTGGAGATACAGAAACTCTTATAGACAGCATCAAAAACAAATTATTCATGTTACCGGACGATGTCAAAGTCTATACCGGTCATGGTGAAGCTACACAAATCGGATTCGAAAAACAAAACAATCCTTACGTCTAAGAAATATCACAGACATAATAAAACAAAAACTCCCCTTTACATTAATATTATTAAGCATATAAATGTAAAGGGGAATATTTATATTATTATATATCCGTTCGGTACGAACTAGAATCACGATTAATCACTTATATCAAGGCCGCATAAGTCAAGACATAATCTGATGTCGTCTGAAAATGGACCTTAAGCTCGCTCTCCTTTAACTTGTCTGTCTGGATACACATCGTAAATGTTCCTTCACTTTCAGGATGCTCTTCTGTCGCCACACAGACCAATTCTTTCACACAAAGATTCCTGCAAAAATCAAGTCCGGCAGTATCTAATATCTTAAACACAGTTTCCTTGGCAGACCAATGAAGCAAAATCTCATATAACGTATCAGCTTTTTCACGAGACGACACAATGCGTTGCCGCAGTTTCATAACACGATTGGAAACCGTTTCTATATCTATACCGACTTCCGCGACACGAGAAAACAGTACCGCGACATAATTAGCCGTATGAGAAATCGAAAGCCTGCATACATCATTCTCAAAATAAGGTTTTCCTGTCGGGCGATATACAATTCGAGGTGCATCCGGCATCAGCACGTTCACAAGCGCTCTAACCGCCAAAAACTCCATACGTCTTTTTTTTAGTGTAAGGCAATCAGCCTCAGACTTATATGGAAACGTTTCTGGAAGAAGACCGCATAATTCGTCTTCACTTTCTGTCACATTCCAAATTCCTCCCCAAACCTTGGAATCTGCATCATTAATTTTCCGGAACAGAGGCATAGAGTTATTCTTTCTTCGGTTCGCCAGATTCAATATTTTCCTGTTGCGCTTGAATTATTACCTTAATCTTCTGAATACGACGCTTATCCACTTCCATTATCTCGAACTTGATGTTCTGATAGGTAATAATCTCATGCTGTTTTGGAAATTCGCCTTTAATTTCTAGCAATAAACCGGCCAGTGTATCAGCTTCTCCCTGCACATCTTCGAATAGCTCGTCATCTAATTTCAATATCTTAAAGAAATCAGTCAGCAAGACCTTACCTTCAAAGATATAAGTATTTGCATTAAGCTTAACATACTGACGCTCTTCCTCGTCATATTCATCATTGATTTCACCAACAATTTCTTCAATAATATCCTCCATTGTAACAATTCCGGATGTTCCTCCGAACTCATCAACAACAATGGCAATATGGACTTTATTGGTTTGAAAATCGCGCAATAAATCATCAATCATTTTTGTTTCCGGAACAAAATACGGTGGGCGGATAAGAGACTGCCAACGGAAATTTGCCGGTTTGTTCAGATGAGGCAGCAAATCTTTAATATACAACACACCTTTAATGTTATCTTTTGAACCGGAATAAACAGGAATACGTGAATAATTGTTTTCTATAATGCATTTAAGAACATCCGGATAAGAGGTATTTATTTCCAGATCAACAATATCCATTCGGGGGGTCATAATCTCGCGTGCCATCTCACCACCGAAACGGATAATCCCTTCAAGCATATTCTGTTCATCTGCGATATCCTTCTTATCAGTAAGTTCAAGCGCCTGCTCCAATTCATCAACCGAGATGGTACGCGTTTCCTTCTGTACGACTTTATCTGCCAATGATTTCGAACGTACAAGCAAAGATGATATCGGCCAGGCCAGTTTCTCTATAACGACAAATGCCGAAGCTACCATACGACAAAAGCTCAGCGTGTGCTGAGCCGAATATATCTTAGGCATAATTTCGCCAAATAACAAAAGTAAGAACGTGAGCAATACTGTCATGAACAAAAATTCAACAATATCACTTCCGCCAAAATCTATCGTCTCAGCAAAGAAGTAATTCAACAACATAATAATGGCTACATTGACAAAATTATTAGAAATAAGGATAGTAGCCAATAAACGTTCTGAATCTTCTTTCAAGGCCAATATTTTGCTGTCAGCAGGATGTTTTTCTTCTTCAATTGTGTTCAAATCGGTAGGTGAAAGAGAAAAAAAAGCAATCTCAGAGGCAGAAACAAAACCGGAACACCCCAACAATAATACAGCTAAAACAAAAGCAACTACAGCACCTACTGACGGAGACATAATTGTAATATTTCCAAAAGTGTCTGCTAGTTGAGATAAAAAATAATCGGTATCCAAAATTTATTTATTAGGTTAGACATTAGAACGGTAAATCTTCACTTTCGTTTATCTTTCCGTTCATATTAGTTTCATTTGTGTTTGCAACCGTCGGACGTGCCGCAGCAGGCGTAGAAACTGCTACAGAAGGATTACGTGGAGTCAGCATTTCCATATAATCGGCAAATATTTCCGTGATGTAACGTTTTATGCCATTTTGATCATCATATGAACGCGAACGGATTTTTCCTTCTATAAAAAGCTTATCTCCTTTATGGACATATTTCTCAACTGTTTCAGCCAATCCTTTCCACAATACGATATTATGCCATTCCGTCCGCTCCGGAACTTCCGTACCGTTCTGAAGACGATAACCCCGTTCAGTCGTAGCCAATGTAAATGTAGCTACTGCCACACCATGGTCCAAATAGCGTACGTCCGGTTCTTTCCCCACATTACCTATCAACATCACTTTATTTAATGACATATATCTTCGTTTTTCAAATTGCGTTCAAAGTTAACCAATAAAACGTTTATATACAACTTTAGAAACAGATTTTTATATAACCGGAACAATCAGAGCCAAATGTAAACTAGAATAAATGAGATGTAAATCAATTATTCTAGTACCTGTTCTTACATTTTTAACATGGAGAACGTCATTTCTATATATGAATTTTCTCTATAAGTTGAACTACAAGCTGCGGCATTGCAAAATGTTCAAACTCATCCGGTGTTATCCAAACCGGCTGTCGTCCGAAAACATCTTCATTTGGCCGAAAAGACAAATCCAGTAAATAAAAATCGCAGATTATAGTGCGATGCGTCAGTTGATGACGTATTCCTGTTGCAAGGCATGAGAATCCGGTATTTGCAGAGGACAAGAATCCCTTATTATCAAGAAGCCTAACAACCTGATTGTACGAATCAGAATCCTTATCAGAATCCGGTACCTCAATTAAAAATGGTTCGTAAAGTCCTTTCCATATATCCTGCCCGGTTCGTTTAAAAAAGGCAAACGCCCCGTCATGACGAATCATAATATAACTAAGAAACCGTTTGGTCACAGATGTCTTTCGTGATTTATATGGTAAAACAGATACTTTATTTTCTGCCAATGCCACACAGGAATCAGCCAGCGGACAATTAACACAGTCCGGTGATTTTGGTGTGCATTGCATAGCACCAAAATCCATTAGCGCCTGATTATAATCTGCCGCACGGTCAGCCGGCAACAAATCAGCGGCCAGCGAAGCAAAATATTTCTTTCCGGAAGACGCATCTATCGGTTCTTCAATACCAAAATAACGCGAAAGTACACGATAAACATTACCATCGACAACAGCATAAGGCAAACCATATGCAAATGAAGCAATAGCCGCAGCTGTATACTCACCTACTCCTTTTAATGACCTGATGCCTTCATACGTTGCCGGAAAGCCGCCCATCGCGACAATCTGCCGTGCTGCCGCATGAAGATTACGTGCCCTTGAATAATAACCAAGCCCCTGCCAACAAGCCAGCACCTCGTCTTCTGAAGCCCCGGCCAGAGCATACACATCCGGAAAACGTTTCATAAAACGTATAAAATAATCATACCCCTGTTTTATCTGTGTCTGTTGCAGTATAACCTCAGAAATCCATATTACATAAGGATTGTGCGTCTCACGCCAAGGCAAGTTTCTACCATTCTGACAATACCACTCCAATAAAATTTCGCTAAAACGAATCTGCATACACGCACTCATAATATGTTTGGCGCAAAATTAGTGTATTTCAACCGCTAAAAAACAAAAAAACACGTTTTTTTTAAAAATATATTTCTTTTCCTTGCCAAAAAGCTATATATTTGCATCTCAAAAAATTAGAAACAAGTCTATTATAAACATTTATTTTAACAAAAAGATGACAAAGGCAGATATTGTAAACGAGATTTCAAAAAAAACAGGCCTTGACAAGGCATCAGTTCTTGTAGTGGTAGAAGCTTTCATGGATACAATTAAGGACTCTTTAACTGAGAAAGAAGAAAACGTATACCTGCGTGGATTCGGCAGCTTCATTTTGAAGAAAAGAGCACAAAAGACAGCAAGAAATATTTCAAAAAATACAACTATCATTATCGACGCCCACAACATTCCGGCATTCAAGCCTGCTAAAGTATTTGTGGATGCTGTGAGAAAATAATGTATACAGTAAAACAGATTTATTAACTAATAAAAAATTTTAAAGCTATGCCAAGCGGAAAGAAGAAAAAAAGACACAAGATGGCTACTCACAAGCGTAAAAAAAGACTGAGAAAAAACAGACATAAGAGCAAGTAGCCAACGGCTTGTCTGGAGGACTAAGGAACAAACTTGTGCGGAGCAACAAAATAAAGCAACGTCAAGTTTGTTCTTTGTTTAAGCAAGACAATCAAAATCTAACGAGAGTATAATATAGAATGACCAGCGAAGTAATAGTAGATGTTCAGCCGAAAGAAATTTCCATCGCCTTGTTGGAAGACAAGCGCCTTGTAGAATTTCAGAAAGAGGGCCGTGCGGCCACTTTTTCAGTAGGCAATATTTACCTGGCCAAGGTTAAAAAACTGATGCCAGGCCTCAATGCATGCTTTGTGAATGTAGGCTATGAACGCGATGCCTTTCTACATTATCTGGATTTAAGTCCACAATTTAACTCATACGCCAAATATCTTAAACAGGTAAGCAGCGACAAAAAGAAACTTTACCCTATTTCTAAAGCGATTATCCAGCCGGAACTGGCAAAGGAAGGTAGTGTGCAGAATGTTCTCAAGGTGGGTCAGGAAGTTTTGGTACAGATAGTGAAAGAACCTATCTCAACCAAAGGTCCGCGCCTCACTTGTGAAATATCCTTCCCCGGACGCTATTTGGTATTAATGCCTTTCCAAGAAAAAGTTTCCGTATCCACAAAAATCAAGTCGTCAGCAGAACGTGCCCGACTCAAACAGCTCATCCAAAGCATCAAGCCGAAAAATTTCGGTGTCATTGTCAGAACAGTGGCTGAAGGAAAACGTGTGGCGGAACTTGACATGGAACTTAAAGCTCTTCTTAAAAGATGGGATGAGACAATTACTAAAGTGCAAAAAGCCACTCAACTGCCGACATTGGTTTATGAAGAAACCAGCAGAACAGTGGCCATGTTACGCGACTTGTTCAATCCTTCATATGAAAATATCTACATTAATGATACTGATATTTTCAATGAGGTAAAAAATTATGTGTCGCTTATTGCACCCGAAAGCGCTAATATTGTTAAGCCCTACACAGGTAAACTTCCCATCTTCGACAATTTTGATGTGACGAAACAAATCAAATCGTCCTTCGGTAAAACGGTTTCTTATAAACATGGCGCTTATCTTATCATCGAACATACTGAAGCACTTCATGTAGTCGATGTCAATAGCGGCAACCGCTCAAAATCAGCGGACGGCCAGGAAGCCAATGCGCTCGATGTCAATCTGGGCGCGGCTGATGAATTGGCCCGCCAATTAAGATTGAGAGATATGGGTGGTATTATCGTTGTGGATTTCATTGACATGAGTCTGGCCGAGGACCGGCAAAAATTGTATGAGCGAATGTGCGAAAACATGAAACATGACAGGGCTCGTCACAACATTCTGCCATTAAGCAAGTTTGGCTTAATGCAAATCACCAGACAACGTGTCCGTCCTGTGATGGATGTCAATGTAGACGAAGTATGTCCTACATGTTTTGGTAAAGGAACAGTTAAATCCAGCTTCCTGTTTACCGAAGTGTTGGAACATAAAATTCAGACCATGGTAGAAAAACTGGGCATCAGGAACTTCAGCCTGCATGTTCATCCTTATGTCGCAGCGTACATCAACCAGGGAATCGTTTCATTAAAACGAAAATGGCAGATGAAATACGGTTTTGGAATAAGAATCATTCCAAGCCAGAAACTGGCTTTCCTGCAATACGAATTCTATGATAAAAACGGACAGGAAATCGACATGAAGGAAGAAATCGAATTAACATAACTCATAAATAAAAGAGATTACCGTCATGAATAGAGACAGGTAATCTCTTTTATTTATTTCATAGCTTGTTTCTCTTTCACAGAATTTATGGTCAAAACAAAACCAGCTCTAAATACAAGAGTTTTTATGCGTTAACATTAGTTTGTTTTTACAATAAAATATAACATTTTTTATCACAAAGAAACAAGAAAGCATATTTTATAGGCTTGTTATGCAAGAAAGAATTTATTATATTTGCGCCATAACAAATGACCCACCATGCATAAACATATCAGCTATCTTTTTCTACTATTTTTTCTATTTTATACACTTTCTGTTGATGCCCGTAAAAAGAATAACAGAGACCGTGAAACAAACGAAAATCTAATTGCGATGATTGAGCCGGACGAAATGGCACGTCCCGCTATAGCCCACCACATCGTAGCACCAATAGAAGAAGCATCACGTCATCATATCACGCCAACCAATAACAGATATGGTATTGACGTTTCCAGATATCAGGGAAAAATTGACTGGGAAAAGGTTAAAACGGATGAGAATGCCGGTTATGTATATATCAAAGCGACAGAAGGCGCCTCACTGATAGACCGCACTTATCATTACAATCTGCGCGAGGCCAAAAAGGCCGGTCTTAAAGTAGGCTGCTATCACTTCTTCAGTCCGACAGTTCCACCTGAGGAACAGTTTAAAAATTTCAGCGAAACCGTAAAACTGGAAGAACAGGATTTGATTCCTATTATTGATGTAGAGATAATTGGACGTACTAACGTGGAAAGTTTCCGTAAAAGACTAGACAGCTTTTTGGAAATGGTCAAGAAACATTATGGTCTGAATCCCATTATCTATACATCAAGCAATTTTTATAATAAATATCTTGCAGGCAGATATACCGAATACAAGTATATGATTGCACGTTATAAGGAAGAGGTTCCCGAACTGACAGACGATATCAAATTCGTTATGTGGCAATTTACCGCAAGCGGACGCATTAAAGGAATCAATGGCCCTGTAGACAGAAGTCGTTTCATGGATGATTACCATTTGGGAGACATCTTGATTAAACGATAAGAAGCAGATACACAATTGATACAGACATCGTATACCATATTATTACACATTTATTCCGCTACATGAAAATAACATTACTTGTCGTCGGAAAAACAACCGATCCTCATTTCATTGCTACAACTGACGATTATCTCAAACGCGTAGGGCATTATCTGCCTATGAACATGGAAGTGATTCCGGAATTGAAAAATGCCAAAAACCTATCTCCTGACCAGCAAAAAGAAAAAGAAGCGGATTTTATTTTAAAAGCATTTCAGCCCGGCGACCGTATAATCCTGCTGGACGAACACGGTAAGATGTACCGTTCATTAGAATTTGCAGATTGGATTCAGAAAAAGATGCTTGCCGGTGTCAAACGGTTATTACTCGTTGTTGGCGGACCATATGGATTTTCACCACGCATTTATGCGGCGGCCCATGAAAAGATTTCTCTTTCTGCCATGACATTCTCACATCAGATGATACGTCTGCTTATAGCAGAGCAAGTATATCGCGCAATGACAATTCTTAACAACGAACCTTATCATCACGAATAAGAGCGTATGAAGCAAAGTATCATTTTCCGTCCTCACAAATAAAATCCAAAACAACAGGAAAATGATCACTATATCCCCCTTTATAGAACGGACCCTGATAAGTTCTGAACGGTTTCACACCACCATAGGTTTGTTCGGATTCATATAAAAACGGAAAAGCAGCTACACGATAACTGTCCGGTTCTACCGAATAGCGGGACTCTTTATCCGATAAGAAAACCGGACTAACCAGGATATGATCTATATGTTCCCATATTCCTCTGTAACGATATGACCCTCTAATGTCTTTATGCTCAGTCTCATTTAAATTCAAAGAAAAAAGACATCCCGGAACATTACCGGTAACAGCCTTATTGGTGTCCACACCAAACGGCCTTACCCCCAGAATCTTACTAAAAATCTTATCCGAAACAACAGCATTAAAATCCCCCATCACAACGATACGCGGCTGCGAATCAAAGGACTGTATGGAGTCCAGGATATGACGTAAAGTCTCGGCAGCCAATATCCGATGCTTGTTTGCCTGACGCGTCTGTCCGGCACGACTTGGAAAATGACAGACTATTGTATGTAGCGTGTCTCCATTCTGCAATTGCCCTGCAACATATAAGATATCACGCGTGGGCCGCAAACCATATACTGACGATGGCACCCTGACTGCATGCCAGTTCAAAAGTTTAAAAGAACCCGGTTGATAAAGCAAAGCCACATTAATACCACGCATATCCGGAGATTTCGTTATAACATAATTATACCCAAGCACACGCAACGGCGAACGCCGGGTAAAATCAGATAACACAGAATCATTCTCCACTTCGCATAATCCCACCACATCCGGCAAACGTTCAGAAGAAAAGGCTGCTATCACCTTAGACAATGCCTGCTGCTTCTTCCAATAACGATATGGCGTCCATCTGTTTTCTCCCTCCGGAGTAAAGCTGTCATCTTGTTTAAGAGAATCATCATTGCAATCAAAGAAATTCTCCACATTATATGATACGATACGAAAACAAGGTTGAGCCGACAGAAAATCAGACTTGCATGCTCCCCATAAAAGCAGCAATATGATTAGCCCGGTTTTCATTCCTCCGATGCTGAAACAAATTCATAACAGCCGGCATCCGGCCCTTCGTCTGAAACACGTGAATTGCCATCGTAATCCATCGGATACTGCTCAGCCCACTGCATTGCGCCGATATTCCGTGCGGCAGACAACGAATCAAGCCTGAAATCATACAGATAATTGTCCGTATCAAATAATTTAAAATGTTTCTGCTGGCCGTCGTCATCCGAATCCTTATCATAAACAATATTGACGAACCGGGCCGCGTCTGTACTTTCAGCCGTTCTCAATAAACAATTACCAAAATAATAATCTACATTGTTATCAGGGTCATCTATGCTGCCTATCACTACATCATCAGCATATCCGGTCATGATACAATTCAAGAAATGAGCATGTCTCAAAGGATAAGGTTGCGACATCCACTGATTAGAAAAGAACAAAGCGTCGCCACGCTCGGCATCCCACGGATAAAACTGCGCCAGCGTACAATGAACAAAATCAACCCATCCGCCCCAAACAGCGACACAATGTCCCAATGTATTGCTGATTTGTGAGTTGGACACCAAAACCTTACAAGAATAAAGTCCGAGCCCGTCACCGCCGATATTATGCAACACACTGTTCGAAAGCGTCAGCTTAACCTGTTCCACTGTTGAACTGTCACAACGAATGCCATATGAGGCACTATGAATATCCACATAATCCATCCTGTTATCCATACTGGACGCTTTTAATAAGATTCCTCCCCAGCGCGAAGGAGTATTATCATATGGCAAATAGTCAAACATACGGTCTGTCCGGTCTCCTCTGAACACAACCGGTTGTTCCAATGTGCCCTCGGCTACAATCCGTCCATGTACTATAAGATTTGATTTGTCGTGAAAATACAACTGAACCCCCTGTTTTAATGTCAGGGTAGCTCCCTCCTTCACAGACAGACTGTCATAAATTACAAACGGACGCCCTTTCTCCAGTACGGTATCTGCTGCTATTTCTTTTCCTTTCCATATATAAGCATCCTGTCCGGTTGCAGATAAGATAACACTCTGCTCGGCGCCACTTTCCAATGAGAAAATAAGTGTATCATCAAGTATTACGGGAGCATCCTGTCCGTTTTCAGGCATCGTAACTTCAGCAAATACCCGTATGCTGTCTCCTTTACGGACCTCAAAATCATAAGCCTTGGCACCACTTTCTTTTTCCAGATAAGAGCCATCAACATTTATACGGAATGGAGTATTTTCCCCTTTATGCAAACGGACCGAAACAATGCGTATTCCATCATCATTATAATTATATACCATCATCTGACGCGTACTGGAGCCGACTGTAGAAATCACCGTGTCAAACTGTATGGTATCGGTTGAGAATGTCAACACCGCATTACGGTCTGTTGTGAAAGACATCGCATCATCACATGAAGCCACAGTTCCCATAACTATGGTACAACATAAAGACGCAAACAACAAGGAAAAATATGATTTACGCATAAACTGAATTGAAATTGAGGTGCATGAAAACAAGAAAGAAAACCTCGTATACTTTGAACGACTTCTTAAGAATGGGGGCAGAAACCACATTCACGTCTGCCCCACTCTTTATAAATTTTATGCCTTAACCGGCACTTCCTTCAAAATGGCTTTAATATGATTCCAGACCATTTCCACAGTCGGAATCAACAAGCGCTCGTCAGGAGAATGCACGCCGCGCAACGTAGGACCAAAAGATACCATATCCAGCCCCGGATACTTTTCACTGAACAAGCCACACTCCAGACCTGCATGAATACCCTTTACCTCCGGTTCGCGGTTAAACAAAGCACGATAAGTATCTACGGCAATCTTCAATACTTCTGATGCCGGATTCATTTTCCATCCCGGATAACCTTCACCGACTTCTACCTTTGCACCCGCCAGTTCAAATACGGCCTCAATAGTGTTGCTCATGTTATGACGGGCACTGAGCAGACTACTGCGCTGACTGCTGTTGACAACAATCTTATTGTCATTCTCTAATTTTATACTTGCCAGATTCGAGCTTGTCTCTACCAGATCAATATCCTGACACATTGACAACACGCCATTATGAACAGCCTGCAAAGCCCAGATGAGACGACGAGCCACATCACGGTCAACAGCCTTATCTGCAGGCGACTCACTCTGCAACAATAATTCCATTGTCGGTTCTGTCACCCGGTACTCTTCTTCCACATCTGCACTGAACAGATTCCAGTCCACACGGATATTCTCCTTGTCCTTCATTGGAATAGCGCAAACGGCCACCGCCTCACGTGGAATTGCGTTATGAAGTCCGCCCGCCTGTATATCGCATAAATACAAATCATATTTTCTGTAACTCTGATACAGAAAACGGGTCAGCAACTTATTAGCGTTCGCGCGCTTTTTATTAATGTCATCACCGGAATGCCCCCCGGAAAGTCCTTTTATTTTAAGTTCAAAATAAAAATAATCCTTAGGCGCGTCTATTGGAGTAAAATCAAAAACAGCCTGGGTACGGCATCCTCCGGCACAACTCACAAACAACTGCCCTTCGTCCTCAGAATCCAGATTGAGCAGATAATCTCCCGACATAAAACCGGACTTCATGCCAAAGGCACCTGTCAGACCGGTTTCCTCGTCACGTGTAAAAACACATTCTATCGGTCCATGAGGAATGTCTTCAGCGTCAAGTAAAGCCAACTCCATGGCGATGCCTATACCGTCATCCGCTCCAAGAGTAGTACCTTCCGCGCGCATCCAGTCACCTTCAATTACAGTACGAATCGCGTCTTTGGTAAAATCAAAATCCACATCACGGTTCTTTTCACACACCATATCCATGTGGCTCTGAAGAATCACAGTCTTACGATTCTCATATCCTGATGTCGCTCCTTTCTTAATCAATACATTACCAACTTCATCCACCTTGCATTCCAATCCGCGTTCTTCAGCAAAATTACGCAGATAATCAATCATCTTCTCTTCATGTTTTGAGGGGCGAGGCACCTTATTCACCTCTGCAAAAAAACGAAACACCTCTTGTGGTGCGGGAAATTTCTGTTCCATTTTAATTCTGTTTTGTATACTTTTGTTGCTAAAATTAGTTAAAAGACACTTTGAAGTTCTATCTGAATCTTTTATAAGTTATCTTTGCACTACAAATATACATAAAAATGTTGAAGACTCTGTTATTTACGCTGATTATTGTCGCAATAAGTATGTGCTTGTTAGCCATCAAAATCATTGTGAAAAAACGTGGACGTTTTCCTAACACACATGTAGGACATAGCGCCGCTATGCGCAAACGCGGAATCACTTGCGTACAATCAATGGATGCTATGGAACGCATAGAAAATCCGCACCGTATCTCAGAGCGTTCATAATTGCACGGGAGCATAAAAATAAGAGAAATAAAACTGTAATAACTTTAATAAATGAAAACAAGAAGCTTTTTGGGCATTGGTATCGTTGCCCTCACTGCAGCATTAAGTATGACCGGATGCAACAAGGCATCAGAAGACACCACCAATACTACAGCTACTGAAGTTCCTACCGGAGGTTTAAAAATAGCTTATGTAGAAATTGATACCTTGATGTCACAATACAATTTCTGTAAAGACTATACTTTGCTGATGAACAAAAAAGGCGAAAACATCCGCGCCACTTTGGCTGCTAAGGAACGTGCCCTCCAGAGTAAAGCTGCCGAACTGCAACACAAATACGAATCAAACCAGTTCACTACACGCGACCAGGTTGAGCAGGCACAGATGGCCCTTACCAAACAGCAGCAGGATCTTCAGGCTCTTAATGACCGTCTGATGAATGATTTTGCAGAAGAACAGGCCAAATACAACACCGCTATGCGCGATTCAATACAGGCTTTTCTTAAAGAATACAATAAAGCTAAAAAATTCGATTACATCATTAGCAAGGCAGGCGATAATCTGCTTGTAGCAAATGCTAAATACGACATCACAAATGATGTAGTGAAAGGATTGAACAAACGTTATAAGACAGACCCTGAGGTTGCCAAAAAGATTGGAACTGAAAAATAACGAACATTCGGTAAGATTACTTACCTAAAGATACCAAGCCAACTAATTTACAATACTTTATGCATGAATTAGTTGGCTTGTTTTATAATGTTTACTGAACATCCCTGAAAAAGCCTTCTCAAAAAAAGTTTTTTCCGGACAAAAATAATCTGTGTCCTTTGCGTCACCCCTTTATTTCTTTTTATCTATTGTTTTTATAGCATATTTTTACCATACATAAAACCTTACTACAGCATAGCAGTAACATCTTTTTCTCAGATGGACAATCTTTGCTTTACATCCTCATTCTAACCATCTGAGGAATATATTGATTCTTCTTATTTATATCACCTAACCCAAGCCTAGGATAAACCATTCCTCCAACTCCAGGAATCACTTCACTCCCTTGACGATCTTCATCAACAGCAAACTGAAGAAAAAGAAACTTGTTGCTTATCTCCTCAGGAAACTCCTTCAATAGATTAGGCTGAGCATCCTTATACATTACAGGTGCCATGATAACAATCATCTGCGGATGCACACGATCAATCAGTCGTGTGAGTTGAGTCTTAACCACACACGATGAACTAATGATTGATTTCACAATGACCAACAGACGGCAGTTCGCTATCGGTTCTTCGTATGCTTTTACGATAGGCGAAATCTCTACCGTCTCACCATTATCAGACTGATATACAACATTTCGGGTATTCCAATATATCGACACATGCAATTCACCTTTACCAAAACCGTTTTCCACACCTTTAGCCAACCAGTCGGCATCTTCAGACGCACATACCAACATTGTTTCCTCAGCACGCACATCACCGACCTTCTTAGCCAATACACGTCCCAGTTCTACGCCAAGCACTTCAAATGCGCTACGATACGCCTCCACACTAGTCGTCTTGTCGGCCAATGCATCCAAAGACTTTCGAATCACCGTCTCATCTCCGTACTGTAGATTTTCATATCTTCTCATAACACAATCTCTTTTTATGACAATATTGACATCAGTTCCCATTTGTCTGTTGGATGCTGACGCATTATCTTTGTCTCCATTTCATCAGGCCAGGGACAACTGCCATTCATGCAACCAATACTCCAATAAAACATTCTCCCGCTGATATGAAAATCAAGCCCCTCTATAGCATCAAGTATCCTTTTACAGTCTTCACTCATGCCTTCATCGGGATAAATCTTCAAATTTATATGCTTGAAATTCTCTACTCTACGAATTATCTCCTCCAACGATATTCTATTCTTCGAGTCACAGCCTTTCCAAACACCAAGAAATACAGAGGCAATATTCGCTAAATCATCTGTTGGGGTTTTCTCACCATTTGGAGTAATTGCCATTAATGCATGTTTTAAGGGTACACTTACTATAACAAGCCTGTTTAAGTCTGGCGAAAAATCAAAATATTCTGTAGAAGTTTGATCCTTTATCTCATCCGGTATCTGTTCACCTATCCTGCTATCCTTCAGCGAATAAACCAATTTCAAAACAAATCTCTCACCCCTATCTTTACAATCTTCAATCTGATGTACAAAATCAAATGCAATATCACCTTGCTTATCCACTCTACCCCACGACAAAGACCGAGTGTTCTTTAACTGATGATACATATTATGTTCTGGATGTGCAATCAATATATCATCCACAAACGTGTCCTCTAACTGAGTCTGAAACCCAACTCTGTCAAATGAAGATTTATACTTGGCAATACACGATACAATTTGATATACAGCATAGAAATCTTCAAATAAACCTCCTTTCTGATTGCTCTCGCCACCTTGATGCTTATTCTTTAAATACAGTTTTACATCATCAGTCCTTTCCATAAGCTTCCTCCTTCGTTATTTCTTTGAATCGTGGAAACTCAGTTCCATCTATTTCAACTGTGCCGTAAAACATTTCTTTCGGACGTACCCATACTTTATGTTCGCCGTAGAGTGCTTGATAGATAACCACAGGAATCAACGACTCACTATCCTGCCCCTCAGCTAAAACAATGTATTTACCACCTTTAAAATGACGATAATATTTCTTTGTTTCACCCATCAGTTTATAAACACTTGATTAAAAAGTATTTGTAAAGATAAGGTTTCTTATCCGAATGCACAAATAAAATTTGCACATTTCAGAAATTTTACTATAAAACATTTTAGAACTGTATATTTCATTTGAAACAAACGAATTTAATCAACCACAAACCATAATCTGTGGTTAAGGACCTACGACGGAATCAGGATGCTTGATACGCCAGTCGTATCTACCGGAGGTGGTGACAGAGGTTCACAAAGCGACCTTCCGTAGCAAGACAAGGACGAAGACAACCTGCAATGAGCCCGCCGCTGTACTCGTTCTGCCACCCTCCGATTGAGCAAGAAACCGAGAATTAGATTAAAACGATAAGGGTTATGGAACAAACATACAAAAAGCGGCCGCCTCATGCGACCGCCAATAGTCCGCCAGTCTTGCCGAATATGGGAAAAATTACTTTATAAATCTGCATATTTATAAAATTTCGCCTTTTATTTTGCATCTTTCTCACATATCATTCGTATATTCCAAGCTAATATAAGACATATTTGTTGTAAATATCTTAACTTTGTATTTTCAGCAAATCAATATGGTGGATAATACCGCCTATTCTATTACATTGCGGCATTATTAGCACTATGATTATTAACACACAGATATGGCACGTTGTATATATAATTCCACAATCCGCGAGTTCCTGCAGTTATCCCCCGAAACGCTGTTAGGACATTTCGTGAACAATTACCACGGGGCTGCACTTACAACAACCAATGAAGCGTGGAACAACGAGATTCACATCATGCAGGAAGTTCTGCTGCCATGGATGAATGAAGATGGACAGATCATTTTCGAGTACGACATTCCACGCCTCGGAAAACGGATCGATGTCGTTCTGCTGCTTCGTGGACTGATTTTCTGCCTTGAGTTCAAGGTCGGAGAGCGGGACATACTTCAATCCAATATAGAGCAGGTACTAGATTATGCCCTTGACCTGAAAAACTTTCATTTGCTGAGCCAAAACAGGATCATTGTCCCGATTCTCGTGCCTACTCAATTCCGAACAAGTTCAAGCGAGTTCATGCCCTCAGTATACGATGATTCCATATATAACCCATTGGTGACTGGAGCCAACGGATTGCAAAAACTCATTGCGGATGTTCTAGCACATGCCGGAGCAACAGCTCCAGATCCGAGTCTAGGTGCCGACTGGGTTATCAGCCCTTACTCACCCACCCCGTCCATCATTGAGGCTGCCAAGAGGCTCTATGAAAATCATTCTGTAGAAGACATTACCCGCCATGAGGCTGACAAAGTATCAACCGACCGCACCATTGCATATATCCTCGACGTGATCAAGACCAGCCAAGAGAAGGGAGAAAAAAGTATCTGCTTTGTTACGGGCGTACCGGGAGCGGGAAAAACGCTGGTCGGACTAGACGTCGCCGTCAAACAGTCCTATCAAAATGGTGATAAATTGATAGAGGACAAAGGAGCGGTCTACCTATCCGGCAACGGACCACTGGTAGCAGTGCTTACTGAGGCTTTGGCCATAGACAATCAGAAGAAATGCAAAGCCCGGGGCGAGAAAAAGAACATGTCGGACTCTCGGAGGGAGGTTAGCAAATTCATACAGATGATTCACCGCTACCGCGACAACATGTTGGCCAAGATCAAGAATCCTGTCGAAAACGGAGTCCTGGAGATTGACCCACAGAAAGCGATGAAGCTGGCAAAATCCGGCTACGGAGAAGTGGAGCATGTAGCCATCTTTGACGAAGCCCAGCGTTCATGGACACATAAAAGGCTTGCTGACTACCTTAAACGAGGCGGTACTTATGGAAACAAACTCAAGGTACCAAACTTCCCCTACTCCGAAGCGGCGTTCCTAATTTGGTCTTTGGATCAGCGGGAAGATTGGGCAACGATCGTATGTCTGGTAGGCGGCGGTCAGGAGATCAACACCGGAGAAGCCGGCATATCAGAGTGGATCAAAGCGCTCAACGAGAAATTCACACATTGGCAAATCTATATCTCCGACAAACTAACCGAAGCAGAATATGCAGAAGGTCGAGTCAACGAACTATTGGCCGACAATGACAAGGTCACGTTCTCTCCGGAGCTCCATCTGGGAGTCAGTCTGCGTTCGTTCAGAGCAGAAAACCTCTCAGCCTTTGTACACTCTTTACTCTCTTTCAATCCGGATGCTTCCAGTTGGTACAACACGATAAAAGGGCGCTATCCGATCGTGCTGACAAGAGATATGGACAAGGCAAGGGCATGGCTGCGCAAGAACACCCGTGGTTCGCAACGATCAGGTGTGCTGGTCAGCAAGACAGCGGCTCGGTTCAAACCATTGGCCGTCGATATTCTGGATCAAGGCGACGAAAATGCCGTACACTGGTTCCTGGAGGATAAAAACGACATTCGTTCATCCAACTACCTTGAGGATGCCGCAACTGAAATCCAGGTTCAAGGCCTTGAACTGGATTATACCTGCGTCCTATGGGATGCTGACCTGAGATGCGAAAACGGGCAGTGGCGATATTATAACTTTAATGGCAGAACAGCATGGCGCGAAGAGGCCGGTAAAACCGAAAGCAGCCTTGAACGAAGGAAATACATGTTGAATGCCTACCGTGTCTTACTGACACGCGCCCGCATCGGCATGGTCATCTGCGTTCCAGATGGAAATCCCAATAAAACTGTCTGTGGTTTCCCGGAAGATGCAACCCGACTTCCAGAATTTTATAACGGCACCTACGAATACCTCAAGTCGATAGGGTTAGAGGAGATACGATAGAATGACTTATTGAATTAACTAGTTAAATTTTCCAAATCATCAGAATAGTGTTACTACAAATAACAAATATTATACCTAACCTCATAACTATATATTTTTTCCGATGAACAGTGCATCCTTGCCAATCGCATTTTTTAGTATTGCTTTTGTTTTCTCTCTAATAGTCTAGCCATGCTGGATTCAGTTCTACCCATAACGTTCCATGCTCTTTTTCCAGTTTATAGAGGCATCCGTTCTCGAATATTTGAGAGCGAATAACCGTTTGACGATCATCGGACGTGTCAATCCACGGACGCAAAAAAACGGAACGGTACATTCATTTGCAGAAAGTTTAACCGTTTTCGGACATCTGGTCGCAGAATAAGCACTTTCAACAAATCAATCAAATCGCGAACACTAACATTGATGGGGACATTGTACTCTTTTTGCAGCGCCAATATCGCCTCATACAGAGATTCTGACTTCCCGAACGAAAGACGAAAATAATTCACCGGATACCAGGCATTTGCCACCATTGTAACCATAATTTCCCATACATTTATCCTTGTTTTTCCCTGCTTTACAAACAAATCGAGTATGCCGAGGAACCAATAATATTTATATGTTGCCACAGTCTTGTCAAACACTCGGTTCAGATGTCTGGTTGTCAATATATGGGATGTGGAATTTGCATACAAAAGATTTAATTACCTTATCTACAAAGATAACGAAATATTTTCAGTCGCCAATTTCTATCTTTGAAAAAATTCGCCATATCATAATTTAATGTGAATAAAATCAAAAAACAACAAGTTGCTCGTCATTAACAAAATTCACGTCAATGGCGAGGATGTAAAATAAGAATGTATGATCGTCAATGACAATACAATCTAACTTATATTTATCGAAGCATTTATCGTAACAGAAATAATCTTTATACTACAATTAAACATTTCCCCTAAAAAGTCCTTCACCCCTTCACATTTCGTCATAGCATACTTATATTCAGCAGATTGCGTGTGAATGACAGTCCTTCACATCCTTCACCGATACACTTGTGAGATGTAAATCGGCTTTTTTGAGACCATAATGTAGGATTTCTGTCAGAAAATCAGATTTTTTCATCCCGAAATCCATGATTTTCCGTCCGTTTTTTCCATTCATCCCCGCAACCGTGCAGAAAAATATTCCGGTACGGTAACGGGCATCACCGTAACAGTGCGGAAAAATATTTGTAAAGTGCAGGATTGAATTCGTAACCGTACAGAAAAAAACTCGTAACCGTATGCGTTTTATAAAACCGGAGGTGAATGTGAAGGACCGGTGAAGGAGATGTGAAGGACAGCCCTTCACACTTAACATTCTGTCCGCCTGTTATTTGAATGGCATTGTGAAGGAGTAAGGCCGGAAAGTGAGAAAATACCCTTATAGGGAAAACGCAGGGGCGCGCGGGCACGATATTTCTTCCGTTACGGACGGAAACGATTCCCGGCAAGCGGACAAACGGCAGGGAAAGCTGCAAAATGTGACGGAATGCGTTCAAGAGTGACCGAAGGTTACCAAAAGCTGCCACGGCAGTTTCCACGCCGTCGTATATTTGTTCACAAAAACAAAAACGCCATGGACACTATCAGCATACTTGTACGACGCGCCGCCAAAAGATGGGCGGAGAAACGGAAAGCCGGACGGAACACGGACACTGCAACCGGACAGCGCCCTGAAACCGTAGAACAGAAAGCGGAAACAGCGCAGAACGAAATACGGCCGGAAAAGGACAGGTCGGAAAACACGGCAGGCAGACCGGCCGTACAACCCGTCGCAGAATCTCCGTCTCAGACGACCACCGGTGACAAGGAACAGACGGAAGTGAGGCTGGAAAAGTTTCTCGCCACACACTACCGGTTCAGATATAACGTGCTGACGGAGATTACAGAATATGCACCGGCACGGCCGGCTGACGGACGCGGGCCGGATACGACTGATTTCCGTCCTGTCAACGTGCGGGCGCTGAACACCTTCTGCATTGAGGCGCACCGTGAGGGCATTCCCTGCTGGGACCGTGACATGGCGCGTCTGGTCAATTCGGCTTCCGTGCCGGACCATCATCCCTTTACCGCTTACTTCGACCGCTTGCCGGCATGGGACGGAAAGGACCGTATCGATGCGCTGGCAGCCCGTGTGTCGGACAGCGGTTTCTGGAAAAGGCATTTCCACCGCTGGCTGCTGGCCGTCGTCGCACAGTGGACGGGGCGCGACCGTCTGCATGCCAACAGCGTAGCACCGCTGCTGGTCAGCGCGGCACAGGGCATGGGCAAGTCGGCCTTCTGCCGTGCGCTGCTGCCGCCGGAGCTGCGTGCCTATTACAGCGACTGTGTGGACCTGAACGCGCCCGAGAGCGTCGGGCGCAAGCTGACCGAACTGGGACTGCTCAATCTGGACGAGTTCGACCGCATAGGTCCCAGACGTCAGCCGCAGCTGAAAAATCTCATGCAGCTTTCGTCCATGAACCTGCGCAAGGCGTACAGCCGCCATGCCGGCGCACGCAGGCGCATCGCCTCGTTCATCGGAACGAGCAACAGCCGTGAACTGCTGACCGACCCGTCGGGAAGCAGGCGGTTCATCTGTGTGGAGGTGCAGCGCCCCATAGACTGCACTAAAATAGAACATGACATGATTTTCGCGCAGCTGAAGGAGGAACTGGCTCGGGGCGAGCGTTACTGGTTCAGCGCGGAAGAGGAGGAAGAACTGCAGGCACACAATATGGACTTTTACCGCATCAATCCCACAGAGGACATAATCAGACGACGTTTCCGTATACCCAAGCCCGGAGAGACGCCTGCGCTGATGGCGCTTGAGGAGGTGATGGAGTTTATCAGGAAAGGAAACCGCTATGCCCTGCGCGGAGTCAGCACGCAGACCTTTGCACGCGCGTTGCTGGCGGCCGGATTCACTCGCAGACACACACGTGAGGGGAACCGCTATGAGATGGCGGTGAGGCCGGCATGACCGGCAGCCTTCACGCCTGTATAAAGGTGAAGCCGACCCCAAAAGCGTTTTTTGAGATCGGCCCCGTTAATATGCATATTCAGCAGGTATTTCCGACAATAAATAAAAAGAGGGCAACCCTCCTGACCATTTTCAATGGCTTCCGCGGGGCGCCCTCTCCTTATATCTGAAATATTCTCTTTAATTACTTGTCACCAAAATAACGGTTGTACAAGCCCATGAAACCACGGCCATGACGAGCCTCATCCTTAGCCATTTCGTGAACAGTATCGTGGATAGCGTCCAGATTCTGAGCCTTTGCCATTTTAGCAATCTCCATCTTACCAGAGCAAGCACCGCTTTCTGCTTCCATTCTCTTCTTCAGGTTGGTCTTGGTATCCCAAACCATATCGCCAAGCAATTCGCAGAAACGAGATGCGTGGTCAGCCTCCTCAAAAGCATAACGCTTGAAAGCCTCAGCGATTTCAGGATAGCCTTCACGGTCTGCCTGACGGCTCATTGCCAAGTACATACCAACTTCGGTGCATTCACCTTCGAAATTAGCCTGCAAACCCTTCTTGATTTCAGGATCAACATCCTTAGCGATACCAATTTCATGTTCGGTTACAAATGACAATTCAGTTTCTACCATTTCCTTGAACTTAGAAGCCGGAGCCTTGCACTGTGGGCACTGTGCCGGAGCTTCTGTACCTTCATGAATATAACCACATACCGTACATACAAATTTCTTCTTCATAACTTCTTTAATTTTAGATGGTTGAATAAATTATTTAAAAAATCTCTTAAACTCTGCTTTTTTATCTGTTTACTCTTCTTTCTTACCACATTCCTCACATATACCTTTATAATAGAAATGTACCTCTTCTACCTTAAAATGTATATCTTCGGGCATCAGATGAGGCGCGTCAACGGGCAACGGATAATCGAATACCCTACCACAACGCTTACACATAAAATGAGCATGAGGGTGAATGTCACCGTCAAAACAAATCTTTCGCTCATCTATCGTCAACATCGTTGCCGCACCGTTGTCTGCAAAAAGGCGTAAAGTATTATATACCGTCGTCTTTGACAGTGTCGGAATCTCATCGGATAATGCCGTATAAACCTCATCAACCGTGGGATGAGTATGATGATTAAGCAAATAATCCATAATAGCGATGCGCTGTACAGAAGGGTGAATACCGTATTTCAGCAATGTGTTGATAGCGGTTGCGTTGACCATGTTTATTATAAATTTGTAATGTTTACAATGCAAATATAATCCAATTCTACATTACATGCAAATACAATCCGGCTTTTTTGTGAAATCGAAGTGTATTTTACCATTTTTTTAAAGTGTTATTTGTATATTTGCACTAAATCTTAAGGAAAACTAAAAAATGAATTACGGATTTGTTAGAATTGCAACCGGCATTCCTAGCGTAAAAGTTGGCGACTGCAAGTATAACGCCCAACAAATGGAAAGCCTGATAGCACAAGCCGAAGGGCGAGGTGTTGAAATTATCTGCTTCCCGGAATTAAGTGTCACCTCTTATACATGTGGCGACTTATTCGCGCAACAGTTATTGTTGGACGAAGCCGAAATGGCACTCATCAGTCTGCTTGACTTTACAAGATCATTGGATATCATTTCCATTATCGGCCTGCCTGTGATCTGTAACGGTGCACTGCTGAATTGCGCGGCCGTCATACAACGTGGCAAACTGCTCGGATTAGTACCCAAAACTTATCTGCCTAATTATAAAGAGTTTTATGAACAGCGGTGGTTCACGTCCGCAGAAGCCGTAACCGATGCCAGCGTACTGATATGCGGGCAGGTTGTACCGCTAAACAAACATATCATCTTCAACACACCGAGCTGCAAATTCGGAATAGAGATATGCGAAGATGTCTGGGCACCGATACCTCCAAGCTCCACTTTAGCCGTTAAAGGCGCCGAAATCATCTTTAATCTCAGCGCAGATAATGAATGTATCGGCAAGCACCAGTATCTGAAGTCATTACTTGCCCAGCAAAGCGCAAGATGTCTTGCCGGATATGTATTTTCCGGTTGCGGATTCGGAGAAAGTACACAGGATGTTGTTTTTGCCGGAAACGGATTTATCTTCGAAAACGGTAAATTGCTGGCGGAGAATGAACGCTTTTCTCTTAAAGAACAACTTATCATCAGTGAGATTGACGTTGAACGCTTAAGAAGCGAACGCCGGGTGAACACCACTTTTGCAGCTACGATAGCCCAACTGAAAGATTTCAAATCGACCCAGATTGATACAGAGCTTTTTGTACCTAAAGACTTTGAGATTACACGTAAGATTCATCCTCTGCCCTTTGTTCCGCAAGGTAAAGAACTGGACGAACGCTGCGAGGATATCTTTGCGATTCAGACCATGGGACTGGCCAAACGGCTTGTCCATACACAGGCTCAAACGGCAGTAGTAGGTATCTCGGGCGGACTTGATTCTACTTTGGCGTTACTGGTATGTGTCCGCACTTTCGACAAACTGGGTTTGCCTAGAAAAAACATCATAGGCGTTACCATGCCCGGATTCGGTACTACCGGACGGACTTATCATAACGCACTCGACCTGATGAAAGGACTTGGTGTGACACAACGTGAAATCAGCATTAAACAGGCATGCATCCAACACTTCAGCGATCTTAATGTGGATATGGAGAAGCACGATGTTACCTACGAAAACGGTCAGGCCAGAGAACGTACGCAAATATTAATGGATGTAGCCAACCAAATGAACGGACTTGTTATCGGTACCGGCGACCTGTCTGAACTTGCCTTAGGCTGGGCAACATATAACGGCGACCACATGAGTATGTATGGTGTCAACGCTTCTATTCCCAAAACCCTGGTGAAACATCTGGTTAACTGGGTTGCTGACCGCATGGACGAGGACATTGTAAAAACGACATTAAAGGACATTATAGATACACCTATAAGTCCGGAGCTCATCCCGGCAGACGAGAATGGCAATATCAGCCAAAAAACAGAAGACCTGGTGGGTCCGTACGAATTGCACGACTTTTTCCTTTATTATACATTGCGTTTCGGCTTCAGACCTTCGAAAATCTATTTTTTAGCTAAAAAAGCTTTCCAAAAAACTTATGAGGACGAAACAATTAAAAAATGGCTGACCATATTTTTCCGCCGTTTCTTCGCGCAGCAGTTCAAACGCTCATGCTTGCCCGACGGTCCAAAAGTAGGCAGCTGCTCATTAAGTCCACGCGGTGACTGGCGTATGCCAAGCGACGCTTCGTCAGCAGCCTGGCTGGAAGAGTGCAACAAGCTTTAAGCCTAACAGCAATAAATTTAAAAAACGTACACTGCAATTCATAACAGTGTACGTTTTGTTTTTTCCGCAGTTCTTTAACTGTTCCTGCCGATCTCCGTAACATAAAACCGCATAAAGGCTTCTTTTATCTCATCGCGCACACGACGAAATTCCGCTTTTACAAAATCCTCGTCTCCAGTAGCGTGTGACGGATCGTCGAAACCGATGTGCAAGCGTTTGCCAACATTCCCCGTAAAAAGAGGACAACGCTTATCGGCATTCTCACAAACGGTAATCACATAATCCCACTTCTTCTCCAAATATATATTCACATTGGTCGGAACGTGTTTGCCGATATCCACACCAACCTCACGCATCACCTCTACAGCATAAGGATTGACCGCATTTGCCGGCTCCGTACCTCCTGAATATACATGTAAAGACTCATCAAATGACTGTAAGAAGCCATGAGCCATCTGGCTTCTGCAACTGTTTCCCGTACACAGAATCAATATTTCCATTAAAATTACTTTTTAAGTTTAAATATGCCACCAATGCCTGCTCAATAACATGTCTTACATAAAACAATTAAACAAATAACCCGATAATATGATAAAAAACGCTACCGTACCAAAGAATATGCCTATCAGACGCCAGGTCATTACTTTCTTCAGCAATGTAGCCTCCGGCAATGAAAGGCCAACAACAGCCATCATAAAGGCAATGGCCGTACCCAACGGAATACCCTTTGCCACAAAGACTTCGATGACAGGCACTATTCCGGCCGCATTGGCATACATTGGAACTGCCAACAAGACAGAAAGCGGCACTGCCAGCCAGTTGTCCTTTGACATATACTGCTCGAAAAAGCCCTCGGGTACAAAACCATGCATAAACGCCCCTATACCGATACCTATCAATATATATAACAATACGCCTCTCACTATGCTCCACGCATCACGTATGATGACAGGAAGACGTTTTATAAAAGCCGTGTGCTCTCTCTCCCACTCGTTACTCTGTAAAGAAGAATCAACCTGAATCTGTTTCACCCAGTCGCTAAGATACGGCGATAAACGCATTTTGCCAAGTACTATTCCTCCAATCACACCCAGCAGGATACCACTAACCACGTAAATCAATGTTACCTTTAAACCAAAGGTACCCAGAAACATCGCGACAGCAACTTCATTTACAAGCGGAGATGTTATCAAGAA
Organism: uncultured bacterium; assembly: GCA_905214795.1. Taxonomy (GTDB): domain Bacteria; phylum Bacteroidota; class Bacteroidia; order Bacteroidales; family Bacteroidaceae; genus Paraprevotella. The sequence goes on from CAJMNM010000013.1 coordinate 59,919, forward strand.
AGCAAATGTAACACCCAAAGGTATCCCTCCTTTCACAAACCCAATAAATAAAGGAATTGACGAGCATGAACAAAACGGCGTAATTGCTCCAAACAATGACGCAAGCAAATATTGCAGGCCGTACATCTTATGTGTGGCCAGGTAATGTCTTAAACGCTCTATCGGGAAATAAGCGTTGATGACTCCCATCAACACACTGATAAAGAATAATAGAATCAGGATTTTTATGGTATCATAGAAGAAAAAGTTGACAGCAACTGCCAGCCGGGAACCTGAATCCAGACCGAATACCTCATAAACAAGCCAATCAGCAAAACTCTGTATCATAAATCTTATTTTTTATGTTTGTATTTTAACGAACACTTATAAGTAAACAAAAGCGGCATTCATACCCCGTCCAGTTTTCTGCCGCCTTTTAACCAATCACTTCCCTATAAAAGTCCCAGAAGTTTTTTCACTTCATTTTCTGTCGGGACCTTTCCCTTCAATTTTACCTCGCCATCAATTACTACGGCCGGTGTAGACATAATATTATAATTCATTATTTCCATAATATCATCTACCTTTACCAGCTTTACATCCAGATTATTTTCTTTCACTACTTTTTCAATCACCTGATAGGCAGACTTGCATTTGCAACAGCCCGGACCCAAAACCTTAATTTCCATTTTTGTTTCTTTTTTGATGAATTATTTAATTAAAAATACATGATATATCCATAATAGATACCGATGAAAATAAAAACTACCCCGACAATGACATTAAGCCATCTCTGAAATATTTGTATTTTACCGTAAAAGAGTCCTATTTTCTGTGCGCTGAACGCTAAAATCCACGCGACAGCCAATACCGGTATGGCTGTGGCGACAGCATAAACCGCAGGTAACAAATAACCGCCGGCTGTTGTTGCCGACATGGGTATCAACATCCCAAAATAGAACACGCCACTTGTCGGGCAAAAAGCCAAGGCGAACAAAACACCTATCAGAAATGCTCCCCAACCACCTTTTCGGGACAAACCGCCGGCATCGCCATTGAAGCCAAATCCCGGCAACCTGATTCGGTCACCGACGAGCAAGAATACTCCTATCAGTAACAATAAGGGACTTAACAACCATTCGCCCCACTTGCCTATCGTATTCTGAACTCCAAACAAACCTAAGCCTTGTTTCAAGATGACAATGAGCACCACTCCCAACAACGTATATGCCAACACACGACCTAACGTATAAAGAAGACCGTTAAGCAGAATTTTCTTACGGCTGCCAATCTGCTTGCTGATAAACCCTATAGCCGCAATATTTGTGGCTAACGGACAAGGCGAAAGCGCTGTCAGCAATCCTAATAAAAACGCGGTAATAACAGGAGTAGAATTATTCTCCAATAAAGTCTGCAACCAATCCATAGTTTTATTGTTCAAGCATACTGTCTACGGCCATTACCACACCTTCCCTAAACTTCCCGGGGGATTTTCTTGCATTGCCAAACGCAAATTCTGTCATATTCTTAAACGTCTCCTTACCATCTTTATGTTTAACTACAAACAGGGCAGACCACGTCACTTCATATTTTTCGGCCAATGCCTCATTCTCACTTTTACTGATGTCAACAACCTTGTATACTACACTGCCATTCTTTATTTGTGGAGCAAATCTTTCTTCAACGGCAGCTTTGGCATTCTTGTCGATAGCAATACAGGTGGCACAACGTTGCTTGCCATGAAAATACAAAACCTCTACATAATTCCCGGCTGTCTCTGTTTTCCGCTCATTATCAGCCTTCTTATTCTCTCCATTTGTGTTACAGGCTACAAAAGTCAAACACATGACCAATAAAAATAAAACTTTTCTCATTCTCAATATATTTAAATTAGTATTTCGTAAAACAACGAACATTAAAGAGAAAATAATCCGCATATCAATTAAATGAATTACTTCTTTATTCGTTTGTTGTTCGCAAAAATACAAACATTATCTAAAACTACAAATTAAATCATAGTTTTTTTAAAAAGAGAAAGGTACTTTCCATCCGGACAATCACTTCCCTTTTAACTGAATCATAACAATAAAAATTGACTGAAGAATCTCCATATCAAAACCGGCACATCATACAGAGAACATTACAGAAGAAATCATAAATTACAAAAAATCAACGCTATCACCATCACGTTTTATTTGCCAGAATGCAATTCCACGGACATCAGTAAATTCTCTCATTCTCCATGACGATTCAAATCCGCCAGCCACAAAATGCATCGGTACAAAAAGTCCCACACGAAATTTTTCTATGAATTGCCTTCCCCCTCGGGTATAACCGTTACCTATACGACTATCAACCGGAAACATGGCCACATCAAATTCATTAACCACTTTCCCGATATCCTTTAATTCACCTAAGAACCGTTTTTCCTCTTTTTCCGGATTGACGTCCACATTCATCTCTACACTATAAACAGTCCCACCTTTATAATCATCAGTCAGGAAACGAGCATACCAGTTATTTAAATCGCCTGCATGGAAAATACATTTACCGTCAACCCTAACAACCCATGACACCCCACTGTCGGTACTCCCTGTAGCTACAACACTCACCACGCCATCTTCCCAGGTTCCACCTTTTGCCAACCATACATTAGCCTCATCTTTCTGTGCCCTGTGATGCTTCAATATGTCTTTGGACAAAACATAAATCACATTTGTTTTACGGGTTCGCCATGAAAAAATCTCACGATTAAAATGGTCTTCATGAAAATGGCTGGAGAACACATACACCGGTTTCTCTGAAAGCAACAGACGGGACATCACGTCCGCCGGATCCATCCAATAATCAAACACTAATATACAGCTATTTAACTCAACCGCAAATCCGCTATGAAAAATATATGTCATTCGCATGAGACTAAAAGGTTTGTTCGTTAGTCAAAGTTAACGAATCTTGTGGTAAATTCATAATTCTATTTATCATTTATGCGTCAGTAAATGATAGCGGGTCCATCAATACGCTCTCCAACTCTTCGATGCTGACTCACAAATTAAACATCCTTTTTCTGCCGTTATATTTTGTATTCTAATTATTATTGTTACCTTTGCCTAAGCAAAGGGGTGCCCTTTCTTTTGAAAACGGCTGAGATTATACCCTGTGAACCTGATGCAGATAATGCTGCCGAAGGGATTGTGCCTCCATCCGACATCACACTCATTCATCCACAGGATTTGTTTTTCTAAGCCCGACGTGCCCCATGCCATGTGATTAGAAGCCTAAAAACAGATTATGGAGAAACTACAGTTTATCACACATTTTACCTCACAATATACCTATCTTGACTCGGCAAGAATGGCTTTGGAAGGCGGTTGCCGCTGGATTCAGTTGCGCATGAAAGACGCCACACCGGATGAATGGCATGAGACCGGTTCAAAGGTTGCCGGTCTGTGCAAAGAATATGGTGCGACCTTCATTCTTGACGATCACGTAGAGCTTGTTAAAGAGCTTGGCGCGGACGGTGTACATCTGGGCAAAAAGGATATGCCAATTGACGAGGCCCGCAAGATTCTGGGTAAGGATTATATTATAGGAGGGACAGCCAATACGTTTGAAGACATAGTCGTTCATGCACAGCGTGGTGCAGACTATATCGGTTGTGGGCCTTTCCGTTTCACCACAACAAAAGAAAAACTGGCTCCTACACTCGGGATTGATGGTTATCAGCATATCATAGCGCAAATGAAAGCATCCGGTCTTACTCTGCCAATTGTAGCCATTGGCGGCATCACTGCCGATGACATTCCACAAATCATGGAAACAGGTATAGACGGCATTGCACTCAGCGGTACTGTATTACGCGCCGATAATCCGGTAAAAGAAATGGCCAGACTACTTACCCTATTCTGAGGCCGCCCATAAAAGCAGAAACAGAACTCAAAAATAAACAATTATACCGATATACATATTTATATTATATACATGGAAGACAAAATCAGAATATCTTATCCGGATTCAGAAAAAGTCTATCTTAAAGGTAGCATACATCCGGACATCCGCGTAGCCATGCGCAAAATCAATCTCACACCGACAGTAACCATCGAGAACGGTGAGAAAGTGGTCCGCCAGAACGCGCCCGTGTATGTTTATGACACCAGCGGTCCGTTCAGCGACCCGAACGTGGAAATTGACCTCAAACAGGGCCTGCCGCGACTCCGCGAAAAATGGATTCTTTCAAGAGGAAACGTTGAACAACTGAGCGGACTGACATCAGAGTACGGACGTGCCAGACTGGCCGACAAGAGTCTGGACCATCTGCGTTTTGCCCATATCGCGCTGCCCTATCGCGCTAAAGCAGGACAACAGATTTCACAAATGTATTATGCCAAACAGGGTATCATTACACCGGAAATGGAATATGTGGCCATCCGCGAAAACATGAACTGCCGCGAGTTGGGTATTGACACACATATCACACCGGAATTTGTACGTGACGAAATCGCGGCAGGCCGTGCCGTATTACCGGCCAACATCAACCATCCGGAAGCCGAACCGATGATTATCGGACGTAACTTTCTGGTGAAAATCAACACCAACATCGGCAACTCGGCCACTACCTCAAGCATCGAAGAAGAAGTAGAGAAATGTGTATGGAGCTGCAAATGGGGCGGCGATACACTGATGGACCTTTCAACTGGCGAAAACATTCATGAGACACGTGAATGGATTATCCGCAACTGTCCGGTTCCGGTAGGTACCGTACCGATGTATCAAGCCATGGAAAAAGTAAACGGAAAGGCAGAAGACCTGACGTGGGAGCTGTTCCGGGACACTTTGATAGAACAGTGTGAACAAGGCGTAGACTATTTTACCATACACTGCGGCATACGACTGAAGAACGTTCACTATGCCAACGAACGTCTCTGCGGCATGGTAAGCCGGGGCGGAAGCATCATCTCGCAATGGTGTACCTATCATCAGAAAGAAAGTTTCCTGTATGAACACTTTGACGACATCTGCGACATATTAGCACAGTATGACGTAGCCGTTTCTCTTGGCGACGGACTCCGTCCGGGAGCCATCTACGACGCAAACGACCGTGCACAATTCGCGGAACTCGACACCATGGGTGAACTTGTTCAGCGCGCATGGGCTAAAAACGTTCAAGCCTTCATTGAAGGACCAGGACATGTGCCCATGCAGAAAATACGTGAAAACATGGACCGCCAGATTGAGAAGTGTCACGAAGCACCATTCTATACACTTGGTCCGCTCGTTACAGATATTGCTCCGGGCTACGACCACATCACAAGTGCCATCGGCGCGGCTCAGATTGGCTGGTATGGCACCGCCATGCTTTGCTACGTCACCCCAAAGGAACACCTCGGACTTCCCAACAAGGAAGATGTACGTAACGGTGTCATCACGTATAAGATTGCAGCCCATGCGGCAGACATAGCCAAAGGACACCCCGGTGCGACGGTGCGTGACAACGCGCTCAGTCTGGCCCGTTACGAATTCCGCTGGAAAGACCAGTTCAACCTGAGTCTCGACCCTGAACGTGCGCTCGAATATTATAAGGCCGGCAATCACTTCAACGGCAAATATTGTACGATGTGCGGTCCTAATTTCTGTGCGATGCGCATCAGTCAGCGACTGCGCCAGTGCGAATACGACTCAGAAGAAGAAGCTCGTCTGCACGATGGAGAAAACGACAAATAACAGCAGACACAACATATACACTAAATTATCATACAAACGATTTTAAAACAAAAAGAAAATGATTGAAACAAAAGTATCTCAAGGTATTATCAGTACCTATTTTGAGAAAATGCAAAGAAATCTCGATCTTGACGTAGCAATCGTCGGTGGAGGTCCTTCTGGTATCGTAGCAGCCTATTATCTGGCAAAGGCCGGTCTCAAAGTTGCTCAGTTCGACCGCAAGCTGTCTCCCGGTGGCGGTATGTGGGGCGGCGCCATGATGTTCAACCAGATTGTTGTACAAGAAGAGGCAATGGACATTGTACGCGACTTTGACATCAAATATGAACCGTTCCAGGACGGACTTTATGTAATGGATTCTGTAGAAAGTACAGCATCATTACTCTACCATGCCGTACATGCCGGCGCTACAATCTTCAACTGCTACTCTGTAGAAGATGTAATCTTTAAGAATAACGTTGTAAGCGGTGTGGTTGTAAACTGGACTCCGGTTCTCCGCGAAGGTCTGCATGTAGACCCACTCAATATTCTGGCAAAATGTGTCATCGACGGTACAGGCCACGACAGCGAAATGTGTTGCACGGTAGCACGCAAGAACGGAATCAAACTGGCAACAGACACAGGTGCCGTAATCGGTGAACGTTCGCTCGACGTTGTTGCTGGCGAAGACGAAGTAGTAAAAGGCACAAAAGAAATCTACCCCGGACTTTACGTCTGCGGTATGGCAGCTTCTGCCGTATCAGGAACTCCGCGTATGGGCCCAATCTTCGGCGGTATGCTTATGAGCGGTAAAAAAGTCGCTGAAATGATTATTGAAAAGCTGAAAAAATAAAAACATGACATTAAAAGTGGAACATTCAAGCCGGATGTTCCACTTTTTTTATTTGATAAAATTCCTTTCCGGCCAAACATCCTGCCATGTCTTCAAGTCACAGTATGTTGATTAACAAACACATAATATTGTTCATATATATAACAAACAAATGAAACATGTAAGACAGATGCAACAGGTATGAAAAATAAAAGAAATAAAATGCCTTAGGTATAGGCAAATATAGTTTTTTTGCTATCTTTGCATATCATTTAGTGACAAACAATATATGAAACTGATATTATTGACGACTCCGGATTTCTTCGTGGAGGAAGACAAAATACTTACAGCTCTGTTTGAAGAAGGGCTGGATATTCTTCACCTGCGTAAACCGGAGACAGAGCCAGTATATTCTGAACGTCTGCTAACCCTCTTGCCGGACTGTCACCATAGTCAGATTGTGGTGCATGACCATTTCTATCTAAAAGATGAATTCAACCTGAAAGGTATTCATTTAAACAGCCGAAACCCCGAGCCTCCGGCAAACTATAGGGGACATCTCAGCAAATCTATCCACAGTATAGAAGAACTGAAAGATGACAAAAAAGGTTTTAATTACGTATTTTTAAGCCCTATATTCGACAGTATCTCCAAGTCTAATTACACATCTGCATTCGACTATAATGACCTGAAAGCCGCCTCAGAAAAAGGTATTATTGACAAAAAAGTAATGGCTTTGGGCGGTATTACATCAGAAAATATGAATGTAGTGAAGGATTTAGGATTCGGAGGAGTTGTCATATTGGGTGACTTGTGGAACCGTTTCAATATTCACTCCACATTAGACTATAAGGAACTGATCAATCATTTCCGTAAGTTGCGAAAAGCAGCAGATTAAAGGCGAACCACTAAACAACGTTATAGAGAGATGAGCGAAAAACAAAATTCATTTATGGTCTTTTCAGGTACCAAATCAAAATACCTGGCCGAAAAGATCTGTGCCAGTTTAGGATGCCCGCTAGGCAAACTGGTCATTACACATTTCGCCGACGGTGAATTTTCTGTATCCTATGAGGAATCCATCCGCGGACGCGATGTATTTCTGGTGCAATCCACGTTCCCCAATTCCGACAATCTCATGGAGTTATTACTCATGATTGATGCGGCAAAACGCGCTTCAGCGCACAGCATCATTGCAGTAATTCCTTACTTCGGATGGGCCCGTCAAGACCGCAAGGATAAACCACGCGTATCCATCGGTGCAAAACTCGTAGCAGACATGTTAAGTGTAGCCGGCATTGACCGCCTCATAACGATGGACCTTCATGCCGATCAGGAACAAGGATTCTTCGATGTTCCGGTAGACCACCTTTACGCTTCAAGCGTTATGCTACCTTACATTGAATCACTCAAGCTAAAGAATCTCGTTATCGCCGCACCAGATGTTGGCGGTTCAAAACGTGCAAGCACATATGCCAAATTTCTGGAATGCCCGTTAGTGCTGTGTAACAAAACCCGTAAACGTCCCAACGAAGTCGGAAGTATGCAAATCATCGGTGATGTGAAAGATGCAGATGTCATTCTGATTGATGATATGGTTGACACAGGCGGTACCATTACAATGGCAGCTAACCTGATGAAAGAAAACGGTGCACGCTCTGTACGTGCCATTGCCACTCACTGTGTCATGTCGGGTCCGGCATCAGAACGTGTACAAGACTCTGCACTTGAAGAAATGGTATTTACTGACAGTATTCCGTATTCAAACCGTTGTGCAAAAGTTAAACAAATCAGTATAGCAGATATTCTGGCTGAAACAATCAGACGAGTTGAAACAAACGAATCTATCAGCTCACAATATCTTATTTAATAACCTAATCTCACCATATGGCTGTCTCTGGCAGGAATCTCATTATTCTTTCCTTTGAGACAGCCTTATTTTTTTACTTATGAAAAAACATCTCATCACAACCCTACTGGCAACCGTGCCTTTACTGTTTTCTTGTAACTCCTCCGACTGTAAGGTTGAAGGAACAGTAGACAATGCAAAAGACGGCGATACGCTTTTCATTGCCCGTCTGACCGACAATCAGCTTGTACCTTCGGACACGATTATCATTAAAGACGGAAAATTCGAGATTACAGAAAAGAACTGTGACTCTACCATCATCTGCGCCTACTACTGCGAACAAGACTCTGAGGTCTATAACAGTTTCTTTTTCCTGGAAAAGGGACGTGTAAAACTTCATATCGGAGCAGAAAGCAAGGTAAGCGGCACCGAAAACAATGATATTTATCAAAGCTTTGTTGATTCTGTGTATGTCATTCATGAGAAAATGAATGCCCTCTACGAAAAAGCGATGCAAAACGCTGAAGCAAATGCAGATATGTTTGAAGGAAACAAAGAACTGAGTGAGCTCGACAAACAGGCTACAGCACTCATCCGGCGTACCATCTCAAACAATATTCAACGTCCCGTGGGATATTTCATTTTCCTGTCATGCTATAACATGTACTCTCCAGACGAGCTCATTAAGGTGACAGACCAAATGCCTGACATGTACAAAAATCAACCATTTGTAAAACAGCTCCGTGAAGAAGCCGAACAATCCAAAACCACAGCCAACGGACAACCATTCATCAACATGAGTCTGCCCGCAATCAACGGCGGCGAAATAGATTTGGCTTCCATCATCAAGAAAAACAAACTGACTCTTATCGATTGTTGGGCCAGCTGGTGCGGTCCCTGCTGCAACGAAATGCCCAATGTTGTAAAACTATATCAGAAATATAAATCACAGGGACTTGAAATTATCGGAGTTTCCTTTGATGAGGATGCAACAAAATGGAAAAACGCGGTAAAGGAGATGAATATGACATGGCCGCAGGTTTCAGAACTTAACTCCTGGGATAACGAACTGGCTAAAACCTACAACGTATCATCAATCCCTTATACCATTTTAATAAGCCAAGATGGTATAATCGTAGCCCAACAGTTACGAGGCGAAGAACTGGACCGTTTTGTAGCGTCATATCTTTCTGAAAACTAAAAACGGTTCTCATACAAACAAAACATTAGCAAAAACAATCATCCCCTCCGGATACAGATGCAATCATAGGATTTACTGTTCTCCGGAGGGGATGGTTATTTTTTTGATGTATTTATTTTTATAAAAAGACGTAATCAGGCTTGCTGCGCTGCTTGTTCTGATTCGGGCAAATTCATGCCTAAATATATACACTTAAAGTTCTTACCTTTCATTGAAGGGAACTGGCTTCTCGGATCTATATCCTGACGTGAACGCAAGTGGTCGACAATACGTTCATAACATTCCTGCATGTTATGAGCCTTACAACGTGCTCTGAAACAAGTATCCTTATATTGGAACTTATTGGTTCCAGGTATTAAAATCACACGTTTAAAAAACACCTCGCCCTCATACCATCCCGGCTTATCATTATTGATAAAACGATTACCCATAGGTTCACGAGGCGCGTCTCCCGCCACTGAAGAGGATACCATTTGCGACTTTCCGCCATTCATCTTAAACTCGGCCAAGGTTGAAGCATTGGTCTTGATTAATATAAAATATACTCGCGGACGCACTTTATAACGCTTTGGATACGGCATAGGACTTTCCATATATTGACGGATGTCATTCAATATATAATTGTCCATTACGAAACCAGGCAAAGAAGAAAGAAACTCACACGCTTCTTCTGCGGAACTTACCACGCACTCCTCATCAAAATAACGAATGTATAAATTCATTTAGCCGACTATAAAAAATCAATAAATAATATGCAATTAAACCCTTTACAATAATTGCTTACATACTTAAAAAACAGCACAAAAATAACTAAAACCTTTCAATATCGCAAATAAACCAATCATAAAGTAACAACGAGCGTAAAAAAAGCGTAATTTTGCACTGATTATAAGACTAATTATTAGCATAATTCATATGAAAATCCTACAATTTGTACGCAACTGGACATTACCCATAGCCATGTGCATAGGTGCCATTTCTTATTTTGTTTATGTCAACATACCTTTTTTAGCGCCAACCAAGCCATTTGTCAGCCGTGCCATTGAAATCATACAGCCTGTCCTGATTTTCGCCATGCTGTTCATCACCTTTTGCAAAGTTGACCCTAAGGATTTACGTCCCAAACGTTGGCACTTGTGGCTCATACTGATACAAGCCTTAAGTTTTGCCCTCTTGTCCTGTCTGATTATCATATTCCCCAACCTTCCCGGCGAGGTTCTGGTGGAAGGAGCAATGCTTTGCATGATATGCCCTACAGCCACAGCCGCAGCTGTCGTAACAGGAAAACTTGGCGGAAACGCTGCCAACCTCACCACCTATACCATATTGATTAATTTCGTGACAGCCATGATTGTACCCGTATTCGTACCACTTGTTCACCCCCATCCCGGCCTGACTTTCACTGTATCCTGTTCACTAATCTTATCCAAAGTCTTTCCGCTTCTTTTCTGCCCATTCCTTGCTGCTGTTTTCGTACGCTATTTTATTCCCGCTTTTCATCGTGTCATACTGGGATGTAAAGATCTGGCCTTCTATCTTTGGGCTGTTGCCTTGGCCATTGCTATTGCAGTAACAGTAAAAAGTATAGTACACAGCGATGTATCAATTGGCTATCAGCTCGGACTGGCAGTCATATCACTTCTTTGCTGTGTCATCCAATTCTGGCTTGGCAAAAAAATCGGAGCGGCTCATAACGACCCCATCAGCGCCGGACAAGCCCTGGGACAGAAGAATACGGTATTTGCTATCTGGATGGGATATACCTTCCTCACTCCGGTTACATCTATTGTCGGAGGTTTCTATAGCGTATGGCATAACATATACAATTCGTACCAACTTTACGAAAAACGAAAAAGCGATAAATAATCATTAAGGTAAGCCTCAATTTATCAAAGCAGAAACTACTTTATATAACCTTTGGCATCATAATAAAAAACGGCCATGACTAATGGAACTCTTCTCCACCGGTCATGGCCGTTTATATGCCTTAGAGGCTTACGCCTGATTTATTTAAGCCTTGACTTGTTTTCCAATGCCAAACGGTCTTCTTCATCCTGTTCGGCCTTATATTGAGCTTTCTCTTTCTCACGTGCAACCACAGAACCATAAAGGAATGACAACGGGAAAAGTTTCAGCCATGCAAAAATAAAGGTTAACAACGATGAAATCACATAAAAGATTATCGTCAATATGAATACAGATCCCGGAAGATCGGTCTCATCACCATTGCAAACGGTCAATGCTGACAAATGTCCGGCATAGGCAAGAACAGCAGAAGGCAACCAGGCGATAACAGAAAGTAAACCAGCCAGCAGTCCACCACAAAGCGCAACAATAAAAAATGCGACCCAATACTGGAAACCTGTTTTTATTTGTTTAAGACTATCTGCAAAACGTACTTCGTGACGATACATATATTCCCAGCATACCATTGTATAAGGAATAAAAACAACCAATACAAAAACAGACAGTATCACCCAGCTCCATATATTGGTCAACCCTACGAAAAATGATAGCCCCCATACGGCCAAAGCCAAAACTACAACAGCCAACCCCACCACTGTAATAGTACGTCGGCATACTTGTAAAATCTCTTTAAACTCTTTTTTAAATGACAAGGTCAAACATTGCCCGGTTTCATTATACCGCCGTACCACCAACATCAGCTGGCTGCAATAAAAACAGATTGCCAGAAAAGAAAGTAACACCAATCCTCCGACTGCCACAACCGACACATTTAAAGTATATGGAACAGACGAAGTATACAGGCGCGCCATAACCATACTAAACTGTTCATAAAACAAACCGCCGAGCATCGCCACAACAGCGATAAAAATCAAAGACGGATAAAGAAATTTAAACAAAGGAATAAAATTCTGAGTCGGCAATTTTATGCCCTCTTTTAAACAGGTCAGATAATTACGTATCTCAAAGAGATGTTCTTTCTTTTCTTCCATCAGTATTTAAAAATTTTATCGGATACAAAAGTACCATAAAAACCGATAATAAGAAAAGATAATAAAAAAATTAATACCAACATTTATTAATAAGCTTAAAAAGCCGCCTGATTATCTGTCATCAGTATTAAAACAGATTTATCAGTGTCAAACGTAAAAAAGTTCATTAAAAAAAATACTTCAGCCGTAGAAATACGACTTTTTTCAGTATATTTGTTTTATCTATGCAATTTAATACCAAACAGGTCAAGAAATCCAATATGGAGGAAGAAGGAATTATCAAATGGGGATTCATCGGATGTGGTGAAGTTACGGAAAAGAAAAGCGGTCCGGCCTTTAGTGCTGTTGAAGGCTCAAAGATAGAAGCCGTTATGAGCCGTAATAAAGAAAAAGCACGCTCTTACGCCCAACGGCATCATATACCAAAATGGTATACTGATGCCCAGGAACTGATTAATGACCCGGAAGTCAACGCTATATATATCGCAACTCCTCCCTCCTCGCACGCAACATTTGCCATCATGGCCATGAAAGCCGGCAAACCGGTATATGTTGAGAAGCCATTGGCAGCAAGCTATGAAGAATGCGCCCGGGTTAACCGTATCTCAGAACAAACCGGAGTGCCTTGTTTTGTAGCCTACTATCGCCGTTATCTGCCCTACTTCCAGAAAGTGGGCGAGCTGATAAGAAACGGAGAAATAGGAAGAGTTCTCAATGTACAGATTCGTTTTGCCGTACCTCCGCGCGATCTTGATTATAACAGTCACGACTTACCATGGCGCGTACAACGAGACATCGCAGGAGGCGGTTATTTTTATGACCTGGCTCCTCATCAGCTCGACTTGCTTCAGGAACTGTTCGGACCTATCATTAAAGCAAAGGGATTCTGTACCAACCGCGGTGGATTGTATACAACGGAAGACAGCGTCAGCGCAGCTTTCCAGTTTGCCGACGGACTTCCAGGCTCTGGCTCATGGTGCTTTGTCGCACACGAATCGGCCAAGACAGACCGTATTGAAATCATTGGCGACAACGGACAGATATGTTTCTCTGTATACACATACGACCCTATCGCACTGCATACAAAAAGAGGACGTGAGGAAATCATGATACCCAACCCTCCGCACGTACAAATGCCACTTATACGCAGCGTGGTTGAACATCTTCAGCACAAAGGTACATGCACATGCGACAGTGTCAGTGCGACTCCTGTCAATTGGGTTATGGACAAAATATTAGGTAAGTTATAAGGTCAGTAATATATGAGGAAGGAAAGCATTTGGTCCTTAATCTGTTTACTTTCCTTCGTGGTTGTAAGCCACGCTCAGGAAGACTCCGCGAGATGTGACATAAGTCTCGGCGAAGAAGTTATGCCCACTTCTGTCATACCCGACACCGCCATAGAGAAAAAAAGAAATATCTTCAAACGTTTTGTTGACGCATTCAACGCCATGGATACCACTTATATCACCCCTAACCGATACAACTGGGCCTTCATGCTACAAAACACAAACGGTTTTGAGAATTATAAACTCTATAGCAGAGAACGTGACCAACAACTTGTTTTTTCGCCCAAACCTGCATTCCGTTTCGGCCCCTATCTGGGGTGGCGCTGGATTTTTCTAGGTTACACTTTCGAAGCCGGTTCATTAGGCAATTCACAAACACGTACTACTGAATTTGAATTTAGCTTATATAGTGCCATGCTGGGATGTGACCTGATATACAGACGGACAGGAAATAATTTCAAAATCCGCAAAGTCAAAGGTTTTGGCGAAGAAGCAGAAAGCGTTGAAGGCATGGACTGCCATGGTATTAATGTTAAAGTTACGGGCATTAACGCCTATTATATATTCAACCACAAACGTTTCTCATATCCGGCCGCCTTTGCACAAAGCACAGTCCAGCGCAAAAGCTGCGGCACATGGAAAATCGGTGCTTCGTGTACACAACATGAACTGGACTTTGACTACCGTAAATTACCGGAGCAGCTAACTCACAACAGTGCACATGAATTAAGCCCGGAATTTAAATTCAGCCAACTAAAATATACAGATATCAGTGTCAGCATCGGTTATGCCTATAACTGGGTTTTCAAACGTAACTTCCTGCTTTGCGCTTCCATCTCGCCTGCAATCGGATATAAAATTACACAAGTTGACCCTATTCCGGAAGAAGATTTACCATTCACTGCAACCGAAGAACAGGAAACGATTTTCCCTTTGCATATAGACGACTTTAATTTTGATGTTATCGGGCGTCTTGGACTTGTATGGAACAACACCAAATATTTTGCGGGCATGTCATTAATCATACATAATTATAACTACCGACACCGCAAACTCTCCATCAACAATACCTTCGGTACACTGAATTTTTACGTCGGATTAAATTTCCACAAACGCAAACAATATCGTTAACAATGAACAACTACTCTACAGATTCTACAGAGAATGCCATAAATAAAGAAGGAATCGAAACACATCCGTTAAAACCGTTCCTTCCGGAAAAAGCGAAGTTACTTATGCTTGGTAGTTTTCCGCCACAGAAAAAACGTTGGTGCATGGATTTTTACTACCCCAATTATATCAACGACATGTGGCGTATTATGGGTTATCTGTTCTATAACGATAAAGATTATTTTACTGAGCCTTCGGCCAAACGCTTCAAGCAAGAAGAAATAATGTTATTTCTTCAAAATAAAGGAATCGCATTATTTGATACAGCCACAGCTGTAAGGCGTCTGAAAGACAATGCATCTGATAAATTTCTTGAGATTGTGGAACCCACCAATCTCAATATGCTCCTTGAACAGATTCCATTATGTCAAGCGATTGTTACAACCGGACAAAAAGCAACAGAAACGCTTTGTGCCACGTTTAAAACAACTCCGCCACCATTAGGCAGCTATCACGCATTCAGCTTTGGCCAGCGCACCATACGGCATTACCGCATGCCTTCCAGTTCGCGTGCCTACCCCATGAAATTAGAAAAGAAAGCTGAATACTATAAAATAATGATGTGTGACATCGGTCTTATTGAATAAGACCGAAATGACGTAATGCATTGGCAATACCGTCATGATCCACATCAGATGTCACATAATTTGCTATGGATTTAAGTTCTTCACAGGCATTACCCATTGCAATACCATAGGGGACATGTTCAATCATTGACAAATCATTTCCGCCATCACCAAATGCCATTGCCTGCGATAAAGGAATATTCTCATAAGCCAGCACCTTATCTATTCCTACGCTTTTACTCACACCTTTAGCTATGATATCTGTAAACAACGGGTGCCAGCGCATGGATACGCATCCCGGCATCAGTTCGCTCATAAAATGTGACTCTTTGTCGGCCTTGAAAAAAGAAATCAGCTGAAGTATCTGTTTACCACCGGCATATTCCACAGGTTTTACTACCGGCGGATTAAGATTAAGCAAAGTAACAATACTGGCTACATCCTCATTATAATCGGTTACGAACAACCCTTCTTCTGTTACCACTATGATAGGATATGCTTCGGCTGGCATCTCATGATGATGGATAATGACTCTATTCACATCATCCTGACTGATTGGATGATGATAAATCACATGACCGTCACGCGTGAAACAATGCGCTCCGGTCACTGTTATCATACCATCATATTCAAGTTCACCAAGATTATCAATAAACGGCAACGGCCTTCCTGTTGCAATATAAACCTTCACCCCGTTCTGCCGCAATGCCGATACAGCCCTGAGTGTACTCTCAGGGATAGAATGAGTCTTAAACGATACAAGCGTACCGTCTATGTCAAAAAAAACAGCTTTAACCTGTTCCATCCACCCCAAGCCTTTTATTTATTCTTTTCTGAACCGGTCATATTACCGGTTATAAAAAGACGGGTTGTTGCAGTCTTTGCATTAGACCGGATGGTAATACTCTTCTTAAAACGGCCTATCGCACGTCCCTGACCATTATAGGTTACAGCAATCTGCCCCTTCTCGCCCGGTTTAATTGGTTGCTTGGTATATTCGGGAACCGTACAGCCACATGAAGCAATTGCCTGATGAAGAACCAGCGGCGCATCTCCTACATTCGTAAATACGAAGACATATCTAACAACCGGATTATCAACAGAAAAGCTTCCAAAATCGTGACTTGTCTGTTCAAACTTTATTTCTGCCATTTTAGTTTGAGAAAAAGCCGCACTGATGCTTCCCCACATCAGAATAGCTAAAATCAATAACTTTTTCATATCCTTTTGTTTTTTATACTTTCGGCAAAAATACAACC
>CAJMNM010000014.1 GCA_905214795.1 uncultured bacterium
TAAGGTGGTTTCTTGGTATGACAACGAAATCGGTTACTCTAACAAAGTATTGGAACTGATTGCTCACATGAAGAAAGTTAACGGTTAATTTTAACTTAACCTGATTTAAGAAGCCACCTCAATAGAGGTGGCTTCTTTTTTTTGTTTATGTGTTTTTCTTGTATTGAATATCGTTATGAACGAGATTTTTTAATTAGTTTTGTAGATAATATAATAACTTCATGGTATGGCATATGATATCATTACAATTATAGGTCCTACGGCCTCCGGGAAAACGTCATTAGCTGTTGCTTTAGCTAAAGATTTAAATACAGAGATAATCAGTGGTGATAGTAGGCAGGTTTACCGGAGAATGGATTTAGGAACAGGAAAAGATTTAAGCGATTATCGGATTGATGGAATAAATATTCCATACCATTTAATTGATATTGCAGAGCCGGGAACGAAATATAATTTGTTTCAGTATCAGCAAGATTTTCTTCCCGTTTATGAGCAGATAAGGTTAAAAGGTAAAATTCCAATATTGTGCGGTGGAACGGGTTTATATGTAGAGTCTATTTTACGTGGTTTTAATTTGGTTCCAGTACCAGAGAATGCGGATTTACGTGTCTCTTTGTCCGGTAAGACTCTTGATGAGTTAACAGAAATTCTAAAAGGTTATAAAACTTTGCATAATACAACTGATGTTGATACGGTTAACCGTGCGATTCGTGCCATAGAAATAGAAGAATATATGTGTCAGCATCCTGTGGAGAAACGGAGCTTTCCGGCATTAAATGCTTTGATTATAGGTATTGATGTGGATCGTGACGTGCGCCGCCAACGGATAAGTAGAAGATTAAAGCAGCGTTTGGATGAAGGGATGATCGAGGAAGTGCGTGCTTTGCTGAAAGAAGGTGTTTCTGCTGATGATCTTATTTATTATGGTTTGGAATATAAATATCTTACACTTTATGTGCTGGGAAGGCTTTCTTATGATGAGATGTATAGACAATTGGAAATTGCAATTCATCAGTTCGCAAAACGCCAGATGACATGGTTTCGTGGGATGGAACGGCGCGGATTGAAAATACATTGGTTGGATGAGGCTTTGTCAGTTCCGGAAAAGGTAGAACGGATAAAAGTTTTAATGAGTAAAGAATAAAAAACAGTTCAAAAATGCACATGTCTTTTAAAATTGTGTATTTTTGTAACCAAATATTTATAATTATGTCTACAGAAACGAAGAGATGGGGGATTATTTATTGCCCGAAAGAAGGAGTACGTCATATTCATAAACAGTGGGAAGAAATTTGTTCTTATTTGACAGAGAAGAAGGTGGCGTATGATTTTGTCCAAAGTGAAGATAGTCATTCTGTAGAGCGTTTGGCTGCGATGTTGGCATCAAACGGATATACAACAATTATTATTGTAGGTGGTGATGCGGCATTAAACCGTGCGCTCAATGGTATTCTTTCTCAAGGTGAAGATGTTCGTAGACGTGTGTCAATTGGCGTGATTCCTTATGGTTGGGGAAATGATTTTGCACATTTTTGGGGTATAGAAGATGATGATTATAAGAAGACAGTTGATTGGCTGATAGAGGGAAGGATCAGGAAAGTTGATGTTGGATATTGTACCTCTAATATTGATGGGGAAGAGCGTACTAGATATTTCCTGAATTGTGTTAATGTAGGCCTTGTTGCAAACATAATGAACATTAAACATCGGACAAGACGTTTTTGGGGGGCACTGACATTATCGCATCTTGCATCAATGTTTCTTTTGCTTTTTCAGAGGATGGAATATAGGATGCACTTTAAGGTTAATCTTGATGAAATCAATCGTAAGATAATGACTGTTTGTATAGGAAGTGCACATGGATATGGACAGACTCCGAGTGGTGTTCCTTATAACGGTTTATTGGATGTGTCTGTTGTGGAGCATCAGGAAACGCTTCAGCTTGTAGAGGCTTTGTGGATGCTGTTTAACGGACGTTTTTTGAATCATAAGTCGGTAAAATCATATCGTACCCGTAGTGTTGATTTTTATGAAGCTGATACAGCGATGATTAGTCTGGATGGGGCTGTGTGGCATGAAGCTACTACTCCCATGCATATTGGTATACATGCAGAATGGATAAATTTTATAATCCCTTCATTGTAAGGTAAAGACAAAGTGCTTTATACTTGGTGATTCGTTAAGGGTAATATGATTCTTTTTAAATCTAAGATCATAGATGAAAAAGATGTAAAAAAGTAAATTCGATTAACCTATTTTGGAAATCTTTTTTAATCTTTCTTCGTCTATAATTTTTATTTTTCGTCCATCAATGGCAATGATTTTTTCGGCGGCAAAGTTTGAGAGTGTGCGTATGGCATTTGAGGTGGTCATATTTGAAAGATTTGCCAAATCTTCACGAGATAAATAGATACTTAATGTACATTTATCCTCTTCTAATCCATAACTTTCTTTTAAGAACAGAATGGATTCTGCTAAACGACCTCGGATATGTTTCTGTGTAAGATTGACGGTTCGTTCGTCTGCGATTCCAAGATCAATAGATAATTGACGAATAAAAAACCATGCGAGATCATTGTTCTGACTAATCAGTTCTGTAATTGTTGTCATTGGAATCATGCCAATTACAGAGGTTTCAAATGCAGCTGCTGCGGTAACAAAAGCTTGGTTGGCAAAATGTGCCCGATATGCAAAATATTCAACAGGTTTGATTACTCTAATGATTTGATTGCGATTGCCAACACCGTTCTTGAATATTTTCACCTTTCCGGACAATAAACACATTAATTGAGTAGGATATTCGCCTTCACTATAGATTGGTTCGTTTTTCTTGAAGGTTTGGATTGTAAGGTTTTTTGTCAGATGGGCTCGTTGTTCCTCGTTAAGTGGATTCCATAAGTCTGAAATCTTTGATAAGATTTCTTCTTCGCTCATTTCCTTTTTTACCATGATTTAAAACTGCTGCAAAAATATGTTTTACGACACAAAAGTAGTAAAATTGTATTAACCGTGAAAATATCGAGAAATAAAAATATATTCTTCGGCAGTTTTTTATAAATTAATTAAATTATTTTATGAATTAATTTTCAGATTAGTTGTACTTTTATTAATTTTGAGAGGTATTATATGATAACTTAGAACTAATTAAAACCTTAAAATAATTCTAAAACTATGAGTTATATTCGTTTTGACAAGACCCTGATGACGAATTTGGAAGAATCACTTCCAAAAGAGATACTTCGTTCGAATCGTTCAGGAGCTTATTCTTGTTCTACAATTGTAGATTGTAATACGAGAAAGTATCATGGTTTGTTAGTTGTTCCTATACCTGAATTAAATGACGAGAATTATGTTTTACTTTCATCTTTGGATGAGACTGTAGAGCAACATGGCGCTGAGTTTAATTTAGGACTTCATAAATATCAAGGGAATAACTTCAGTCCGCAGGGGCATAAATACATACGAGAGTTTAATTGTGATAAGGTTCCAACTACAATATATCGTGTAGGTGGCGTTTTATTGAAAAAAGAGAAGGTCTTTCAGCATTATGAGAATCGTATAATTATACGTTATACTTTGCTGGATGCTCATTCAGAAACTACTTTGAAATTACGTCCTTTTTTGGCGTTTCGTTGTGTCCGTGAGTATACACATGAGAATTCAAGGGCAAGTCGTGATTTTCAAACGGTTTCAAATGGTATCAAAGTTTGTATGTATGAAGGATATCCCGATCTGTACATGCAGCTGAATAAGAAGAATGAATTCGTATTTCAACCGGATTGGTACAGAGGTGTAGAATATCCTAAAGAACTAGAGCGTGGTTATGCTTTTACAGAAGATTTGTATGTGCCAGGCTATTTTGAATTCAAGATAAAGAAAGGTGAGAGTGTTGTCTTTTCTGCCGGATTGTCTGAGATTAAAACCAGCCAACTGAAGCAGGTCGCTGATTTCGAGGTTAACATACGAACGCCACGTGATAATTTCTATCATTGTTTGGTTAATTCTGCTCATCAGTTCTATTATCATATGGATAATGAGAACTATATTTTGGCTGGATACCCATGGTTTAAGTGTCGTGCACGTGATATGTTTATCGCCTTGCCTGGTTTGACCTTAGCGAATGATGAAGTAGAACATTTTGAACAATGTTTGCAGACAGCAGAGAAGGGTATTCGTGAGTTTATGGAAAATAAGCCATTAACCGTAAAGATTCATGAAATAGAGCAACCGGATGTACTTCTGTGGGCTATTTGGTGTATACAACAATACGCAAAGATTGTTTCTATCGACAAATGCGTTGAGAAATATGGTACTTTGTTGAAAGACATTGTATATTATATTAAAGGCAGTTCTCATCCTAATTTAAAGTTAAAAGAAAATGGCTTGTTACATTCAGAGGGAAAGACCAAGGCTGTAACATGGATGAACTCTACTGCAAACGGACGTCCTATAGTTCCGCGAAGCGGTTATATAGTAGAGTTTAATGCTTTGTGGTATAATGCCTTGAAGTTTAGTGAGGATGTATGTCGTATGATGGGGCGTACAAATGAGGCGGATGAGTTCGCAGCTCAGGCTGAACTAACAGGAAAATCTTTTCATGATGTATTCCTCAATCAGTATGGATATCTTTTTGATTATGTTGATGAGACTAACGATGCGCCAGACTGGAGCGTTAGACCAAATATGATTTTTGCAGTCGCTTTTGATCACTCTCCCTTAAATTTGACAGAGAAAAAGAAAGTATTCGATATCTGTACCAAAGAGCTTCTTACTCCAAAAGGACTTAGATCCTTGAGCCCGAAGAGTGGAGGTTATAATCCAATGTATGTCGGCCCGCAGATACAGCGCGATTATGCTTATCATCAGGGTACTGCGTGGCCATGGTTGGGTGGATTCTATATGGAAGCCTGCCTGCGTATGTACAAATATAGTCGTATAAGTTTTATAGACCGTTTGTTGGTTGGTTTTGAAGAGGAAATGTTCTCACATTGTGTGGGTACGATACCGGAACTTTTCGACGGAAATCCTCCATTTAATGCACGTGGTGCAATATCATTTGCGATGAATGTCGGTGAGATCCTGCGTGTTGTGAAACTATTGGAGAAATATAACATAGAAAAGTAGGAGGAACAATATATGAAAGTATTAATGTTTGGATGGGAATTTCCTCCTCATATTTTAGGAGGACTTGGTACTGCAAGCTACGGACTGACTAAAGGGTTGTCGCTGCAGCCTGATATGGACATTACATTCTGCATCCCGAAACCGTGGGGCGATGAGGATCAAAGTTTTATGAAGATCATTGGTATGAACAGTGTACCGATTGTTTGGCGTGATGTAGATTGGAATTATGTGAATAGCAGGGTCGGTAGCTATATGGATCCACAATTGTATTATGATTTGCGTGATCATATTTATGCCGACTTTTCATATATGTATGTCAACGATTTGGGCTGTATTGAGTTCTCAGGACGTTATCCTGATAATTTGCATGAGGAAATTAATAATTATTCTATTGTTGCAGGAGTCGTTGCCCGTCAACAGCAATTTGATATAATTCATGCGCACGATTGGTTGACTTATCCGGCTGGTATACATGCAAAACAGGTCAGTGGTAAACCTTTGGTCATTCATGTACATGCAACAGACTTTGATCGTAGTCGTGGAAATGTTAATCCGACGGTCTATGGTATTGAGAAAAATGGTATGGATCATGCGGATTGCATTATGTGCGTGAGTGAATTGACTCGTCAGACAGTTATTAATCACTATCATCAGGATCCGGCTAAATGTTTTGCAATGCATAATGCAGTTTATCCTTTGGCGCCAGACTTGCAGGCTATAGTTGATCAACGTAAGCCAAGTAGTGAGCGAAAGGAAAAGGTTGTAACTTTCTTAGGACGTATTACGATGCAAAAAGGGCCTGAATATTTTATTGAGGCTGCGAAACGTGTGTTAGATCGTACACGGAACATACGTTTCTGTTTTGCCGGAAGTGGTGATATGATGAATTCAATGATAGAGATGGCTGCGGCTTATGGTATTGCTGATCGTTGTCATTTTCCTGGATTTATGAAAGGAAAACAAGTCTTCGAATGCTTCAGGGACAGTGATGTATATGTGATGCCTTCTGTGTCAGAACCGTTTGGTATTTCTCCATTGGAAGCTATGCAGAGTGGAGTACCTTCTATTATTAGTAAACAGTCTGGTTGTGCAGAGATTTTAAATAAATGTATTAAGGTTGATTATTGGGATGTTGATGCAATGGCTGATGCCATGTATGCATTGTGTACCTATCCTTCTTTGCATAGCTATCTTCAGACAGAGGGAAAGAAAGAAGTTGACGGAATCACCTGGGAAAAGGTAGGAGTCCGTATTCGTAAACTATACGATGAGACTATTCAAAAGTGTAAATATTAAAAAGTAGAATAAATATGAA
Organism: uncultured bacterium; assembly: GCA_905214795.1. Classification (GTDB taxonomy): domain Bacteria; phylum Bacteroidota; class Bacteroidia; order Bacteroidales; family Bacteroidaceae; genus Paraprevotella. Next base: position 6,440 of record CAJMNM010000014.1, read on the forward strand.
AACGATTTGTCTGTATTTTGAAATTCATCAAAATATTCATCTGAAGCGCTATCGTTTCTTCGACATTGGTACGGATCATTATTATTACGATGATTACGAAAACGAGCGTAGTATTACAGAAACGGCCGAACATTCATATATTCCTTCATTGCAGGCTCTTATTCAGATGGCAAAAGAGAATCCTGGATTTTTCAAGGTTGCTATTTCAATGTCAGGTTGTGCTGTAGAACAATTAGAGAATCATGCGCCAAACGTGATAGAGCTTTTACAGGAGTTGAATGAGACAGGATGTGTGGAATTTTTGGCTGAACCTTATTCACATGGACTTTCATCTCTTGCCAATGAAGAGTCTTTCAAGGAAGAGACTATGCGGATGTCACGAAAGATTAAGGAGCTGTTTGGACAAACCCCGAAAGTATTCAGAAATTCATCACTGATTTATTCTGACGATATAGGTGGTGTTGTGGCTTCAATGGGTTTTAAAGGTATTCTTACAGAAGGTGCAAAGCATATATTAGGTTGGAAGAGTCCGCATTTTGTTTATCATTGTGTTCAGAATCCTGATTTAAAACTTCTGTTGCGTGATTATAAGTTATCTGATGATATTTCTTTAAGATTCAATAATTCTTCATGGAGTGAGTATCCGTTATTTGCAGATACTTATATGAATTGGATAGCTTCTATGCCCGAAGAGGAACAGGTTATTAATATCTTTATGGAGTTGTGTGCTTTGGGTATGTTTCAGCCTTTGTCTTCAAATATTCTTGAATTCCTGAAGGCGTTGCCGGCATGTGCCCGCGAACGTGGTATTACTTTCTCTACTCCTTCAGAGGTTATCGACAATTATAAATCTGTTGATGCTCTCGAGGTGCCTTATCCGTTGTCATGGGTTGACGAGGAACGTGATATCAGTTGTTGGTTAGGTAATGGCATGCAGCGTGAAGCCTTTAATAAACTTTATAGCGTGGCCGACCGTGTTCGTATTTGTAATGATCGTCGCCTTAAGCAAGATTGGGATTATTTACAGGCTAGCAACAACTTCCGTTTCATGACAACCAAATCAAGTAGTTGGAATATGTATCGTGGTATATATGATTCGCCATATGATGCCTTTACCAATTATATGAATATTTTGGGTGATTTTATTAATCGTGTAAACGATATGTATCCGAGTGATATTGAAAATGAAGAATTGAATGCTTTGTTGACAACAATCAAGAATCAAGGGGAGGAACTTGAGATTAAGGATAAGGAAATAGAGCGTTTGAATGCACGTATTAAAAAGTTTGTTGCTGAGAGTGATGAAAAGACACCGGCTAAGAAAACATCAACTCGAAAAACAGCAACAAAGAAATAAGGATAAATAATATTGTCAAAAGTAAGAAATGGAGGATATGTATGTTTTATGCATATCTTCCATTTGTTTTTATTTCTTGCTCTGATATGGTATAAATGACAATTAGAAAACGCCATTTCCAATATGGATATGGAAATGGCGTTTTTGTTTGGCTTGTAATAAAAGAAGCCTGTTATTTTTTGAAAGAACTATAAATTACCTGAATCTTAATTGGGGTATTTTCTCCACCATAAAGACGTGTGCTGCTTAAACTCATATCATTTGTAATACGAGTCACATTGTTATTGTCGTCAGTAGTTACTTCTACCGGCACTAAAATGACTTTGTTCCAATCGGGGTTCTGTGCAGCCCATGCTTCAGGAGAAATATTTGCTGCTGCAGCTTTTTCGTTCTGCTCTTTACGGCAATAGGCAATCAGATTTCCAATATTTGAGAATGTGTAGGTATTATATGACGTGTTGAGTGAAGTGACATATGATGTTTTATCATCTGAAATCTTCTTTTCTTCGAAGAAAGAATATAAATCATTTTTTCTTACCATGAGAAGATTCTGCGGAACGCCCATGTTCGATTCCGGATATTGTGCGTTATATCTGTACAATACTACCTGGGCCTGGCTGATGCTGTCCTCTGTATGACCTTTATATATATCGTCTATTGGAAGGGACATTTCTGTAAAGATGCCGGCAGGTGTCTTTATATACGTCCAATCTTTTTCGTCAGCCAACGGTTGAAGGTCATCATTGCTGAATGAAGAGTATTGTAATACTTCTGGTGTTGCGGGGAATCCGGTATAACCGATTGTATCTTTTTTAAGTTCTTCATCCCAATACTTAAAATAAACATTCAGTTGTGTGATGGTACAGTTCAACATCAACTCGTTGCCATCGCTGTATGTGAAGTAGAATCCCGGACATACATGACGGATGAAGTTGTAAGGATTCTTAAAGAACTCCTTATGCTCAAAATACTTTTGCATAATATCAGTACCATATGATTTGGGCAGACTGAAACGTATTGTTTGGTAGGAGTCTTCAGAATCAGACATATCCTTTGCGGCAATGACACGTGATGCAATTGCTTCCGGACGTTTTGAATTGATGAACTGAGACAAATCCATATTGCTGTAATAAGTAGTATCTTCTCGTATGGCGTTGGTTGTGTCCAACTCATAAGCTTCAATTTTCATCGGATTATTGAGATCGCCGTAGAAATCTGAGAATACCACTTCTATTTCAGCAGAATCGGCTATAACTTTACCTTCTTCATTCTTGTGTAACAATTCATAGTCTGGAAAGATAAAATCATCCAATGTGATGAACTGCGTAAGAAAGTCAGCCTTGACTTGGGTGCGTGTTTCAGGATCTGTTAGGCAGCCTACATAGCATGAGCTGCTTTTGCTCAGCACAGAATCTGCTACTATAGAACGTGTGTAGGCGTCGAATACAGTATATGAAGCTTCTATATTGTCGGAGTCTGTATAAATACCAATATTGTCGGTGGTGTCATCGCATCCAGCAATAGTCAGAGCGAGTACAACGCCTCCGATAAGTTTCATTTTCATTTTAAGTTCAGGTTTAGAGTTATTCTTCTTCTTCCTTGCCTACGCTCCATATTTTATCAAAGAAATCAATATAAGCGTCAGCATTAATTTCTCCAGGAGCATTCAGTACAGGAACTTGTCTTTCCTGGGCAAATTTTTCTATATTTGGATTGGCATCCGGACTGGCAACAACAAGACCGTCTGAATATTCTACAGCCAGTTTGTTGAGTTCTTCAAAGGTGAACGTTTCGCTGTAATCTTTCAGAATACTGCTGTTAACATCTTTGTATTCAATACATCTTCCGAAATTAGTACCGATAGGTTCTTTCAGTTCTTCACCGAATAATGAATAAATAACCTTGCTGTCTCTGAATGAGGGTTCGGCGCTATATGCTGTTTTGATATATAATGGTACTACAGCAGACATCCACCCTTGGCAAAGTATGACATCCGGTGTCCAGCGAAGTTTCTTTACGGTTTCAAGAACGCCTCTTGCATAGAAAATGGCACGTTCGCCGTTGTCTTCATATTCTTTACCATTCTCGTCTTTGCCCATCATGCGCTTGGTGAAATAATCATCATTATCAATAAAATACACTTGCATATGGGCTGCTTGTATGGAAGCCACTTTGATAATTAGCGGATGATCGGTATCATCGATAATTAAGTTCATGCCTGAAAGTCGGATGACTTCATGAAGCTGATTGCGTCTTTCATTAATATGACCCCATTTGGGCATAAAGGTTCTGATTTCACGTCCTTTCTCCTGAATGACCTGAGGCAGTTTTCTGCCGGCGAGTGCAAGTTCTGAATCGTTGACGTACGGGGTCATTTCTTGAGTAATGAATAAAATTTTCTTTGCCTTCATCATTAAATAGGTTTTGCCTAGGCAAAGATACAAAAAAAACTCGAATAATTGTAATTTCAACCATTTAGAACCGCTCTTTTACATTAATTTCACTTATTTTCTGCTTATTGTTTTGCCATGTGGTATTTTATGTGTTATTTTGCAGAGTTTTTTAGGAATTAGGATCTAAATTAACTGTAAATGGAATTAATTCAGACAATTGAAGTGCTGCAGGAACGTTTGTCTGCAGTTCGGAAAGAGGGAAAAAAGGTTGGCCTTGTGCCTACTATGGGGGCTTTACATCAGGGTCATGCTTCCCTTGTTGAACGTAGCGTGGCAGAGAATGACGTGACAGTCGTCAGTGTATTCCTCAATCCCACACAGTTTAATGATAAAACCGATTTGGAGAAATATCCGCGTACGCTTGAAGCTGATTGTGCGTTGCTTGATAAACTTGGAACGACATTTGTTTTTGCTCCTTCGGTTGACGAAATGTATCCCGAACCTGATACCCGCAAATTCAGTTACGCACCGATTGATACGGTGATGGAAGGCGCCTTTCGTCCGGGACATTTTAATGGTGTTTGTCAAATAGTAAGCAAGCTTTTTTCTATTGTAGAACCAGATAAGGCTTATTTCGGAGAAAAAGATTTTCAGCAGATTGCGGTTATTCGTGCAATGGTAAAAGATCTTAAGTTCAAGGTCGAGATCGTACCGTGTCCGGTTGTTCGCGAAGAAAGCGGATTGGCGATGAGCAGTCGCAATACCTTGCTTACAGATGAAGAGCGTAAGATTGCTGCCAATATATCAAAAATCCTGTTTAAAAGTAAGAACTTTGCGGCAAACCATACATTGGAAGAAACGAAGAAATATGTGGTTGACAGCATAAATGCCATAGTCGGTCTTGAAGTTCAATATTACGAGATTGCAGACGGTATAACATTACAGACATTGAAGAAATGGAGTGATTCTGATTATATAGTAGGTTGCATTACCGTATTTTGCGGCAGCCAGCCTATTCGTCTGATAGATCATATTAAATATAAAGGATAAATAAAAAGGAAATAAGCGTTATGATGATTCAAGTGTTGAAATCAAAGTTGCATTGTGTACGTGTAACTGAGGCAAACCTCAATTACATGGGCAGTATCACCATTGATGAAGACCTTATGGACGCCGCAAATATGATTGCAGGTGAGAAAGTGCAGATCGTGAATAACAACAACGGCGAGCGTTTTGAAACTTATATTATAAAAGGCGAGCGTGGCTCTGGTTGCATTTGTCTGAATGGAGCTGCGGCACGAAGAGTGCAGGTAGGAGACATTTGCATCATCATATCTTATGCGATGATGGATTTCGAAGAAGCAAAAACTTTTAAACCCACGGTTGTTTTCCCTGACCCGGAAACGAATCATCTGGTCAAGTAAGGTTTCGCTATAAATTATAATTATACAGCTCTGTACTTTTCATTTAGAAAGTGCAGAGCTGTAAATCTTTAGTATTATCTCATATGTTTCTTTTGAAACGGAATTGGAATAATAAAGGCGCGCTTCATGATGAAGTACGCCTTTATTTGAATGGAATATAATGTTTTTATTCAAAAATCACCAGATCAGTTCCCTCCATAACCGATTCGCCAGGAGTGACACATATCTTTCCTATTTTTCCTGCACGGTCTGATGTGATGTTGTTTTCCATTTTCATGGCATCGAGAATGACCACTGTGTCACCACGTTTGATTTCATCACCAACCTTAACCGTTACATCCAAAATGACACCTGGGAGAGGGGCTTTTACACTATATTTTTTATGAGTTACTGTTGCGGGTACACCTGCAGGTTTTACAACGACCGGGCGCAAATCCGGTTTCTTTTCTTCCGGCATTTTCACCGTATATGTTTCGCCGTTGACAACCACAGTGGCAATATTATTTTTAATACCTTCAACTGTTACGGCATAGTCGTGTCCGTTAATGTTATATTTGAATTCTTTCATGTCAGACTTTTAAAATTTAACTTCCGGTATTTGGCGTTGGGTGCGGAGTTTTGAGTTCCACTCCGTTGATTCGCTGTCCAATGTCAGTTTTCCGCTTTCCATAACGTGAGACGTATAGCCCTCGTATTCATATAAGGCAAGTGAGATTGCGGCAGTGATTTCGCCGTTGATTGTTTTTTCTTCCATTTTATTTTTTTATTATAATGGGATATTGCCATGTTTCTTTGCGGGATTTGACAAGTTCTTGGTATGAAGCTGTGTCAGTGCGCGGATAACTCTGAAACGTGTGTTGCGTGGTTCAATCACGTCATCTATATAGCCATATTTGGCTGCCTGATAGGGATTGGTGAAGAGTTTGTTATATTCAGCCTCTTTTTCAGCAAGGAATGCTTTCGGATCTTCTGCTGTTTTGGCATCCTTGGCGTAAAGTACGGCAACAGCACCTTCTGCGCCCATTACTGCAATTTCTGCAGACGGCCATGCATAGTTCAAGTCACCACGAAGTTGTTTACAACTCATCACAATATGAGAGCCGCCATAGCTTTTACGTAGGGTTACTGTTACTTTGGGTACAGTAGCTTCTCCGTATGCATACAGTAATTTTGCGCCGTGAAGAATCACCGCATTGTATTCCTGGCCGGTACCTGGTAGGAAGCCCGGAACGTCTACTAATGTAACGATAGGGATGTTGAACGCATCGCAGAAACGGACAAAACGTGCCCCCTTGCGGCTGGCGTTACAGTCTAATACGCCGGCATAACAGTTTGGTTGGTTGGCTACGATACCTACACTTTGGCCGTTGAAGCGGGCAAAGCCGATAATGATATTTTTTGCGTAATCCTTTTGTATTTCAAAGAACTCGCCATTGTCTACAATTGCACCGATGACTTCATACATGTCGTATGCCTTGTTCGGATTGTCAGGGATGATTTCGTTCAGACGGTCTTCCATACGGTCGATAGGGTCTGTGCAAACTTTGCGTGGCGCCTCTTCCATATTGTTCTGTGGAATGTAGCTTAATAATGTACGGATAAGCGCGAGTCCTTCTTCTTCTGTTTCTGCCGTAAAATGTGTGACACCGGATTTTGTGGAATGTACACTGGCACCGCCAAGATCCTCCTGCGATACGTCTTCTCCTGTTACGGTTTTTACAACTTTAGGACCGGTGAGGAACATATAAGATGTACCTTCCATCATCAGTGTAAAGTCTGTAAGAGCGGGAGAATAAACCGCACCTCCGGCACAGGGACCGAAAATTCCGGAAATCTGTGGTATCACGCCCGAAGCCATGATGTTACGCTGGAAAATTTCCGCAAATCCGCCCAAGGCATTGATACCTTCTTGAATACGTGCGCCACCCGAGTCGTTGATTCCGATACAGGGAGCACCCATTTTCATGGCTTGATCCATCACCTTGCAGATTTTCTCAGCCATTGTTTCAGACAGAGAACCGCCGTTTACGGTAAAGTCTTGTGCGAATACGTATACCAGACGGCCGTCAATTGTACCACTTCCGGTTACGACACCGTCGCCAAGATACTGTTTCTTTTCCATACCGAAATTGGTGCAGCGATGGAGTTTGAACATATCCATTTCTTCAAAACTACCCTTGTCCAGCAACATGTCTATACGTTCACGTGCTGTGTATTTACCTTTCTCGTGCTGTTTGGCGATTGCTTTTTCACCGCCACCCATACGGGCTTTGGCGCGCAATTCTACCAGTTCTTTGATTTTTTCAGTTTGTACACTCATGTGTTAATAAATTCTATGGTGATAATATCTATATAGAAACATCCCACCAGCGGGCGAGACCTCGCTTACCCGCTGGTGGTGTGTCATTTCTCATAAAAAGGTTAATTAATGTCATACCGGTTTTGTTTACGGTTGACCTTATTCCCGGATGCTTTTTTTTAATGCTCGCAAAGCTCGGTTAATACACCGCAAGTAGATTTCGGATGCAGAAAGGCTATTTGCAACTTTTCAGCTCCCAGTCTCGGCGCTTTGTCAATAAGTCGGATGCCTTGGCCGTCGCATTCAGCCAATGCGTTAGCTACTCCGTCTTCTACACAGAATGCTACATGATGAACACCGCGTCCACCCTTCTCAAGGAATTTGGCAATAGCGCTTTCAGGACTTGTCGGTTCAAGCAATTCTATTTTGACTTCACCCACTTTCAGGAAGGCGGTCTTTACTTTCTGGTCTTCAACTTCTTCAATGTTATAACATTTCAGACCTAATACATTTTCAAAATAAGGAAGGGCAGCCTCTATACTTTCAACGGCAATACCCAAATGTTCAATGTGTGAAATTTTCATTTTATTCGGTTGTTTTTAGTCTTTCAGACTGTGTTCATGGTTTGACAAATATAGGTATTTTGCTTTAAACTCCGAAATTTTGATTTTCATTTTTTATTCTTTCTCCTGTTAAAAACTGCTTCATAATCCGAATATTGCTAAATCAAAGATACGTGTGATTAGCTGTGAAATAGTATTTATTGGCTGTTGTTGTGCTGTTGGTATGTAGAGATGGCTTGTTCAATGGGATATGCCTGCCTCCTATTTCCATCCCTCTTTGCGTATTTTTTCATTAAGTTCTGTGACAATATCATTATAATCTGCACGTTGGCCGCAGGCGTGAATGACAGTTAACGGATATTTGTCTGCGATGTGATTTATCAGGTCCTGATAAGACGGTGCTTTCGGTAAAGCAATATATTCTTCATAAGTATAGGACAGAAAGGCTACGGTTGGGCCTATTCCTCTGTTGTCTAACCAGAAGCCTTCTTCCAGTGGAGTAGGTAATGTGGGTTTACCGTTGCGCAAAAGGTCAGAAGGTGCCGGATAAGACACGATACAACTCCGGCTTTCGTCCATCAGTACAGGAACCTGTTTTGAATAGTCTTTTTTCGTTTTATAAATATAAACTGTAGGAGATACAGTTCCTGGGTGGTTGTTACTCGACTTGACAGTATTGTTACCGGCAATTGGTTTGAACGATACTGGTTCTGTGGTTTGTTGAGGGACATGCTGTGGATGACATGCTGTGAGTATTGCTGCGCAGACTATTGGCATGCATCGGCTTGCGGCATTCTTCTTGTTATATCGTTTCATAGGGTAGTTGGTTGATGTCGCACAGGGGATTCCTGTGCGACGGTTATGGGCTTATTTACAGATTTTCAGTGTATAGTTCTTATTACCTTCTGTGAGGATATGCACCAGATAACACCCCTTGTTCAGCCCGGGTACGGTGATACAATAACCGTCTTGGGTCTTTACCGGTGAGTTTGTTGTGTGAATTCGGCTGCCTGATAAAGTATATATATCAGTTCGGATGACATGGCCTCCATAATTGAAACATATGGTTGGTTCGCCAGGGGTCAGGCAGTATACCGGTATATCGGATGAGGCCGTTTTGATTGATTTTACATCGGTTGGTCTTGTAATGGAAAAGTTGTCCGACCACAATGTCGTATTGTTGTAGTAAAGTATACTGTATTCTCCTTGAGGATAGTCTGCCTTGATTTTGACAGTGTATGGGTTGGGCTTATCTTTTTCGGCAAACAGATTTACGGTCTGGTAATGTACGGTCTGACCTTCAGCATTCAGAATATAGATTTCCAGAGCGCTTGAAAGCAAGTCTGCGTCTTCTCCGTTTGCGAGGCTGGCAGTGAAAGCGCAGGTGATTGTTTCGCCTGCTCCATATGAGGTCTTGTCAATGCCGCATGCTGACAGTTCGAAAGCGCTTGTAGCTGTCCCTGTCTTGATTTCACTTTCCACCGGATTGCCGAAAGGCTCATAAGATGTAGTGTTAAGCCACGTAGGATAGAAAAGGTAGTTTCCGTTGTGTTCAACCTGCAATGTGGCTCGTCCTACGAGCGTGGTGTCTTGTCCGGCTTGTAACAGTATGTGTCCGCAATAGATGTTCTGAGAGATTTGAGTAACTTCATTGTTTACTATTGACAGATAAACCGGTGCGAAAAACTCACGGCCGGTTGACGGATTGCATACCTTGATCTCGAATTGGAAGGGCAGACTGTTATAAGTAGGAGACTTTATGTTTACATAGGCCACCGGACGTTCGGTGGTGCTGTTGTTTGAAATCCAATAATAGCTTCCGTCGTTATTTACATTAAGGATATAATAAGGATTGTTACATTGCAGCCCGTTTACTTTCATCCATTGTGTGTCATCTTGGGCTCGGCTGGCAGCGTAAACCTTATATTGACCTGGAGCTAGTTGGATAGGCATGAGCAGAGATATTTCTAATTCCTTGTAACCGTAATAGGAAGGCAATCCGTTGATGGGCATCTCGTTGCTTAACAATGAGATGTTACCGTCTTTTTCTGCGACAATTGCAATTGTGCCGTTATAGTCATATCCGTGATTGTATAAATTGGTTATAATGATTCTGTCATTCTCTATATTCATATCATCTGAGAAAAACTGAGGTTGGCGTAAGCAAGTTTTGTCGGTGGCTGGTTTAAAGCCATAAAGCATGCTTTGTGAAAAAGAGAAACCGTTACTTGCATTGTTGTTGCCCTGCAGGTTGGGGTTGAGCGAGATTAGTTCGTAATAACCGTTGTTGTAACCACCCCAACCCCAGTCTACGTGTACTAGGCCTTGAGGGTCATAGCCGTCGAGTACAAAAGCATGACCGCCTATGTCGATGTCATCCCCACAGTAATAAATCGGGTAGCCGTCGGCCAGACTTTCTTTAATCATTTGCAGCCATTCTGATGAACTGTAGTTGGCTCGTGTGGCATGAATCATATACGGATTGTATTTAAGATTCTCTATTAATCCTAAAAGGGCTTCGGAATAGTAAGCCCATGAGTTGTTCAGGCTGTAATCCATTTTAGAAGCTACTCCACAGGCTTTCATTAAGGTGGCGACGGCGTCCGCCTGCTTTTCATTATAAGCTCCTTCTTCATAGGTGGACAATATGTTATCCCAATTAAACGGGGTGGCGTCATAGTTAAATGAACATTCTTGTCCTATTTGGGCCGCAGTGTAGGTCTTGGAGCCTTCTCCTTGGGCGGGATACTTGTAATAACGCATGATAGTGGCCATCGCTGTGGCGACACAACCTGTTACGCAGTGCTGTCCGTCAACTGTCGGGCATTGGCGGTTATAAGGCTCTCCCTGATTATAACTGATGTCGCCGAGTAAAGGGAGAACTTCCGAAGGCGTGTCTGTACTGATATGCGACTGGCGGTTTACTTCTGCTGTTAAAACAGTAGATTCGGCTAATGATGAATAGGCCTTTAGCCACATTTTCAGATTATCGGGCATATCCTCGGTACAGAATCTGTTATCAAAAGAATAGCCCAATACGTCAGTCATACGGTCGTCGCCCGAGATGATGACAAACGCCTTTTCTCCATAGTTGTAGATGTACCATGCAGCCTGAGTCTCATTGACGGCACGTTTTTTTGTGCTCTCCAAATCGTGTGAAGTGGCAGCAAGAGACAAGGCTTGCGGTGAGCGTACTGTTACTGTACGGTGACTTCTCATGAAGCGTTCTGCTATTTCCCTGGCCTGTAATTCACTGCGTGGCGTACTCCAAATGTTTGATACGTAACATAAGGATAGTAAAAAGAGTAAGAGATGTTTCATAGTATGTTTTTGGTTTTTGTTTTATAATAGCTTTTGGTCTGGTTTATAGTTTGTTTAAGGGCTTATTGGCGAATATACAAATTTATTTGATAGGTTAATAATAAGAATGGTAAAAAGCTTCTTTTAATCTGCTTTTTTTTATGACAAAACCAGTGCTGGATTATTTTTTACGTTGTTAATCTGTTTTTTATGATGTTGGTTCACGGAATTTTTGTAATTTTGTTAGTGGTGGGCTGGCAGAAAAAGGCCGGCTATCATCAAGTTGCGACCTTTTTAAAAAGATTCAGCTATGAGAAAAACACAGACTGATGGTAACGGCAGACTGACAGTACTGGCCGTTGCGATATGTTTTTTAGGATTGCCCGTGCAGTCCGTTTGGGGGAGAAATCTGTTGTCAGAGTCACCTGTTTCGGATAATAAGGCAGAACCGGTTATTTTTGTTCAGTCCCATGGAGATAAGTTTTCCAGTAGACATGATTTTAGAGGGCAGGGATGTTGGCGTATGGTGCAGATTGGCGATTCGGCTTACCGTAGTGTCAAGATGTTGCCACCGACTCCTCATTACAAATTTTTTGGAAACAATTCGTCTCTCGTGATTAATTTGATAGAATTAACTTCCGAGAAATATTTCAGATTTGTTGGAGCCACTGGAAGTTATAAGGAAAAGAAAGGAAAACCTTATGTGAAGGAACGTGGTGCACGTCGTCCGCGTACATGGTTGGATGCCAATCATTTTGATGATACATGGAAGGACGATAAAGGGGTATATTCTTTCAAAACCTTGTGGAAGACAGAACGGTGGGAACGTTGTGAGCCACCCACATTGCTTAAGAATGCTCTCGACAGTTATCGGCAAAGCCGTCATCGCAAGGACTGTTTGCGCGGCACGTGGAAACTGAAAGCGGTGAGGAATGCTGATACCGGTGAGATGGAACCTACCTCTATGCATCAGTATAAGTTTTATGGAAAAGATGCGTATATCACGTTTGTCATCGCGCCTCTTGATACGGAGAATATGTTTTATACATTTAGTGGAAACTTCGGAGCCTTTGAATTTGTGAATAACAATTTGGTCAGAGAACATGAGTCTGATTTTCATCTGGTCTGGACCGATGAGGACCATTTTACCATGACATTCAGATTAAATGGCCGTATGTGGGAAGAAGAGTGGGAGCATGTGAGGACTCCGCGTCGCATCAGACAGATGTTTCGTGCCATGAATTGAATTCTTTGTTGTCGCAGTATTTGGGGGCTGCCTGATAATGTGCAGAGATAGGAGAAAAATCTACTCTGTTATCCTGTTTTTTGACGAATTGTTGTTTGCGCTTATGATGTAATATATTGACAAAATTCCGGCAGAATGCGAGTCGTGCCGGAATTTTTTTTGTTTGACAGACTTTTGCTTGGTTATGTTTTTTAACCGGAAAAAACTTATTCAAACCGGTTTTTATGGCCTTTCCTCTTTTATTTACGCTCTTTTTTTATGGTTTTTCTGAAGATTGTTATGCTATTAAATTTATATTCATACGTGTGTTTTGTTGGCAATTTTGTTTTGTTTGCGTTTTTTTGCTTTTAAATATTCGTTTTGGATGTTATTTTGTTTTTATGTTCTTCACATCAGTAATGCCGTTTATGGTCTTTGTTATTTCTTCCATGAAAAAATACATCGTAAAATCGATGTTTTCACACAGATATGTACCTTTATATAATACTAAGAGGTATCTTTCGGACGGTTCGTTGCAGATTTAATGTAAATATATTTGAATGTCTGTAAGTACTTGTTGCTTCTGCTGTTGTTAAATGTGTACGCTTCTGACTTTTTTCCTGACAGCTCAGAAAAATATTTTGGTACTGTTACGAATTTTTTTCTGTACGGTTACGGGGACGCTCATAACCGTATCAAAATGAATTCGTAACAGTATGGAAAAAAGTTCATGACCGTGAGCATTTTTTCTTGTCAATTTAATAAGTCTGACAGTAATGTTATAGATTATTTCTGTTAAGTCTGTTTAAATATCATAAAATCAATATGTTCTTTGTTTTTTATGTTATAAAAACAGATTGCTGAATCACGTTTTTTAGTAAATCTTAACGGTTGCTGATTGGTTCTGACCGTAAGCGCTTTGTGAGGCTTGAAGGAGATTAATGACTGTTAATTAACTTTTCGCTTTGAATAAATTGTAAATAAAAATACAAGTATATAATAATACGTATATACAATAATGGGAGCTGTTTTAATGGTTTTGGAGGAGGTTGAGAAAGCACATGCAAGACAAATCTGATAAAATCCGGCTTGTCTATGCTTGTTTAGATTGTAATTTTACAAATCGGGAATATTTCTCATGCCTGTTTGTGGTGGTTTTTATGACACATATATATACTGATTGCATCAGACTGTCTTTTACAGCATGTGCTGTTTTAAGACAGTCTGATGACTTAATTAATGTATGGGATGGGAAATAAGTATCCTTCATGTGGTCAGAAACTTATTCTGACCGTACCGTAAATGTTTCGCCCGGGAGCATTGATACCCGATGCAAACATGCGGTATTCCGTGTCGAGCAGATTTTCAATTCCGGCTTGTAGCGTGAAGCTGCTGCTCAGGTTGTAGCTGCCTTTTATGTTGAGGGTAAACCATGCCGGCATGCCTTGGCCTTTTGCACCCAGTGTAGTGGCATAATCAATGTTGTCCTCGCCGTCGGCATTATAGTCGCTAATGTCTTTTTTACCGTTATACAGCGCATAGAAGTCAATGCGTCCTTTTCCGTTGCGCGGCAGATAGGCGATGCCCACTTTACCGTAGATGGGCGGTATGTGGTCGAGCGGTTGTTTCACTTCGCCTTTCACTATTTTGCCATAAGTGTAGTTGAACGATGCGTTCAGCTCCGTCTGCTTTGAAGGCTTGGCCGTAAGGTTTGAAGAGACTCCCCAAAGAACGGCTGCTTTAGCATTGGTCTGCGTGTAAACGTCGCAGAGCGTTCCTTTGTATTCCATCTGGCTACTGCCCATAAAACTGCCGCGGCTTGTTGTAATGGCGTCGAAGAAGTATGTGCTGTAAATAACGTTTTCCCAGATAAACTTCTCACCGGCGTGTTTGGTAATGTTTAAATCAACCGATACCGTTTTTTCCGGTTTAAGGTTTTTGTTCGGTATGGTGACTGTGTTCAGCTTGGATTCGAATACCTTAGACGCATTGTCTATGTTGGGTACGCGGTAGGCTGTGGCTGCGTTGAGAGCAAGTTTCCATGTCCGTGCCGGCAGATAGTTCAGCCCCCATGCCATGCTGTAGGTCGGGTTGTTTTTTCTTTGGCTTTTGCTACCGTAGAACGGGAATAGTTCAGTATCCTTTACTGTGGAATAAGTCGTGGCGTAGCCTGCTCGTAAACCGTCGTGCATGCTCCATGACTCGTTGATGTGCCAGATGTGGGTTATAAAGGCTTCAAGTGTGTGCATACTGTTTTGTCCGTCGGGATAACGGGTGGTATAAGGCGTTTTTTCGCCTGTTACCACATTCTCGGCGGATGCCGTGGAATGCAGAAAGCTTAATGTACCGTCTATTCCGCTGTGTATTTTGTGTGTACCGATGTATTTTATCCAGTCGCTGTTTAGTGAGACGATGTCTACATCTTCCCAGGTATGGTACAGTTCTTCTTTACGGAATTTGCGGTCGTGCCTGCTTTCCTTTACTTTCTGGTAGGCTAACCCTACATGTGTCTTGTCGGCGCCAAACTGGTTTTTGCCGTCATAGTGGTAAGCGGTCATCAGTCTGAATTGCGGTCCGTAATACCATTCGGCATATTTGGGTTGCAGCTTGTCGCCTATGGTTTCCGTCACGTTCAGTCTGTCATAACGGTTGATACCGTTGGCGTTGGATAACTGAAAATTAATGGTATGTTTGTCGTTTGGTGACGGCTGGAACAGGAATTTCTGGAGAATGTCATATTGGATGTAGCCGGAACGTTTCTGGAGTTCGGGTTTACTGTTGACTATCGCTTCGTCGTCGGCACCGGTATGTAATTGCGTGTATATTAGGCTTTGCTGATAACTGTCGTTTTCGGGTAGGAACGGGTTTCTGTTTGTACCGGCTCTAAGGTCGCCGAAGTGACTGAATGTGAATGATGTCAAAGAGGCGAATTTTGATGTGCCATAGTTTAGGTCTAAATGTACGGTACCTTCCTGATTGGCGCTGCCATAGCGTATGGCGGCGTTGCCGTCAAACAGCTGCTTTGATGGATTCTCCGACAGGCGTGGAGCCAGAGTGTTGAACAGTATTGTGCCACCCAGTGCGTCCGAACCGTAGTTCAGTGAAGATGGTCCGTTGATGATTTCCACATTTTCCAGCGTAAACTGATCAGTCGTGATGCTGTTTTGCAAATGGCCGTTACGATAAATGAGGTTATTCATGCGGATACCATCTATTACAAGAAGAATGCGTGAAGCCTCAAAACCTCGCAGAATAGGACTTCCGCCACCTTGTTGGCTTTTCTGTATGGAAACCTGTCCGGTCGACATCAGCAAATCTGCTGTATTCTGCTGGTTGGTGTAATCTATCAGACTTTTAGGTATGCTGACAATGTGTTGCGGAGAGTTAATCTTATGTATTCTGTCACGGTTGACAGAGACGACAACTTCTTGTAAGTCGGAAGTACGAAAAACGGCAGTACTGTCTGCCTGGTTGGCATAGATTTGGCTGAAAAATCCGGCGCCTGTCACGGCTGCGGTTAAAAGTGTTTTCTTCATTCTTGTTCCCTTCAATAATATAAAATAAGATGTTTGTAAGAGAGCACAGAACTGTGGTCTGATAAAAAATGTTATCCTGAAAAACAATACTTTAATATTGTGAAATTTTAGTTTGGTAATATTTAGAAACCAAAATGCCCCGGTTCTGAAGGCAAATCGTCCATACCGTTGTCTCCTGACGTCGGATTGGATAGGCTTATGATAGCACAGGTTTCAATTTCGATTATTTCAATCTGCGGAGTTTGATAGATTTTTTTTATTTCCATTTCTATATATTTTAATTTGCAGGCAAAGATATAATGCTTAAAGACGATAAAAAAAATAAAAGTATTCTTTTTAGATTTTATTATGTATTAGCGACTTTAATAAATACTTTTTTACTTTTGATAAGATAATAAAAAGTGTTTAATGTAAAAGTTATATTTTTTTATTTGGTTTGTATTTATATCTTATATCGTTGTAAATTAATAATATATATTATTAAATAATAATAGCTTTACTTTTTATTTGTAATGATATATAAATAGTTTTAAGGCGTGCTGTTTGTGAAAATCTAAAAAAATCATTAAAGTAAACAAATAATAATGAAATATATTTTTGTATTAATTACACAATTGTATTTTTGCACCCGAATTATTTGGGTGTATGGCCTGAATGTATTAATTATTCAATATTTGTGTTATTAAAAAAGACAGATGTAATTATGGTAAAAAGAAGATTGACCGCTTTCAGAACCTTTCTGTTGCCTTTTTTGCTTGTACCCACAATCTGGGTGACTGCCAAGGACAGAGAAGAGAGGAAAAAGCAAAAGATGGAGCAGGCTATCTCCGCTTTGCCAGACACTGCCTATGCTAGTGTGCGCAAAGAAGATTTGTTGAATGATGAAGTGTATATCAAATTGGCTCGTGACGGATGGAATGCACAGGAGATATCGCGCATCATGAATCGTTATCTGAAACAGAACCGCAGCCGGGTACGCGGTTCGTTTGAGTATGGTATGTATGCAAAGCAGTGGTTGCCGACTTACGGGCATACTCCGGGATCAGATACGATTTATCAGTTTGTGGATACTACATATAACGAGACTGCAATAAAAAGTGCCCGAAGGCTTTTTTCCCGTGAGTTGGCGGCTTATTATGAACCGATACCCTATACACCTGATGACAGAATGAGCGGTATACGTAATACCGGTTATTTCCGCCCCGTATTACAGAAACCCAATACGGGACGTATTCACTGGATTGTGGTTCATCCAACTGATCCCGATGCCTTGATGGTGGTACCCGACGGTGCCGGTATATTCCGTACGTCAGATTTGGGACAGACCTGGGACTGTGTGACAGATCGCATACCGGACCGTGAGTTTAGAAAAATATGTTATCATTCGGCAATACCTGTTGATCCGGATGACTGGAATCACTTTTTTGCTTTCATGAAAAACGGTAATGCCACAGCTGTGTATGAGACAACAGATGGTGGACAAAGCTGGATACGTGTAGAGGGCGCTACTCATAAATCGTTCAAACGTGGATACGGTTTCCGTGATTCCAAAGGACAGATGAAATTTATTGGAGCCGTGCAGGACGGAGGCAACTATCTGAACAATCAGTTGTGGATGAGTGACGATAAAGGTGTGAGCTGGAAGCGTATCACTTTGCCTGAAACGTTGAAGGAAACTCATCCTGAGAGTGGTGCGAAAGGTGCTTTTTTCCAGAATTTTGCGTTCCATCCCACAAATCGTGATATGGTTTACTTACCCACATCAAGAAGTATTTATTACTTTGATGACGGTGTGGAGCCTCAGACAGGTACCGACGGACAGACAACCTTTAACATCAAACGTATGACTTTTGATGTATACAATCAGGATGGTACAGAACTGCGTGCCAGCCAGGTGCAGGAGTTCCCGTATAAGGCGACTTCTCAGGGATTTTTGGAAATTAATCCAGATAATCCGCTCCAGATGTGGTTTGCTTCTGCTTCGCGTAACGTGAGTTATGGTGTCTACTCTGCGGTTTACCGTTCGGATGATGGTGGAAAGACATGGTTGACGTTGCAGGAGCCGAAGAACGGTATCGGTAGCGGACTGGCTTTCGGTAATGAGTCGCCGTGGGGATGGCTTGGTGGGTTTGGTGTGAATTTTAAAGATCCGCAATGGCTTTACGGATGTTCGATGAGTTCGGCTATCAGTAGTGACGGTGGACATACATTTAAGGAATATGGATGGGGAAACCGTTTGAAGGCTTTGGCTGACGACGGTAATTATTATGTGACAACCAGTGCGCGTCATAATGCAGACAATCATTGCATCGTGTCTCACAGAAGCGGGCGTGTGTTCCGTGGTTCTGATGCAGGATTATTGGTAAAGGATAAGGCGATTAACAATCATGAATGGACAAACATAAACGGTATGATGGGTAATCAGTTACATTATTCCATCAAGGTGAACGAGTTTGGTGATCAGACGATGCTGGGTAATACTCAGGATGTGGATGCCCAGACTTACCGTTACGGGCGCTGGGGACACTGGCGCGGATATGAAGGAACAGAAGCCTTTATCAACCCGTATGCCGGAACGTGTTATTATTCCGGTAGCGGTGGTGGTAGTCTCGATGGTATATCGCTTAGCTCATGGTATGAGGGATATACCATGGCTGATGTATGCACAGGCTATTGGTATCTTATTCACCGTCAAGGCAGTGATGCGCAGTCTTTTTTCCGTGTAGAAGATTTTGGAGGGAAGGCGATCAACCTGTCTGATCGTACAAAAGATGTTTCTGGTGCGGGAACAGGAGCAAGAGATTTTGCTCTTACACGTGAGGGTGGCCGTCCGGTATTGTTTGTGTTGAATGCGAACAATACGATAGTACGTTCAACAGATAATGGTAATACTTTTGAGACCGTAATGGTTAAAAGTGGCGGTAACATGGTGCCGGCAAAGTTTAGCGGAGCATGGATTGCAACCGATCCTAATCGTAGCGATATAATTTATATCGGACAGACAGGTAAAGTATTGAAATATGATTTGAATACAGGCGAGCAGGAGAATCTGTCCGAAGGATTGCCTTCTGTGTCATGTGATGATTTGATTTTCCATGAAGGAACGGGCGATTTGTATTTCTTCAGTAATTGGGGAGGCATATATTTACGTGACCATGCAACCGGCCAGTGGAACCTGTGGATGACAGGTTATAATCCTCTTGCTGCAAAGCGTGTTGCCTTGAATTATACCACCCAGGAAATGGTGTTGGGTGATTATGGCCGAGGAGTATGGGTTGCCGATTTGGAACATCCGGCAGACCGTTATTTCAGTGACGGATTTAAGCTGAGACAGTTGTCGGCTGTTAACGGACGACGTACGTTAGGCATTGATACCGAGTGGACCATTCCTTTGTATTACAATTATACATGGACTGTCAATGGCAGTGATGTGGATAATCCTTATCAGTATCTGACACGTGATTTGAAGGCCGGTGACAGAGTGCGTTTAAAACTAACCCTGCGTGAGTCGCCCGATGTGAGTACGCTGTCTGAGGAATTCATTGTGCCGCAGGTTGCGGAGGAAATAGCTTATGCGCCGGTGCCGGGTAATGCACTTTACAGTGACGGCAGCGGACGTGTGGATTTGGGATATGTGGATTACTTTTTCAATGACTTTACGCTTGATTTATGGGTAAAACCGGAGACTAACGGTGTGGTTATCTGCAATCGTCCGGTAGAGCTTCAGAAAGATACGCGTGGTTGGGCGTTGATGGTCGATCAGGGTGTCTTGAAATTCCGTTATGCACCGGCACAGTTGTTCGAGCGTGCGACCTATGACGCGACAGATGCACAACAGACAGATTTGTCTGGCGGAGCAGTAACATTAGGGCAATGGATGCATGTGGCTGTAAGTCAGGATCGCGATGGCCAGGTTAGTCTCTATGTCAATGGAGAATTGAAAGCTTCTTCGACACGTATTGTACAGTGGGCACCGCTTAACAGTGCTGTTTATCTCTCGCTTTTTGCTGACGGGTTTGAACGTATGCCGATGAAAGGCTGTGTGGATGAATTGAAAATATGGAACCGTGCATTGAACAGTAATGACGTGCGTCGTGCGATGTTTTCACATGTGACATCAGATGTCTCGGCACTGGTTTATTATAATGACTTTAATGTGGGAAAACTGGATGAGGAAAGGGAAATGTTTTCACGTGCGGGAATGAAACCCCGTACTCAGGCGGTGACATCTGCAGTGGTGATGCCTGTGGCCGTTGGTGCGACAGTAGCAGAGGTGAAGATGCCTTCTGGACGTACGGCTTATGATGCTGGAAATTCGGATGTGTTCTATCTGACTCCGTCTGCTGAGATGTCGTCAGAGGTGGGTATCTATCGTTATACTCGTCTCAGTCCGGATAATATGGGTATAGATTCACGTTACTTTGTGCCGGCTTCGGATGTTTTCCAGATCCGGACGTTCGGTAACAGTGGTGAAACGACTGCTGATATTGAGTTACCGTTCCAGACTGTGACGGGATATCAGTACAAATTATATGCCTGTGGATTGTATGACGGACTGAATATCTGGCAGAAAGTTGCGGATGTCACTGTGAGTCAGGATGGAAATACCATGATAGTAAAAGGCGTGAAACTGGCACGTATACAGGATAGACTGTTGGTTGTATTACAGAACAAACCGGCCGTGGAGTCTACGGTTTCCGGTGCGACGGATGGTCATGAAATTGTGGTTTATCATCCGAGTCAGACTGATTATGAGATTTCTGCGGGGCTGGTTGGCGGGCTTGAAGAGCCGACCGGAATTTATGAAATCATGTCGGAGACCGGATTGTTCAAAGTTGCCGATCAGATGAAGTTCGTAAACGGCAAGGCTGTGGCTCGTCTGACGCTGGATATTGACCGGCTTGAGGGTGAGACCACGTTGCAAGATACCATTGTCGGTAAGAATGATAGCAAAATGATACCGTTGCCGTTGACAGTACGTAACAGAATGTTACCCGAGGGTAGTGGCAAAGTTTTGACGATTCAAGGTGGTGGTGCGGCTGCTGTATCGAATACATCGATTATCAATGCTTTGAACGGTAGCAAGACCGTGACCATGATGGGATGGGTCCGTTTGGATGATAAAGCCATGCTGAGTGGTGTGAGGCCATTGTTCTTCTTCCGTGGTAGTAATGGAGGTGTTTGCGGCTTGCATTTGACCGATGGTAATGTACGTTTCCATTGGAATGACGGGTTCTATGCCTGGTCATCTAACCTGAATATAACAACAAATGATTTAGGACGGTGGATGCATTTGGCTTTTGTGGCTTCGCCAGACGGGTTCAGTGTTTATCTCAATGGTGCGGAATATTATCGTACACGTCAGATAGAAGCAGCCAAGATTAATTCTGTGTTTATGCTCGGACAGAATTATACCAGCGACAGGTGGTTTAAGGGGGCTTTTGATCAGGTTTCGCTATGGAACCGTTCGCTCAGTTCTGACGAGATAAGATATTATATGACAGATAATCCGCGACTGGATGATAACGGACTGGTTGCATATTTTGATATGGATGGTAAGGATGATAAAGGCGCGCTTTGCGACCGTGTCACCGGTGCGGCTTTGACGCTATACGGACAGACTTCAAACGAAGAATTCTCTCATATGCCATATCATCCCGAAAAGACTTTCAGTCAGAACGGTACACCGGAGGCTTCACAGGAAATCAGCCTTGAAGGAACAACTGCAACCTTTAAATTTGCGTTGATGAACGGGGCGTCGTATAATTATGTTCATCCAGACCACAGTTCGCTCAATCCATTATTGACGGCACACTATGCGATTATTCCGTCAAAGACGGCGGTGTTCTCTGCCGGTCAGAAAGTGACGGTGAATTTCAATATGCCGTTGGCGGCAGTAAACAGTGGCGCTGTGCTGGCTTTGCGTCCGTTGGGCTCGGAAGAACCGTTTGACAGCTTTGTAGAGATGGAAAGTGTAGAGAACGGTCGGATGAAGTTCAGTGTGGATGCTACCCGTTTCAACGGAGCAAATGAGATGATGCTCATGTATGATGCAACGGCTGGAGAACGTCCGGTAAAGGTAACTCTTTCAGCTGCTCAGTATGCCGAGGGAGATACTATATTCTTGGATGAGACGACAGATCGAATCCGGGTCAATAGCCGTGTGCTCAGTGCAAATCCGGGCAGTGAAGTGATTCTGTCGGTTGTGGAGAGCGACTATGCACACGCAGATGTGGATACGTTGGATGTTGTCGGAACGGCCGGACAAACCATCACTGTGACGATAGACAAGAGCCGTCTTGATAAATTTGCGGTTAATCCGGTGACATTACGTCTTTCGGGTGTCAGTGAGCCGGTTGAACTTAAGCTGCTTGTTGCTTTGGAACCGATAGTCAAGCTTTCTCTGGCTGATGATGAGGACGGCACTCAGACTGTTGTGGCCACAGACCCGTATGCAAGCTTTGGTGTAAAGTCGGAACTGTTGCAAGGTGTGTTGCGTGGCAATCTGAATATAAAAGTGGTTGCGGATATGCCGACACAGACCAATACAGCACTTGGCTCATTGTTGAGTAACAACAGTGTGTCATTGACGGATAATCTTTCTTACTATACTGGACGTGATGAACTGGACGAAGGCTGGAATCTGGTGGGTAATCCTTATTTGGCAAATATAAATCTGACAAAAGAGCACAATGTGAATCTGCATGAGGATGAGATTGTGAAGTATCTCTATCAGTATAATCCGGAGAGTGATACTTATACTGCGTGGGATATGGTAGAGAATTATGATGAGACACAGCGTCTGATGCCTTTCCAACCGTTCTTTGTACAGACTTTGCAGGAAGGTGCCCGGCTGACAATCATGCCTGAGGCTAAGAGTACGACGATTAACCGGCGTGTGTTTGATCATTACATGTTGCATGAAAGCAAGATGTTACGTTTGGGACTCTATTTGGAGAACGGAACTCAGGCCGACCGTACGGAAGTGAAGGTGCAGGATGGTACGAATCCGGATTTTGTGCTTGGCGAGGATGCTATCAAGATGTGGGGAGGACTTAATGCCAAATCTAATGAGATGGCTACAGTCTGCGGCAATCGTTATATGGCGGTGAATGTACAGCCGGAAAAGAAAGTGGAATTACCCCTTTATCTTCGTCTTTCTGCTACCGGTAAATTCCGTATAGCGATGTTGGATACCTATGGATACGGGTTGGCAGACAAGGCCTTCTTGAAGGATAAACTTACAGGTACGGTATGGAATCTGCTTGATGGTGACGGTTATGAGTTTACGGTGAATGAGACTACCGCTGCTGCCGACCGTTTTGTACTGATAATAGATGTCGCAGGTTCGGCCGATCAGGTCGGTGCGGTCGAGAGCAACCGTCCTCAGGTCATAGCCGGTAACGGCCAGTGTCGTATTGACGGTCTGACTGGACGTGCAACAGTTGAAGTGTTTGATGCTTCCGGTCGCAGGGTGGTATATGAAACCACAGACAAAGAGAGCCTGACATGTACTTTGCATAGCGGAAATTATGTTGTGCGTGTACGGATGTCTAATAAAGATTATTCAACCAAGATTAATATCAGATAAATCTCAGAGTAATGAAAACAAGATTGATTATCATAATAATGGCTATCTGGTGCACGGCTTCGGCCGGTGCACAGAGCCTGAAATTGGACGGACTTCTTTTACCGGCTGACGGTTCTACGACAGGACGTATGGTCGCTGTTCATCTTGATGCGGGAAGCCAGACGCTGCAGACATTAAAAGTGGTGGCTTACAGTCTCTATAACGGGCAAAACACTGAATCCGCCGATTATATTGATTTCGGGAATGGTCTTTACACATTGTCTCTTCCCCAGACTACTGGTGAGTGTGCATATCAGGTCTGTGCGGTTCTGGCTGACGGTACACAGCTTAAGACGGAGATGATAGAACTCGACGGTGTATCACGGTTCCGTTGGATAGGTTCGGATGTGAAATGGACATCTTATACAACCGGTTATGCTCCTGATACGCCACGTGTTGACGGCAGCATTGATTACAAGACCAATCCTTTCAATGTGGGCGGTATAAGTTTTTACAAGAGTTTCAGTACGCATGGTAAGGGGAGTTTTACTTTCCGTTTTGAAGAAGGTAATCCTTACAGTCGCTTCTATACGCATTATGGTATACAGGATAATAAGGATAAGGGAGACGTGCGTTTTTCATTTAAGGTAAACGGTGAACTCAAAGAAACTCACGACATGTATTCGAAAACCAATGCGGTAAAACCGGCTGATGGCATTTATCTGCGTACTTTCGAGACACCTATTGACGGTGAGACGACCATTGAACTTATAGGTGATGTTATCGATGACTATACTCACGATCATATGAATTTCCCTATGGGGCGCGTTTATCTGAAGCCGGATACCCGTAGTCAGCAGACCTCAACATGGCCGGCTACAGCCATCTTGGCGGCAGACAGTCCGTTTGAACAAGTCCTGAAGGCTGAGTTTTCCTCAGGCGGAACGGTGTATTATCGAATCGTTTCTGGTGAAGAATACGCTACACTTGACGGCGACCGTCTGAACGTTCATACCATCCCGTTTGATAAATCGGCATACATAGAGGTGGAGGCCTTTCAACCGGGAACGGATGACTATCTGCCTGGTCCGGTTTACCGTTGCAAGTTCTATGTACGCAATAACAAGGTGGTGCCTAAAGATGGCAAACTGATATTAACAGACGGCGATGAGTTGGATGAACTGACTGTCTATGCCGATCCTACCTCATGTGGACAGGTTCTGGTCGATAACGGAATGGTCAGTGTCAAGCGCTTGGTCTTGAAATATACGTTTGTACCGGGTAAATGGAATTTTATTTCATTCCCCGCAAATCTGAATATTGACAAAGTAAGTAATCTCAATGAATTGGGTTATGCTTATAACAGCGGTTCAAAAGCTTACTACATTCGCAGGTATAGTACGCGTTTGCGTGCCGAACAGCCTGAAAAGACCGCATGGGAGAAACTGCTCACACCGCAGGTAATCCGCAATCAGGGTTATATAATGGGTGTTTCCCGTTCGGCTGACAACCCTGATAACACTCCGGTCGAGGTGACTTTTGTGCTCGACAATGTCTCTTTAGGAATGGATGCGGACATGGGAGGTAGTATGAACGTGACGTTGAACCTGATGCAGGTGGATCCGGGTACAGAGGTTCCGGTATACGTGATGCCCGATGGTGTCAAAGGGGCTCCTTTAAAGGTTATGGTACGTTTCTCGCCGTCCGACCGTTCGGTATTGCCGATGAATTATGCGGCAGCTTTGGATGAAATGCGTGTTACTTTCAATCCAAACCGTTCGGGAATCCGACTTACATTGCCTACTGAGGAGAAGGCCCGTGTGGTTATCTTCGACCAGAAGTGTCATATTGTTAAGGCGGTTAATTACGAATCACCGTATCTTATAGATATCCGTGATCTTAAACCGGGAAATTATACGCTGCATGTCAGCTATGGTAATGCCACAACGACTTGTCCGCTGGAGATTACAAAATAAAAGTTTGATATTTCCTTGGCGTTATGTTGCTCTTTAATGAGCATACGCCGGGTAACGGAGTACTAAATATGAAAACGGGATATGCTGTTTATTTGAGCATATCCCGTTTCCATATTTGATAATTATCCGCTTCTGAAACAACGTCGCTTTCCCTGTGTTACATTTTGTTTAAAGTAGGGGAGGGCTGTTTTTCTGATTGTCTGTACTGGTTTATAAACGGTATTCTTCTCCCACCTTCAGTTCATCACCCGACAGGTCGATTCGGAACAGATGAGGCGTTCTGAGATATACGCCTTTTTTGTTTTTATGGCTGTGTACCGACATGAGCCATACACCGTCAAAGGTCTTGAATATCATGCCGTGTCCGAAGTTGGGTGGGGTGATGGGTGTTTTCTGTTGTATCCAGGGACCGTCCAAAGTGCCGCTTTCAGAATAGGCCACTCCCTGCGTGTATTTGTCGAAAATCCAACTGGTCCATATCATGCCAAGACGTCCGGTGGCTGTTTTAAACAGATACGGACCGTCGGTCACCTGATTGGGTTCTGTCTTTAAGCACTTCTTACGTCGCTTGCTCCACGGACTGTCACTGGCTCTGAATAAGATCTGTGCCTGGCCGTCTGTGCCGCTTAAATCGGCTTTTAACGGTATCTTTTCAACAGTACCGTTGTCGTTCTGTATCCATTCGTGACAATATACCATGTATGGCTTTCCGTCTGTATCCGTCCACAGGGTGCCGTCGAGTGTTGACATTCCGGCAGGCAGATAAACGGAATCGCCGAATGCCTTGTAAGGGCCGTCCGGTGTATCGCTTTCCAATACATGACAGGCCCGTCGTTCAATAGGGCGGTCGTTGACATTGTCGATGATTGTCGACTTGTTGGTAAATGTAGCGAAATAATAATATTTGCCGTTGTATTGATGCAGTTCTGCAGCCCAGATTTCCGGGTTGCTGCCCATCCATGCCACGTTGTGGGTATCAGTCACGTCGTACGGACCGTTCCACATCTTTAAATCCTTGCTTTTCCATAATTTTCCGCCGGTGCCCGTCATGTAATAAGTCTGTGTGGCCGAATCCGCCAAGATACACGGGTCACTCAGCTGGATGTCATAAATATATTGTGGGGGCGGTTCTGTTTGTCCGCTTACAGGCAGAGCCAGTCCCATAATCAGGCCCAAAAGCGGTAAAAAGAGTTTTGTCATTTTGATAGTTGTTTGATGTGATAAAAGTTTTTGTTATACTCTCAATGTCTACAGTTCTATTTGTATGCGTGCGTTAATCAGTCTTCCGGTCAGATAGTTCGGTACGGCATATTGTTGGTTGGTTACGTCCGTAACCCAGTAATACGAGCTGACGTTGCTGATGTCGAACAGATTGAAACAGTCTATGCCCAGCCAGATGTTTTTGAAGTAACGCAATACACGTCTGTGATTGTGCCCGTCCTCGTTGTTGAGCAGCCGGTAGCTCATTCCGATGTCTACACGTTTGTAAGCCGGTGCGCGGAACACCTGTTCTTCCAGTCCGGTGTGTGGCGGACCGAAAGGCAGTCCGTCGGCCACACACGCTTTAAGGGTCATCTTCCATTTTGTTGACCCTGGGAAAAAGTCGCTGAAGAAGAAGTTCAGATTATATCTTTGATCAGTAGGCTGCGGAAACCATTTGCCGTCAATCTGCTGCCGGGCTTTCATCAGGCTGAAGCTGATCCATGAGTCTGTACCTTCTACAAACTCGCCAAAAAGCTTCAGATCTATACCGGTGGTATATCCGCTTGCGATGTTACCGCCGTAATATACAATCTTCAGGTTGTCCACGTTATACGGAATCAGGTTGCTCAATCCTTTATAATACACTTCGGCGGTCAGTTTGAACGGACGGTCCATCAGTTTGAAACTGTAGTCGCCGCCCAACAACACTTGTATGGAACGTGGCGAACGGATGTTCCTGTTCAGTACCACCTGTGTAGACCCTCCGGTTGTCACCGTGTCGCGCAGTTCTTTGTAGAACGGAGCCTGATAGTAAATACCTGTTGCGGCCCGGAAAGTAAACGCTTCGTTAAACGACGGAATAAAACCTACCGAAACACGCGGACTGAACAACCATTCCTTGTTCCAGCTCCAGAAACTCAGTCGGGCACCATAATTCAGCGAGAATATACCGGCCTTGGTCTCCATGCGCCATGTGTCCTGGGCGAACAGTTCCATGCGGTTGCTGCTGATTTTGTTGTGTGAACGCAGATTGTATATCAGGTCCAGACGGTTGCCCGTATGAGGAATAGAATAGCCGGCCGAGTCGCGCATTTCCCATTCGCGTGCCGATTCTTCTATCACTTCGTTCTTCCAGGTCAGACCGCTCAAAATGTGATGCCCTGTCGGTTTGTGTTCAAAGGTCAGTTTCAGACTTTTCATGTTGGCGTCCAGAAAGTTTCTGGTGTGTTCCATATACGTTCCCACGCCCAGCTGTTCTGTAGTGTTTGTTTCGTCTAGCCAGTATTGTCCCTGAATGTCATACGTCTGTCGCTCTTTGCTGAGAAAAGCCGCTCCTGTGAGCGTCATTGTCGTCTTTTCGTTGAACGCGTGTTTTAGGCTCAGTGTTCCGAACAACGTACGGAAAAGGTCCTTCTCCGAGCCGTCGAAATAAACCTTGAAAGATTTGACATCGTTCATTGTACCGAAGTTGGTCTGTCGGTCAGCCGGTATGAAATCATACTTGTTTTGTGCGACATTGCCTATGAAGTCCACTGTCCATCCCGGTGCGGGCTGCCAGCTCATATAAGTCTGGTAGTCAATGAAACGGGGACTGTATTCTCCCTTGGTTTCCAAAGAGCCCAGCATGTACTGGTTGGTTTTGTAGCGCAGGCCATGTGCCATGCTGAACCGTTTGCGTCCCATACCGGCATACAGACTGCCGCCCAGCAGGCTTGCCGATGCCGACAGCTCATAACCTTTCGGCTTCCGGTAAGTTATATCCAGTGCCGACGACATTTTGTCACCGTATTTGGCCTCGAATCCGCCTGCCGAGAAGTTTACGCTTTCCACCATGTCGCTGTTTATCATGCTCAGACCCTCCTGCTGTCCGGAGTTTATCAGCATGGGGCGGTATGTCTCCACACCGTTAAGATACACACTGTTTTCGTCATAGCTTCCGCCTCTGACGTTATATTGTGAACTCAGTTCGTTGTGTGTGCTGACACCTGCCTGCGTCGCGACAAGTTCTTCTACGGCATTGCCCGTGGTAGAGGGAAGTCTTTTCAGATTTTCTACATTAATCTGCTGGGTGGTATTCATCTGACGCCGGGTTTCCTTTACCGTCACTTCGCCCAGATTGAGTGTCTGCGCGCGCAGAACGACACTCAGACGCAAGTCGCCGCTTGGCGAGCGCAACACCTTTTCTTTACTTTCATATCCCAGCATGCTGAACACGATGGTCACAGAATCGGCTGCATTGAACTCAAGGGTGTATTTACCGTCCATGTCGGTTGTGGTGCCGACTCCTTGTTCCTTTGCTCTTACTATGGCAAACAAAACAGGGTTCTGTTCGTCGTCTGTCACTTTGCCGGAGAGTTTTACCTTGTTCTGTCCGCACAGGTCTACGCTAAGCAGCCATATCATCGTCAGACAGAGTATATATCTTATAAAATACATTCTGAATAGATTGTTACTTTGACTTATAACGCAAAGATAAGCTTTTTTTGTACGTCTGCGTCGATTTATTTTTTCAAACTGTCGATTCATGGCCTGGTTTAGTGTCGCTTTTGGGATAAAAAATGTATATTTGCAAGTCAAGAATCAAACATAAGATAAACAGTTATGGAACAATTCAGCGAATTGATAAAGATACGCCGCAGTATGCGGAAATTTACGGAAGAGGAATTGACTCAGGACGAGGTGGTGACACTGTTGCGTGCCGCTTTGATGGCTCCTTCGTCAAAAGGTTTCCGGCCATGGGAGTTTGTCGTGGTAGACGACAGACAATTGCTCGGTCAGTTATCAGCCTGCAAGGACAAGGGGGCCGAACTGATAGCCGGAGCTCCCCTTGCGGTCGTGGTACTGGCCGATCCTACGATAAGCGATGTATGGATTGAAGATGCATCGGTGGCTACTACCATGATGCTGCTTCAGGCCGAAGATCTTGGACTGGGCGCATGCTGGGTGCAGATTCGTAATCGTTCTATGGCCGACGGCAAGCCGGCCGAGGAGATGGTGCGTACCATGCTTCATATTCCCGAACATCTGCGTGTGCTTTCCATTGTAGCTGTTGGTCACAAGGGAATGGAACGCAAGCCGTTCAACGAGGAACGCCTGCAGTGGGAAAAAGTCCATATCAACACTTTTGACGGTCAGCAGGCATGAGAATTGTTTTTGTGGGGGCAGGTAATCTGGCCACAAGATTGAGTCTGGCTTTGCGGACTGCCGGTCATGACATCATACAGGTTTACAGCCGCACAATGGCTTCGGCCGAGACTTTGGCTGCCCGACTTGGCTGTAAGGCCACCTGTTCAGCGGATGAGATAGACCGCGAAGCAGAGGTTTATATCTTTTCAGTAAAGGACAATGTATTGGAAACGCTGGCCGCACAGATTGTTCCCGGCCGTGAACAGGCGCTTTTCCTGCATACGGCCGGCAGTATGCCGCTCGATGTGTTCAAGCCTTGGGCCACCCGCTATGGTGTGTGTTACCCGATGCAGACGTTTTCTAAAAGCCGCGAAGTGGATTTCAGCGAGATACCGGTCTTTATCGAAGCTTCCGGTGCCGTCGAACTGGCACAGATTGAGCGGCTTGCCGCTTCTGTCTCCGGAAATGTGCGCGAGCTTGATACCTCCCGCCGGCGTTATTTGCACTTGGCCGCGGTGTTTGCCTGCAATTTTGCCAATCACTGTTACGCTTTGGCCGAAGAAATTCTGGCCCGTCACGACATACCTTTCGACGTCATGTTGCCTCTGGTGAAAGAAACGGCCCGTAAGGTAGAACAGCTGTCTCCCCGTGAGGCTCAGACCGGCCCGGCCGTGCGTTATGACGAGAATGTTATCAACCGCCAGGCTGCCATGCTGGCCGATGAGCCGGAGTGGAAGAATATTTATGAATCCATGAGTCGCAGCATTCACAGGCTGGCGCTCGAAAAACCGGACAAACCATGATTAATTACGATTTAAAGAAAATAAAAGCCGTAGTCTTTGACGTAGACGGCGTACTGAGTGCCGAAACCATTAATCTGCATCCCGACGGCGGTCCGATGCGTACGGTCAATATCAAGGACGGTTATGCCATTCAGCTTGCTGTTAAGATGGGGTTGCACGTCGCAATCATTACCGGCGGGCGTTCCGAGGCGGTTCAGAAGCGTTATGAGGGGTTGGGCATGACCGACATATACATGGGTTGTTCTGTGAAGATAAAAACCTACGAAAGCTTTCTCAGCCGTTACGGACTGAAAGACGAAGAAGTGCTGTATATGGGCGACGACATCCCCGATTATGAGGTGATGCGCCGTTGCGGTTGCCCGTGCTGTCCGTCCGATGCCGCACCCGAAATCAAGGATATCTCTGTTTACGTGTCACACCGTAACGGCGGATATGGTTGCGGGCGCGACGTGCTGGAGCAAGTTCTTAAGGCGCAGCACAAATGGTTAAAGGACGAGAAAGCCTTTGGCTGGTAAAATCCGTTAGTAGGAAAAAGAAGAAACAGTAGGATAAAGAAGATTTGTCATGTTGGAAAATCTGAAAAAATATAAAGTGATTCTTGCCAGCAACTCACCACGTCGTAAGGAACTGCTGGCAGGATTGGACATTCCCTATGAGGTGAAAGTCATTCCGGGTATAGAAGAAACCTATCCCGATACATTGAAGGGTGACGAGATACCGCAATATCTGTCCCGCAAAAAGGCTGAGGCTTATCGTGACCGGATGGCCGGCGACGAACTGATTATTACTGCCGATACCATTGTGTGGCTCGATGACAAAGTACTCGGAAAACCAGCCGATGAGGCCGAGGCTTGCGCCATGTTGCGTATGCTTTCCGGTCGGACTCATGCCGTGCTGACCGGTGTGACCGTAATGACAAAGGAACGCCATGTGACATTTGCCGTAGAAAGTAAGGTCACTTTTGATGAACTCAGTGAAGAGGAAATCAGCTATTATGTGTCCCATTATCATCCCACCGACAAGGCCGGTGCTTACGGTATTCAGGAATGGATTGG
Source organism: uncultured bacterium (assembly GCA_905214795.1). Taxonomy (GTDB): domain Bacteria; phylum Bacteroidota; class Bacteroidia; order Bacteroidales; family Bacteroidaceae; genus Paraprevotella. The sequence continues at coordinate 38,270 of CAJMNM010000014.1, forward strand.
CTATGTCGGTGTACGCGGTCTCGAAGGGTCATATTTCAATGTGATGGGACTCCCTGTGCAGCGTTTGTATAATGAATTAAAACAGTTTTAAACGTTATGAAAAACTTATTTAAAATAAAATCCGTTTGTCTGACAGTATGTATGCTGGCAGCCGCTTCCTTTTTCACATCATGCGATGACGAGAAACATCCCACGGTATTGCCGGCTTTTGCCGGTTTTCGTCTGACACCCTCTACATGGACGGCGGGCGATTCTGTGACCGTTACTGCCGTGCAGAGCAAGTTGGGTAATCTGATTTATAAGGCCGAGTACCGCTGGTCTGTTTCTGTGGCCGGCGCCGATACCACATTCAGTAAAACCGTTCAGGTGGTTTATGATAATGACAAATCCGACCCGTCTTTCGGATTCCGCATACCGGCGGATGTTTCAGGCTATGCTTCCATCAGTTTCAGCGCGGATTATGACTATTCCTCAGCCACCGCGCCGACCGAAGTGCCCGGTCCGGTAAACGGTACGGGAGGGCTGGTTGGTAACTTTAGCGGTTTTACAAGCAGTGCTCTGTTTGGAAAGTGTTCCGGAAGCGCTTCTACTACAATTAAGGCTGCCGGAGAATAAAGTCAGATTGATTGGTTAACGGGGTGGTGCGCCGTTTATTCTGACGTGCCGCTTTTATAACACGATATGAAGAAAATTCTGTTTGTTTGTTTAGGAAATATATGCCGTTCAAGTGCGGCTGAGGAAATCATGAGGCATTATGTGCGGGAAGCCGGTCTGGAACGTGAATTCAATTTAGACTCTGCCGGTCTGATTGATTATCACCAGGGGGAGCCGGCCGACTCGCGCATGCGTGCCCATGCCGCCCGCAGAGGGTATCACATAACCCATCTGTCGCGTCCCGTCAGGTATGACGATTTCTTCAATTTCGATTTGATTGTAGGAATGGACGACCGCAACATCGATCGTCTGAAAGAACTTGCGCCGGGTATAGACGAAGAGCGCAAGATTGTGCGTATGGCAGACTATTGCCGCCAGAAGGTGGTTGACTACGTGCCCGACCCCTATTATGGTGGAGCATCCGGTTTTGAGAATGTGTTGGATATTCTTGAAGACGCATGTGCCGGACTGCTTGAGGCTGTCCGGCACGATGAGGTTCGGTCTGAATGAATCTGGCGTCTGCACGGGTATTATTTGCCGTGCATCGTGTCCCACATTCTTTTATAGTTCTCGGCCAGGCCGCCTTCGCCCGTTTCCTTATAAAGCGAAGGCAGGTCGTGGCCGGTTTTTTTCATCACATCTATTACTTTGTCAAACGAAACCTGATGTACGCCGTCTGTTAGCATGGCGTATGAATTGGCATCCATGGCGCGGGCAGCAGCATAAGCGTTACGTTCTATGCACGGAATCTGAACCAGTCCGCACACCGGGTCACAGGTCAGGCCCAGGTGATGCTCCAGTCCCATTTCTGCCGCATATTCTATTTGTGCCGGAGTACCGCCGAAAAGCTGCGAGGCCGCCGCTGCCGCCATGGCACAGGCCACGCCTATTTCGCCCTGGCAGCCTACTTCTGCTCCCGATATAGAGGCATTGGTCTTTACGATATTGCCAAACAGTCCGGCCGTGGCAAGTGCCCGTCCTATGCGTTCGTCGCTGATGTGACGCGAAGTGTATAAATGATAGAGCACGGCCGGCAACACGCCGCACGAGCCGCAGGTAGGAGCCGTGACTATTTTTCCGCCTGCTGCATTTTCTTCGCTCACAGCCAATGCATAGGCAAAAATCAGCCCGCGGGTTCGCATGGAATGCTGGTAACCTTCGGCACGCACGTAATAAGAAGATGCTTTGCGGCGCAGACAGAGCGGGCCCGGCAGCACGCCTTCGTGTTCCAACCCGTTTTGTACAGCCTGTTTCATTGTGTTCCACACCTCCGCAATGAAATCCCATATCTCATACCCTTCACATTCTTCCACAAACTCCCAATAGCTTTTGCCGGTAGACATGCACCACGACAGAATGTCCGTGGCCGAGTTCAGCGGATAGACATCTTTTGATTCTATCGGCGCGCCATTTTCTTCTGCCAGAGCGCCGCCGCCGATGCTGAACACCGTCCATTCGCCCGAACAGGCGCCGGTCGTGTCAAAAGCCTTGAACTTCATGCCGTTGGGATGGAATGGAAGGAATATCTTGGGTTCCCAAATTAAGGTCGTGCGCGACTCGTCTAGAATATGAAAGATGGCTTTGTCGGTCATGTGTCCCACTCCCGTAGCGGCCAGACTGCCGTATAGCGTCACTTCGAAACGTGCAGCCTCGGGATGTTTCTCCTTAAAAATGATGGCAGCCTTGCGTGGTCCCATGGTGTGGCTGCTCGAAGGTCCGTAGCCAATGCGGTATATTTCTTTGATGCTGAGCATAATTGGGTTTTTAATAAGTTTATTAAGTATGGAATGTATTCCGGCAGTAAATATTTACCGGGTATCACGGTTGTTTTTATTCTTCTTTTTTCAGACTTCTTTTAACTACAGCCGGATTGCCTGCAGCGAGTGAGTCGTCGGGAATATCCTTTTTAACCACGCTGCCGGCCGCAATAACGCAGCGGTCACCGATGGTTACGCCTGGGCAGACCACAACGCCACCGCCCAGCCAGCAGTCGTCCCCCACGTGGATGGGATAAGCCGTTTCGATGTTTTTGCGTCGTTCAATGTAGTCCATCGGGTGATGTGGTGTGTAAAACTGACAGTTAGGTCCCACGCGGGTATTCTTGCCGATATGGATATATCCGCCGTCTAGCATCGTACAGTTATAGTTCAGAAACGAATTTTCTTCCATAATGACCCCCGTACCATGATCGCAGTGGAAGGGAGGGCAGATGGATGCGCTGGCCGGAAAGTCTGGAATCAGTTCTTCTATGATTTCGCGGTAATTATCGTCGTATATGCACAACGTATTAAGTTTTATACACAGTTTTTTTGCCCGTTTCAAGCTAGCCTGCACTTCGGGGTCATCAACATCATAAAGCTCTTCGCTGCGCATTTTTTCAATTTCACTTTTCATGATTGTAGATTTTATATCAATTGTTTTTTCTGTTTTCTGTGGCTTTACGCTACAAGTTGCGAGTTTTTTCCTTTTCCGATGTATGAAAAGCTTTAATGTAGATAATGGATTTATGCTTATATACAAAGATACAATAAAATCTTATTAACAGCTTTCACTTCTTTTGAATAAATTTTCGTTTTGTCAAGTTCTTTTGTTTATTTATAGTTCTGCGTGTTTACAAGGCCGGCAGACTTTGGGTAGTGAATTAAGTTTCTTTTGATTGTGGCTGATGTGGCTTTAAATAAGTTTGTATCATTATTCGTATGATATTTTTTTATGCTCGCATTTTAATGTTTTTAGATAGGATAGATGCAGTTCGGCAAAAGAAATCAATCAAACTTGTTTTTTACTCTCACCTTTCGCTATCTTTAAATAAGATTGGAGGCGGCTCGGCATAGTCTAACGTTAAAAACTACGTTTTTCGTTTGTCTTAGCTCTCGCCTTTCGTTATCTTTGCTGCGGAAAGTTTGGATTAAAAGAAAAAAGACATGTTGACAGCTACACGTAGAGAATGGAATGAGTTGTATACGTTTTTCAACCTTTTGGCTGAAGGACAGATTGCGGCAGGCGATGCCGACGGAAACGCTTCGGAACGGCTGCTGAAGATTGCTCGGCTGGAACGCTGCGAACATGACGGACTGCGCCGTTATGAAATTGGTGAGACGGAGATTCATGTGGTGGGCGATACAATGGACGAATGTTTCCCGCGCGAGGATTTTGCCATTGTGTCTGCCATGTTGCTCAAGGCACTGAAGACACCTGGTACGGACGAGATTGAGGCGCCCGAGGGCGTGGAGGCGTTTCTCGACGCGCTGAAGATATATGACATGGAGGCACAGACCGAGGACCGCACGGATTTTCATATCGTGTTCCACGATGACAGTTTTCCGCCGATGGGTTTTCGTGTATATTCCCGTCTGTGTGGCATGTTGCCGCTGTTGGACGGCGGACGTACGGCGAATCTGAAATTTGAGCAGTCGGGAGTGCGGTTTTCACAGCCGGCCGTGAACAAGATTAATTATACGGAGAATCCGGACAACCCTAACGAGGTGGCACGACGGATGTTGTATATTGAGAGCATGGGCGGCATATTGAAATATAATGATGTGGCAGACCGGATTTTCCGCTGCAACCTGTTCATGATAGACCTGCATTTCCCGCGTGTGCTGGCCGAGATGGTGCGTGCGCTCCACTTGGACAACATCAGCAAGGTGAGCGAGCTGATAACAATCGTTGAGGAGCGCAATCCGCTTAAGATAAAGGATGAGCTGATTCAGAAACACGGCTATTACCGTTACAAGATGAAGGAGTTTCTGCTGGCTCTGGCATTGGGTATGCGTCCGGCCAAACAGTATAAGGGAACACCTTCGGCCATTGCGGGGTTTGTAATGGTGGACGCGGCCGGGCGGCTGACCTGTTACCGTAAGACGGAACGTGAGGTGTTTGCCGATTTTCTGTTCAACCATACAAGGTTGGAGAAGGGATTGCCAGAGAAGGACAAGTATGGATATCTGGAGCGGGAGAACCGTATGTACTATCTGAAACTGAATCTGAAAATCAGTTTTATCAAGAAATAACCGTTGTAGACCGCCGGGTTGCCGATGGGCCGCGAAGCGGAATAACAACGGATGAAGATGTGACGTGTCAGGCCGGAAAGTGTAAACAAACCTTAACGGCATGGCACGTCTTTTTTGTGTCTTGTTATGGTTGCTGAAGTGTGAAGTATCTTTATAATGGTTTGTTTTTATTGTACTGTATATGAGGTGGTTAAAGTTTTACCAAAAAAGTCCTTCACCCCTTCACATTCCTTTGTAATTGTTTGAATATTTGTATGTTGCGTGTGAAGGGGTTGTCATACAGCCGTTACATGACCGGATGGCTGGTTAGGCGGGCTTTTCTGTGTGACCGTCCGGCCGGTAATGGGTGGTGAAAGATGTAGGATGTTTAATTAAATTAACGTATTGTCAAAACAGATGTTAATTTAAGGGCGCATAATAAAGGAATTTTACAAAAAATAGGATGGGTACGGTTACGGGCATTTTCGTAACCGTGCGGAAAAATGTTTTGATACGGTTGTGAGGACAACCGCAACCGTGCGGAAATAAATTCGTAACAGTATGGGATTGCAGCCGTAACCGTATGGAAAAAAACTCATGACCGTAAGCGTTTTTGAAGTCGGAATGTTAATAAATGCAAATAAGAAGTGCACCCGGTGAATATGATGTGAAGGAGTTGTGAAGGCTACCCTTCACACACAACGTTCATAGATTCAGTATGTTATTGCGGATGTGAAGGGGTGAAGGATAAAATGGAAAAAGTATTTTTATAGGGAAGATGCAGGGACACCTCGCCTTTAAGGTATGACTGTTGTGTCATCGTGAAGGATATCCGATTGGTTGAAGAAATCAATCAGCTCGCGGTAGGCCGGGCACTGCGAAAGCAGTCTGCCGTTTCCGATAAGGAAAAATTGTTTACGTGCCCGCGTGATGGCCACATTCAGTTTGCGGTCAATCCATTGTCCGTCGGTCAGTACCGGTTCGGAAAGAACGGACAGCTGATAATGACGGCTGACGGTGGTGCTGAACAGGATGATGTCGCGCTGGCTGCCCTGATAACGTTCTACGGTATCAATAGTAATGTCGTCGGTGTCGGGAATGTGAAGGGCCGACAGTGCGCGCCTTATCATGGCGATTTGTCCGCGGAAAGGTACGATGATGCCGATGCGGTGGCGGAAATCATAATCCAGAGCGTTCTGGCGGCAAAGGGCGGCGATTGTACCGACCAGACGTACCACAGTCTTGGCCTCGTAGCGGTTGCATTTGTTGTTTTCTATAAATTCGTCGGGTTCCACCGGGATGAATCCCATGCGTGTGGTGGCTACATATTGCTGCCAGCGGCCGGTGTCGTGGCGGTGGAATTCCAGCTCCTCGGTCTGGTGTCTGACAGGCACGATGTCGAGTTTTCCTTCGTAAAAACGTGTATTGACAAATGCGCTTAGCGCAGGGTGCATCCGTCCCTGTTTGTGCAGCATGGCTACGATGCCCCGGGTGTTCCAAAGGCGTTGCAGGGCGTGAAGTCTTTCGAAGAAGGAATTACGGCAGTCGGTCAGTCCGATGGCATGCAGCAGTGGGTCGTCCACACGTGACGATTCGGGACGTTGTACCACTACGGCGGGCAGCTGTTTGTGGTCGCCAATGAGGATGAATTTTCCGATGGCCGACCGTCGCAGGTTATAGTCGCCGCTGTGGGCAGTGGTGGTGGCGCACAGCAGCGGGAGCAGTTGCGGCTCGAGCACCTGTGAGGCCTCGTCGATAATGGCGATGTCAATGGGTTTCAGACTGAACAGTTCGGTGTGGCCGCACAGACTGCTTATTGTACTGACAAAGATCTGTACGGGAGCCAGCCGGCTGTAGATCTCACTCCTGTTGGCGGCACCGGCAATGACTTCACTCAGCAGGCGGGAACGGTATGCCGGGTCGCAGTTCAGTTCCTGTCCGATGCGGATGTAGTCGGGCGAGGGGCTGATGGTGGCCAGCATGGCGCATATCTCGTCCACAGCACGGTTGGTATAGGCCATCAGAAGCAGGGTTTTCCGCGGGACGTCAGACAGGAATTCTTCTACCATGGATTTAAGTGCCACCGAGGTTTTTCCGGTTCCGGGCGGTCCCACCAGCAGAAAATAGTCTTTGGCCTGTTTGGCCTGAAGAACGATGCGGTTGGTTTCCTCGCTGCCATATTGACCGTTGAGCGACACGGTTGTGTCGGTCTCGGGGCGGCGTTGCCCCAGAATGAGCGCTTTGCGTTCAGAGGGCGCGGTCAGCAGACTGAACAGTCCGGCATAGGCCTGCTGGGCTGTGCCGTCGGAGTAGGACGGTTCGATGGCATAGTGGAGGGTAGGGCTGAACGCGTCGGCATGGCGTTGCTTGAACATGAGACGCAACAGGTAATGGTCGGGGTGGATTTCCTCTATGACACAGCGGTATATCCGGCTGTTGGTAACGTTGTCCTTCTCGTCCTGCCGGGCATAAAGCATCACCATGTCGCCTTGTCGGAAATTGGGCAGAAAGTCTTCGCCGTAGTCCGGCAAGTCGGCACGCAGACCGACAACCGTTCCGTCGGCTTCGGTTTGCGGTGTGAGCGAGAGGTCGGTCAGTATGTTACCGTTTTGTTGTTTGGTGGCGGTGTCGGCGTTCCATGTGTCGGCAAATCCTCTTGACGAGTCGGGACGGTCGTCGCCCGTCTTGGCCAGAAACTGCTCGCGTTCCATAAAGGTGAAGAAGGTATGGAAATAGGCGCTTTCCAGTTCCGTCATACGTTGAAGCGGCGCCAGGGCTTTGATTATTTCAGGCCTTAAGTAAGTAAAATAAAAACGGTCGTTACGCAGCGAGGTGTTGAGATGGGCCTCGTCGAGTTCGGCAAACACATCGCGCGAATGGCCGTCGCATAGCCGTTTCTCGAGATGGACAATGGCGTTGCGCAGCGCCATGACGGCACGTATATCGGCACGGGGCACGTCGATGGCGTAAAACTTGGGATAACGCGAATAGAACAGGTAGGACTGCACTTTGTTGTGGGGCATGTCCATGTTGTAGTAAAGCATTTCCTTGTAGAGCGCCATCTGTATCTGGTGCTCGTTTCTGGGATGCAGGTGGGGGAACTCTTCCGCCTTGCCGCTTTTGAGCTCCACAAGTTTGCTCAGGTCGTTGATGAGCAGGTCCATACGTCCCTGTATGCCCATGGCTTCGCAGAGAAAGGAAGGTTCGAGCCGGACGTCGGACGTGTTGATGTCGATGTCGGCCGCGCTGAATTTTCCGCGTACGGTTTCACGTATGGAATGGAATTGTGCGGCGCACTGGTTGAAAAAGTCACGGTCGATGCCTTCGAGCGTGGCATATTCGAGCGGCGTTTCACAAAAACTCTTGCGTATGGCGCGCAGGTAGAGTTCCTCTTCGGGACGGTCATGGTCGGCCGGACTCTCATTGACACACTCGTCGAGAAACAGGTTGGCCACGTTACCCAGTTGGATGGCCGACGAACGGGCACGCGGCGACATCTTGTTGAGCAGGTGGGCGTAAGCGCTGTTGCCGTAGGGCTTCATGCAGGCGCAGAGGGCCGTGATGTCGATAAGAAAGTCGGGATTGAGGATAACCATGTCGGGATAGAGAACAGTTTCGCCGTTTTCAGTGTTGACCTGGGTGTTGAGCAGGTTGACCTGTGCACCTTCGTAAAGCTGCTTGTCCAGTCCGGCAAACGGCGCGTCGCCCGACGGGGCGTAACACACTTTGTACAGGTCGTGTTCGAGGTCTTCAGAGGACCATCCGTAGAGATGTCTGTTATCCCAATGATCAACGGTCAGTCTCATCCGTTTTACAGCCGGTGTTCCGGTTACGTCGGTCAGTTTGCGCCAATGAGCGGGAAGCAAGGCATTGAGTGAGCCTGGTATGGGATAATGGTAGAAGGCAGAGATGCCTTCGCACAATGCTTTCAAATCGTATCGGTAATCTTCGTCAGAAGGTATGAATATGCCGGTGATGGCTTTTCTGGCATTGGCCCTGAATATCACTAATGGTATAACGGGTATACCCTTGGTTTTGCAAAGAGTGTGCAGGCGGGTGTTCAGATGTGTAAACTCGGCTTTGAATGTAGCCGTACAGTCTTTTACCGCACGAGTCAGAATGAGGTTTAGCCGACGATAACGTTCGCCGGCCGGCAACTGCAATGTGTTGACGTGGCGGATTTCGTTGAATAACTCCTGCGGGTCTTCGCGCAGTGTCGGAGAATCGGTTGTGGCGTTATGATGAACAGATGCGGACATGGGTGGTGTTATTCGGACGGAGTTTCGTTTTTCTCGTCGTCGGGTTTGTATTTGGCTTCCAGTTCTTCGGCACTGAGCACTTTGCTTTTAAAATTGCGCGGCTTGCCCGGATGAGACTTGCCTGTAACGACCGCCTGGCCGCCGATGCTTCCGCGGTACCGTTCCCAGCGCTGCAGGATGGAGACCACATAATTATAGGTTTCAGTGCCGCGCAGATAACCGTACTGAACGACCGGGTCGTTATAGTAAGCCGGTTTGCTGAGATTAAGGATGAACGGGGAAACGTCAGCCCAGCGATGCGGGTCTTTGCCGTGTTTGCGGGCAAGCGCCATGGCGTCGCGCACGTGTCCCGGTCCGCCGTTGTAAGCTGCCAGTACAAACTGCAGACGTTCGGCCCGTCCGGGAACGTCACTGAATTTGTTTTGCAATTCGTTGAGATAAAGCGCTGCCGCACGGATGTTGACTTCCGGATTGTGCAACTGTCCGGCAGGTATACCGAGGTGACCGGCCGTTTCGGGCATAATCTGCATGAGTCCGCGTGCGCCGGCCCATGAGATGGCCTGCGGGTCGAATCCCGATTCCTGATAACACTGTGCGGCCATCAGTCGCCAGTCCCAGCCTATGGCCTGACTGTGGCGGATGAAATGCTGGTCGTAAGAAGAGATGATGCCTTTCTTCCTGTTCAGTATGGGGGCTCGTAAATGGCGCTTGACCCCTGAACCGCCGCTATAGCGTTGCCGTTCGGCGTTGATGACGGAACGGCGTATGTCGGGCGAGTACCAGTCGTTCAGTGCGTTGGCCAGCAGAAGAGCATCCTTGCGGATAACCCATTGCCGTTTGCTCTTTGCCGAGGCGCTGTCGCCTGTCCAGACTCCGGCCTGTTGCATGTCTTGACCTTTCAGAACATCGGCCGGCAGCTCGAGTGCGATGAGGTCGGCCTCGTTTTGCCGGAGCCTTTTAATCAGGTCTGCTGTATCTTTGGCTATTTCCATGCGCAGCCGGGCACCGACGGACACGGCAAAACGTTCAGCCATCTCATATTGCAGACCAAATCCCTTGCCACGGTATTCAAAATAAGTTTCCGGGCCGGATAGTGTAACGGCGATGAGTTCGCCCGCTTCTTGTATTTGGTCGAGATCATAGTAGGTTGTAGGGGCATTTTCTTCATTGTCCGTGTCAGTGATGCCTAACGGTGAGGCGTGTTTTTCTTCCTTCTCGCGGCAACCGGAAGCGGTGTACAAGGTCAGAAGAACCGGTAAGAAAAAGAGAAGCTGTTTCATTTCATGTCTTTGCGTTAAACCTGACAGACGGGTTTCGGGAGCAGGCTGTATTTTTAGGGAGAGATAAGCTCCTTCTTATCAAAAAATAATTTATCTTTGCAAAGATAGTGAAAGGCGAGAGCAGAGACAAACGAAAAACGTAGTTTTTAACGTTTGGTCTATGCCGAGCCGCCTCCTGTCTTATTTAAAGATAGTGAAAGGCGAGAGCAGAGACAAACGAAAAACGTAGTTTTTAACGTTTGGTCTATGCCGAGCCGCCTCCTGTCTTATTTAAAGATAGTGAAAGGCGAGAGCAGAGACAAACGAAAAACGTAGTTTTTAACGTTAGGCTATGCCGAGCCGTATTGAAGTATAATGATAATATAAAATAAACATCAGAAAATGGTAAAACATATTGTATTGTTTCAGTTGAATCCGGACATGGATGCCAAAGCGAAGATGGAAGTGATGCGTGCGTTTAAAAAAGGAATAGAGGCTTTGCCGGCTACCATAGAGAATATCCGTAAAATAGAGGTAGGACTGAATATTAATTCAGACGAAGCGTACGATATTGCTTTATATAGTGAATTTGATACATTGGAAGATGTGAAAGCTTATGCGGTTCATCCGGCCCATCTGGCTGTTGCCGCATTGCTGAAGGATTGCAAGAAGAGTCGTTCCTGTGTGGATTACGAATGTTAAGAAAAGACGAATATGCGTAGGATAAAGAATCCCTGGTTGCATAATCCGGCCTATCATTGTTTTGGTTGCTGTCCGGATAATGAGGCAGGTGTGAAGATGACTTTTTATGCCGACGGCGACAAGGTGGTGAGTATATGGAAGCCCGGCGCGCAATTTCAGGGTTGGATTGACACGCTGCATGGCGGCATACAGGCCGTGATGCTGGATGAGATTTGTGCATGGGCGGTTTTAAACCGTATGAAAACCTCGGGCGTGACATCACGTATGGAAACCCGTTACCGTAAGCCGGTATCGACAAAGGACGATTATCTGGTGTTGCGGGCAGAGATCACTGAGGTGCGCCGCAATCTGGCAACCATAGAAGCTTCATTATATAACAGCAAGGGCGAGTGTTGTACGGAAGCTGTATGTACTTATTTTACATTCTCACAGGAGAAGGCTACGGAGATGGGATTCCGCGGTCTGGAGCTTGACGATGAGGAAGTGGATGAGCAGACCGTGATAGCACGGGTTATGAGGCAGGATTGATTCCGTGGCGCAGGCGGGACCGTGTACTGTCAGTGAAATGAAATTGTAAGAAAACAAGGCGTATTTATGGCAAAATAAAATTTTTCGCTAATTTTCTTGCACAAATTGTTGTCGGTATATTAAAAGTTGTTTATATTTGCATCGTAATCAAAAGCAATATTTATGAAGACAATGGCTACATATCATCATCACCATCATTCCGGCGTATAAACATCGGTAGGCGATAGACGTATATGTATCTATATAATGAAATGATGAATGAAAGGCTTGCCGGTGTAACGGTGAGCCTTTTTTATTAATTTGACGAAAACAATTTAAAACACAATAAAAATATGCTAAGAATTGCAGTACAGTCCAAAGGACGACTTTTTGAAGACACAATGGCTCTGCTGGCCGAAGCCGACATTAAAGTAAGTTCATCTAAGCGCACCTTGCTGGTGCAGGCTTCCAATTTCCCGCTCGAGGTGCTTTATCTGCGTGATGATGATATTCCGCAGTCTGTGGCAAGCGGGGTGGCCGACATCGGTATCGTGGGCGAGAATGAATTTGTGGAACGCGGCGAGGACGCGGCAATCATACGCCGGCTGGGTTTCAGCAAATGCCGTTTGTCGCTGGCTATTCCAAAGGTGGTGGATTATCCAGGCCTGTCATGGTTTGAAGGAAAGAAGATTGCTACCTCTTATCCTAATATCCTGAAAAAGTTTATGGATGAGAAAGGTGTGAACACCGACATACATGTGATTACAGGATCGGTGGAAATCGCACCGGGAATAGGGCTGGCCGACGGTATCTTTGATATTGTCAGTTCTGGGTCTACGCTGGTGAGCAACAATCTGAACGAGGTTGAAGTGGTGATGAAGAGTGAGGCATTGCTTATCGGCAACAAGATGATGACCGATGACAAAAAGGCCGTGTTGGACGAACTGTTGTTCCGCATAGAGGCGGTGAAGAGCGCGGAAGATAAAAAGTATGTGCTGATGAATGTGCCGACCGACCGTGTGGCAGACGTTGTGGCAGTGTTGCCGGGCGCAAAGAGTCCTACTGTGATGCCGTTGGCACAGAGCGGATGGAGCAGCGTGCACACGGTGATAGATGAGAAGTGTTTCTGGGATATCATCTCCAAACTGAAGGAACTTGGCGCACAGGGCATTCTTGTTGTACCGATAGAGAAAATGATTCTTTAACGGCGGTACAGGCTGATTAATATTGTTAGAAGAAAGAGAGGACGACATGAAAAGAATAGAATATCCGAAAGAAACGGAATGGGAGGAATTGCTGAAGCGTCCCGTGATGAATGTGGATACTTTGCGCGAAACGGTACGCAAGGTACTTGACGATGTCAGGGAGCGTGGCGACGAGGCCGTGAAGGCTTATGAAAAACAGTTTGACAAGGTGGAACTGACGGGACTGGCTGTGACACAGGAGGAAATGGATGAGGCGGATGCCTTGGTGTCGGATGAGTTGAAAGCAGCTCTTGAACTGGCACATGCCAATATCGAGAAGTTCCATGCGGCCCAGAAATTTGAGTCCTGCAAGGTTGAAGTGCGGCCCGGCGTGACCTGCTGGCAGAAAGCGGTGCCCATAGAAAAAGTAGGACTTTATATCCCCGGGGGAACGGCACCGCTGTTTTCAACGGTGCTGATGCTCGCCACACCGGCCAAAATAGCCGGTTGTCGTGAGATTGTGCTTTGTACACCTCCGAATAAGGAGGGTAAGGTCAATCCGGCCATACTGTATGCAGCAAAAGTGGCCGGCGTGAGCCGGATTTTCAAGGCAGGTGGTGTGCAAGCCATTGGCGCGATGGCCTATGGTACGGAGAGTGTGCCGAAGGTTTATAAGATATTCGGACCTGGCAACCAGTTTGTCATGGCGGCAAAGCAACAGGTTTCTTTACATGATGTGGCGATAGATATGCCGGCTGGTCCTTCGGAAGTGGAAGTATTGGCGGATGCTTCGGCCAATCCTGCTTTTGTGGCTTCGGACTTGCTCTCACAGGCCGAACACGGTGTGGACAGTCAGGTGCTTTTGGTGACTACCGATGCGGAACTGATAGATAAGGTGTGCGAGGAAGTGGACCGTCAGCTGGCCGTATTGCCGAGGAAGGAAATTGCCGCAAAGTCGCTTGAGAACAGTAAGCTGGTGCTGGTACGTGACATGGATGAGGCGATGGCCATGACCAACCGTTACGCGCCCGAACACTTGATAATTGAGGCAGAAGATTATTTGTCACTGGCTGAAAGAGTGGTCAATGCGGGCAGTGTCTTTTTAGGGCATTATACGCCGGAGAGTGCGGGAGACTATGCGTCGGGTACGAATCATACTTTGCCGACAAACGGATATGCCACGGCGTACAATGGTGTGAATTTGGACAGTTATAACCGGAAAATTACCTTCCAGGAACTTACACCCGAAGGTATCCGTGCCATAGGGCCTGCGGTAGAGACGCTGGCAGCCGGAGAGTCGCTTGATGCGCACCGTAACGCGATGTCGCTCAGATTGAGAACTTTAAAACCGTAGGATATGACAATGAGAACTTTACAGGACCTGGTACGTCCTAATATCTGGTCGCTGAAACCGTACAGTTCAGCGCGTGATGAATATAAAGGTGTTGAAGCCTCAGTCTTTCTTGACGCAAATGAGAATCCTTACAACAGTCCTTACAACCGTTATCCGGACCCGTTGCAATGGGAGGTGAAGGAAAAACTGGCAGAGATAAAGGAGGTACGGCCGGAACAGATTTTTTTAGGTAACGGCAGCGATGAGGCGATAGATCTGCTTTTCCGTGTGTTTTGTGAACCGCGTGTGGATAACGTGGTGGCGATTGCGCCGACATATGGTATGTATGAGGTTTGTGCGGACATCAATAATGTGGCTTACCGTTCTGTGTTGTTGGATTCCGATTTCCGGCTTAATGCGGATCGCTTGCTGTCGGCAGTGGATGAACATACGAAGCTGATTTTTATCTGTTCGCCGAACAATCCGTCGGGAAATGATCTTAGCCGTGAAGAAATGGTTAAGGTGGTGGAACATTTTTCGGGTATCGTAGTGGTGGATGAGGCCTATTCGGACTTTTCTTCACAGAAACCAATGCGGAAAGATTTGAAAAAATACCCTAATCTGGTGGTCTTAAACACCTTCTCGAAGGCATGGGGATGTGCCGGCATCCGTCTGGGTATGGCTTTTGCTCACAGGGATATTATAAATTTGTTCAACAAGGTGAAGTATCCGTATAATGTGAACGAATTGACGCAACGCGAGGCGTTGGATATTCTGGCAAAGCGCTATGATGTGGACAAATGGGTGAACACCATCTTGCGTGAGCGGGATCAAGTGATGAAGGCCTTTGCGGAACTGAGTATCTGTGAGCAGATTTATCCGTCGGATGCTAATTTCTTCCTGACACGTGTGAAAGGGGCTGACAGAATTTATGCTTATCTTGTGAGCAAAGGAATTATTGTGCGTAACCGTTCGAAGGTGGTGCGCTGCGGAGATTGTCTGAGAATCACTATCGGAACGCCACAGGAGAACAACCAGCTTCTCGGCGCAATGCGCTCTTACAAAGAGAATGAATAAGAAATTAACGGAAAAAGAAATCCTTCATGAAAGCAGCTTTATTTATAGACAGAGACGGTACGCTGATAAAGGAACCGGCTGACGAGCAGATTGACGCTTTTGAAAAACTGGAGTTTGTGCCGGGAGTCATGAGAAATCTTGGCTTTATCCGCCGTAATCTGGATTTTGAGTTTGTGATGGTGTCCAATCAGGACGGACTGGGGACGGACGCGTTTCCTGAAGATACGTTCTGGCCAGTTCATAATCTGCTGATGCTGACGTTGGCCGGAGAGGGTATAGAGTTTGACGATGTGCTGATAGACCGCAGCTTTCCAGAAGAACATCTGCCGACCCGTAAACCCGGAACCGGCATGTTGGGGAAATATATGCAGGGCGATTACGACATGTCGCGCTGTTATGTAATTGGTGACCGTGAGACAGATGCGGCTTTGGCTCTGAATCTGGGATGTAAAGCGCTGATTCTGAAACAGCGTGACGCGGATTCGGTGGATGATGCGCGTGTGCAGTATGTAGATTCATGGGACCGGATTGCGGAACTGCTGTTTGCCGGCGAACGGAAGGCATCTGTTCATCGGGTGACGAAAGAAACAGATGTGGATGTCAGGATTGATCTTGACGGTGAGGGGCGATGTGACATCAGTACAGGATTGGGATTTTTTGACCATATGCTTGAACAGATAGGCAAGCATGGCGGAATGGACTTGTATATTCATGTGAAGGGCGACCTGCAGGTGGACGAGCATCATACCATAGAAGATACGGCGCTTGCGATGGGTGAGTGCTTGAGTAAGGCTTTGGGTGACAAACGCGGCATTGAACGTTACGGATATTGTTTGCCCATGGACGATTGTCTTTGTCAGGTGGCGCTGGATTTCGGCGGCAGACCATGGTTGGTATGGGAAGCGGATTTTAAGAGAGAGAAAATAGGCGAGATGCCAACCGAGATGTTCCTTCATTTCTTTAAGAGTCTGAGCGATGCGGCCAGGATGAATCTTAACATCAAGGCTGAGGGACAGAATGAACATCATAAGATAGAGGGTATTTTCAAGGCGCTGGCACGTAGCTTGAAGATGGCTGTGAAACGTGATATTTATCATTTTCAGTTACCTTCGAGCAAAGGAGTGCTTTAAAGGTAATAAACGAGATAACAAACAGAAACGGGTTGGAAATAGTTGTTGTCCAACCCGTTTCTGTTTGTTTTTTGATGGGGGTGAAGTAGTCTTAGACGTAATTTCTTAAAATTTTATAATTCTGAAAAAACGTTTTAGTGGAATGTATTGTATGTTCGTATTTAATAACAGAACGTTTGAGATGTTGTTGTTAACCGTGCCGGATATATGACTTTTTAATGTAAAAAGAATGATTCCGGCACTTTATCCTTAAAATGAGAGCTTATGAAGCGTTTTTTATTACTCGTTACTTTGGTCTTAGGACTGGCAGGTTCTTCGGAGCTGTCAGCGCAAAAAAGAAAGTTTGTACATCCCGGTATTACTTATACACGTGCCGATCTGGACCGGATGAAAGCGATGGTGGAGGCACGGCGTGAACCGTTCTATACGACTTATCAGGCTTTGTTGAATGACCGTTATTCGCAGATAGGAGACGGGAATTATGAGGATATTACGCAGATTAAGGAAGGAAAGTTTAACGGAACGATAGGCGCGGACGGACGGCGTGCGCATGATTTGGCTTTGCTTTATCATATAACAGGAAATAAGGCTTATGCCGATGATGCTGTTAAAAGGTTGAACCGTTATAACCGTCTGACGAACGCCAGTTGTCGTGGCACTGCACCGTTGGATAATGGCAAGATTTATATGTTGATTGAGGCTGCAGAACTTTTGCGCGATTATGAAGGGTGGGCACCTGAGGATCAGGCTGCTTTCAAGAAAATGTTGGTTTATCCGTTTTACAGTACCACGAAAGACGCAAACAGCCATAAGTCGTTGGATGATAATCAGAATGATGTGTCGTTTTATTGGAATATCTATAATTTCGATCCGGGACGCTTCGGTAACCAGGGATTGTTCGCGGCACGAGGACTGATGGCCATGGGGATTTATTTGGATAACGATACCATTTATGAAAGAGGTTACCGTTATCTGGCCGGCTTGCCGAGCCGTAAGGATGATTTGTCTTATGGTACAGGACAGCCTGTAAGAGGTGAACTGATTTCGGAGAGTGACACTAAACTGGATTACCGTGTGAGTTGGGAGCCATCGGACGAAGAATATTTTTCGGATGAGCTTCTGCGTTATTATATCTATCAAAACGGACAGTGTCAGGAGTCGTGCCGTGACCAGGGACATACAATGGGAGGCATAGGTAATTATACGGCAATAGCCGAGATGGCATGGAACCAGGGAGATACCATTTACGGTTGGCTGGATAACAGAATATTGAAAGGAATAGAATTTAACATACGCTACAATCTCTCGGCTTTGGAGAGCTTTCCGGACCAGCCTGAGCCATGGGAACCGACAGGATATACGAAAAATGAAGAGGAATGTACGTTTGAGAATGGTAAGTTCTATCAGGCTGTAAGTCGTTCGAAACGCTGGGAAGCAAAGGCTATGGCCTATGGTGACCGGGGAAAGGTGTTCGGCACGGGCGGATGGAAAACACAGGCGTTGGAACATTATAGGGTGAGAGCCGGTGTGCCGGCGAAAGAAACATTGTGGTTGCAGCGTGCTTATGATAAAATGATGAGAGATTACGGCTTGGAAAACTGGGGCGTTGCGCCTAACTGGTATTACGAATGGGCCGGATGGGGAACGCTGACCAAGCAACGTACGGACTGGATGGCCGGTGACGCGGGAACTTGGCAGAACGGTGTCCGGCAGTCGGGAATTCCTATTGTACCCTGTAAAATTAAGGCTGTGGACTATGATTATTATGCCGGAAATGGCGAGTCTCATACTTATCACAATGAAGGCGAAGATAGAAACGGGATTTATCGTCCAGACGGTACGGTAGAGATTGCTGAAGAAAACGGTGATTATTACGTAACCGAGATGAAAGCCGGTGAATGGATGAGTTATACGCTTGTATTCCCGGCTCCGGAAAATAATACGAAGGCAGGATTGGTTGAATCTTATAAGGTGTATGCCACATACCGTACGACGGGAAAGGGAGCGGCATTATATTGTGCAGTGGATGACGGAGAGAAAGTTGGTGGAAGTCTGAAAGAATCGTCCGGATGGACAGAAGTTCTGTTAGGAACGGTTTCTGTGAAATGTGGTGCGGCGGTTTTAAGGTTGTATATGAATGGGAAAGACGATGTATTGCAATTGAAGAACCTGCGGATTGACCCGGTAGAACAGACCAAGACCGTAGCGGTGGATTTGAATACGGATGTCCGGTCGGTGAAAGTATATGATGCTTCGGGAAAAGATGTGACAGAAAATTATGAGGCTGCTGTAAAGGCAGCCTCTGATGGTTTAATAGAGCAACCGGTAAATCTGAAAAACCAACTTTTTATGGTTTATGATTTTGGTGAAGAGGGACTGGACATAGCTTCTGTAGTGTTGTATAATAATGGGCGAGTGCAAGATACACGGGAGCAGGTGAAAGTTTGTGGCTCAACGGCAGAAGGGCCGTATTTGGAAGACTGGAATCTGAATGACGCGGAAGATATTATGCGTACAAACGGTACTGTTTACGGTGAAGTGACGGTTACGGATAATTCGTGGGTGACAGAAGGCGGCGTTCCCGGACATTATGCCGTGGGAGCCGTAGGGAATTATCGTTATCTGGCTTTATATAATTGGTCGGCAACCTGTAATGTGTCCGAAATAGACGTGTTCCATACGGTTACGTATCCTTATGACGGGATTAAATATGCGACCGAAGATTTACAGCGTTTAAGATGGTCTTCTCCCTCGAAAGGAGTCCTTTCTGTCAGTACAGATAACGGTTGTGACTGCACACTTTATACGTTAACCGGTTTTCCGGTTAAGAATATGACACTTAATTCACATGAAACCGAATTTTTAAGATTACAGTCTGGATTTTATATCTTGTCAGTAGCATATAGTTGCGGTTCTGTAGAATGTCATAAAATAATGGTAAAATAGCATTTTATATTTGTTTTAAAGTTCTTGTGGTTAATGGCATTGTTGTTTTATATTAATTGTTATATTTGCACTTGATATATCATTAATCTAATTTTAAATCAATAATACATATGAAACGCAAGAGTTTGCTTTTTGTGCTTTTATTGTGCGGTCTGGCATCTGTAAAAGCACAACGACCGATGGAACAGCTGGACCGGGGAATAGTAGCAGTTAAGACAGCTTCGGGAGTTTATGTCGGTTGGCGTATGGACGGTACGGAATATTACGATACACAGTATAATCTTTATCGTGACGGTGTGAAAGTCAATGATACGCCACTCAATGTGTCAAACTATCTGGATACAAACGGAACCGTAAGTTCTACATATACGGTTCGTCCTGTTTTTCGTGGCGTGGAACAGGAGGCGTGTGAACCGGTTGCTGTATGGAATCAACAGTATTTGTCTATTCCGATGGGAAAAATCTATTCCCGGCGTGGAACAGACATTACAAAAGATTATAAGTTGAATGATGCTTCGGCTGCAGATCTTGACGGAGACGGACAGTTTGAAATCATCGTGAAACGTATTTATGGGCCGGACGGTTTGTTTGAAGTGGCCAACGACAGTGCCTTCTGTTATTTTGAAGCTTATAAGATGGATGGTACAAAGTTGTGGAGCATAGATTGTGGACCGAACCTGATTAGTTCCGGTCATGTGGAAACCAACATTGTGGCTTATGACTGGGATGGTGACGGAAAGGCAGAAGTGTTGATGAGAGCGGCTGACGGTACGATAGTACATGGTGCCGATGGTGATCAGGTGATTGGTAGCCTGAGTAAGAATTACCGTAATATGATTTCACATTCGGCCAATATGACTTATGCCACGGCCGGTGATGAATTTCTGCTTTATATGGAAGGGGCTACAGCCAAACTGTATAATCAACGGGAATTTCCGTTGAAACGTTTTGAGTCGGGAGAAACTGATCTGAACAAGGCCTGGGGAGACGGTTACGGGCATCGTTCTAATAAGTTTTTCTTTGGAGCGCCATTCCTTGACGGACGTAAACCGAGTATTTATTTAGGACGTGGTATTTATACCCGTCATAAGATGATAGCGTATGATGTGAATCCCGAAACACACGAACTGACCGAACGTTGGCGTTGGAATTGTAATACCGGTGGTCCGTGGTACGGACAAGGTTATCATAATTACGGTATTGCAGATGTGGATTGGGATGGACGTGATGAAATCGTTTACGGTTCTATGGTGATAGATGACAATGGAAAGGGATTGTCGACAACCGGCCTTGGTCATGGAGACGCACAGCATTGTAGTGATTTGGATCCTTATAGAAAAGGGCAGGAAATATTTGCTTGTAATGAGAACGCACAAGGAGCTAACTACCGTGATGCGACAACCAGTAAGATTTACTATCAGCATAAACTGGGTAGAGATTGTGGCCGTGCGATGGCAGGTAATTTTACGGATCAGTATATGGGTAGCCAGATGACGGCTGTCGGTATGGGATTGCTTAGTTCTGTGACATCGGATGTCGTGACGAACAGTTTTACCGGTATTACTCAGGATTTCAGAATTTACTGGGATGGTGATTTATGTGAAGAAAGTCTGGACGGAGCGGGAACAGAAGGTCCTGCCGCGATTTATAAGTATGGGCAGTCGGATGCCATTTTTACTGCGACCGGAACGAAACTGAACAACTGGACCAAAAATACGCCCTCGTTGCAGGCCGATTTGTTTGGAGATTGGAGAGAAGAGATTGTGGTCCGTTCGGAGGATAATCAGTCTTTGAGAATTTATACAACTACCGATGTAACACCTTGGAGAAATTATACCTTGTTGCACGATATGCAATATCGTCAGGCTGTGGTATGGCAGATGTGCGGATATAACCAGCCGCCTCATGTCAGCTATTTTCTTGGTAAAACGGAAGGTATTACGATGGCTCCGCCTCCATTAATGACAAACGGGCGTGAGGAAGTGACCGATGCGATTACTGCTGCTCAAAACGACAAACATGTTTTGTTGGCTAATACCGAGGGCGGAACGGTTAATATAGAAAACGGAGTAGCTCCTTATATATTGACCGTAAATGCTTTCTCGCATACAGAGGGACATGATGATAATGATAACATTACCACTGCTTATTCAACTTATACTTTAACCGGTGGCAGTATGACCGGTGACATGCGTTTGGTTAAGCAGGGAGAGGGTATTCTTACATTTGGCGGAAACCAGACTTATAGCGGTGGAACTGATTTGTGGGCCGGAGTGACGAATTTTAATGGCAGTCTGCCAGAAAGCCGTGTATGGATGAATCGTTTTGCCGAGTTGAACGCTTCAGCAGAGTTTGGTAAGGCCATTCAGATGGAATATGGTGCGGTATTGCGTGCAGGCGGCGCAAACCAAAAGGGAGAAATAAAGGTGGACAGCCTTATCATGAATTTTGGAGCAATTGCTGAGTTTGATATTTATGCGGAAGATTTTTCTGCAGATAAAATCATTGTTAATAAGGCATTGGTACTGCGTACAATAAACCGTCAGGATGCACCACAGTATAGGCAGCCTGTATTCCGTTTTGTGGCACATTGTAAGACCGGTGAGACGAAGATGACTCCAGGAAAATATGAATTGATGGATGTGACCGAGATTAATGGTGATGTAAGTAATATCTTAATTGAAGGTTTAGACGGTTTGCGTTGTCACATTGAAGCAGATGAAGCTCATGTGTATTTGGTGATTGAAAATCTGCGTGCTGCTGCTACAATTTATTGGACAGGAAGTACTGAAAATAATAATTGGGATTTGGCGTCAACAAAGAATTTCAAACTGAATGGAGAAGAGGATTTTTTTGTGACAGACGATAAAGTGGTTTTTGATGATGCAGCTACCGTTTTTACCGTGAATCTAACGGAGAGTGTTATGCCTTCAGAAGTTTGTTTTCAGGCAGAAAAAGATTATACGATAAAGGGTGCCGGTGCACTGGATGGAGACATGAACTTGACCAAAGCGGGAAAAGGTATGTTGACTATCGAGAATGAAAATAAATATACCGGAAAAACCACACTTGAAGGTGGAACTACTGTTGTCACAACGATGGCAAATGACATTACTCCATATGGCGCTTTTGGTGTATTTACCACGGAAAAAAATAAAATAGAACTGAAAAATGGTGCAGTATTGAGAAATCTGTCTGCAGTCAGCAATTCAACACCGATTACTATCGGTGAAGGTGGAGGAGAACTGAACTGTAGTGCTGATTTTGAAATGAAAGGTGAATTTACAGGTACCACACTGACAAAATCTGGTAGCGGAACATTGACATTGTTGAATAGCAGTAATGATTTGAAATCGACGATATTGGAAAACGGAACAATTGCAGCCGGAGTGGACAATGTCAGATTAGGAGACACCTTGATTATGAAAGGTGGAATTTATCGTGATTGCGATAACATGTATACTTACAGTTCAAACTCAAATAATTTTTATGTGGAGAAGCGTAAGACAGCTACATTTTATGCCGATTCACGCTGTACTTATATCGGTCGTCTATACGGCGAAGGAACCTTGAAAGTGAATGTCCCGTATGTCCGTACGCAGTTTCAAGGTGACTGGTCGGCTTTTGAAGGCACAATAGAGCCGATAAATAAAACCTATGGTTTGACATTGGATAATGGTTTCGGTTTACCGAAAGCTACATTAAATATTCCGGCAGGGTATACTGTGACAAATTCAGGTAAATCGTTTACGATTGGCAAACTGACCGGTAATGGCTCTTTGGGAGAGTTACCGCCGTTTTCAAGTTCGGGGGTAAATACATGGAAAGTCGGCTCGCTAAATGAGAAATTTACGTTTGCCGGTACAATTGTCGGTTCGGGTACTAATTTTGAAAAGGTGGGAACCGGAGAAATGTTTGTTACAGGATATAGCACATTTGGTGGAACATGCAAGGTTTCAGAAGGAAGCCTGATTTTGAATAAAACGAATGCAGATTATGCAATGTTGGGTTCTGGTGCTCTGACGGTAGCTTCTGGCGCAATGTTGGCTGGAGGCGGTAAACTTGGAAATTCTTCTGTGTCTGTGTCTAATGGCGGAACACTTCGTCCGGGTGTATCAGAAACATCTTTTTCCGGAATTCTGGATTTCAGTTCCAAGAATGTGACAATAAGCAGTGGGGCTACATTGCAGTTCTATATTTACAGTAAATCGTCTTATACTCATCTCGCTTCTATAGGAACCTTGAATTTAAGAGGCAAACTGAAAGTCTTATTACGTGAAGGTGTGCAATTAGCTGTTGGCGATGAATTTCAGTTATGGGAGGCAGAAACAACAAGGCTGTCTGATTTGTTGGAATTTGAGTTGTCAGCTCCCGGCGACGGTTTGGAGTGGGATAAATATTCATTAGATAAAGGTATTCTTCGTGTGGTAAAGGCTACAGGTGTAACGGAAATGACATCAGAGACTCCTTTGAGATGCATGGTATATACAATGGGAGGAGCTTTGGTCGGTACTTTGGAATGTGTTCCGGAGAGCCTTAGATATATGATGAAGAATCAAGGTTATAAATCGGGAACTTATACCGTAAAATGGTATAAGGATAATGAAGTTTTTACAGAAAAGGTTATTTTGAATTAATTCGAGGACTAGAAAAGTTTCTCTTATGTTAAAGATTGACAGGCCTTTAATGGTGTTTGATGGAACGCGGATTTAATCATTTAACTTTTATTTCGAAAAATAGTTTGTATTGATTACAACTTTATAAAGAAAATAATACTATCTTTGTTGGCAGATAGATGAATTATTATAGGGGAAATCAATAACTTTTAAAAAACAAACGTTATGGGAAAGAGTATTAAAGGAACAAGAACAGAGAAGAATCTGATGACTTCATTTGCTGGTGAATCACAAGCCAGAATGCGTTATACATATTTTGCCAGCGTGGCAAAGAAGGAAGGATATGAACAGATCTCAGCAATTTTCCTTGAAACAGCTGAACAGGAAAAAGAACATGCTAAAAAGATGTTCAAATGGCTTGAAGGAGGAATGGTTGAGATTACTGCCAGCTATCCGGCCGGAACAATTTCTACAACAGCAGAAAATTTAAAAGCCGCTGCCGCTGGAGAAAATGAAGAGTGGTCTGCTGATTATCCGATGTTTGCCCGTATAGCTGATGAAGAAGGATTTCCTGAGATTGCAGCTATGTATCGTATGATTTCAGTGGCAGAGAAAGGACATGAAGAACGTTATCGTGCATTTTTGAAGAATATTGAGGAGGGACATGTCTTCAAGAAAGAGGAGGAAACTGTTTGGCAATGTCGCAATTGTGGATATATCCATGTTGGAAAAGAAGCTCCTCAAGTTTGTCCGGCTTGTCAACATCCACAAGCTTATTTTGAAGTTAAGAAGGAGAATTATTAATGTATGAGTCCTACATTTTTAATGTAGGGGTAAATTCAGATAAAATCAGGTCTTTTCTTATGCTGGAGATTGTTCCGGGATATAGAGGAAAGGCCTGATTTTTGTATAATGATAAAAAACAATATAAAATGATAACAATATATTTAATGCGTCATGGAGAAACAGAGGAGAATGCTAAAGGTATTTTTCAAGGACAGAATCCCGGCAAGTTAAGTGATAAGGGTAAAATGCAGGCCAGAATGATGCATGCGAAAGTAGCGGCGCTTAACTTTGATGCTGTATTATGCAGTGATTTGCAACGTTGTAGAGATACAGCAGCTATTGTTTTGGAAAATACAGGATTTGTGCCTTTTTATACACCCCTTTTAAGAGAAAGAGACATGGGAAATCTGGTTGGTAAACCTATTGCCGGAGCACAGTTTGACAAGACTGTAGAGAATGCCGGACAAGTACGTCAAAGAATTAACCTGTTTGTGAATGAGATAAAGAAAGAGTATTCAGGTAAAACTTTGCTGGTGATTAGTCATGGCTATTTTTGTCGACTCTTTCAGGCATTTATTGAGAAAAAGAGAGCAGAGGATGTTGTTGGTTTGGAGAATTGTGAGATACGTAAAATAGAGTTGGACTGACGGAAAAATTTGTTCTGTTGATGTAACGATGTGGTGTGTTGTCACAGAGTGATACCATCTTATGATGCTAGCTATATAAATTCCGCATGAGAATGGTGGAGATGTTGTTCTGAATTTTATTTACAACAGTCTCCTTTTTTGCATATTGGCTGACCTAGAAAATCAGCAAACATAGTTTTAGCTAGATTCCAGTTGGTTTTGTTGATACAGTATTTTACTTTTGGAACTTCTATTTCGCCTTGTATCAGTCCTGCATTTTTGAGTTCTTTCAGATGTTGTGATACAGTAGCTTTTGCAATTGGTAATTCTTCGTGAATATCACCAAAATAACAACTCTCCTGACTAGCTAAAAATTGAAGTATTGCTATGCGGGCAGGGTGTCCCATGGCTTTGGCAAAGCGTGCTATCTGTACTTGTTCGTCCGTGTATTTTTTATTAAGCATACAATACTTTATTAAAAAGTTCGCAAACATACAAACATCTGACCGCTTTTGCAAATCAATTCACAATATTTTTTGTGACAATTTAGAATTTAAAACTTATGGCTGCGTATGGCAGACATTGTCTTTGGAAATTAATGAAATAAAAATTCTGAATATCTTCTTCCGGAGGATTTCCTACAATATTGTATAGTCCTAAACGGAATGCTAAAATAGATTTCTTAAAAGTACGCTGATAGCCATAGCCTGCGTCAATCCTATATACGGCAGATTCTCTGAAACTGCGGAACTGTTCTTCAGGAATGACATCCATGTCATAATCTAAATCCATAATTTTACCCGAACGGAATTCTCCGCCGATGGAAATGGAAGAGTGTTTGGTAAAGCGATAACTTATTGCCGCTGCAAATGCATGCGGTATATCGTATAAAGAGGGTAGCTTTCCGAGTTGACGTAAATCGGGGAACCATTCTTTGCTACGGATATAGGCATACGATGCTTGCAGACTTACCCGTTTCCATGTATTGGTAATGTATGCCTTTGCACCATAGCTGTGTCCATTTCCGCTCATGATATATTTTTCCCATTGGTTGTCTGTTGGATAAGCTTCAGGACGTAGGGCAAGCACATGACGGCGCGTTTTATAGAAAGCAGATGCTTCGATGTATCCTTTTTGAAGAAAATGTTTCCAGCCTATTTCGTAGTGTTCTGATGAACGAGGATGAAATCTTTCGATGCTAGGCATACGAAAGTCTGTAGGCAGGGCGAAATAGTTCAGACAAATATAATGATAAAACTGTTCCATTCTGGAGGCTCCGGTATAGAGCAGATCATTTCCGGATATGGCATATTTTAAGGATATTCGTGGTTGTATGCTGTGGTGTTTGGTGTAATGATCCGGAGCGTATAAGACATAATTTATACCAATCTCAGCAGATAGTTTTGAGTTTATTCTTATCAGATTATCATAGAAGATGGATAGCTGGGTTATAGGTTCTTTTTTGTTCATTAATGTGTCGCCGAATACAGCCATCTTATAGTTTTCCCGTGCAAACCTGATACCCCAGCTGGCATGAAAAACAGGGTCTGGTTGGCATGAAAGTGTTGTGGTGACGTAGGTGGAACGAATGCCGCTTTCTAGAAATTTTGTGTCTTCCAGTTCTAAAATGTTTTCCAGCGCTTTATTGGAATAGGCTGTATAGGCAATGGTTGAAGACAGTGTGAGATTTTTGCCGATGAGAGTCTGAATGCCTAACTGGTACAACTGATTTTTCCAGTGCATAATGGTTTGGTTAACATGTTTTTCAATGGGATAATGATAATCGTCATCAGCATGATATGCCATAAATTGAATGGATGTGACGGGAGTTACGTCAAATGACAGTTTGGCCTGATAGTCCGAATAGGAATGATTCATGCGTAAATCGTCGTTTACAAGTTCATCGAAAAAATCAAGCCAACTTCGGCGGATGCCGACAAGATATGAAAATTTGTTTTTTATAATAGGGCCTTCTAGCATCATGGAGGCAGCAGGCATATCAATAGAAAGTGTACGTTGATGTTCCTGTTTATTGCCCTCTTTCATACGGATATCTGTTACAGATGAAAGTCTCCCTTCATATTGAGTTGGGAAAAAATTACGGTGAAAGGTGACACTTTTTATTGCATCACCGTTGAAAGGCGACATCATGGTGTTCATATGTCCATAATGATAGAGTGGGGTTCCGTCGACGAGTAACAGGTTTTCGTCATCTCCTCCGCCGTTGACCTGAAAATGTACTCCCATTGGAGCGCCAATGACGCCTGGTAGAATATTCATCTGTGAGAACAGATTGGTGTTGGTGTATGTCAGTTTGTTGCTTGGTTGTGATTCATCCAATTCCATTATGTTAGGACATGAGCGTACGGTTGCTTCTTTTAATTCAATGGATATGGGATGCATGATTACTTTTAAAAATTGATTCTGGAAAACGCCAATCTGATGTTCGTAGGGTTGATAGCCAAGATAATGAACACGGATATTGTATTCACCTTCAAGTATGTGCAGTCTGAACGTACCGTGTTCGGCAATTGCGGTATAAGTTTGACCGGTATGTATTTCTTTAAGGAGAATGTAAGATTCTAATAGTTTTTCTTTGCTTTCGTCTTCACAGATACAGCCTTCTATTGTATATTCTTTACGTGGTGTAACTTGTAGTAATATTTGTCGTGAAGGAGTTTCTTGTATGTTCAGTTTGAAATCTTTAAGTAGAATTGTGAGAAATTGGGCGACAGTTACTTGTCCTGTTTCATATAACGTATAGTTGCGGTCCATATCAAGGACCGACGTATTATAGGATAATTGTAGGTTGCCTTTCTGTTCCAACCATTGGAACCACTGACGTAGTGAAGCCCGTCCTGATTGTGTGCTGATAAGAGTCTGACAACAAGAAAAATCCGGCTGTCCCCATAAAGGGAACAACCAGAAGCAGAGTAGTCCTATTAAGCTATACAGTTTCAGATTCATGGATTGTTCTTGTCAAAAAGTCTGTAGTGCATAGAATCTGTCTGTTCGTAATGACATTGACATAAGAATGCGATTTCTTTAATGGCCTCTTGTGGTTGAGTCAGATCCAAACGAGCCGTAATTGCATTGAATCGTACGTTTTGGTCGATTTCGATTTCAATACCGGAGACTTCTTTTATTTGTGATATTACGTTTTCTATTGATTCCTCTTTGAATACCAAAATCTGATTTATAAAGCCGAAAACAGCATCTGTATTAGTAATTCTTTCCTTTTGAATTTTGTTTCCTGTAAAGCTTACCTGTTCGTTTTGCAGGAGTTCAACCGATGTGTCTTCGGATGTTACTTTAACATGTCCGGTTCTGACTTGTACCGTAGTTGAATTATTCTGATAGGCATCAACAATAAATGATGTTCCCAGGACTTCAACGTTGACGTTATTAGCATTGACTCTAAATTTTCTGCCATTTGCTTTTTTAATTTCAAAAAAGGCTTTTCCATTGAGTTCTACTTTCCTGTCTTGGTGTGATTGCGCAATCAGACATTTAATTTCAGATTTCGGGAATAGAGTAACCTTAGAACTGTCTGGTAACAAATGGTTTTCAATTTGATTGGTCCGGTTGGCAATAAAAATAGTGTTTTCAGAGTCAGATGTCTTGAACAGTATTTGTGTTCCCAACCAGACAAGAATCACAGATGCAGCTACAGCTGTGACAAGTGTCCATATGTGCATATGGCGGTGTCGTTGTTCTGATAATAGTGGCGAAATTTTGTCCCATGCACGTTGAGCATCAAATGTATGATTTTCATGCAGACTGTTCTCTGTATAGTTTATTAACGACTTGATACGTTCAAAGTCTTCCGGGTTATTCTTAATCCAGTCATCGAGCTCTTTCTGTTGTTCATTTGTCATATACTCTTTGGCAAAGTATTTGCCTAAAAGTTCATCTATATAATCCTGATTCCTCATTTCCATTTATTTATAAAAACATGCAATATTATGATGCTCAGTAAGAGATATAATGGATGTGACATGGCATAAAGTCTCAGTAACTTCAGCGCTTTTCCCATTTGATTTTCTACCGTTTTTTCAGATATGTTTAACTGGTTGGCAATATCTTTATATTTCATAGCCTGCAGTTTGCTCATCAGAAAGATGGTTCTGCAACGCTCAGGAAGTATTTGTAGAATTTCCTGTAAATGATCTTCCGGATGTTTGCACGGTGTGTCTTCAATATCATCGGAAAGATGAGTCTCATGATAAGACGCAGGTAATGTTTCTATTGATAGATTAAGCGTTTTTTTATCTTTACGGAGATAAGAAATACATCGATTCCGGACACAACGAATCATATAAATATAAAATTCAGATTCAGGTAAAGCATCTTTTTGGCTATTCCATACAGAGATGAAAGTCTCTTGTACAATATCTTCGCTCGTCTCTGTCTCTGAAACATATCCACAGGCTATGCTGCATAACCTGGGATAATATTTCTTGAATCTGATTTCGAAAAGCGCTTTCCGGTCATTTTTCATGTTAAGGCCTGTATTTTAGAATGAAAATTACATTTTCAAATACTGTTTAGTATTGTTGTTTCGAATCATGTTAGAAACCAAGACTTATGCCGGCTGTGGCAAATCCTTTTGTACCAAATCCTGCTTCAACAAATCCTCCGATACGGTCATTGCCTACTCTTATTGCAATTGGATTGACCTGATAAGCAAAATCAGCAGAGAATGATGATTTTGATTTAGCCAGATTACGTCCTTCGGCAGTCAGTGCAGATTCTGAATGGCGTTTCATGTTTACACCGGCTGAGGCTGTTCCATACAATTCTACTACACCGCGTCTGAAATAAGTGAACTCAGCTGTTGGTAATACTAAGAAGTTTAGTTCTTTTTCTTTCACTGATGGTGCCTTTTGTCCGGTATATGCAAGTTTACTTGATACATGTGCAAATCCCAAATCACCTCCGACTTTGAAACGTTGAATGGTGTAGCGATATCCCAGACCAAATACGCCTAATACTTTTTCGTCTGTTCTTTTGCTGCCCAATATGGCGTCTGCAAATCCAGCACCAAAGATGTTGGTCATTGTCATCGGTGTACCGTCACTGATAGATATACGGATATCGTTTTTGTTCTCAGACGGAGTGAAGCGGCTGGACTTAGTCTGTGCTTGAACAGCATTAATACAAGTTGCAACACACAAAGATAAAATAATACTTCTGATTTTCATAATCTTAAAATTTTTATTAGACATTTATTTGTTAGGTTTAGTTCTCATTTCCTTTCCTTTTGTGCCCTTATAACGCACTGTCTATTAAAAACCCCTATGTCGTTTGATCGATAAAATTGTTTTTAACATCTGTTAGGAGAGTGAGATAAACCAGGAATTAAGAAACGTCTATTATTAATAAAAGACTTTTTCAAGATTATATTAGAATAAATATTCTGTAACTACCTGTGTGTTAGTTTAGCAAATAGTGTTGACGGCTTTTATCTTGAAATAACTAAAAAGATATTTGAATAGTTTGGAGTATGGGAGGCATATTATCTGCCGATATTTGAAATTTTTCAATGTGTGTAAGTATAGTTTTTTGTTGACAATGCAGTAATATAATTTGTTGGTTTTGTTTGCGCAGTTCTGTTATGCCTTATAATTGTTTTACAAAAAAAAACTTTTGACAAGTATGTGCTGGTGTCAATTATTAAATAGATGTTGGTTTTTTTATCTGCATATTTTTCTATATTTGCAAACGGTCTGATTAATATCGTATTGGAAGAGTTATCATTTGAAGGAGGCTAGTTCGGGTTACTGTTACTATTTTTTAGCAGTTATAAGTTGGTTCAAAGGCGATAGGACCAATATTTAACAATAGTCAATATGTATATTTTATTCAGTTCATTTCGTTGGTATCCTTGTTGTATGTGAATTTGCTGTTAATTTTATTAAGCTGTTATCCAATCTTCAGAGGTGTTTATATAGCTCTAGTATAGGCTGTATAAACAGCGTGAGCAAGATAATGCTAAGTAATGTGATGTGATTATGATAGAACGAAAGATTAATTTTTTATTCCATTCTACCATATTTCATTTCGTCTCCGTTTTTATCATATTGTTTGCGTTTTCCTGTTGGAGAATCGGTAAGAGTAATACGAACAACAGAAGTGCGGTTAAGACTGCGCTGAATAGCATTTTCAAAAGCATCCATATGTTGAGGCAGAAAACGTTGGCTTATGGTACGTAAAGCTAATATTTTTTCCTGCTCGTCTGTTACTAATTCCGCTTTCCCGAATGCGATTGCGGAACGGTATTGAAGGGTAAATGTACCGTCTTTAGGACCAACAGTTGGTGTGCATTTGGTTACAGCTGAAAGACAGACTTCTGGATGTACCTTTATAGCCTCAAGTTTATCACCTTCAGGTGCGCAGTGAAAATACCAAGTATTATCGTTTATGCAAGCCAGTGAAAGAGGGAGGCCATAAGCCGTACCGTCTGGTCTTGTAAAACTGACTGTAATATATGGTGCTTTTCGCATAACTTCCAATGCCCATTGGCTATCCATTTCTCTGCTTTTTTTTCTCATTGGTTTTAGTTTTGTAAAATTTCATAGAATTATTAGCTTATGAAGTGAGCTGTAATTCTAAGGTTTTCAGCTTGATTGATTTTTGTAAAGCCGAGTTAATCTATTTATGTAGCCCTCATTTTAATCAGCTCGTTATGAGGGGTATAAATAAGATAAAAACAAAAAGAGTTTGAAGTATCTTCAAACTCTTCTGCGGTGCGTACGGGACTCGAACCCGTGACCCCATGCGTGACAGGCATGTATTC